>CAMCZV010000008.1 GCA_945888455.1 Candidatus Finniella inopinata | reverse complement strand
GCCCGCTTGGACAAAGGCGTGTATTTCTTTCCTTCTTTTTCCTTTAACATCAGGGGGTTGTGCAGCATCAACTTGGCTTGAGGGTCGCATTCACAGCGTTGGATTTCTTCGCGTAACAGCTGGTGATTGGCAATGGGGTCCAATTCTTGAAGAGTATTGGAGTTTTTTAACACATCCAAAGCCAATAAATGAATATCGCAAAATTCAGAAATTTGTTTGCTTGTCAAAGAGGTTTTGTTCAATAACCATAGCGCTGTTGCTCGAGGCATCAGTGGTTTGTTCATGCTATTCTCCTGAAGGGCATCCCCAACGGGATTCGAACCCGTGTTGCCGCCTTGAAAGGGCGACGTCCTAACCACTAGACGATGGGGACAAGCTGTTTAAATTATAGCCCGGCTTTTTTCCAAAAGAAAGACCTGTCTGATGGTTTTTCTGAATTTTTTTGCCCCATTCTGACAGAAATACCAGCGAGAGTGTAACAAACCCACAGCCGGATCACAGCCCAACAGGGTGGCACCCCATCAACCGTGGTAATCTCACATCTGGGACAGCCGAACTAGATCATGCTGCGGTATCGCCGGGTTAAGGCCAACAACATCCCCATGGCCCAACATAAACTTAGAAACGATGATCCACCATAACTGATAAAGGGCAATGTCATCCCCTTTGTAGGCATCATGCGTAAAACAGAGGCCATATTCAAAACGGCTTGTAACAGAATTTGCAAGGTTAACCCCACCACGGCCAAAGCATGGAATCGATCAATTTCTTGCAGAGCATGCCAGAAAAATCGATACAAAATAATGCCGTACAACACGACGATACCCAAGCACACCAATAGACCCATTTCTTCTCCGGCCACAGCAAATATAAAGTCGGCATGACCATCAGGTAACGCATTTAAAATGGTTCCAGCGCCTGGTCCTTTGCCCAACAGTCCACCCGAAGAAAAGCTTTTTAATGCTTGGGTTACTTGGTACTGACTGCCCAGAGGGTCCTGATCTGAACCGGATAAAAACGTTTGAATGCGATAGGCCGCATGGGGGAAACACAGGTACGCGCCCACCCCGCCAATCAGCGCACTGATACAGGCACCAGCGGTCCAAAGCCAATGTAAACCCGCTGTAAAACATTGCCCAAACCATACGGCAAAAATAACCAAAACCATGCCCAAATCGGGTTGTAATAACAGAGGAATAACGGCCATAGCCATCAGAGCACCTGAAATCAAAAAATGCGTGGGCAAAGACAGCAAATAGGCCACCGCAATGCTGAGCGCTGGTTTCAAAAATTCCGAAGGTTGTAAGGAAAAAGGTCCCACCGCCAGCCAACGTCGTGCACCCTTGATTTCCTCTCCCCACATACACACCGCCCAAATGCTGATCCATGCCATAGACCCCAGAATTAAGGTGGATACCAGGATGCCTTTTTTCCGCAAACAGCTGGACCCCAATAATAAAACCAACCCAGGACCCACAATCATAAAATGACGTTTCAGCAACACAAATGCTGTCCAGTTGTGCTGTAATGCAATGGCAGGGCTGGAGGCCATAATCAGCCACACCCCCAAAGCCATTAAGGTTAATACCGCAAAAACGACCCAACGGTCAATGGAATTCCACCAAATGGTCCAAAAAGGAGGCGGCGAGGACATCATGATATTGGTCCCCTTGAGCAAGAGGATTCGTTCACCCATTCATGGGGGGATGATGGGCGTAAACACTGCAGAACACACTGTTTAAACACATGACCGCGATGCTCGAAATCTGTGAATTGATCAAAACTGGCGCAACCGGGCGATAATAAAACCATGGGAAAAGAGCCATTTTGGGCAGACAACAGCGCCAGTTCATGGGCTCTTTCCACGGCATTTTCCAGCGATTGACATATTAGGGCAGGTTTTCCATGGGCCTGTAGCCATTCTGCATAACGTTGCCCTGCCTGACCGATCATAAAACCATGGGAAATACGCTGGGCCCATTGATCCAATACATCCAAATCATCGTGTTGCAATACACCACCAGAAATCCAAAAAATGGGGCCATTGGAACAGGCCTGGATGGCCTTGGCCACGGCATGAGGATTGGTGGCTTTGCTGTCATTACAATACCGTACGCCATTGGCTTGCGCCACGTGCTCTTGTCGATGCTCTAGTCCTGTAAAATTCATAAACACATCTGTTTTGGTGCAGGATAAAGACCGCAAAACGGCCACAGCTGCGGCCACATTTTCTTGATTGTGGGCCCCATTCAAGGCGTCAGGCAAATCATAGTCTTGTAAACAGTCTGTTGACCATCTGTAAACGGGTCCGCTGGTCTCTGCACAGGCCGGCGTGAACGGGGCACCTTTACAGTCCAGATTCGTGGGCCAATTTTGGGGAATCCATCCCATGGGCGAACCATTCAGGATGCTCTCTTTGATGGACCGATACCGATCCATGGTACCGTGGCGTTCCAGATGATGGGGAAATAGATTTAAAATAATGGCGACATCCAAATTCAACTGATCGCATAATTCCAATTGATAAGAGGACAGCTCTAATATATAAAGGGCATCGGCTGGCCATCCGTTTTCCAATGTCGAAAAGATGGGCACACCCATGTTTCCTGCCAAAATACACGCTTTGCCATGATTTTTCAGACCATGGTGAATCAGGGCACAGGTGGTGGTTTTGCCATTGCTGCCTGTGACACCGATTTTTTGAACATGAGGAAACAGGATGTGGAACAGTTGAATGTCACACATGATGGGCCTGTTCTGTGCCAATGCATGCTGCATAATGGGGTGATCAGAAATTCCGGGTGAAACAATGCATACGGCATCGGTCCAATCAAAATCTTGGGTCCACAACGACCAACCAGCTGACTCTGCTGCCTCTCTTTTTTCCGCGCTATCATCCCATACAACACAGTCAAAAGTGGGGTTAGACCCATTGGGTTGACCCTTTGCGCGCTGATCTGCATGGATGGGGTAAGAGGGATGGTTAAAAGGGGGCGATGCGGTATGGGAAGATTCTAGGCTGTGGTCCCAGCTTGACTGGTTGATGCTGGAGTGGCTGCTGGTCTGATGGATATCTATTGTTGCCTGACTTGAAGAACCCTTGTGATGAGGCCCATGATAGGTGTTGAGATGCTGAGCCAGACTGATGCCGCTGCGGCCCAAGCCCACAATGCAAAAACGCTTTATGGATTCTGGATTCATGATCTTGCTCGATTCAGTCTGATCAGCGATGCATGGACGCCGACAGGTTGGTGCGTTATCTGTAACATCATGTTTTGGAATGCTGGCTGTTTTCCGGTAAGGCCACATCCATTGGCGTGATAAGGGGCAGGGCGGGTCATTCCATTTTTGGGATCAATAGGGCAATGAGATTATTCTATGCCACCTGTGATAAATCCGTCAATTTTTTATGAATTTTCTGGTTCATTCAGTGGCAATGGTGGGGTGCCAAACAGATTGTCAGTGATTCAGACAATCTGTATAGCCATGAGATTTGCCTGATAAGCTCTCTCTGTTGCACCATTCGGCAGAAAAACAGGCTGCAAGTGTTCAAAGCATTGCATCCGATCGTCACCACCTTCATCAGACAGAAAGATGTATTCACAATAGTCGCCGATGTCTTGAGTATAATACGTTCAAAACGATAGTAGTAAAGAACATTCTTGTTTATCGTTGCTTGGCCATAGCCCTGATAAAAAGGGATTCTTCTTCGGCGGCCGTCAGGGAACTCACCCAAATGCCAGCGCCAACAAACATCAAATCACGCTCGACGGAGGTAAAATTGATTGTTCACTTCTCTTATAAGATCCCTGGAGTCTTTTTTAGTTTCTTATCGAAATATTCTATAAGGTTTTTTAGTTCATTTGGTTTATTATTGATATGTTTTATAAAATGACATGCTATGTCAAAAGTGATCCCTCTACATACTGTTACTATATTTTCATCTGATGCCTTCTTTTGTTTTCCATTAGAGTCGTCAGCATAGGCAGAATTAAGGATGCGTGTTTCGTGTTTTGTTGCCTTTTCTTGCACAATATTTAAAAGTTTAACAAGGCTTTCTTCTTTATTTTCATTCTTTACTAATTTTTTGATTTTTTTAAATCCAGTTACTTTAATCAATGCTTCTTCCATACTTTTTAGTGTGTTTTTTCTCGCCTCACCAAAAGTATTATGTAGTAGAGTAACCATATCCGTAAGAGCATCCCAATCTTCCAATTCCTTGAGTGTTTCGCTTAAAAGAGTTGCGCGGCCTTTGGTCTTCTCCAATTCCTTGAGTGTTTCGCTTAAAAGAGTTGCGCGGCCTTTGGTCTCCTTCAGTGCCATACGAATCCGATCTTCAACCGTAAGAATAACACACCAACCTTCCAATTCCGTGGGTTCTGCGTTTAAAAGAATTGCGCCGCGGTCTTTGGTCTTCTCCAGTTCCATACGAATCCGATCTTTAAGGATATTCAAATTAGATTCAATTTTATCCAATTCAGGAAAGATATCTCTAAGTTTCTTGAATTCAACATCAAAATACTTTTTCTTGTCTTCATCTTTCTTGTCTTCAAAATGATTTCTAGAATGAGCCAATGAAAAAAGACCACAAGACCCTAACAAACCCACAGACCTATTTATAAAATTATTTGTTTCTTCTACGATTTTTAGTGCTTCGTTTGTCAAATCAATTCCTGCGCATTTTGTTCGTGCGAGTTGATTTCTGGAATCCACGGCAGATGTAAGAGCGCCAAAGGAAAAGCATAATGCCATTAAAAGCATGGTTTTTTTGCAAATATTCACGATTAATAACCTTTTTTTATTGTTAATTTAAATTTATGACGAAATTGCATAAACACGATTATATTATAACACAATTTTTAGAAATAACAGCAAAAACTCAAAAATAGTTAATGAAACAGATATGGATGTTGCTTTTTAAATACCCATTCATTAGCTAA
>CAMCZV010000007.1 GCA_945888455.1 Candidatus Finniella inopinata | reverse complement strand
TTTTTCATAAATATGAGGCCAGTTTGGATCATAAGGTTTGGGTTGCCAATTTGGGTCATAAGGTGTAATTTCAACACGATCTATTTTTTGCATGGAACTTAACTCTAATGAAATACAATCTATAAGTTCACGAATATCAGCACATTGATTTGGGCGATTTTACATTTTACATATCGGGATTATGTGTGAATCCATCACTTATATATATCCTCAAAATCAAAGCCGTACGATCCACGACATCGCATTTCCATGTTTTTTACAAAACCACATGGTATACGACAGGAAAATTCTTAAAATAAATACGCAATACTCTTTTTGAAAAATTCATTGGAACACTCTACTTTTCACTCCTTTATATCGTTATGAATTTAGCTGTTTTTTCAATATTTATGTTGACCCAATTCCAACCGCATCAATCTAAAACGCATCAATGCCAAACCCATCAATTCCAACCGCATCAGTAAAAAGATACGCTATGATCCCACCATGAAGGTCATGGATACTGTCTTGGACACAACATTTCAATCCTCAATTAATGTGCATAGACTCAATTCAAACAATTAGTATATGATTAGCAAATATTTAAAAAAACATTTTATAGTTAACAATAAATAATACAAAGATAATTTATTATAAATAAAATAGTATTTTCGATGGTGGCCTTGATGGTTACGATGGGCTCCTATGTTAGGGGTTGTGGCTCTTGTTTTAACATTAGTGAAAAACTTAAATATACTAATGCTTTAAGAAGCATTGTATGAAGAAAATACTCTGATAGTGAATTAAATAAAGAGTATTACAATACAGTTAAATTGGTAATCAGTTTTGACCCAAGCTATTTTCGTTGGTCTAACTGGAACAGTGCATCGTCGTGGAGTATAAATAAATTTAAAAAATACTCTAACATTATATTTGATAAGACAACTACTCATCACCCAGAAAAACTTAAAATAGCCAAGAAAAATTTTAAGAATCTTTTGAAAGCCTTTAAAAAAGCATAGCAAAAGAGAAAAGATAATCCAAATAAGTATATGGAATCCGATAAAAATACAAGAAAAAAGATTCTTGATAAACTAGACAAGCCTAGAGACGAATTTGGTAACACATTTGATCAGAGAAGGCAAAAAAAGAAGATTCGTATAAACGATCAGAGAATGCCAAAAATAATATTCGCACAAATAAATGGATAAACAAAAAATTAAAAGTAATGGTTAAAAAAACCTTATAGAACTTGCAGGAAAGAAACCCCAGAGATATCTAAAAAATTCACACGGACCCCACGCACTATCCGGCCTTCTGCAAAAGTGTTAAAAATACGGTACGCATTCCGCATAATCCAACCTTTGTCTATGCGCATGTCTGTAAAAAAATCTTTAAAAATATGGATTCGGTACGTGTCTCTGGCACGTCTGGTGTTAAAAATATGGCGGAATAAAAAGTCTTTTAGAATTCCAGCGCATACAGGAACGCTGTCCCCTCCCCTAAATACAGAACCCCTGAATACCCCCACCTTGGGGATCGATCAAACGCTGACATCAAGTCATATCTTGAATACAGCAACAGCTGCCAGTGCAACAGACCCCCTGAACACCGATCTGGTGGGAGCACAAAAGATGGCAGCACTAAAAACAACCCTCCCCCACTCCCTGAATACTCCCGCATTGAACACCACCCCGTTGGGGGATGGGAAAACTGCGGTATCCACCGCCACTATGGTTTCTTTTTTAGGCGCACTGAAGGGGCCGATTGTTAAGATCGCTCAAATGGTGGGCATGATTCCGGGCCTGTTACCCAATGATTGTGCCCAGGCTTTGTTAACACTGTGCACCACAGCGCCAGCCATGCATCCATCCTTACTGAGGCGTAAAATGCAATTGGAGTGGGGAAAAGATTGGCAGACTCGCTTTGCACATTTTGATCAAAAAGCCATCGCAGCCGCATCACTGGGGCAAATTCACAGGGCCGAATTGCATGATGGAACTTTGGTCGCGGTTAAGGTTCAATACCCATCCATGAAACAAGCCATCCAAGGGGATTTGGCATTGTTTAAAATGCTGTTGCACCGTTGGGCATCGAATAATGCTCTGGATATGCAGGATTTCCCCAACGAATGGGAGCAGCGTTTGCATGAAGAATTGGATTATACGTGTGAAATCAATCATATGGCCTGTTGGAGAGCATTGTTTAAGGATGATCCACTGATCCATATCCCTCTGCCCTTTCCCGATTTAACCACAGAACAGATCCTAACCATGTCGTGGTCAGCGGCCCAAGGCATCCAAACGGCATTTCATGAAAACCAGGATTTGCGCAACGATTTGGGGAAAAAGATTTTCTGGGCCTGGTATTATCCCTTTTATCATGGGGGGATGCTGCATGGTGATCCGCACATGGGTAACATGGCATGGTTTTGCCCACCGCCGTCAGCGGTCACAGAAACAGATTTGAACAAAAAACAATTCTATGAACAGAATGCCCAAATCCATATCTTTGATTTTGGATGTGTACGCATTTTCCCCCCCATGTTTGTCCAAGGTTTTTGCCATTTGTATCAAGGCCTGTTAAACGCAGACCCCGAATTAACACAACAGGCGTATACAAAGATGGGGTTTAAAGACCTGACACCGGCCATAATCATGGCATTAAATGATTGGGCCCACTTTTTATTGGCCCCATTTTTACAGGATCAAGAATGTCTTTTAGAGGATGTATCCTGTCCAAAAAAAGCACTGGATGCAATGAAACAGTTAGAACACACTCTAAAAGCCTATGGGCGGACCAAAATCCCACCAGAATTTCTGATTTTTGACCGTGTGGCGGTTATTCTTGGCGCCGTACTGATGCGATTACAGGTTAAAGCCAATTGGTACCGGTTAATGGCCCCTTTGATCCAATCATTTTGCCTGAAAAAATGCCGCACAGATCAAAAACGCCTCTTGGAAATTTGCAAAAAAAATGATATTCTTTATTAAATGATGAGTTGTGTTTTTTAGACTCATTTAAAATACATCATATTTCACAATAAAATATAGAGGAAAAACACCTTATGAGCACTGGGAAAGATCTTTTCCGTAATAAGAAACCGTTTAACCCAACCCAAAAAAGCAATCTTGGTCGATCTTCTGTGATCGAAAGCCACGGTCCTGAGGGAAAAGTCAGAGGTAATGCTCAGCAATTAATTGATCGGTATATCGTATTGGGAAAAGATGCGTTGCGCGACAGCGATGTGGTTCTGGCAGAATCTTATTTTCAATATGCCGAACATTATCGTCGTTTATTGGGGGGCATGCGTCGTGAGGCACCAGAGCCCAAGCAAACGACCCACAACACCCATCGTTCAGCAGATGATACCCAAGGGGAAGAGTCCATTATCTTGGCGCCATCTTTGACCTATAGCGAGCCTGCGATCCAGGAAGTCATTGAAACGATTTCCCAAGATTAACGGGTTTAATACGGACAAGACCCATGGCTTGGGCATCTTGCAGCTGTGATAAGAAAGGGTACCCCCATAACAGATCTGTTTTCCCTGCGTCAAATTTGATATGCTAGAGACAAAGATGCTGTACCGAGGAACCCCCCCATTGAGCAGCCTATTATTTCCCCGCACAGTATCGCGATTGGCGGCCGTTCAAGCCACCTTTCAAAAATTACTACGTCCGGATATGTCCATTGCCGATATTATCCAAGATTTTGTATTGTATCGATTTACCCCTGAAGGGTATGCGTTATTTAATGGAGAGTATTTCAGTATTGATCAAGACTTTTTTACCTTTATTACCCTGGGTGCGAACGGATCTTGGGGGACTGTTGAAAACACCATTGAAAAGGCATTGCCTTCGGGATGGTCCATGAATCAAATGGAAACCACCACCCGGGCGATTTTTCGCTGTTCCGGATTTGAAATTCACAACTGTCCATCCACACCAAAAGGCGTCATTTTAAATGAGTACATCGTGGCGGCCCATTGCTTTTTATTGGATAAAGGGCACGGTTTAATTAATGCGGTATTGGAAAAAACATTCGATACGTTTCGCACACCAGCCCAAGGACCTAGCACTCAAGATTCCACTCAAGATTCCAGTATTGAACCGGTGGATGCACCTTCTGCACCATAAGATGGTCAGACCGCTGTCATGATGGCTCGTTTTACAGCTGGGCATGACCAGGCGTTGCCCCCGTTAGCACCATATCTTGAATTTTGTTAACCAAATCGTCCAGAGCAAAGGGTTTTGGTAAAAAATAGATTTGATCCATGGCTTCTGGCAAATGGGTGCGCACGGATTCTTCTGGATAACCAGAAACAAATAATATTTTGGTTGTTGGCATCAATTGTCGAACGGATGCAGCCAACGTTGGCCCATCAATACCCGGCATCATCACATCTGTCACCATCACATGAAAGATTAAATGGTTTTCTAAAAAACTCATGGCTTGAACGCCATCACGGGCCTCAATGACGTCATGGCCTTTTTCCCGTAATGCTCTGGCGGCAAACAACCGGACGGGGTCTTCGTCTTCGACCAACAAAATGCGAATGGTTTTGGATTGTTGTATGCTGGATGGCGCATGATTGGTGGTGTCATGTTCAACCACTTCTTGCTGAGAACAGGCTGGAAAATACAACGACAGTGTGGTCCCCACCCCTCTGGCGGTTTCCACCGTAATTCCCCCGTTGATTTGCTCCATAATTTGCAATACATTAGACAACCCCAAGCCTGTGCCTTGTCCGGGATCTTTTGTGGAAAAGAATGGATCAAAAATTCGATCCACATGCTGGGCATCAATGCCCATACCCGTATCTTTGATATCCATAACCACATACGTCTGCGCTGGCAAAACTCCCTTGATCACGGGGTACGTTTCCGTAAACGTCATCATGCGTAAACAGACGGTTAACATACCTCCCAAAGCCATGGCATCGCGCCCATTAATGACCAAATTCAGAATAATTTGCTCTAATTGACTCAGGTCACCCTTCATGACATAGGATTTTTGTCCTTGGTCTTCTATGGTGACCAAAATCTTGGGCCCAACCATACGATTAATGAGAGGAAATAATTCTTGCAAGCATTGTTTTAAGCAAATTCGCGTGTGGGCAGACGGCGTATCCTTTGAAAACGACAAGAGTTTTTGAATCAATCGTGCCGCACGCATGGCGCTTTGCTTGATTTGCTGAATATCTTGAAAAGACATTTCTTCGGGCTGGTGGCGTTGCAACAATAAATCACAAAATCCTAATATTCCTGTCAGCAAGTTGTTAAAATCGTGCACGATGCCACTGGCCAATTGACCCAACAATTGCATTTTCTGAGGATCGGCTTCTTTCATGGGTAAAACATGATCATCCACAGCAAAAATGGAAAAAAAGTGTCCAGGTCCATTCTCGTCATGACCCGCGATGTACTTTAAAAAGATAAACACCGTGCGATCCTGATGGTGACGCAATTGTACGGTAATGCTGCCCACCCCTTCTTGCATTTTTCGCAATCGTCGCAATTGTTGGGCAAAGGCATATCGGTCTTTTTCCCCGACCCATTGAGCCAATGTGGCCACAGGGGATATGCCCAGTTGTTCTTTACACAAAATATTGGCTTCTTGGATTCCACCATTTTCGTCCAATAATGCGGCCGGCAAAGGCAACGTCCCCAAAAATTCCACATCACCCAACCGAAATCCGCTGTTTTGTAAAAATGTTGGAAACAAGAAAAACGTGACACACTGGTCACTGTTAATCATGTGGGAAATGGTCACACGCAGATGGACGCCTTGCATGGTTTTTAATTGATAGGTTTTTTGATGAAATTCCTTTTCAAAAACGGGCGGATCGACAAATAAATCAAAAAAGGTTTGCCCTTCTAAACTGCTGGACGCCACACCCAAAAATTGGGCCAGAGCGGCATTAACCCCTGTGATCTGACCATCTTGAGACGTTAAACATACAGGCCATGGATACGCTTTTATCATATTTTGAACGCCATAAGACACGACTTCGGCTGGGCATTCTTCTATGGTCCAGACCATCAATCCCTTCATCCACTTTTTGCGTTTGATCCAAAAAGAACCCCTATTAATTTCAACCACCGCACCTGTGGGGCCGTCTAACAAATCCAACAATATGGCTTGTGTCTTTTGACGATAACGAACCCAATCATGTCTAGCCCAACGGTACACCATACGTGCTTGCATTGTGGTTACTATAAAACTGCGCATACCTAAAAATCCAAAGGCACTCCTATAACAGGATCTCGAAAAATGAGAGAAATGAAAAGACTAAGATGTTGAATTTTGAATGAATTTTCAATATTTTTTCCAAATCCACCCCATTTTTGTGTTCCAGCGTTGGCTTTTTTCGATTTGTCATTCAGAATAGGATTATAGGTTTAAACCAATCAAACCATGTCTCGGATCGTTACACGCTTTGCGCCCTCACCTACTGGTATTTTGCATTTAGGCAGCGCCAGAACGGCTCTGTTCAACTGGCTGTATGCTCGACACTATGGTGGACAATTTTTATTGCGTCTAGAAGATACGGATCAGGCCCGCTCTACTCAAGAATCGGCTGACAATATTTTATCCAATTTAAAATGGCTGGGTCTGGATTGGGACGGCGATGTGGTGATTCAATCCCAGCGCCAAAAGCGACACCAAGATATTGCCCAACAGTTGCTGGATATGGGAAAAGCATACCGTTGTTATTGCACACCAGAAGAATTGGCAACCATGAAGGAGGACGCGCTGGCCCGTGGCTTACACCCCATCTATGATCGCCGATGGAGAGATCGCACGGATCACCCCCAGGGTCCCTTTGTTATTCGATTAAAAGCACCACTGTCGGGAGAAATTGCATTTGATGATACGGTTCAAGGTTTGGTCAAGGTCAGTGCGGAACATTTGGATGATATGATTTTATTGCGCAGTGATGGCACCCCAACGTATATGTTGGCCGTGGTGGTGGATGATCATGATATGGGCGTTACCCACATCATTCGTGGTGACGATCATTTAACCAATGGATTTAGACAGCTGAATGTGTATCATGCCATGGGCTGGACTGCGCCCTCTATGAGCCATATTCCTCTGATTCATTCTGATGACGGCGCAAAATTATCCAAACGACATGGGGCCATTGGCATTGAGCAATACCGTGCGGACGGATTTTTACCCGAAGCCATTTGTAATGGATTACTGCGGTTGGGTTGGTCCCATGGCAATGATGAAAAGATTGATCAAGATCAAGCCATTGCATGGTTTGATGGCACATCCTTATCCAAATCCGCAGCCCGTTTTGATCAAGATAAATTCTTGTCATTAAATGGCCATTATTTACGCCAACGCACCTTATCTGATGACGGTCTGGAATCCCTGTGGGATGATATCATCCATGAACCTTTAAATGCTCCTGCTGTGCCAGATATGCTGTCCGATGCGGCATGCTGTGTAGGAAAATCCATTTTACCGGCCCTGGCTCTGCGCGCCACCAGTTTGTGTTCTTTACGCACACAACTGATGCCTTATCTGACCCCTTGTTTAGAAAATCCCCCCGTATTATCTGGCAATGATCGACACGTCGTGTCTGAATTAATCGTCCCGTTAAAAGATTTATCCCCCTGGATCAGTGAGAGCATCGAGGAGTTCTTGCGCCAGTGGTCCAATACCCATTCTTTATCCTTTGGCTCGGTTGCAAAACCATTACGCTTGGTCTTAACAGGTCAACCCATATCCCCCAGTTTAACGGACATCATGGTGGCTTTGGGGAAAGAGACCAGCCTGTTGCGTATGCAGAATAGTGTCAATGCCAGCCCCTGTTCATAGATGGCGAAAGGCTGATGGTGAGGCCTGATGGCCTCTGCTGCGCGGGATGGGGGACGAATCAAACATCGATCAGCGGGATGACCAAAATTCTGGATTGAATATTAAACCCTTTTTGTCCCTGTTTTTTTCGGTTTGCAATAACGCCACCCCCTGTGGGCCAACAACACCCCCCCCAATATCACCAGCATCAAGGCAAAAATACAATCCTGATGGTGCCCATAAGGTGTAATGGGGATGAATACAGGCAACGCACCATCCAACACACCCCGCTGTCCCAGTGGTAACGAGCGCAGAATACGCCCCAACGGATCGATGATGGCGGATATCCCCGTATTGGCCACACGGACCAGCGGTAAACCTTCTTCTATGGCACGAAACTGGGCACACACAAAATGTTGATATGGTCCCCAGGATTGGCCAAACCAACCATCATTTGTGATGTTTAAAATCCATTCTGGCTGAAGCACTGGCTTGTTTTGTGTGGGTTGTGGTGCGTTGTGGCCTAGTGGCCGTTGCTGGGCCAGCCCCACCTGTTCGCGCATGACTGATGGTGTCTGTACCGGTTGCGTCTTTTTTGCTGTAACGGACGGGATTCTGATGGTACCCGGGAAAATGGATTCGTAACAAATCAAGCAACGAAATGGGGGTAATTTTGGGCACGTTAAAAGATAGGAAACGCCTGTCTCTGTGTTACCTATAGCGTTAATGGCGCCTTCTGGGCCAGAATCGCCTGTATCCATACTTTCTGCCGATGTCGTGACGACGCTCGTGAATGAACCACTCGTAAAATCGTGTGCTCCTGGAGTCACTTTGGCCAATACACCTTTTGGTAAAATCGTTTCCAGCCAGGCACGTCCAGGAAAATATTCTCCAAAAGGCAGCAAATGTTGTTTGGCATAAAGGGGAAAAACACCGTTACCAGATTGTTTAATCAACAGAGCATTGTATATTTTATCCACACCATCACGATAATCCCCGCCGATCAATACTGTGGGCGCGGCAAATTCAGGCAAGACATGCTGCGTATCTGGGCTGATGCACCAGGGCAAGGCGCCCTCTGGCCAAATCACAACGCTGGGTGGATTCAATGATGGGGTGTGGGACAATGTCCATAATGTATCCCAATGGGCTATGGCATAGGTGGGATCGATTTTTTCCTTTTGATCAATGGCGGGTTGAACGCAACGCAATACAATCTTTTCATGATATTGGGTGGGATATTTGGCCAACCGCATGGTGCCAACGAAAACGCATATCAGCATACCAACCAAACCAACACCACAGACCCTGATCAGACCAACCATCAGAGATTTTGACCGTTGATGGGCATCCAAAAGGCACCACCCCATCACAGAAATCCAACCTACGGTCAATACACCCAGGCCATAGGCCCCCACATACGCCACCATCTGAGCCACCCTTAAACAATCACCCCACATATAGGCCACCAATGTCCATGGAAATCCTGTAAAGGCGTGCCCCTGAACCCACTCCATGGTTGCCCACATCAAGACAAAACCCAACGCATATTCCAGACAAGACAAACCCAGCCAGTCCTTTACGCGTACCAAGATTCCCAGCATCAGGGCCGTATATATGGCCAAAATCGCCGGAGAAACCAAAAAAACCACAGGCCAAAACCACGCAAAACGTACCGCATCCACCCATAATCCATGGCCAATCCAATACAAACTGCCCATGTAAAATCCATATCCCCACCACCACGCGCATCGCTGTGCTTGCATGCCTGAACCACACCCCCATCCGGCCAGCATCAACAGCAAAATGGATGCCACACCGCCCAACCACAGATGCAGAGGAGCCAGCGCCAGTGCCCCCATCAATCCCACACAAAACATAGATGATTTATTGGATGCCAATGATTGGATCCATTGAAAGAGTTTATTTTGGGCCAGCACGCCATCAATACGGTACAATGGTTTGCTCCTTCTCTTCCCCATAGGGTGCACCATGTAATGTCATGCCCATGGCCAATCTTTTTGTAATTCTATTGCCATCATAACAAAATTTACAAGGAAAAGACTGGACCAATTCAATAGGCCGATGGGCTTGGCATTGGGGTTGATTCTTGGGTGGGGTGTACGGGCGCCTCAAGAGCCGTAGGAGACTTGCAGTAAATGCTTGGTGCTCTCATCCCTCAGGTAGATCGATTAATCTGGGGGGGCAGCGTCGGGGTTTTGCGCTTTGAATTTCCAGCACATTTGTGGTATACATACAACAAGCGCCCGTAGCTCAGGGGATAGAGCACAGGATTCCTAATCCTGGTGTCGCAGGTTCAATTCCTGCCGGGCGCGCATAAAAAGACCTATAGAATCTGTTTGGTCCCCTCATATGAAGATGGGGCGCCCTGCCCAGCTTTCCTCTGTCTCAGCCTCAAATGATATGTTTATCATCCTTGAAACGTTACGGGGACACAGGGAGAACGTTTACCCCGTCAGATCCAATGATTACGGATTTGCCCTGCCCCTTGCCCACTTTACATGTGTTTTTTGTGAATTTACGTTGATAAAAAGACAAATATCCATTTTCAGAAAACAGCAATAAGCCACCATTGATGGGAATGGGGGCCATGGTATAGCCATCGCTTATGGATTGCTGTGAAACAAATGCCCCCTTTTGATAGGGATCATAGGCACGCAATTGGCCATCTGCACTTAAAATATACAGCAAATCACCAGCCATAACGGGTCCAAACCACTGATTTGATTCTGGTTTTGATTCTGGCAATGTGATGGTCCAATACTCTTTTCCCGTATGCCTATCTATGGCTACACAGCGTCCGGTACTGGTTAACGCAATCAAAACATCACCCACAACAATGGGGGTTTGCGTGCCACCGGCATCCCGTGACCATAAAATATCGCCAGAATAGAGATCACAGCACATGATATGACCATGATCACTGGTGGTATACACGTTCGACCCCACCACCACAGGACTGGCTTGCAAATGCCTAAAATTCTTTTCCCCTTCTGCAGAACTGATGGTGGCCAAAGGACGATCCCACAATCGGTCACCGGAATCCAAAGATAGGGCTATGATTTCTCCGGATACGGCGGCCACGATGACCCGATCTTTGGTCACAGCCGGGATCGATCCCCCTAAAATCAAGATGTCTTCCCGCATGCCCTGATCATCCCAAACTTCTTTTCCTGTGCAGGCATCCAAAACAACCGTTTGATTGGACAGCGTTAAAAGAGCCAGCTTTTTGTGAGCCACAGCCAACCCATTGCGTGCTGGATGCATCAGGCGATAAGACCAGACCACTTTGCCGGTGGAACATTCCAATGCCAAAACCCAATTGTGTGGTGTCGTAACGTAAACACGCTCTCCATCCGTGGCCAGACCGCCCCCCATGCCATAGGTGTTTTTCTGTTGATTAACCTGGACAGACCACACCGTTTTTCCAGTCCAATCCAAGGCCGATAGAAACCCATAATGATCCATAATGAAAATGCGATCGGTGGTGGTCACAGGCGCAACCGGTAACGTCACTGCTCTGGAAACCCCCTTTTTCCACACACGCTGCAATGCCCAAGATCCATGACCTTTCAGTGGAAATGCGCCCATATGATGATGGGCATTCAGACCGGGTTGAGGCCATTGTTGAACACACATTGGGGTTGAGCCCAGTTTTTCAACAGAAAAAATGGCTTTTTCAGGATTGCTTGATTCTGGCGCATACAATGCCGTACGCGTACCCTGAAGGGGGGGTTGCTTGGCCTGAAACAGTCGATTTAACCCAGCACACCCAGACAATAACACACTGCACATCAGGGTGAAGGCAATGCTTTGAACGCAGGATGGGATGACTGACTTTTTCATCTATGCAAATCCTTGGTCAACCCCATCAAAGTCATTAACGGAATGCGCGTTTTTGAACGCTGACCCCATTCTTTTAAGGCGGTGTGCTGTTCTGGACTGTCTTTTGGACATTGCAGGGCACTGACGGCCATACTGAGTTCAGACCACAGGGGCGTCGTATTAAACACATTCAAACTGTTGGTGACATCTTGTGCAGACAAAGGAACGGGAACGGTGTCTTTTTTGGATGCATCATGATAACGAATCAAAGGAGAAGGCCCAAAATAGGACCAAGGCTGTTGCGTATCCAACATCAACCGGCACAGCGATAAAAACTGACCCAGTTCTGAATCTGAAAATCGAGACAGAATGTCACAATCCAATGACGCCAAATTCTTTCGTGCATCCAAGACTTTCTGCGGGTCAGCATGGCCTGAACGTTCGACCGTTTTTTCCGATGACGGATCCATCTGGGGGGCCGTCATTTCAATCAGCATGGTTTTACGCATATCGGCCAACGTCATCAGGGCCAAAAATTCTAAACCTGGACATTGCTCGGCAACCTCTTGCAGCAATTTTTCTGCAGCAGCGCCATCTTTTTGCGCGATTTTTTCCAATGCTTGCTCGTATACACTTTCGTATAACACCAGGTTTTTTTCTGTGCGCCACTGCACCAGGGTATACCCAGCGGCCCCCATTAATATGGCTGCGACTGCGCCAATGATCCACGGCAATCGCTTTTTTAATGTGTTGAAAAAATCTTCGCGACGCAGTTCTTCTTGGATATCGTCAATAAGAGGAGACACAGTCGTATTTGCACCAAAAAATCAATGGTTTTATCATACCATGTATCCCTTAATAGGGTAAACACCCCAGGCCGACGACATGGGGGCCACATCATCAGGCTGCTGGGGCTGTGGGGGGGTTTATCATGGGTTTCTTTGCTGGCGTTGCCCCCTTTTTCCCTTGTTCACCCTTCATGGGTTTCTTAGAAGCTTTTGCACTTGCTGCGGCTTTTTGACCCTCGGCAAACCCTTTATTATACCCGTCAAAAAAGGCTTTTTGTCGCTTTTCCTCTACCTGTTTTTTCAAATCATCCGTCACAAGAGGCCCCATTTTGGCCAGAATGGCTTGATCGGCTGGGTTTGCAGGCGCCACAGGGTGTGCAACAGGCACAGACTTAACCCCCTTGGCCCCATCAAATCCTTGAGAAAAACCTTTATTATACCCGTCAGAAAAGGCTTGACGTCCCATTTCCTCTGCTTTTTTTCTCAAATCATCCTCAATCTTTTTGACATTGTCAGAATTAACATCCAGTTTTCCAGACGCCACCGGAGGGAAAAAGGGATCCGTCACAGGAGAAGTTGTAATGGGTGCAGGTGCTTGCGCTGGCTGAGATTGCGTTGGCGCGTTTCCATTGTCATTGTTGCCGCCTCTGAGCACTTTACTGCCCACGTCTACTGCAGCAACTTTTTTAGCAACCGGTTTTCCAGATTGCAGGGGTGCAATGGAAACCATCAAACCCCACAATACCATCAAGCTTCTTTTTTTCATGATAAAATCTTTTTATAGGGACAATAGCGTGCCCATTTTTATTCTATCCTATATTGTTTGTATAAAAAAACCGTTAGATTAAACTAGAAATTTGTACCTGCAAAAGGAGCAGGACTCCTTGCATTTAAAACACCATTGCCCACACTGGACCCACTGATGGTTGCATTTTGCAAATTGTTAATCATATTCAAACTCAGATTGGTGGTTGTCGTGTAAAAATTCGCTTTGCCGATATTGACATTGATGGATCGTAAAGACCCCAGCGATCTGGGTACTGAAACCCGATTTTTTAGCGCAGAACCCGACGGCACTGCACCAATCAACGCGCAACCCAAGGTTAAAAAAATGATAACACCCCACCCAATGCCGTTGCTTCGCCTGGGACAGCCTAGACTGTCCAAAAAATCACCATTTCTCACATTCTCCATTTAAAATTCCATTAATACGTTATTACTATTCATTTTATTTCATATTTATTAATAAAAAGATAATATTTTATGATTTTCCGAAAAATAAATAAAAAATAAACTTAAAAGTCTTAACCAGTTTGAACGAATGATAGGGGGTGTCTTAAAATAGAAGAGTTATTCGTTGTACCCCCCACCACACCTGTTGTTGTCATCCCTCCTATGACGGTCGATCCATTTTGCAAGGTTAACGAACCCACACTGCCGCCCCCGCCACCATTCATGTTGAACGTAAAGTCTCCGGTGGTTTGATTTAAGATGTTGCTTACTCCGCTAGACGCCCCACCACTTAAACTGGATGCCGCACTGTTGGCAGCAGCCACATTCCCAGAATAACCTGAAACCATGGCCGTATTGCTGCCCCCCAACACACTGCTTGTCACTTGTTGGGCCCCCTGAACGGCATTATTAGACCCCACCGCAATGGTTGCCCCAGGGGTAAATGCCGATCCATCCAAACTGATGGCCGTATTGCCTGTGGTTTTACTGGAAAGATTAGACAGCGCACCAACAGGATTAAGCGCGATATTGGATAACGTATTTCCACTGAACATGGCGCCCGAATGAGCCGCATTGCCAGAAGAAGCCACAGGGATGGATGCCGCGGCTGCGATTTTACTCAATGGCTTAGACAAGGTTCTTGATACAGAGGGTCTGCTTTTTGTTTTTAATAATGCAGTCAGTGTGCCCCCCGATAATCCAAAAACACAAAAAACACAAATTAAAACAGAATACTTTTTCATCGCATTAAATTCTTTTTATTTATTTTAACATAACAATCTAAACAAAAAGAAAAATAAATGATAAAAAGATCAGCTGGTTGGACTATACAGATTTCCAGAAAGGTTGACCGTCCCTACAGAGCCCGTCACTGGGCCTTGCGCCACAGTTGCCCCCAGAACCGTACCCGATTGAGAAAACGAAGAATTGCCAAAAGTTCCTGCATCCCCCGTGATTTTTGTGGATGCAGAGCCCAACGTGCTGACATTGCTTGACGCAATGGCGCTGGTTTGCATTTTTTTGACCAAATTTCCAGTCGCCCCAGAAAACAACTTTCCAACAGTCAGCAAGTTTGCCCCGGTTAGCAAATCGCTGCTTAATGTTGTACTGCCAGCACTTGTCCCTGCCTGCACAGAAGACGCCCCCTGAACCATAGACGTATTATTGCTATTCAGCTGGGCGCCGTTGGTAAAGGCTGCAGAATTAAAACTCATGTTAGAGCTGCCTTTGGTTATGGCATCAACGGCAGAAAGCGCTGTCACCCGCTTTACCCCTTTAGCTAGACGCAGAATAGTGGGCTTTGATGGGACAGACCTTAGCGCAGATGGTCTAGCAATGGACGCACCTGTTCTTGCAAAAACCGTCGTTGCAAAAAGAGAAGCTGTAAAAACGATGCAAAAAATAGCACCACGATTGATATTTTTCATTTTTAAATTATTTCGATTTTATTGCATTTTATACAATTTTGTTTAAAAAAAAGACAATACTGTGTTTAAATGTATAAAAAGCCTACCCCAGCTGGGGCAGGCCATATATTCCTTGAATCATTGCAATCCAACGAATTAGCTGTTTGAACCAAAATTACCTGTAAGGTTCAAGTTATTGGTCGATCCAACCGATCCACCCATAGAGTTGCTAGACCCTTGAGTCGTCAATCCAATTTTTGAGGTGACGTTACCAAAGGCTCCAACCATAGGTGCAAGGCCGCCTGCTGATGCTGGGGCAACACCTGGTTCTCCTGCAACGCCATTGGCATTGCCCGTAGAAGGAAAACCTGGTCTTGGCACACTGCTGTTTTTGAAGCTGACGTTACCTGAGTTCTTCGTATTCGAAGTCAGCGTGCTCATGGCAGATGTCGCTGTGGGTGCACTGGATCCTGCTGCAATATTCTTAAGGTTAGCACCTGTAAGCATACTGGTTGTTACATTGTTAGATGCTCCAATGTTTTGCCCCATCTGATTCATACCACCGGCCACTGCAGACGTTTGCTCGTTGGTAACCTGCGCACCTTGTTGGAAGGCCGTAGAGTCAAATTTGGCTTTGGTCCCTGCTTTTGTGTTGGCTTTCAACGTACCCATTGCACTCACGGCAAGGGCACTGGCAGGCGTACCATTACTCATCGCTCGGGCCATAAGGTTATTGCCGGTTGGACTTGATGCCATCCTCAGAGCAGCCAAAGCTCCCTTCTGATTCACGATGGGAGCAGGGAAGCTTGTTGGGAGTGTACCAAACTGCACACCACCCTGCTGCTGCGCTGCATCCACATTTGCAACACCGGCCAATGACAATGCGATTAACGCGAACATATTAAACTTTTTCATAATGTATTCCTTTTTATGTACAGATATTAGATTTTATTTTCTGTTTTGTTGATTCAATTGCAATTGTGGATTGTTTTTTTTAAAAAAACGTAAATCAGTTGTCATTACAACCTTTTATACTGTAAAATCAGTAATAAACGGATGGACCAGAAGATGTAACCGATGGTGCAACGCTAATATTAACATTTCCAAAATTAGCCCCAACAATAGTGGCACCCGATCCAAAATAATTCCCAGTATTCATGGAAATATTCGTGTTTGCTGTGGTTAAATTGGACATATTATTCCAAAAATTCCCAAACCCCATGGGGGCCGTGGGAACAATAGGGCTCTGGGGTGCTGTGGGGGCATTGGGCATGGACGGGGCTTTCGGCAGAACAGGCAGAATGGGCTGCACAACTGCAGGAAAAGCAAGCACAGCAGACATGGTTGCCCCACCAGACAATGACACAGGTGTCGGTGTTTTTGTGGCAGACGTGGTTGTTTTTGTCCTAGGTGCCGCCACTTTTTTTGACGTCACACTGAACGATTGCGTTTTCTTGGCAACAACGGGCGTGCTTTTTGCACAGACCATAACAAGATCGCAAAAAACCACGAAGACCACGGCAATAAAAATAGTTTTGTTTTGATGAAAAAAAATAGAAATCACAACAAAAAATGGCAATAGCTGATTTTACCAAAAAAGAATGAACAATACCCTTAGCCTGCGCCCTGCCCCCCTCTTTGAAATACGCGCCATAATGGCCTATACTGGGCCATACTCTCTGAAAAAAATCCGATCTTTATGCATCAAAATATTGTTACTGCATTAAAAAAAGACCTTACCTCTAGTCTAGATGCCCTGAAAGGACGCTTGTCCGGTGTGCGCACATCCAGAGCAACGCCAGCGTTACTGGAATCGCTGACCATAGAAGCCTATGGTGGGCGTACCCCTTTGTCCCAAGTATCCACGGTCAGTGCACCCGAGGCACGCACGCTGAGCATTCAAGTGTGGGATGCAAGCGTGGTTTCCGCCGTATCAAAAGCGCTGCAAAACTTTGGCATGAACCCTGTGATTGATGGAAATATTCTAAAAGTCCATTTGCCTGAATTAACCCAAGAACGCCGTAATGAATTTGTGAAAATAGCCAAGGATCATTGCGAAAACTCAAAAATTGGTGTGCGTAATGTGCGCCGTGAAACACTGGATGGCATCGGAAAAGATGATTTTTCCGAAGATGAATTGCACAACCTGAAAAAAGACGTGCAAAAAATCATTGACGACACCATTACGGAAATCGATCGTCTGTTGGCCGAAAAATCAAAAGAAATCTTAAAGAATTAAAGGGACCCTGCGTCATGTTGTGGCATCGTTTTTCATATCGACACAAGCCAGAGGATCAGAACAGTCTGACCCATCATGTATGGCCGGGATTTGTCGACGCTTTATCGGCATTGCTGACCGTAATCCTGTTTGCCTTTATGATTTTTGTGGTGTCGTATGTCTGTACCCGCAGCATGATGCAAGGAAAAGATTCCTCATTGATTCTGTTGCAAACCAAGCTGAAAACGCTAGAAGAGCAAATCAGTCAGAGCCAAAAAACCTTGATAAATCGAAAAAGCCAAATATCCAAATGGGAAAACCTGTATTCCCAAGCTCAGAACCGTCTGATGGAAATAGAGTCGGCCTGGAAAACCTTAAACACCGAGCATGCCAGTGCGCAACAAACCATTGTGGATTTGAATCAGAAGAACAAAGAGATATCCGATGAACTAGAAGCCGCCTTGTTAAAAGACATTCAATCTTTGTCTGATGCGCGGTCTGTCTTTTTTGGTGAATTGAAAAAAGCCCTGCAGGATCGTAAAGAAATTCGCATTGTGGGGGATCGTTTTATCTTTTCTTCTGAAATTTTATTTGATTTGGGGTCTGCGGCCATTAATCCCAAAGGCAAGCGAGAATTAACGGCTTTTTGCAACGCGCTGAATGATATCATGCAGAATATTCCAAAAAATGTGTCGTGGGTGTTGCGCATTGATGGGCATACGGATTTAACCCCCGTCAGTGCAAAAGGACGCTTTAAATCCAACCTGGAATTATCCACTGCTCGAGCCATTTCTGTGGCCAATTTTTTAATCAGCATGGGCTTTCCATCCGATCGTTTGGCTGTAGCCGGGTTTGGAGAATTTCGCCCCTTGGTTTTAGGCAAACCATCATCAAAAGATCGTCGCATTGAATTGATGTTTGATCAGGGGTACTGAAAGCCTACTGTAAGGGGTACTGAAAGCCTACTTTCATAGGGGCACTGAAAGCCTACTTTTAGGGGTACTGAAAGCCTACTTTTAGGGGTACTGAAAGCCTACTTTTAGGGGTACTGAAAGCCTACTGTAAGGGGTACTGAAAGCCTACTGTAAGGGGTACTGAAAGCCTACTTTTAGGGGTACTGAAAGCCTACTGTAAGGGGTACTGAAAGCCTACTGTAAGGGGTACTGAAAGCCTACTGTAAGGGGTACTGAAAGCCTACTGTAAGGGGTACTGAAAGCCTACTGTAAGGGGTACT
>CAMCZV010000006.1 GCA_945888455.1 Candidatus Finniella inopinata | reverse complement strand
CTGTAAGGGGTACTGAAAGCCTACTGTAAGGGGTACTGAAAGCCTACTGTAAGGGGTACTGAAAGCCTACTGTAAGGGGTACTGAAAGCCTACTGTAAGGGGTACTGAAAGCCTACTGTAAGGGGTACTGAAAGCCTACTTTTAGGGGTACTGAAAGCCTACTTTCATAGAGGCACGCCTGTGTGGAAAAATCCAAATCAAGCATGCCCCCCTTTGATTAATCCAAATGATATGGATTAGCTAACCGAATCCTGCTCCTTTACAAAAGTCTCGGAACCATAAGCGTGAGACAGAAAAAGGATCAGAAATTTTTCCCAAAAATGCTCCTGCACGGGGTGTAATGACACCAATGTCTTTAAAATAAGACTTTCCATCATATTTGGTATACAAAAGGGTATAAAACATAGGCACTAACACACTCCGCTACAGGCTGCCTTCTTAATCCAATGAGGGCCAGTACAGCTCAATATCGTTAAGACGGACTTTATTAAATTCATCATTCTTTTCACTGGCAAATTTCGATACCTCTGACACCTCTTGTGTGGTGATAATTGTATTTTTAGTTTTCAGAGAATCAAGTGTGTGCATCATTGCATCATATTCTTTGTTTAGATCCTCGCGGGATTCATTGTCTGCGTTATTCCCACTCTTTGCTACCTTTGCGAAATGCTCAACAATTTGTGTCTTAAAATAGTCTTTTCCATTCTTTAACATACTGGCCACATCTTTCAAAGTTTTTCCATGAATATAGGAGACTATTGTTCCGTCAGTAACGTCTAAGCCAATGACATTCTTGAACACCTTGCTTACTAATTCGTCCATCTCTTCCGCATTCTCCAGATTTTTGCCTGCACTCTGTAAAACAGGTAAAAGTTTTTTGCACTCCTTCGCGTCAGTTTTATTTAATCGAAAACAAGTGTGTTTTTGAATGCCGTTACATATTCAACGTGCTTTCTTCAGGCAACAACCTTGGGCTTGAAAAATCCATCCTTTATGTGCCAGCCATCACTCTGAACAGCCAGACATCCAATCCCACTGCGTTGCACGCCACAACCCTCACAGGCATCCATCACCAGAACGGAGCTCAA
Organism: Candidatus Finniella inopinata; assembly: GCA_945888455.1. Lineage (GTDB taxonomy): Bacteria > Pseudomonadota > Alphaproteobacteria > Holosporales > Holosporaceae. The sequence goes on along the minus strand of CAMCZV010000006.1, from coordinate 18,975 downwards.
CCCGCACAGGCATCCGCCTGAGCTGTTGGCCATCAGATACCAAAAAGGGGTGCCCAAACACCCCTTGCCATACTTCTTTAACCCTATCTTCTTACGGTTATGCAGCCCCAGAAGATGTTGCCTGTGCCTTACCTGCGACTACTACTGGTACTGCTGCCTTGCTTACGGCTACGACTTCGCCTTTGGCTGCTTTTGGCTTATCTTTTGGCTTATCTTTTGATTCCAAGTCTTTGTCTTTTGCTGTGGCTTTGCCTTTTGCTTTGGCTGCTGCTTTCTGTTTTTTAGCATCTTCTAATCTGAGTCTTTTTTGCTCTTTTTTCGCCAAGATCGCCTCTAACCTTGCCTTCTTTTTCGCATCAAGTATTTGCTTCCGCGTCAATTTGGCTGGCAGAGCAACGCCATTCACCTCTTTGGGTTCGGCCACAACAGGAACATTCCCCATCTTATCCAAGACAGGTTTAGCCAACTTGATCATCTGTTCCAATTTTTTAATGGCGCTTTTTGTTTTCGGCGTGGGTTTTTGACCCTTCAGATCAGCCACCTGTTGAACAAGATAATCATTCCATACCCGTAATGCTGCCAACCAATCTGGATTTTCAGAGGCAAATTTTACTTTCTTAGCCAAAGTCGTTCCAGCTTTTTTCATATAATTAAATAGTCGAGAGTGAATCTTCAAGCTGATCGTATTTTTAAGGCGAGAATCCACTGCTTTAACCTCTGCAAAGACTTCAGAGATCGTTTTTTTAGGCCCAGCTTGCTGACCACCCTGCGCTGGAGGCTGCGCGGCTTGCTGACTATTAGCAACGACAGTAGTTTGCTGACCAGCATTGGGATTTTTAGCCGTTGCCAAAATCCCATTGTGCTGAGCATCGTTCATGTTCTCGCTGGAATGAGTATAAATGTTGCTATGCTGAGTAACCGGTGCCGCACTATTTTGGACGCCCCCCGATGCCGCATTATTTTGGAAGCCGACCTGTTTTTGACCGAATTCTTTGAAGACCTTTCCTGTCATCTGATTTATAGCTTTTCTCAGCTTATTTTTTTCTGACTCAAATGAACCTGTATTTTTCTCCGATTCTGAATTAAAGAGCTCGTTTATTATATCACCCATCACACTAGTAACATTTTCTGAATAAGCAACAGCCAGCATAATGGGTTCTTCGATTAAAGTAAGAATAAAATCTTGATTTTCAATCTTTTTATTCAATACCTTTCCAAAAACGTTGGAAATATTAGTATCGCTTAAATTGTCAACATTGAGACCTTTCAAAACCTCCCTAACTGCCTCAATCAATGAATCTTTGTCATATATACTTGATAAATTATCAGCCGCTTTCTTCAGTTTATATCCACCATCAGTCAAAATCTTTCCACCATCAGTCAAAATCTTTTTCGCCTTTTTGAAAATCACTGACCTAATTTCTTTCGCTAATTCTTGATAAACAATAGTCGACGATTTAGGCTTGAATAAAAAATTTAATTTTTCTATGACACATTTGCTATCATCAAAAAAATTATTAATTGGGGTATCTTTTAGCTTTAGTAACACTACATAAGGAATTAAATAACTGTTAAACACAGCATCCAAATCCTTAAAATTTTTCGCGTTAATAGCTTCAATCGCTAATGACTCAGCATTTTTAGATTTTAATAACCCAGTAAGTTGCATCATATTTTCTTCAACATTGTCACTCAAATCCAATGTCTTATTTTTAAGAGCTTCGTTTATATTAACAATACATAAATTATCGTTGATTAATCCTTCTTCTTTAAATTTTATAGCACTGGAATTTAAAGCATTGAGCAAAGACTTCTTCACAATATTGTCGACAATCACGTCATCTGCAGTGACATAAGAATCATCTAAGTTATCCTGGCCTAATACACTCTTCAGAAGCTCACGCCTGTCACTGACTTCTGCCTTATCAAAAATAGAGAGGATACCTCTCAGTATTGCATCACACAGCTCTTGCTCTTTTTTGGGAAAATCCGCTTTAAGAATCACCAAAATGTCTTTAATATTTTGAATATCCTCATCATTAGAACCAGATTGCATCAGAAGAATATTGCCTTGACTCTGATTAGGATCATATCTAGGTTCTGCCCTCCCCTGGGTTTTACCGGTATCTATCTGCTCTACAAATGGTTCTTGATTCTGATTAGGATTAACTTCCTGTCGTGTCCGATCCTTTTGTATCGAGGTACTTGTCTGTTTGTTGCGATTGTAGTCAGGATCTTCATACGTACCCCTATCCGTCGCCCTCAAACCAGCAGCCAGCGTGACCTCATTATCAAGAGAGGGATACGCCACAGAAAGCTCCACTTCCTGATCACCCCTATCCGTCGCCGCCACACCATCAGCCAACAGGGTTAATATTAATGCGGTTTGCAGCATGATGCTGACAGACCTTGCCCCATTCCTTTTTTGTATGGTCATACCGGGCTGTCCCTTGTGAAATTTAATTTTCTATATTCTATCACGCATTGGATAAAAAACAATGTGTAAATGCGGGGGGGGGGGGCGATTATTTTATAAGATTTGAACAACAATATCTTTTTAATGCGCCCTTTTTTTATATTGTACATGAATTGACCCAAAAATATCTATAAAAAACGTGTAATGGGTTCTGGACGCCACAACGGGTTACCCCGATCAGGGCGCCGTGGCTTTTGATCACAAAACCTATGACAGGGGCTCCAGGGCCCTTTGGCCACGATCGGTCAATTTTCGTCCCCTTGGGGTGCGCATAATCAAGCCGCTTTGCAACAAATAAGGTTCGATAACATCCTCCACCGTGTCGCGCGTTTCCGACAATGCGGCCGCCAACGTATCTAGACCCGCTGGGCCACCGCCAAAAAACCGCTGTAACACATGCAAATATTTCTGATCCAAACGATCCAGGCCATAATCATTGATTCCCAATTGATTCAGGGCACAATCCACCACGGCATCATCAATCATGGCCCCATTTCCCCCAAAATCCCGTACACGACGCAACAAACGCAATGCGATACGTGGTGTGCCACGAGAACGCTGGGCCAAACACCGGGCTGCTTCTGGGGTCAATGCAAAACCCAATCCTTTGGCTGCCCGCATGATCAAATCCGACAGGGCTGCTGGGTTGTAAAATTCCAATGCCAGAGCAATGCCGAAACGATCTCTTAATGGGGCCGATAATAATCCTGAACGCGTGGTGGCGCCAATCAGCGTAAATGGGGGCAAAGTCAATTGCAAAGAGCGTGCATGCGGCCCCTGGCCCAATAAAATGTCGATGCGGTAATCCTCCATGGCCGAATACAGCAATTCCTCCACCGCCACGGGCAAACGATGAATTTCGTCAATGAACAATACGTCATGGTTTTGCAATTGGGTTAACAGGGCCGCCAGATCACCAGGCTTGGTCAATACGGGCCCCGATGTGGTGCGCAAAGACCCCTTCATGGCGGTGGCTGTTAAATGGGCCAATGTGGTTTTTCCCAAACCGGGTGGACCATGCAGCAACACATGATCCAACGATTCTCCACGGATACAAGCCGCCTGAATGAAAATACGCAGATTACGCACCAAATCGTCTTGACCCACAAAATCATCAAAGGACAAGGGGCGCAAGGCACGATCCAAGGTTTCATCTGCGCGCAGCAGTTCTGGAAAGGATTCTGGGCCTGACCCATGGTTTTGGTCTTGGTGCGATGCTTGGGGGTGCTCTTGGGGTTTTGGCGACAGGGATGAGCGTGACAACGTTGAGGGCACCTCTTGAGGAGAATTTTGTAAGCAATCTTGCTGCGAATGAACGCCTTTACCCCAATGGAATGGGGTTCCAGCTGCGTTATTACCCATGGCAACCCCCTTCCCTATTTTTCTTACTGTGCCAGAATGGCAAAAAAGGCGCAACTGCATCACAATAGGGGAAGCGGCGTAACCGTCACCCTGCCATTGCCTCACCCCCTTTAGAAGCCACCACCCCGGTGTGTGGTGGTGCAGCCCCCCCCCCTATCCCAGATTCCTGGAGCTTAAAACACTATATTGTTTTAATAATTCAAAATCTTGCATTATATGTTTTACAACATCTTTTTTTGTAGAATTAGGATCATTTTGAAGACTTTTCATACGTTCTATTAGTTCCTTTAGTTGTATACATTGATTTTCTTTAATTAAAACATTTTTATTAATTTTACCAACAGTAATGTTTAACCTTTATTGACCAGTTTTATACATTGCACCTATAATTCTATAGAACTTTACCCCTGTCTCTGTCTCTGTATCTGTCGCTGAGAGCACTCTGTCTATGCCTGATATTTCTTGAAAAAGCTTGAACATATACTCACCATAATTGACTTTTTCCTGTATACCAAATTCCTTACCACTCGTTTCCACCGCAGCGACAAAAGGAGTCAAAAACTGACATAAAGCCCATTACGAAAAAGGCCTTGGAAAGGTTTGCACTGTTATTTATTTTAATAATTTTTGTTTAATGTTTATTAAAAATAAAATACTTTAAATAGGGTTAAAAGTCAATAGGATCTGCGCGAGTCTCACAACGATTCAAGGGCGCCCACTCCTTCTCGCCATTCATTTTGCACCACAAAACGTGATAGGGTACAGGCACAGCCCCCGTATTCACACCCAGCCTGACCCATGACCCGTACTGCCACACCTGATCTGGAACAGCCTGATCAAGCATCATGCCCAGAAATCATCATACCCACCCCCTGGCTAGAGCCTTTTTTATCCATGATGGTCTGCGAAAATGGCGCCAGTGCCAATACCCAGCAAGCCTATACGTGCGACATGATGCGGTGGTATCGCTTTATGCACACTGTGGTTGCGAATAGCCAGCCCCCTTCTCCTCTTGATTCGCCCCCATCGCCCAAAGACCTGTCCACGGATGGGCATACCCAAATCTTGAAAACCATCGGACCACAGCATCACCAATGGTTCATAGAATGTTTAGAAAAAATCCCCCTATCCAAACGCAGCATTGCGCGCAATTTATCCGCCGTACGCCATTATTTCTATTTCCTATCCAGCGAAGGCATTTTGCCCAGCGACCCTTGGCAGGGGCTAAAAAATCCACCCTATCGCGCGCCGTTGCCCCAACCCCTCAGCGTAGCCAGCATGGCCAAATTGCTGGCCTGGGCACAAAAAGATCCGTCACCAGAGGGCATTCGCCTGTCGGCCATATTGGAATTGCTCTATGCCACAGGTATGCGCATATCAGAATTGATCGCATTGCCCTTGTTTCGCCTAAACGATACGGCCCCCAGTTTGCGCATCAAGGGAAAGGGTGGTCACGAGCGTTTTGTATTTTTTACGCCACAATCCAAGGCGGCACTGGACCGTTACTTGGCCGTACGGGTGTGTTTTTTGAATTCGCCAAAGGCCCAAAGCCCCTTTTTGTTTCCATCGCGTGGCAAGAGCGGCCACGTCACACGTCAACGCATTGGGCAATTGCTGAAAGAACTCGCCCTATCCTGCGGCATGGATCCCGAATCCATCAGTCCCCATGGATTGCGCCATGCTTTTGCCACGCACTTGCTGCACAGAGGGGTGGATTTAATGACGTTGAAACACTTGTTAGGGCACCAGGACATTTCCACAACCCAAATTTACACCCACGTTCAAATAGAGCGCTGGACGGAGTTGTTGGCAAAACACCATCCCTTGGGGGAAAACTTTGGGCAAAAAAACCTTTAAAAAAAGTGAAAAAAGGGTATTGACGGTTATGCGGAATGCAGGCATAGTATGTGTAGATTGTTAGGTGGGCTGGTGGTTAAAGCGAGAGGGGAACACACGATCCCATTCCGAACTCGAACGTGAAAACTTTCAGCACCGATGGTATTACGTCTTAAGGCGTGAAAGAGTAGGCCATTGCCAGCCCATTTAAAAATCTGAGTACAGAGCGTGTTCTGTTTTGAAACCGCGAAAAAATCATAATCATAAATCGTAATAACATGCATTTGTAATTCTGAAATAAGAATTGTCACTAAAAAATCATAATCATAAATCGTAATAACCTGCATTTGTAATTCTGAAATAAGAATTGTCACTAAAAAATCATTGACTTTAATTTGAAATTAATTTGATGCGTCTCTTTGGTGTGTTTTCAGAACTTGGTGTGTTTTCACAACCTTATATTCACAATAAAACTTGGAATACCCTGTTTGAGCCATGGTTTTCCTTGAAATGCGTACCGAAAGGACACCCCATCCTGATCCAATACAAGGTGCCCCAAGATGATTGGAAACAGCAATGACTGGGCGGTCGCTGAGCCATTGTGGGGTTCTGCAGCGGTGGTTTCTGGCCGTAACGTACAGTGTGTTTTCGGGGCCTTGATTCCATCCGTTGCATCCGAAAATCCATCATTCGCCCCATTCATTCAATGAAAATCCATTTTCCCCGTAGGTTTACGACCCTTTTAAAGGGCTTTTTTGTCCGTGCTTGCACCATGGAATGGATCACTTAGAAAAACTGGACTTTTTTAAAAAAGGGTATTGACGGGAATCCGGAATCCAGGCATAGTATCTATAGATTGTTAGGTGGGCTGGTGGTTAAAGCGAGAGGGGAACACACGATCCCATTCCGAACTCGAACGTGAAAACTTTCAGCACCGATGGTATTACGTCTTAAGGCGTGAAAGAGTAGGCCATTGCCAGCCCATTTAAAAATCTGATTACAAAATATTTCTTGTTTTGCTGATCAAATCCTAGAAGGACTCCGCAAAATGAAGCGTCCTGATTTCGATTTTATACCTTCTGGTAACCTAAAATTATATACAGATTCCGATTTAATAAAAAATGACCCTGGGCATGCCCGGATGCCATCGGAAAAACAGAGCCCGGTTTGTCATGATTCTGCAGAGAATCCAGGCAACACTTTTCCCCAAGACATCCAAGGTCAGGAATCAGAAGATCCGCACTCTCAAGATCCAGAATCTCAAGATCCCCCATACCTCCAAGGTCCGGAATCAGAAGATCCGCACTCTCAAGATTCCCAAGACCCGGAATCTGATTGGTTGGATTCCCATGCAAACCAGGATGTCCGGACCGATGGGAGTGGTCCAGGCATGGCAAAAAAATCAGATGGGAAAAACAATCATGTTCTGCCTCCTTTGCGTGCCCTGCTGATTCGATCAGAAAGTGGCCCATTAACCTTGAAACACGATGCGCGATTGGCGGAAAATAAAGGGTTGGTTAAGGCGCTGGGATGGAATTTAATCGAAGCATATGTCTGTCGCTTGCGTCGGGCCCCACATCCTGCAACGTTTTTAGGCAAGGGATGGGTCGAGCGCATTACCGCAGCCATCAAACCCCACGATATTCAAATCGTGATTATGGATCCTGATCTGACATCGATTCAACAGAGGGTATTGGAAAAAACATGGAAATGTGACGTATTGGACCGCACCGCATTAATTTTACGGATTTTTCAACAACGTGCCCGCACTGCCGCAGGACAATTACAGGTCAAACTGGCCTCTTTGTTGTACCAAAAAAGCCGCCTGGTCAGGGCCTGGACTCACTTGGAACGTCAACGCGGTGGTTTTGGATTTTTGGGTGGTCCTGGGGAATCCCAGTTAGAGCTGGATCGACGCATTTTAGACAACCAAATTTTAAAAATCAAAAAGCAACTGGAACAAGTCCGTAAAACCCGTGCTTTGCATCGAAAATCCAGACAAGGTTTCCCTACGGTGGCATTGGTTGGCTATACGAACACCGGAAAATCCACACTGTTTCGGGCGCTAACTGGCGCAGACATTTTGTGCGCGGATATGCCCTTTGCCACGCTGGACCCCACGGTTCGAAAAATTCGTCTGCCTTCTGGTCATTTTGCCATGCTGACGGACACGGTGGGTTTTATCTCTGAATTGCCGTCTTTTTTGAAACTGGCGTTTCAGGCCACACTGGAAGAAATTCACCAGGCCGATCTGATCATTCATGTCAGGGATATGGCGTGCATTACCAGTACTTTTCAAAAAGAAGATGTGTTAACCCTGCTGCGTGATTTAAAATGCACCCAACCGATTATAGAAGTGTGGAATAAGGCCGATCTGGTTCCCCATGAGCAGAAGGAAGATAGGCCTGGATTATGGATCAGTGCCACTGAAAAAATAGGCATTGCACATCTTTTGAATGCCATAGACTTGGCCATTGATCCCAAAAATAAAGGCCTTGATGGTATGGAAAGCGTGGACTTGGAATCCATCTAGATAGGCCAGGTGGAAAGATTTTACAGATAAAGAGGGCTTGTCACAGAAAGTTCTGCTAACAGCTGTCCCAGAAGACCCATTTTCAAGAACATATCGTGGGGGATCATTATAATTTCCCCCATGCTCGTGTTCATAATTTTTTTACGATCATGGGATTAAAGTCTAAAAATACTGCTGAAAAATTTTTATCATGTTGAAAATACTGCTATTCATTGCTTTTTTGGGTTGGGGCAATGCGTCTGAAACTCTAGCGATGATGGACACGGATGATGAAAGGGGGGGACTTCCCATGACATCTAAAAGACAGAGTAGACCAGAAAATTGCTGTACCCGAATGATGAATTGCCTATTTCCTTGCTTTCAAACAAAGCCCAATAAAACTCAAATAGTAAAAAATCCGATGGATCTGGGTGGAAAAAAGAAATATGGAAATTTTTCCAAAGAACAGATACAAGAGGCATCTAAGTTGCTTCTAGAAGGAGATGATGATGAGAACCCCCCCCATAAGCTTACTTTCACAAATGAAAATACCTCGTTCTTGAATACAGATGATAATCCCGTAACACAGCCACCACAGTCCCAAAACAGCGCTAATCTAAGGACCAATCGTTCTATGTACTCAAAAAATGAATCAGATACTGGGCAGAAATCATTTAAAACTTCACAAGCAAACAATTCCATTGAATCAAAAAATAATAATTCTATTACATCAGGAAAAAATGGTTCTATAGTATCATTACCTCATAATACGTCCATTCAAAATGATCTAAACACTGCTAACTCTGAGTTTCATGTTGCTGACGAAGACACTTTATTGATGGTGGGTAAATACGTGTCTGATGCTACAGAGAAAGAAATAAACGAACAAGAGGAAAAAAACGCAAAAAAACCTGATTATTTTAATATAAGAAGAGGCCAACCAAATCCTGACAATCAAGGCTCTGAAGAAAGGAATAAATCGTTCTGTTCCCAACTCTATAATTGGTGTTGTTTTTCTTCTTCTAGCACAGAAACACCTCGTCCTGTTATTTCCGATAGCGTAAGTTCTAATGAGACATCCATTACATCTGGGCAGTCCCTTACGCATAGCGAATATACGAAAAAAAATAACGTTCAATATATAGAGGCAACTGTTACGAAAACCACATTTTTGTCTTAAAAGGGGTATGGGTTATATCAAAGGGAAGGAGGGGGGTGCCCCCATCCTCTTTCTTCTAGTCCATCGTGCATGGGTGTCTTTGATCAAGAGATAGAGTGGATTAAAAAGCCTGTAAAACCTTTTACCCCAGAATCAGACATTGAATAAAAAGTGCATCACATCCCCATCCGCCACGGGATATTCCTTACCTTCTAGGCGTTTTTTGCCTTCATCTCTCACCTTTTGATCTGTTCCACAGGCAATATAATCGGCATAATCCACAACCTCGGCCCGAATAAACCCTTTTTGAAAATCCGTGTGAATGACACCTGCCGCTTCGGGTGCACTTGCCCCTTTACGCACTGTCCAGGCATGAACCTCTTTTGGACCAGAGGTAAAAAAGGTAATTAAACCCAATACGTCATAGGCCGTACGTACCATGGTGGCCAATCCCGTTTGGGTCATGCCCATGCTTTCCAACAATTCTTGACGCTCTTTTTCGGGTACTTGGGCAATTTGCGATTCTAGTTCATTGCACAACACCACGCTTTGACACCCCACAGAGCGCACATAATCCTGCACGCGCGCCACCAATGCCATATCAGGATTGGATTCACCAATGTTACACACATAAATCACGGGTTTGGCCGTTAATAAATCCAAATGCTGGGCATCATGGTGTTCGTTTGCTTCCCACACGATTGTTCGGGCCCATTGACCTCTTTGTAATGCCGCGTGCGCCTTGGTCAATAATGGATGCAGATCATCCTTTTTCTTTCGCCCCAGACGGGTTTCCAAGCTTTGTAAATCGGCCAATAATAACTCTGTTTCCACCACACCAATGTCGGACAAGGGATCCACGGCACCGCCCACATGGGTGATGTTATCGTCATGAAAACAACGCACCACTTGGATAATGGCATCCACACCGCGAATATGGCCCAAAAATTTGTTGCCTAAACCTTCGCCACTGCTGGCCCCACGCACCAAACCCGCAATATCCACAAAAGTTAATTGCGTTGGAATAATGGCCCGAGATCCATCCCGTTGGGCCAAGGCTTGTAACCGTTGGTCCGGTACGCACACCGTTCCAGTATTGGGTTCAATGGTGCAAAAGGGATAATTGGATGCTTCGGCCGCCGCCGTTTGCGTTAACGCATTAAATAATGTTGATTTTCCCACATTGGGCAGACCCACAATGCCACATTTCATACACAAATCCCATTAGACACATGATGGCTTTATGGTACCACATTGTTGATGGTTTGGCTGCTGGCCCCCCATGGCCCACGGGATTCGGTATTTTCTGTTATAAACCGGTTCTGTTACGACCCAATCCATCCACAGGCCGCCATATATCCCAAAACGCCACATAGGGCCATGGCCCCAACCCAATACCACACATAGGGGCCGCGACGGGTGGGTTCCTCAACATAGCGATACACCACGGGTGCCACCAGCAAACACATCAACAGCATAAAGGTCAGCAATCCTTTATCCAATATGACCTGATGGCCACGAGCCATGATCCCCATGGTGTACAGAGGATAATGGATGACGTACAAGGTATAACTGATGCGTCCCAAATAGGTCATCATGGCGCAAGATAAAAAGGCATACGACCATCCCTTGTGCACGGGCTGGGGTTTTTGATGGGCAGAAATACTCTTGGGCTTGTGGCTTTGGGTCTGACGTTCGTCACTGCCAGCCGAAGGAAGAATCGCGTTGTTTGGCAAGGCCGTACCCCCCACAATCAGAACAACCATACCAATGGTGGATAAAATGGCCGCCAAACACAGAGGAACCGTGTGCGGCATGCTTAGACCGCTGAGGATAAAAAACCAACCCAAAACCGTCATCAAGCTGTAAAATGGTTTTGCAGATGGCGTTGGCCCATCGCCGCCATGGGCAACACCTTGATTCATCGCCCCATCATTAGAGCGTTTCAGGTAAAACCAAGCCCCTATCCAGCATGCTGTACCCGATAATACCAGCCCCATATTCGACCCCATTTCCAAAACCATCAACATGGTACCCAAAAAACGCAGTAAAAATATGGGTATTTGTCTTAAATGCCATGGGCGCACCATGGTGCTGTATTTCACGCTGATGCCGTGTACCCATCCCCACGATAAGGCCAGAATCACACCCGCCAGCAATTCCCAAGATCGGGCCAAGGGATTGTAATAGGTTCTGCCAAACAGTGCCCTGTGTTCATACCAATATTGCCAGGACAAAACCGACAGGATCAATAAAATCGGAATAATTATTTTTCGAAATACAGCACTGCGTCTTATCCCCACCACCACAAAGGGCATGATTAGATAAAATTGTTCTTCCTGGGCCAAGCTCCACAAATGACCAAAGGGTAAAATACGTGAATCCGTGGGGAAAAAATCCAACCCCATGGCCAAAACCAAATTCATCACGCCCGAAGCCGATGCCGCCACTGTTCCACCCAGCAAAGGAAACATGGCCGAATCCAACACAAACCATCCGGCCACCAATGTCACCACAAAACAGAGAATTAATGTGGGAAACAAGCGCTTGACGCGACGGCCATAAAAGGATGCAAAGGAAAAGGTGCCATTGGCATATTCCTTGGATACGATGGTGGTGGTTAAATAGCCAGAAATGACAAAAAAGATGTCCACCCCCAGTTGACCGCGAAACAGGCCAAAGCTGCCAAAATAGTGATCCAAAATCACCAAAATAACGGCCAATCCTCTTAACCCATCTAAATCCGGACGATGGGCAAAAATTTCTCCCATGCCCGACACCACAGCCCCCCCCTTAACAGGGGCTGAAGGGGAGGAATGACTGGTGATTGTTTGATCCAACATGCCTGATTGAGACTGGTAAATATTTTCAATATGGTATCACGAACCAGGCTAATTTTCCTATAAACCTTGCATGTTGTTACGCTTTATTTCATGGTAAAGGGACCACAGAATATTCAAAGAAAATTATGAGAGAAATCATTTTAGATACAGAAACCACGGGTCTTTCTCCATCCTCTGGCCATCGCATTGTGGACATTGGGTGTGTCGAGTTGTTTTCAGGGGTCCCCACGGGAAAAATATTTCAACAATACATCAATCCAGAACGCGATATGCCGGCCGAGGCCTTTGCCGTTCATGGGCTAAGTCATACCTTTTTACGGCCCTTCCCCACGTTTCATCAAATATTTCAAGATTTTTTGGATTTTATTCAGGACAGCCCACTCGTCATTCACAATGCAAAATTTGATGTCACCTTTTTAAATGCAGAATTAACTCGGGCCTGTGTTCCTGTGCTGATGAACCCTATTGTGGACACATTAAAATTGGCGAAAGCTCGTTTTCCAGGCTCTCCTGCCAGTTTGGATTCGTTGTGTCGACGATTTAATGTGGATTTAAAACAGAGAAATCAACATGGCGCCCTGCTGGATGCCCATTTATTGGCAAAAGTTTACCCCGCATTGCAGGAAAAAACCATTTTAGAATGGACAAAAAATCCTGTAACCAGAATGCCCCGCAAGCGCACCCCCAAAACAGAGCGCCTGTTTTCCTTATCAGAAACAGAATGCACCCTGTATGCCGCCTTGAAAGAAACCTTGGAAAAATCGTGATTTTGAACTCATGAGTTTACAGAGAATGAACCGTTTAAAATCTGAAAAAAAGATTTAATGGGTTTTAAAAAACATTTGACTGGGAAATGGTCGTTTAAAAAACGTACCCCGGGAGAGAGTCGAACTCTCAAGTCCTTGCGAACAACGGTTTTTGAGACCGCCGCGTCTACCATTCCGCCACCGAGGCATGCTCCTATACTAACAGAGGATTAATCTGTGGTGCAAGGGGGGTGGGCACAGCATTTTTAACCCATCTTGGGTCCATATTTGTTCCAGGATATTATCCCTCTGGTGGTTCAGATATTGACAGGGCAAAGCCTATGGCACAACAATCTAGCCTATACCATTAAATTAAATGATCCATGACATTGGAATCCCCCTCTGCGTTCAGCAACCAAGACATACTCAATACGCTGATCATCGGTGCAGGCCCTGCTGGATATACGGCCGCCATTTATCTGGCTCGATATGGACGAAATCCGTTGCTGGTCACAGGTATGCAGCCAGGCGGACAATTAACGTTAACCACAGAGGTTGAAAATTTTCCAGGATTTGCTGAGCCCATTCAAGGGCCATGGTTGATGGATCAATGCCGTGATCAAGCGATGGCCTGTGGGGCAAAAATCGAATACGACACCATTAATGCCGTCGATTTCGGTGTCCGACCCTTTCAATGCATCGGCGATGCGCGCACCTATTACGCCCACAGCATCATCATTTCCACAGGGGCTGCGACCAAATGGTTGGATTTAGACAGCGAAACATTTTATCGCGGCCATGGCGTATCGTCTTGTGCCACGTGCGATGGTCGGTTTTTCAAAGACAAAGATGTCGCCATTGTTGGTGGCGGAAATACGGCAGCAGAAGAAGCCATTTTTCTGTCTCAACACGCCAAAACCGTAACATTGATTCATCGCCGTGATGCGTTGCGCGCAGACAAAGTATTGCAACAACGGCTGTTTGATATTCCCAAAGTACGTTTGCTGTGGAACCATAAAGTCGTTCGCGTTTTGGGGACAACCCAAGAACACAATCCGGCGTTGCCAGGAAAAGTCACAGGCATTGTGGTGGAAAATACCCTGTCCCAAGAACAAACGTCTTTACCCATGGACGGCCTTTTTGTGGCCATTGGACACAGCCCAAATACGGACATCTTTAAACAAGCTTTGCCCACGGATTCCGACGGATATTTGCTTAGCACGCCAGGGTCATCGGCCACATCCATTCCTGGAGTTTTTGTAGCAGGTGATGTCCAAGATCATGTGTATCGCCAAGCCGTAACCGCAGCTGGACAAGGATGCATGGCCGCCATGGATGCCGAGCGGTTTTTGCAAATTCAACCTCAACACCATACGCAAGACATGGTGCAATAAAGGGAGTTGCCCTCTGATCTTCCCCCTTCTATCTGCGGGGGGTCGATGATAGAATGAACAGGGTTACTTTTTTATCTATTTGAATCTTTTTCATGTCAGAACTCATCAAAACACACCCGATTTCCAAGGTGCTGATTGCCAATCGTGGAGAAATAGCTCTGCGTATTTTAAGAGCGTGCCAAGAACTTGGCCTGAAAACAGTGGCCGTTCACTCCACAGCCGATGCCGAAGCCATGCACGTGCGTTTGGCAGACGAGAGTGTCTGCATTGGGCCGCCCCCAGGATTGCAAAGTTATTTGAATATTCCTGCTATTTTAAGCGCAGCCGAAGTTACCAATGCCGATGCCATCCATCCCGGATTTGGCTTTTTATCCGAAAATGCGAATTTTGCTGAAATGGTGATTGCCCACGGCATGTGTTTTATTGGGCCAAAACCCCACCACATTCGCACCATGGGACAAAAAGTGGTGGCCAAACAAACGGCAATTAATCTAGGTCTGCAGGTCATTACAGGTTCCGATGGTGAGTTGGAATCCCTGGATCATGCCCGCCATTTGGGGAAAGAAGTCGGCTATCCTGTGCTGTTAAAAGCCACAGCTGGCGGTGGGGGCAAAGGCATGCGCGTGATTTGGAATGATGCAGAAATGGTTGAATTGTTTCCCCAAGCCGAAGCCGAAGCCATGGCCAGTTTTGGTTATGGAGGCATGTATCTGGAAAAATTCCTGCAGCGTCCACGCCACATTGAGTTTCAAATTTTGGGTGATTTGCATGGCCATGTGGTGTGTTTAGGGGATCGAGAATGTTCCATCCAGCGCAACCATCAGAAAATATGGGAAGAAGCCCCCAGCAGCGTATTATCCCCAGAAGAACGGGCCCGAATGATGGACATATGTTCTATGGCCATGAAACAGTTTGATTACTCCAGTTTAGGGACGTTAGAATTTTTGTACGAAGATGGCCAATTTTATTTCATTGAAATGAACACCCGCATTCAGGTCGAACATCCCGTAACGGAAATGATCACTGGATTGGATTTGGTCAAAGAACAAATCCGTGTGGCGCAGGGATATGTTCTTTCCTTTCAGCAAAAAGATGTGGTATTACGGGGACACGCCATCGAATGCCGCATCAATGCGGAAAACAGCTTGACCTTTTTTCCGTCTCCTGGGGTGGTTGAAAGTTATTTGGCACCTGGTGGCCCCTTTGTCAGGGTGGACAGTGCACTGTTTGCAGGATACCGAATCCCGCCGTATTACGACAGTTTGATTTCAAAACTCATCGTTCATGGTCAAGATCGAGATGAATGTTTAGCCCGGTTACGCCATGCATTGAATGAGTACGTCATTACGGGGGTGGATACTTTGTTGCCATTGCATCAAAAATTATGTGAGCATCCCGATGTAAAATCCGCTGATTATCATGTCAAATGGCTGGAAAACACTTTTTTATCTTTACGGGATGCCTCATGAATTATTCTTTTTTCCTGTTTGTTTTTACCCTATTTTTTATGGGTGGATGCAAGCCTAGCATTCCAACCTCATCGGGTTTGACCTATATTCAAATGCCAAAGGTTCCCATCGCCGTGTCTCGGATAGACGTCCGTATTTCTCCCTGTGTGCACGAAGAAAACCCTCTAATTTCCCTACCCCTTTCTGTCATGTTAAAGCAATGGGCCAAAGATCATTGGGAAATGATAGGGGGGCGTCCACGCATGACCATTTGCATCAACAAGGTGGATATTAAAGAACAAGTGCTGGCATGCCCCACATCGTTTAATCGCTGGACAGCCGTTCCCAACAGTGATATCTACAAGGCCAGCATGATGGTGTCGTGCGAATTAACCGCCCCCAATGGTTCACCCATGGGAAAAACAGATTTTACCATTCGTTACGAACAATATGTTCCAGAAAATTACACGTTGGCCCAACGCAAAGAATTATGGAATCAGGTTTACGAAGGGTTGATCAATCAATTAACCATAGAATCCAATGAACATATTCCCCGCTTGTTAACGCGTGCATCCTTTAGATAGCCCGCCTGTGCATTGTTTGCACCGCACACCACCGCACACACAACCCAAAAGGAGCCTCTCTCATGATCAGTCGTAAAATGTTTGATATTATGTTTTCCACACGCATTCACCCCAAGTGTTGGCCCTTTGTGTGCATCAGCTTGGCCGTGACTTTACTGTTTTCTTGGTTGAATTTGGGCTGGTTTATGGTCACTTTGGGACTGTGCAGCACCGCCTTTATGCTGTTCTTTTTTCGCGATCCAGCACGCACCATATCGGATTTGAAAAACGGAATCGTCAGTCCAGCCGATGGCGTCATTGTGGAAATCAGTCAACAGGCTCCACCAGAAGAGCTGGGCCTATCACCCGAATCATCATGGACCAAAATTGGGATTTTCCTGTCTCCTTGGAATGCTCACCTGAATCGCAGCCCCGTTGCCGCAGAAATCGTACAAAAGGTGTATCGCAAAGGTGCTTTTAATCACGTCGCCACGACCGATACGCGCATTGACAACGAACGGCTGAGTCTGATTTTAAAAACAAAATCCGGTGATACGGTGGTATGCACTCAGATCGCAGGATTTTTGGCTCGGCGCATTATCTGTGAATTCGATGTGGGCCAAGAAATCGCTTTGGGGCAATATTACGGTCTGATTTGTTTCGGCAGCCGTGTGGATTTATATATACCTCATGCCTCTTATCTGTTGGTGCGTCAAGAACAACGCGTTCATGCGGGCGAGAGTATTTTGGGTTTTTTGCCTGAATACGTTGTTCGGAAAAACACGGAATAAGAGCATGGCATTTTTAGCTTTTGAAAACATTTGAAGAAAACCATTAGAAAGGAAGTGTTTTAAAATGTCCCTTATTTTTTCACCCATAACGGTACCCACAGCGATATTTATGATTCTTGTTTTAAGAATGGTACTGGTAAAAAAAGTGGGCTATTGCTGCAAGTGGGCTATGGCTTTGTATGCTTTTATACTTTTTTATTCAATGATACTCGTGTTGGGCCAAGGGGGAGTTGTATGCGATGCCTATGAGCGATTGGATCACTTTAGGACATTGGAAAAAAATAACAACTTACAGGATGCAAGAATAAATCCAAGAAAATACAGCACGGATACCATGATTCGTATTGACTTGGAACAATTTAAAAATTCCAAAGAATTTGAAGATTATATTGAAAAAACCTACGTCCGTGGTGGTATTTATTCTTTCATGGTCATTTTATCCGATATAATCCTTTTATGTATATTTGTTCTGGGTCATATCATAGGAAGAGTACGAAGGCTTCTTTTTCCCAAAATTCCGCAGAATTGCTAATTATACCACCATATGTAAAAATTCAGATATGCGGCAAACAAAACCCAAACCAAGTAGGGAAGCATCAAAACAGATACCGTTCTATGCGCCAGAACCATCAAAATGCCGATTGTAACGGCCAAAACCATAACCACCACCAGCGCCCCACCAACCCAGTGATAATGGAAAAATATGGGGGTCCACATCCAGTTTAAACCCAGCTGCAGCATGTACACTATTTTTACGATTCTTTGTGCTCGAAAGTCCAAAGCCCCCCAAATCAGCCAGCCACAAAACCCTATCAGGGCGTACAAAAATGTCCAAACCACAGGAAATACAGCATTGGGTGGCGTCAAAACCGAGCGATTTAACCCCTCATACCATAAGGAAACATCGCCAGTCCATACGCCCATACCCGACCCCAAAAGAATCACCACCATGACCCAGAGGATCAGCGCTATACTTTTTTGCGTACCCATTCTTTTCTCCTTTGTGGGATGTGGGAGCCTGCGCCCCCCTGCCTAATGCATTCATACTGTTCAAAAAGTCTCACTTGTAGGCCAAAGACCTATAAATAACGCCATTCAAATAAACATTCAACGCGACCCAAATAAGTATTCTTTCAAATTGTATAAAAATCGAATAATACTGGTTTGTGTTGTGCACATAATGCTTTTTAATAAAACCAAAGTGCTGATGTTTTCATCCGCCAGTATTTTTGTTTGTTTAATATCCGAATCCCCAAAGGTTTGATGCACCAGCATGGGATTTTCAACCCCAGTATACCGAACACCCAGCTCCCAAGATCGTGTAAAATAATGATCCACAGGCATTTTGATGAGCAAGGCTTTTTCCAACAAATGTTTGGCCGCCTTTCGGTTAATCATATAACACCCCGTATGGGTTGATTTTGACAAATAGAGGCACAATTGGTGGTTATTCACCAGCGTTTTAATGGATATGGGCATTCGGCGATTGCCATGGGTTTCAAAATTGACCACATCCCAAAGGTCACTGTTTTTCAAAACATCGTCCATCACAACCTTCAATTTGTTTGGTTCAAAACTGACATCATCTTCAAATATAACCGCAAACTTAAAGGTAGATTTCAAAAATGTTTGCCATACTTTTATATGGCTTAAAGAACATCCTATGGTGCCACGTTTAGGCGTGTGCCCTAAGAATACTCTATACGTATCCAAATCTAATTTTTCGTTGACTTCCTGCTGTGAAAGGGCTGCTCCATCCACGGCTTCTATACGCTCTGTAGGCAATTCCAATTGGTCAACATGGGGTTTTATGGATGCATAGCGTTCCTTTGATCGATCTAAATT
>CAMCZV010000005.1 GCA_945888455.1 Candidatus Finniella inopinata | reverse complement strand
TTAGCTAATGAATGGGTATTTAAAAAGCAACATCCATATCTGTTTCATTAACTATTTTTGAGTTTTTGCTGTTATTTCTAAAAATTGTGTTATAATATAATCGTGTTTATGCAATTTCGTCATAAATTTAAATTAACAATAAAAAAAGGCTATTAATCGTGAATATTTGTAAAAAAACCATGCTTTTAATGGCATTATGCTGTTCCCTTGGCGCCCCTACATCTGCCGTGGACGCAGAGCCCCAAGATCAACTCGCACAAACAAAACGCATAAAAGAGGATTTGACAAAAGAGGCACAGGAAATCGTAAAAGAAACAAACGATTCAATAAAATGCAAAAAAGAGGATTTGAAAAAAGAGGAACTAGAAATCGTAAAAGAAGCACTAAAAATCGTAAAAGAAACACAAGAGAGGTATATGGGTTTGTTTGGGTATTGTTCTCTTATGCATGATTTTGAATCGAGGTATTCTGGAACGTATTGTGAAGACAAGGAAAAGTATTTTGTAGACAGGGAAAATTTTGAATTCAAGGAACTTGGAGGTATCTTTACTGAATTGGATAAATTTGAATCTAATTTGAATATCCTTAAAGATCGGATTCGTAAGGTGACTGAAGATTTCCAAAACCCCGAAGAGCTTTGTCACAATGGACGCATGGAAGATTGGGATACTCTTATGGATATGGTTACTCTACTACATAATACTTTTGGTGAGGCGAGAAAAAACACACTGAAAAGTGTGAAAAAAGAATTGATTGAAGTAGAAGGATTTAAAAAGATCAAAGAATTATTAAATAATGCAAATGAAGAAGAAAACCTTGTTAAACTTTTAAATATGGTGCAAAAAAAAGAAACAAAACATAAAACACGCATCCTTAATTCTGCCCATGCTGAAAACTCTAACGGAAAACTACAGGAGGCATCAGATGAAAAGATAGTAACAGTATGTAGAGCGATCACTTATGACATAGCACATTGTTTTATAAAACATATCCATGATAAACTAAAAGGACTTGATGGCGAAACTTATGAAATAAATTTTAAAGCGCCTACTGTAGTATATAGTTTTATAAAACATATCCATAATAAACTAAAAAAACTTGATTGCGACACTAATAAAATAAAAATTATAGAGTTTAATAGTCACAAAAGACACTGTAATGAAATAAAAAGTATAGGGCCTGATAGTGAAAAAAGACAACGTCGTAATTAATAATCTAAAGCAACTTGATCAAATGTAAGCACACAGCTGATTGCTGCGGGGGGTACACCCCGTGGCACCAGGGAATAGCGAATAAAACCAAGATTTATAAACTTGCCAAGCTGCAATTTTTCTAACGAATTCACCCATAAGGGCTCTTTTCCAAATTACAGCATATGCCCCCATCTCTATAGGGAAAGCTAGAGTGCTCTCCCTATAGATCATATCCAGGAACAGCACCATAGTCTGCTTGGGACTCTGGATAACGCCACCACAACATGCATCTGGATAAAGCACCAAGAAACCTTTGAGCACATGAAAAAATCCAAAAAACCCATGTTTGACATCCAGTCAAACAGCGCGTCCTCCTCTGTGCGTTCTGTTGTTCAATGCACCCTAACTTGCTAAGAGACTTTTCCTTGCAGGCATCAATCTTTCTTTGCAGCCCAATATAAAAAGGACTGACCCAAAATCTGGGACCCCAACGACAAAAACCTCTGACAGATCCCCATTACACTGGGGAAAAAACATCCTGCCGCTTGCAAATCATCCAAAGGTTAGCAAAGGGATCTAAGGGTTTTCCCCCAGGATCTTAGCACAAGCTTGCCGCAAGGAATAAAAAAGGGCCAGCCCAATATAAAAAGGACTGACCCAAAATCTCGAGCCCAAGAACGATCAGATATACACTACGCGGCAAGGCACAGCATTTTTAACCTGATGCACCAAGGCAGAAAAGGCTTCAGGCTCTGTTATGGCCATGTCAGACAAAACCTTACGGTTCAAATCAATGCCCAAAACCTGTAAACCATGCATAAAATCGCCGTAAGTCACCCCATCTAAACGTGCACCTGCGTTAATTCTCTGGATCCATAGGCCGCGCATGTCTCTTTTGCGGCAACGACGATCGCGATAGGCGTATTGCAAGGCTTTTTCTACGCGCTGCAACGCAATACGATAACATTTACTGGACCGGCCACGATAACCGGATGCCAATTTTAAAACTTTCTTATGTCGTGCTCGGACGGTCGTCCCTCTTTTAACTCTGGCCATATTAGTTTAATCCATAAGGTATAAGAAATTTTTTAATAATCTTAGCATCACGCTCATTCATCAGGGTACAGCCTCTTGATGCACGCTTCATGTCTTGCGAGCGTTTACGCAAGTTGTGGCGTTTAAAGGCAAAGGAGCGCTTTATTTTTCCTGTCGCTGTCATGCTAAATCTTTTTTTGGTTCCACTGTGGGACTTTAACTTCGACACGATTGTATGCTCAGTCACATGTTACATAAAATAAATTATAGAAAAATTCCTGACCCAGGTCAACCAACTCCTCAACAGTTTTTAGAATCCCCCCAAAAAACAGAGCTTGACGAAAAATCCGCCCTTGAATTAGTATACACACATATGGCCGAAGTAGCTCAGCTGGTAGAGCAACTGATTCGTAATCAGTAGGTCGGGTGTTCGATTCACCTCTTCGGCACACCATACCCCTTAAAACAAGCCCCCCAATTATGTAAATTGTCAATTTCTTTTAATATTTCCCTTTTTTTTGAACATTTTCCTTGGTCCTGTTTTTGGAGTGGACAAAACCCAAGAAGAATTTATAACGCAGAACATAAGGCCAAAAAAACAGACAGGCCATCGGCACATTGATCCAAAGGTGTATGTTATGGCCTATCCCAAAATGATATCAAGCTATGACCCCACAACATAGGGATTGATTTGGAAAGACGAAACCAGAATGAGCGCTTCGCGACAAAAATCATGGGGAAGCACGGATGACGTAAGCACGGATGATGTGTTTGAAAATCACCAAAAATATGTGGATAATCCTGATTTAAACAGTCAAATCGCCCTGCCCTATCGGTGTGGCCGTTCCTTTTCCACTCAAAACAAAACCGACCCTGGTCGTATTCGGGACGATGCTTTTTTCAAAAAAATGTATGGATCGTGCGAACAAGAAGTCCATTCTCATTTAACACCTGTTTTGTGGATGCCGAATGTTTACAAAAATCCGTCTTATACTCTGTTGGTTTCTCGGGTTAATGGCGTTGATAAAAAAATCCAACGTATTTCAAAAAAATTAGAACAATTGGTCCAGAAAAAACCGGAATACATCCCTTTTTTGGATCAACCTGGTGGAACATTTAAGTGGCGCCCCATCGCGGGAACCCAGAGAATGAGCGCACACAGTTATGGCATGACCATTGATATTAATGTCGATCATTCCCATTATTGGTTGTGGGATTACCAAAAAGAGAACAACATTCCAGAATCTGAAAAGATTCTAGAAAAAGACATCCCTGATGATCAATTACCCGAGTATCGCAACACCATTCCACAAGAAATCGTTGATATATTCGAATCACAGGGGTTTATATAGGGCGGAAAGTGGTATACCCATTACGATACGATGCATTTTGAATACAGACCAGAGCTTCTTCCCCATCTTTTTTCCTGATTCTCTAAAAAAGACACACCCTGAGTTGGCAAGAATAGACCAAAAGTGCTGGTTAACCTGATCCATATCGTGATAGGATTAAAATAGTCTGTGAACAGATGATAAAGAACTTCTCAACAGACCGTTCACCCACAATTATAAAAACACAATAAAAACCAGTTTTTTATGAAAACACCCTCTCTGATTATCATTACGGGCATGTCCGGGTCAGGTAAAACCACGGCCTTGAAAACGCTAGAAGACCTGGGCTGTGAGGTCATGGACAATATCCCGCTGTCATTGTGTCACGGGTTGGTACTGGAAAAAAACCCCAACGCCATTTTGGCTATAGGCATTGATATTCGCACCCGTGGCTTTAATCCTGAAAACTTTGCCAGCACGGTTTCCGCTTTGCGTCAACTGATCGACGTTACAGTTTTGTTTTTTGACGCCTCATCAGAAGCCCTGGAAAATCGATACCGAGAAACACGCCGCCAGCACCCTTTTGGAAACAGAGATACCATCGGCTCTCTGATCGTCCAAGAAAAATCCTTTTTGGAACCGGTCAAAGCATCGGCCGATCATTATGTTTGCACCACGCACCAATCACCACCAGAACTAAAAAGCAATTTACAACGGCGATTAAACTTGACCAATCCCATGGGTACGACCGTGTACGTCATGTCTTTTGCCTATCGCAGAGGTGTTCCTGAATCAGCCGATTTTGTTTTTGACATGCGTTTTTTACCCAATCCGTATTACAACAAGAGCATGAAATTGCTGACGGGGCAATCACCAGAGGTCCAAGGGTTCTTTCATGAATGCCAAGAGTTTCAACGCTTTAAGGGCATGCTTTTCCCCCTGCTGGATCACATGTTAACGGGGGGGCGGCCATCCTTTGTGGTGGCTTTTGGGTGCTCTGGTGGGCGCCATCGATCGGTGTGCACAGCCGCAAAAACAGCCGAATATTTGGCCAGC
Source organism: Candidatus Finniella inopinata (assembly GCA_945888455.1). Lineage (GTDB taxonomy): Bacteria > Pseudomonadota > Alphaproteobacteria > Holosporales > Holosporaceae. The sequence goes on along the minus strand of CAMCZV010000005.1, from coordinate 52,193 downwards.
AAAGGGTTTATAACCCGCCAATACCACAGGGATATGGTCTGAAAACCTGGGGTCCCAGAATGGTTTGGAATAAATCATCGGCGTCAACCAGACCCAAGGCCCTACTCACCCAAGACCAAAAGGGCTGTTTTTTTGCCCCCACACATGATACGCCACGACCCTGATTCTTTGCCCGTACAGGTGAATGTTGCCCTGGGGTCGGATATTTTGACGCCATCGATTTTTACCGCACCTTCTGTTATTTTCTGTTGCCCTTCTCGACCAGAACTGACCCATCCCAAGGACACCAATATTTTGTATACCAAAACGCCTTGATCCTGATCCTGCGGGGTCAGAACGTACTGGGGATAGGCACAGGCCGCCTGATCAGAAGATGTCAATGCTTGTACGGCATCAGAACCATGAATCAATGCCGTGGCCTGATCAGCCAACAGAATTTTTGCCTCATTCAAGGCCGATCCCGTTAACGATTCAAAAGGCTGAATCACATCCAGTGGCAAAAAGGTAAACAGTTTCAAAAACCGCACCACATCGCGATCATCCACATTCCGCCAAAATTGCCAATAATCATGGGCACTGCATAATGCCGGATCCAACCATACGGCGCCTTGGGCTGTTTTACCCATTTTTACCCCGGTGCTGGTTTCCAACAATGGCCAGGTTAATCCATGCACGTGGACGCCCTCTAAACGACGAATCAAATCCACACCGCTGACGATATTGCCCCACTGATCGCCCCCACCAATTTGCAGAGCACACCCGTGATTTTGGTACAATTTCCAATAATCGTACGATTGCATCAGGATATAGTTAAATTCGATAAAACTGAGGGATTCTTCGCGCTGTAATCGGTTTTTGACGCTGTCAAAGGTCAACAGACGATTGACGGAAAAATGCACACCGATTTCCCTTAAAAAGGACGTATACCCCAAGGAATCCAACCAATCGGCATTATTGACCACCACCATGGAATGGGGATTCAAAACGCGGTGATAACAAGACAAAATTCCGGAAATATTGGCGTTAATTTCTGCCTCTGTTAACAGTTTTCGCGTGGTGTTTCTTCCTGATGGATCACCGATTTTTGTGGTTCCTCCACCCACCAACAGCACCGCACGATGGCCCATATCTTGGATCATACGCATCACCATTAACCCCAGCAAATTCCCCACATGCAAACTGGACGCCGTGGCATCGCACCCATAATAAATGGTCATGGGGCCAGAATTCAGGGCCTCATCCAGCGCCTCTATGGGCGTTGTTTGATGAATAAACCCGCGCTGATAAAGGGTCTGCATCAGGGTGCTGTGGAAAATCGTCATCAGGAGGAGAAAGCAAAAGTACGTTCTTTATCTTTTCCCACAATGAGAAAGACGTCAACCCTGGCGGCTCTGGTCCTGATTCCGAGGCTGTGGGGGGGGGCGTGCATTGGTGTTTGCTGTTATGGTGTGGGATCCGGATCATCATCGGAATCACCCTTATGACTGCACCCAAAATCACCATCAGGGGCACCATCGGCATAGGCATCTAATTGCGAAATCAATGCATTAATCTCTTGCAAAGTCCACTGATCTATGCTTTTAATAGATAGGGGAGTTGATGCGACTCCCCCTGCGATCCATCCTTTATTGCGTGCCAACAACTCTTTTGCTTTTAGGGCAATGTTGAGTTTTTCTTCCTGCATGGCTTTTTCAAAAATCATTTCCAAATCTCGGATCCATTGCCCCATAGGATTCTTGCATTCTGATGCTGTGACCCATTCGCCCCCCGTTGTTGACCCCTTATGTGGCCCGTTGTTACGGATTTCTTTTTTTATCTTTTTTGGCTGTTTGGGCATGATGGTTAGTCTCCTTTTTGATCTTTATTTTCTTGACTTTTCAAGGGGACTTGGGCCTTTAAACGCTTGTGATCCTTGATTTTGTCCAGGCCTTTTTGTGCCATCGGCCCTAAAAATGCGGCTAAAAACGACCCCACATACACCAACGTCGGATCGATTTCATTGACCCCCCAAGACCACACTGCCCCCATAATAAAAATGATGACATTGAACAACAAACCTCTGGATCCGATTTTTCTTGATGCCTGCTGAATCAGGTCTGTTTGATAACGAAAATACATAAAGATCAAAGGATTGGATTCGAGTGTTTGCCATATGGCGGCACTGTCTGTTTTTGATGTGATGGTTTTGGCCAATTGGTACAGTTGATGCCACTGCTCGTTGGTTAATTTTCCACGATAATTGGGATAATACCGGTATACATTTTCTTGAAAAACCGCACATACGGGTTCTGGCAGAATTGGGATTTGTGTATGGGACTGATCAGACATAATGTTTGCTCCTATTTCAAAAAAGCATTGTTTTATTTGTGAAATGCAAAAAATTAAAAGATAAAAAATGGTTTTTATGCTGTGTTGTTTTTAGCAAAATGCATACGCATGGTGTTTTGATCCAGCATTTCGTAATACATGGATCGGTACTTTTGCTTGTAATGTTCAGCGTAATCATTCAAACCGTTGTTTTGCTCTGCCTGCTGGGCATGCATTTTATACGCCCCAAAGGTCAATAGACTGGTCTGCATTTTCACGAGCTCCATGTCGATGCCTCCACGCTGGACAGCCTGACCAAATTTTTCTTCTTCTCTTGGATCAATATCGTCAGAATCGTAAGAAAACCGTGCATTAACACCGGCAATCTTGTCCATAGAGGTATCCGTATTCCACAGTCCTCCATAGTGACAATATTGATTTTCATCCACACGTATTTCGCCCTCCTCCAGCGTATCAAACCGATAGGTGTCATAGGGCAAGGTGATGGTCCAGGATGGATCATTGGGACGCATGGCGCCTTGATGTATACAGTGGACATTAAACGGTTTTGACCACGATATGGACTGAACGGCTGGATTTTTTTCGTAAATATTTTCCATTATTTTTGGCTCTTTTTGCTCATCATTCCCATCCTTTCTTGCAGAAACGAGCACCGTGGTGTTGTGCTGCACCATGGCCACAGACAAGGTCAGGTCAAAAATGACTTTTTCTGGAAAAACAGTGGCAATATCTTTGAAATATAATGGCTGAGACAAGCCAACCATATGTACACTTGCATCACCCACATAGTTTTCCTGAGTCATGTTAGGGGCAGAAACGCCATACATGGACAACGTATTCCGCAATCGGATGCGGGATGTTTTTTTCATGGTTCTGTTCCAATCATTAGGGGGAGGATTGTATTCTGATGCACCTTCTATTGGTCTTTCTGGGGTCGATAAGGCGTTAATATCTCTATAGGGATGGTGTGTTCCAGGCATTGGCTGGTACGCAAACTGTGAAAATGCAAACGAATGCGTGTTTCCTTGGCGTGCACACTGTTGGCATCCCAATCATCGGTCCACATTTTTTCCTGAAGGGTTTCTAAATGCTGTAATTGCTCTTCTATGGGGTTAAAAACGTCAATTTTTTTGCACACTTTATCCTTTAGTTTCTGGGAAAGAATGTCTGCAGGAGGATTGTTTTCAGGCCAAATACACTGTAACCCATCAATGGAAACGGTTTTTTTGTCATCAAGGGATGGGGCTGGAGCGTCATTAAAATGCATAAAAAATGCACCTTTGATCTGAACGTATGCTTGATTGCGCCGACCATCCATATTCAGGGTATACTCCATCACTTTTCCTGTGATCTTTTTATTCGAATCTTGGTGTTCACCCAATGAAAAGCAATCATTCAAGGTGATGGTGTGAAAATCCTTCACGGTGCCTCTAAGCTGTATTTCCCTACAGCGTGTCCCCCATATCAAGGCTGTCTTGGCCCGATGCAAGGTATATTGGAATAATTCTTTTCCCAGAGTCTGGTTAAAAAAAGAATCCGATACGATCGGCAGCAACCATTTTGTTTTTTCTGGAATTTCCTGCCAAAACTGATCGGACGGATCAAAACCATTACGAGCCAGACGTTTGTATTGGCCCATATCTTGACCTAGGTTTTGCCCCTGATCATTCCCATGAAAACGATATACGCGTCCTTGGTGTTGCACCTCTTCTCCCTGTTCATAGGTCATGACAGGATTCCACAAGGGCAAATCATCGTATCGAATAAATGGGGGCAGTGTGATGTCCAAATCTTGTATTCGACCGTGTTGATTGTGTGGCAAATCTGCTTTTAAGGCATACTGCACCTGTTCTTTACGTTTTTGACGATAAAAGTATCCCATAACCAATTTCGCATCATAAAAGCTGGTTTCTGCAATCCATTGTGGGGCTGCACCCGTATGGTCTTCCTGTGTGGCCAGAGGAGAAAATACAATGGCATCAGGATGTTGGGCGCTGGACGGCTTTTTGACCAGTGCACTGTGGGCGACAAAATATCCCGATGGAAAAAACCGACCTGTTTCTGGCCAAGCCGACTCTAAGGCACGATCGGTTAGTGTTCCAATCACCCCGTTATGAAAATGTTTGGCAATTTCTGGTGCCACATCCACATAATCCAGAATGGATTGATCCCATAAGGCAGATATTTGAACATTAATCTGGGACAAGGGCTCGTTTTTTTGAACCACATAATATTTGGGGTCATACTGATCGGATAAATCCCAGGTTTTATGGCCCTTAAAGGCATGACTGATGCCTAATTTTCCCGTACAGCGATCCCAATACCAGGCATATGGCACCGTACACAGCATGGTTTCGGGGTCTGCCTCTGACCACAATTCGTGATGCTTGTTCTTGGCCTTGATTTCCTTCAGTACGTCTGGCCATTGGGCCTTAAAAGGGGCCTTTTCAGAAATCAAATGAATGTCAATTTGATCTTGTTTTTCTGTAAAGCCCACGGTTTTTCCATAAAACAACAGGTGCTTCGGGTGTGCCCCGTTTTGCCCAGGCTGTGGAACGTCTAGGGCTGGATCATCAGACGTTGCATCATTGGATTTTGCATCCTGGGGTTGCACATACATTAACCTTCCCCACTGTCCACGCCATCGTTGTGCCATGGGCATATGGTCCTCTGTCACGGTGATGGTCAAGGTTGCTGGCTTGCCCTCTGCATGGTTCAGCACGGCACTGATCAGGGGTTCCAGATGGGTTTTATCGGATGTATCCCAAAAAAATTGAATCATTTTTGTGTCCTCCAGATGGGTTTTACTTTGTCTATGAATACAACAGGCTGTTTTTAAAAAATTTACTCTTTGGCAATAAACGGGTATAATTATGTTTTTATATCGTTCTTTTTTATGTCCAATCGATATCAATTAGGTGTTTTATGGAGCTTATCCGCCTGCCTAATCAGCGCATTCAATGATTTGGCGTGCAAATTATCTGGCGCCGAGCTGTCGGGTGTTAACGTCTTGTTTTTTCGATTTTTATTCACGGCATTATTCTTTGTTCCTTTTATCATCATCAATCCAAAAAAATACACCACCAAGCATTTTTGGGTGCACGGATTGCGTGGCGGATTGTTTGCTCTGGCCATGGTGCCCTGGTGTTGTGGGTTAATCCTGTTGCCTTTGCCCATGGTGACCACCATCAGTTTTACAACGCCCATTTTCATCACCCTGTTGGCCGGTATTTTTTTAAAAGAACGTTTGGGTTGGCAACGCCTTTTGGCCACAGGGGTGGGTTTTATCGGCATTATGGTCAGTGCCCAATTTAATTTGACAGGCAGCGTTAACGTCATGGCGGGTCTGGCCATTTTGGCCACACTGTTATTTGCCATTCTGGACATTGTGAACAAACGTTTACTGATTTTAAACGAACGCATCCAACCGCTGATGTTTTACTCTGCCCTGTGGACGACCTTGTGGACATTGCCCTTTGCCCTGTATTACTGGAAAACACCATCCATGCCGGAATTGGGTTTATTGGCCCTGTTGGGTTTAGGGGGCAACTGTTTGTTGGGTTGCATTTTAAAATCCCTGTCCTATTGCGAGGTTTCCGCATTACAACCATTACGGTACAGTGAGTTCATTTTTTCCTCTGTGCTCAGTGGGTGGGTTTTTCATAAATGGCCTACGCTTTCCGATATTACGGGCATCATCATCATTATTCCCTGCACGTTGTATCTGGTGCATCATGAGTTTAAATTGGATCGTGCATCGAAAAAAACAGCCTCTATGGCATGAATCTGTATGGAATATTGTTTTTGCGACTCTGTGTTAACACCGTCTCCTGGTTTAGACTTCTCGTAATTCTAAAATCCAGGGGCCGCTGGATTCCGATTCTTTGCACGACAGAGTCAATTTTTGAACCTTCATGTGCATAATGGGGGTATAGCTGATGATACCATCACGTGTGTACTTTATGGTTTTGTCCCCTAAATTCCATAGGTTGTTTGGCAGAGCAAGCTCTTTTTCTTGTTCATCATGAAAAATCATACTGTTGGGTACGGGGCAATAACGGGTTTTTAAGGGGGTGTTTTTCGTGATTTCCTCTCTCATGGGGATGGCACTGTACACCCAGACGTCTTGATCGGGCACCAGTTTGGAAAAGGCCGGTGGCGAATGATCCTGGCATTGAATGACCCCATGATATTTACTGTGGGCGTTGGCATCCTCTTTCAGATTATAGGTTTCCTTTTTTCCCGTTTTGAAGGTATGAAAATATTCTCCCGATGGTGCTGGTGGCGCCGTAAACAGGGTTTGCTTGCAATATCGTGCACTGCTAATGGGTAAAATGGATCGGGGGGCAGGATTTTTACCCCATGGATCTGGATTCTGTAAAAACAGATTTAAATGCCTTGCTGCCAGCTGTAAAAATGGCATGGGTGGCGCATATTCTGTATTGAGTCCCAATTCATTATTCAGTCCACCCCCATTAATCTGTGGGTTTGTCTGGGCATTCCAAAAAATTGAGACATCATAGGATGTCATGACTTCTCGGATTTTTTTATCCGTTATTTTATAAGAAAAACTTTTGGTTTCAAAATAGGCTTGGGTAGTGGTTTTTGGGCAAGAATAGACCTGATTCATGGTTTTACGCAGTTTCATGATACAGCGCGATTCTTCTGCTGCGCCCTCGTACACGGTGCGTAAAATCATATCGATGCGTAAAGATAATTTTTGATTGCGAAATAGGCCTGGGTTTTTTTGAATATACAGCAAGGGAAATTGCTCGTTTTGGTACAAATTTGTCGTACAGTGAACCATTGGCGCATCATCTGTGTCGGAATTTTCCTCTAATTCCTCAAAGGCAGAACCGTCTTGTTTTGGGGATGATTTCATGGTTTTAACCATATGCTGGAACCATTCTGTAAACCATTCTTCTTCTTTATCGATAAAATTCATTTTTTTATTTCCTGTTCTTTTTGTTTTTCCCATGCGAATAATCTAATTTTCAAAAAACCTTTGCTATGCAATTGTGGAGAGTACAAATAGAATAAATCTTGATGATTATAGACGATCTTATCGCCTTTATTCACAATGGGGCTGTCTCTGACAATCACATCATAAACCGCGCCACGGTAATGGCGTTGATTTTCAAAAACCAAGGGATATCGTGCACGGGCATGTTCCAGATTTCCCCACCCTTGTCCCAAGGATTTCCAAGCAATGCTGCGCCCTCCCCTTTCATCCTCTGAATAGATTTTTTCAAAAAACTCAATGGGGACATTCAGTTTGATCACGGACGATGCGGGCATAATACCTCCTATGTTGTGTGGGGGGCTGATCATCAAGGGTGTTTGGCAGCGCATTAAAATAGGCGATAGGTCCGACACCCGTTCAACCATGGGGCTGTGGCGGCTTCTAGGACCTCTAGATTGCCATTATTATTATAAAGGTATTCTATGGTCCCCATGACGGCATGCTTTAATGGGGTGGGCACGGCCTTTGCATCCCCATACCCCGCCACATATTGAACCGTTAGCGCCCTTTCTTTCCAACTAAACGGAACTTGAATTTCCACGCTGTCCCCAACAATACGGACCTTGTATTCACTGGGCTCCAGCCCTTTTTTCCCATAAATCACTTTTCTAATAATATCTTTGTTCTGGCTGGATGCAGTCCACAGGACAGGTCCATAGGGCAAGACAAATCGATTGTTGTAACAAACCATTTCTCTGTTCATGGTCAACAGTGTTTTGCCCAGCTGATCTTGAACCCATTCCATGGCCACATCCATATAATATTTGATTTGATCTGTTGAAATATCCTGGGGCTGTATGCGCAAATGATTGATAATTTCAGCATCCTCAAACAATTTCAGTGAACTTTTTTGCACAACAGAATGTCTTGGCAATTGGTCTTGATCTTTGTATCTGTCCATGGTGTTTTTCCTTTATGGCTGTTAAACGCTATCCTTCAGGCTGATTCACTTTGTACAAAATTTTAATGCTTTCAGGGCCTCTCCATTGGTCACCGATCCGCCATATCCATAACGCATCAGGAATTCCACATCGGGTTTGGGGGTCATATCATCGCGAATAAGGGTTATGACTTCACGGTGCACAATGGTGTACCCCTGTTTAAAATTCCCAAAAATCACAGCCACATCGTTATCGCTAAGGGGTTTAAATTCATCACATTGGGTAACGGGGTACCCTAAAAAGGACGATGTGCCGTCCACCATATGATTTGGGGTCCACAAATACCGCTGCTCATCGGGCGCTTTGATGGATCGAAACAGCTTCATGGCTTCTCTGGATATTAACCAACTGGCGCCTGTGTTGTAACGCGACTTTAAACTGCCCATCAGGTCCAGCAATATTTTGTATTCTTCATTTTCTTTAAGGCCACCGTTTTGATCGGTTTTAATGGCTTCTATTTTGTATTTTTCCGTATTGTTATCCACCAAGTCCGTCAGCAAACCTTTGGGTTTTTTATCACCATCGCCATAGAAAAACGCCCGATTGCACGTGCTGCCCACATGTTCTGACATTCCCTTTTTTAAAAAGGAGGTTAAATTAAAATTTAAATTTAAATTTAAATTTTCCAGAAGGTCCCATGCGATTTTGTGATTGTAATTGATGGTGTGCAAGGGAATCTCCACCATCTCTATTTGCAGCTCTTCTTTGTCATCGCTTGGCTTAGAGACGCTACCCCAATGTTTATTGGCATCGGCTAAATAGGCATTAAACTTGAAATCGCCACCACCATCGGCTTTAACTCGAGGAAAGCGATGCCGTGTACCTGTATTCAGTATCACCACATTGGCCAATGTCATCAGGGGGCATAAATTTTTGACCTCATCACCAATATCTTCAGAAATAACGTTGGGGATCAGAACCCCGCCTTTTTCAGGGGTGCTGCCATCTAAATACTTTTTTTCTAATGAAGGTAATCCCGCTTTGTTGCCCGTTAACAGATACTGGTTAAAGGCTTTTAATTCCAGGTCATCTGAAGAAGAGGATTGCCCTAAAAAGGGACGTTGTGTGGCCTTATTCGTCTGATTCAATTTAACACTGATTTGATCCATCAACGTGTTTAATCGTTCCACTTTGTCCACAGCGATGGGGTCGGTTTTCTTTTGTTCCAATGCGTTTAAACGATCATCATTGGCGCTCTTAAAGGCTTCAAAAGCTTGGTTTAATTCGGTAATGGCGTTCAAGGTGTATTCACTAGACATGGCTTTCTCCTATAGAAATAAATGATACGGGCACAGCTCTGCCCTTGATGGGTTTTCTTGGGTTTTGGATGGCGTGGTTTAGGGCTTTAAACGTTTGGTCAGTTGATGAATCTCTTGCAACAGTTTTTGACTGTCCCAATCATGACCCTGTTGGGATGTGGGATCGTGATCGCGTTTAAAGGTATGGATTTGTGCTTTTGCATTACAGGGGTTCGTAACGATGGATACTTCCAGCAAATCAATCTTTTCGATATAGCGCACCCCATGTTCCATGGATGATTTTTTGACATAAAATCCAATAGAAAGGCTGTGTTTCATACCAGATCGCCACAATTGGTGTACTTCTCTGGCTTTTTCGATGTATTGGGTAAACAATATCCCTTCTAGGGACAAACCCGTATCATCCTCTTCCAAGGTTTTGCATGTCCCCAGACAATGATACCGATTGTGTTCGTCGTATATATTGGGAAGCCCTTTGTGCTTTTTTTTCCACGAATCCAGACTTTCGGAAAATGCACCTTTGACAATGACGTCATTGGCCTTGTCCATATTTCCAAATGTACTGGCGTACCCAAAAAAAGTACCCACATCATCCAATGCCTTGATCCGATTGATGGGCAATGTGTGGACGGTTTTCATTTCAAATGCGCTCATTATGGAGATCTCCTGTATTAAAAAAATGATCAAGCGGTGGTTACGCTGTCGACCGAACCATTGGGCCCTAAGGCGTTGTTGGCACCGTTGCTTGCAGAGGCAAACTCAAAGGCATCGCCACCCTCTATGGGTCCATACCCCAACATTTCTCTGCGCTCATTAATGGTTAGGCACGTAATTTTACATACTTTTTCCCACATTTTTTCCCGTCTAGGAATCAAAGCGTGGATATCGTCCTTGTTGTATGACAAGCTTAAATTGGATCCATAATAGGACAACAACCACTGGTTTAAATCAGACAAGATCATATCAAAAAGGGGCAAGCAGGTGTCTTCCCACAGATGCAATCGGGCTTCTTGATAATTGGAATAGGTCGAATCGCCGAATATGCCGATACACATGGGGGGGACGCCAAAAACTTGAGCAATTTCTCTGGCAGCCATGGTGCGCCCCTCGTTAAAATCCATATCTTTTGGACGCAATCCCATTTCTTTCCACTCGAAATCCCCACTCAGAACCAGCATTTTTCCAGCACCTCCGCGAGATTTCATGGTTTGCACCTGATCGCGCAACTGGTTTTCTTGCTCGGCCGTCAGCATGGAATTACCTTTCAGCATTAAGGCACCCGATGGGCATCCCGCATTGTGCAACAACGTCAAATTATGAGACACAATGACATTTTGTAAATCAATCATGGATTTGGCAGACTTGACGGGGCTGGCGCCTAAATAATCATCCAACGGATTAAACAACTTCATGTGTAAAATCGCGCTTTCGCCCGTATCAACATTGACATCAATGGTATATTTTCGATTGCCCAATCGATATTCATATGCCTTTAAACGCCCATCTGGCCCTGGTACCAGATGCATACGATTGGGACGTAATAAATGCAATTCAGACAAGGCGTGTGGCGTGTCGTTATCGGCAACGGCTTGTATAAAACTGTTCCCAGACAGCAACAAATAGGTGACCAGCCCTTCGAAAAAAGAGGAGTAATTTTGCATGGCATTGGGCTTTTTCAACACATCCAAAACAGGGTGTTCCATGATGCGTTGATTGCCGTCATACAGCATCAATGGAACAGAGGCAATATTGCGTGCGATCAATGTGATACAGCGATACACCACAGCATTCTTATCGTATCCAGAGGACAACAGCGGACAGTCCAAAGCCTGATCGTAATAAAAGGCATCCCCCGTGGCATAGGAAGAAAATACGGGATTGCTTTTTACATCCGGGGTTCTGCTCCACAAGCGGTTTAAAAAGGATCGTTTCTCTTTTTGCATAGGGCCTATTTCCTTTACTATATGTTTATTGGATAACATGCCCAGCATTACAGAATCAACTTTTTCATTATTTGTTAACATTGTGTGCCGAAAACCTGGCCTTTCATGGATTTTCTCTGCTCAACAAAAAAGGGCTTGTGGCAAGGCGCAACGGGGGCAAGCCACCCTGTTTTCAGGGCTGTATTTGCCCCACTTTTGCTACAGTCCTTGACTTTTTATGCATTTTTTCTGTTAAATAACAACAGGCTCTTTTTTTGAATGGTGAAATACAGCCCTGTGATGCAGCACTTTTGGCAAAAAAACAAATACTTTTTTGTAGTACTGTGGCCGTATCTGTGGTATGGCATTATGCTGGTTGCCCCATTGGCCACCATTATTGCGCTGAGTTTTTCAGAATTTTCTACGGGTGCCCCGCCCTATCGGCCTCTTTTTCGCCCATTATCCAGCGATTCCTTTGAATTGGTGATCCATTTAACCAATTATCTGATTGTGTTCAAGGATTCTTTTTATCGTGCAGCGTTTATGAATTCTTTGGGCATTGCCACGCTGTCCACCCTGTTTTGTTTGATTATTGGGTATCCTATGGCCTATGGTATTGCGCGATCAAAACACCATACGGTGTGGTTGTTGTTGGCCATTTTGCCCTTTTTTACATCCTTTTTAGTCCGCATTTATGCCTGGATGACGTTGCTCAGCCCTCAGGGATTAATCAATCATGGATTGGAATATATGGGTCTACAGCCCTGGTCCCTGATGAATACACCGTATGCCATCATCATTGGGGTGGTGTATTCTTATTTGCCCTTTATGATTTTTCCTTTGTATGGGGTTTTTGATAAAATGAGCCCAAAAATTCTAGAGGCAGCCTATGATTTGGGGTGTCGTCCTTTTTCGGCCTTTTGGCGCATTACCGTTCCATTGTCGCGATCGGGTATTTCAGCAGGATCCAGCTTGGTGTTTATTCCTGCAGTGGGCGAATATTTAATACCAGAATTATTGGGTGGACCTACGAGCTTGACCATTGGACGCTTGCTGTGGTCAGAGTTTTTTACCAATCGCGATTGGCCTTTGGCCAGCACTCTGGCCGTTTGCATCATTATGGCTTTGTTTTTACCCATGTTTATCTTTAAAAAACTTCAAACGTTACGGAGGCAAGCTTCGTGATGCGGTCCCACCCTTGGATTCGATTTTTCTTTTACACCGGGTATATTTTTTTGTATTTACCCATTGCGCTGACCATTTTGTATTCCCTGAATCATTCTAAAACCGTGGTCTGGTCCGGCCTGTCGTTGCGATGGTACCAGGTTTTATTTCAAAACCACGCGTTGTGGCAATCGGCCATGGTTAGTTTTAAAATTGGCATGGTTTCGGCCACACTGGCGGTGATTTTGGGCACAACATGTGCGCACCTGTGGACCAAAGAACGCTGTCATCACCGATTGGGCATGATGGCCATGACACCGCTGTTCATACCAGAAATTATCATCGGTCTGTCCATTTTGCTGTTATTTGTCTGGAGCGAAAACACCTTTGGGTGGCCACCCAAAGGCATGTGGACGGTCATTTCTGCCCATACAACCCTAGGTGCGGCCTATGTCACCGCCATTGTGCGGGCTCGATTGTTGCATCTGGATCCCACACTCAGCGAGGCTGCGCTGGATTTGGGGGCTCGGCCTGCAAAAGTATTCTTTTTGATTCAATTGCCCATCATCATTCCATCCATCATTGCCAGTTGGTTGATTGCGTACATCATTTCTTTTGATGATTTAATTCTGGCCAGCTTTACATCTGGTCCGGGCATTACCACCTTGCCCCTGATGATTTTTTCCAAAATCAAGGTGGGATACACCCCAGAAATCAATGCACTGGCCACGTGCATTACAGGCATCATCAGCCTTGTGATTATGACGGCTGGCTACACCCTTTACAAAAAAGAATCCCAATGATTATTGTTTTCGGAAATACCAAGGGGGGTACGGGAAAATCCACGCTTGCCGTCCATATTACGGTGGATTTGCTGTACAGAGGAAAGCGTGTGGTCTGCATGGATTGCGATTGTGATCAAGGCACACTGTCACGGTATTGGGAAAATCGAATGGAATTTCAAAAACGAAATGAACGAAAAATTCCTATGCCTTTGCATACCAAACGATTTTCTCCGCGTAACGATACCCCTGAATCCATGGCTGAACATCTGCGTGTATTAAAGGATCAGCACGACACGTGGGATATCCTGATTATTGATACGGCGGGTTACGATTCTGTCCTGTCCCGATATGCCCATTCATTGGCCGATATTTTAATTACGCCCATGAATGACAGCGCCATCGATTTGGATTTATTGGTTAATGTCAAAGAAACGGCCAAACCTGGTCAATTGCCCCTAAGCCATTATGCCCACTTGGTCTGGGAACAGCGTATGCGCAAGGTAGTAGAGGAATCTGGCACACTGGAATGGATTATCGTACGCAATCGCATGCACAGTCTCAGTTCTCGTAACCAAGTCCAATTGGATAAAATTTTAAATGCCCTGTCCCAACGCATTGGCTTTCAAATGGCCCACAGTGTGGGGGAACGGGTTATTTTTCGCGAGTTGTTTGCCTATGGCTTAACGGTGATGGATCAACGCACCCAGCAAGGAAAAACCAATCCAGGTTATCAAGAAATCAGTAAAATCACGGATCAAATTTTATCATTTCAAGACAAGATTTATTTCAATCAACAGCGCAGTCATAACAACCAAACCACAACGCTTTAATACTGGGAAATGTCCCATACGTGACACCTGACAGTAAAATCACGCCTATGGCCGTGGCATAAACCCCAGAAGGATTCTGTTAAAAATCCAACAATGAATAGTGGGGAACGGGGGCCAACCCGGGAAATGTTTGCATTAAAAAACTGCGAAAAGCCGGTCGAGATTTAATTTTCAAATACCATTCTTGGGCCATAGGAAAATCATCCCACACAATTTCACCCAAATAATCGATGCACGATACATGCGATGCCACCGTAATATCCGCCCATGAAAACGTACTGCCCGCAATATAGGAATACCGATCGGCCAATGTACTGATATACGTCATGTGTTTACGCAACATGGATCGGCCTGTTTTTAAAACGCTGGTATCGGGACCGGATTGGGCAATGGCTCGCTTTAATGCACGCTCGTAAAACAAAGTCATATACACATCGTGATAAAAAATGCGATCAAACCAAGACATAATTTTTCGTGCTTCCAGCCGATCAAAGGCTTCGATTCCCATCAGTTGGGGCGTGGCGTACACGTCTTCGATGTATTCACAGGCGGTGTAATCATTCCAACAAATCAAGGTACCATCTTGAAAAACAGGCAGCTCTGCTGATGGATTCAACTGGAGCAACAGCCGCGATGGTTTCCATGTTCGCTCCATCACTGGTGTGACAGGAACCCCTTTTTCCAATAAACCAAAGGCAATTTTTCTAGAAAAGGGACAAAAAGGCATTTGATACAACAGACGTTCCGACATGCTGATCCAGCTCCTATTTGCTTTATGTTTAGTTTGCCTGCACTATGCATCCGGATCAACACCCTCTGGGCACTTATTTTGTCCTGCGATCTATGAAAAAACCATTCACCAAAACGCGATCTCTTTTTTTGATTTTTATCATTAGAAAAAAGCGCAATAAACTCAGAAACAAAAATCCTTATATTTCTAACAGATGGCAACAAGATCTCTTTTTATAAATAAATGCAACCCCTTATTTACAAAAGAAGGGTAAATATGTCAGGATAGATCATATTGACAAAAAATTATCGCGTAGGATTTATGGAAAGTATTAAAATCTTGGGTGGACAGTCATTAAAAGGCAGCATCCCCATCAGTGGTGCTAAAAATGCGGCTCTCCCCCTGATGGTTTTAGGGCTTCTTACGGACGAACCGTTGGTGCTAGAAGGCATCCCAAACGTCACCGACACCCACAGCATGCGCCATATCTTAGAGGGCATTGGCACATCGGTGCAGCATTTTTCCAAACGTTTTGTGCTGCAAACCCACCATGCCACCTCGCTGCAAACTTCTTATGACGATGTGCGTAAAATGCGCGCTTCTTTTTTGGTTTTGGGTGCCATGCTGGGGCGTTTTGGATTGGGGCAAGTGTCTTTGCCCGGTGGGTGCGTCATTGGTGTTCGCCCCATCAATTACCATCTGGAAGGATTCAAGGCGCTGGGTGCCCATATTGATACATCCAATGGCGATATTATTGCCAAGGCGCCGGGTGGTCGTTTACCGGGGGGCCATTACACCTTTCCAAAGCCGACAGTGACGGGCAGTCAAAATGTTATCTTTGCCGCTGTTTTGGCCAAAGGAGAAAGCCGTTTAGATCATGTGGCCATCGAGCCAGAAATTACAGATGTGATCACCTGTTTACAAAAAATGGGGGCAAAAATAGAGGGTAAAGGAACGTCTACTCTGCATATCCAAGGGGTGGATGCCTTGTCAGGAGCCCACCATTCTGTGCTGCCCGATCGCATTGAAATGGGGACCTATATGGTGGCGGCTGCCTTAACCCGTGGTGACCTGATTATCGAGGGGGGTGACTTGTCTTTACTGCCCCATGTGGTGGAATGTTTAGAACAATCTGGATCCACCATTACCGAATTAGGCAGAAATCGCATTCGCATTCAAGCCCATGATCGTCCCCGACCCTTTCATTTATCCACCGCACCATATCCTGGTTTTCCCACTGATTTACAAGCCCAATTTATGACATTGGCGGCGTTGGCCGATGGGGAATCCACCATTATAGAAAACATTTGGGAAAATCGATTCATGCATGTGGCTGAATTGGCTCGTATGGGCGCATCCATTACACTGGATCACCATTGTGCCACCATCCAGGGCAAACCGTATTTAACCGGTGCCCACGTCATGGCCACGGATTTGCGTGCTTCTGTTGGTTTGGTTTTGGCGGCTCTCGTTTCCCAAGGCGAAACGACCATTCATCGCATTTATCATCTGGATAGAGGATACGAGGTGCTGGAGCATAAGTTACAAAATTGTGGAGCCATCATTCATCGCATTGGTTCACAAGACGAATTCATGGGGGATCACCACGAGGTGCGTTCTGCCGTTGCCTCATAAGACACGCATTATGCAACTCCTCATAAGACACGCCGAGCATAGGGAGAGGGGCTGATCAAGCTGTGAGACTTTTTAATTGGGTATGGCCAATGGATCGTTGGTACGCATAATGGTTTTTTGAGTCATTTTGGTATATTCTTTTGGAAAAAAGATACGAAAATAGTACGATGAGATCCAAACACAATGAACAATCTCCGTTCTTTTTGTGCATAAAGCGACTATTCTCTCTTTTCCAAAAGCCATGCAGTGCCCTTGCTGTGGTCACAACGATGGTCACAGTGTGCATGACAGCAGCACACAACGGCACAACATACTCTGATTCTGGTGCACGCATATCCGACGATTCTGAGTCGTCTAAAAAACCTGCTTTATTAAAACCAAATCACAAGGCTTTAAAATATTTGGTTTCGACCTATATCAAAAATCCTGCAGCATCTGCACCCTATTGCCTTGTGTATGGCAATCCAAAAACAGCACGGGTGGTTTTGGTGATGTGGACCGCATTAACCTGTCCTTTGTGCAGTCGATTGCATCAAGGCCCCCTGTTGACATTGAAAAAACTGGCGAACAAAAGAAATGATTTTGCTCTTATTTTAAGGGATTATCCCACAGACCCCATCAGTCTTCAGGGGTCAGCGATGGTCTGGTCTTTGGGGAAAAAGCCCGTGCCCGACATCATGCATCGTCTGTATGTGACCCATGATTGGATGAATCCGTTAAGCAAAGCATTGGATGCATTGGAAATTTTAACATTGCAAAGTGCCACATCTCCTGCAGAGCAAGCCAAAATTCGATGGGCAAAAACGGATGAAAACCTTCACAAAACTGTGTTTTACAGCCGATCATCCGATCAAGAAGCCCTTGGGTTAACCCAAGTTCCATGGGCCATTATTTTGGAAAATCAAGGAAAACCTGTCTCTTCTGAACTGATGAAAAATAGGGAAAACAGCCAATCCCCCAAACAAAAACTGTCCCAGGCCCATTTACAGCAATCTGCACCCCTTGCCAAAAAAGAGCATGCAAACGTTAAGAAAACAGGCGACCAGGCCGTTGCGGATTGGACAATGCATGTTTTGGGGACACCAAATATGGATATAGACCAAATCGTTTCAAACCATTTACCAAAGAATTAATCGGTTTTTGGTTTCTGGGGTGATGGGGGGCCAATCATGCATCCTTCAATCCCCTATACCTCTTGAACAAGAAATTACAGGGGAAAGTGATGGGCTATGAAGGCAAATTCATCCATTCCAACCCATGACAGGCCCCGAATGTTCAGCACCCCCCCCTTCCTGCCAAAGCAAAAGGGGAAAAGATGGATACCGATCAAGCGGCAGGACTCTGTCCTTCTAGTTTCGATTTTCTTTTTGCGCTGTATATTTCAGTATTTTTCTTATTATTCGCCCCATTTACTCCCTCTTTATACAAAAGCTGTGCAAAATCATTCACTGCACAAGAATCACTATACCCCTCATCTTCTTCATCCATTTTATTCATACCCGAAATTTTGATCATTTTTTGAATAAAGGTAGACGTCAGTCCCGCTTTTTCCGCAAACTTTTTAGCAGAATTCTTCATCACGAAAACATCTTCATGTTCTTTAAAGAACGCAACAAAACCGCCGATCTTTCTTAAATACGCTAAAACGATCTCTTTCTTAAGTTCTTGGGGTATGTGGGGCTCATAAACTTTACGCATTACACGATCCAATATGTCTTGACTACCCTCCATTGCGTCTTCAAGATCGGCATTTTTTTCATACATATCGGATAAACTTTTAAAAAAATTTCCTAACGGGCGTATGTTCAAATCTATAGAAACTTGATTAGTGAGCCTATCCTCATTACGCTTAATCTTATCATCGTCGGTAAAGGATCTCTGTATAAACTGATCTAAGATACTGTATTTCGTTTCTGTTTTCAACTTTTTTGAAACTACAGATGGATCTAGCTTTAAAAGTGCTTTAAATATAGGTTGTTTTTTCCTTTCAACAATCCTATCACTAAGGCCCTCACCATCCTTCAACGCTTGATCAATAACTTTTTCCCATTTTTTACCCAAAATTTTCTTCAAAAAAGCCGTTAAATCCTCCACGGACCATGGATTAATCTCAGATTCGTTCGCGTCACCATCTTCATTATAGTCTTCGAGATCAGGTTTATGGACATTACTCTTCGTCTTCAGGCTGGTGTAAGGGATCATGTCAGTGGTATTGCTCGACAATGCATATGGTTTTTTTGTAACAACCAAATCTTCTAAAACCTCTAACTGCGCATTGTTCAATGTTTATTTATTTTGAACAATATAGGAAAACAAAGTAAACAAATGCCCAAACTTAAAAACAGACACTGATGCCCACCTGCAAACACCAGGCCTTACCTTACTGGCAGGCCGGATAATTATTAACGCTTTACTGACAGGCCAAACACTCCTGGTTATTGAATGGCGCTTCTTGGGGGTCTGTACCTTCCTTTGCATTCAGGTTTTTGGCCGACGTCATGCTCTCTGCCCGCTGCATGGATTTAGAGCGCACATAATACATTCCCTTGATGCCTTTTTTCCAAGCCCGATAATGAATATCGTGCAATACGGATTTTTGAATGGTGCTGGATAAAAAGATGTTTAACGATTGGGATTGGCAAACAAATGGTTGACGATCGGCCGCCAAATCAATTAACCAACGCTGATCAATTTCAAAGGCCGTTTTAAAGACAGATTTTTCGTAATCAGACAATACATACAAATGCTGGACAGACCCCTCGTTTTGAATAATGGATGACCAAATATCGTCTGTATTATGGCCTTTTTCTTCTAAACATTGGGCCAAAAAGGGGTTGCGTATAAAAAACGATCCGCTTAACGTTTTGTGGGTGTATGCATTGCTGACGTACGGTTCAATACCAGGTGACGTTCCTCCGCAAATGATGGAAATAGAGGCCGTGGGTGCAATGGCTATTTTGTTGGAAAATCGTTGATTTACATCGCATGCTGCGGCATCAGGACAGGCGCCACGCTCGTTGGCCAATTGCACAGAGGCCAGCTCTGCCTGAGCTTGAAGATGCCTGAAAATGCGGGTGTTCCATGATTGAGCCAGTGCACTTTCCCACGCCACCCGTTGAGATTGGAAAAAGGCATGCAATCCCATGGCCCCCAACCCGACAGAGCGCTCTTCTCTGGCGGCATACACTGCCCGATGCATTTGTGGAGGCGCATGATCAATGAAATAGGTCAATACATTGTCTAAAAATCGCATAATATCAGGAATAAACGTGGGGTGAGATTCCCATTCCAGAAACTTTTCCACATTGACAGACGACAGGCAACATACGGCTGTACGCTCTTTGCCATGAAAATCTAGTCCTGTGGGCAAGGTAATTTCTGTGCATAAATTGGACATTTTGATCAGCATGTTTTTTTGCTTGTGATGTTCTGGTATGGCATCATTAATATGGTCAATAAACAGGATGTATGGTTCCCCTGTATCCATACGCGTGGTTAATAGGCGAATCCACAATGAGCGGGCAGAGAGCGTATGCACCACATGACCATCCTTTGGGCTGATTAAATTCCAGGGTAAATCTTGCTCAACACAACGCATAAATTCATTGGTAATGGTGACGCCGTGGTGTAAATACAATGTCTTGCGATTGTAATCGCCGCCTGTGGGCTTGCGCATATCAATAAATTCTTCGATTTCTGGATGGGAAATGGGTAAATAAGCCGCCGCTGCTCCTCTGCGTAAAGATCCCTGATCAATGGCCAGGCTCAGGCTTTCCATCACCTTAATAAAGGGAATAATCCCCACCGATGTGCCACTGTTGCTTAGGCTATCCCCAATGGAACGCAAATTTCCCCAAAAACTGCCTATCCCCCCGCCTTTGGATGACAACCATGCATTTTCTGTCCACAAATCCACAATACTAGACAAGCTGTCTTGGGTTTCATTTAAAAAACACGAAATGGGCAATCCGCGACTCGTCCCACCATTGGCCAAAATTGGTGTGGCCGGCATGAACCACAGGTTGGACATATAGTCGTACAGGCGCTGGCTGTGGGCCTCATCATCCCCAAATGCACTGGCGGCCCGGGCAAACAAATCCTGGTACGTTTCTCCTTTTTGCAGGTACTGATTTTCCAGAGTTTTTTTACCAAAACTTGTCAGCTTTTCATCGCAAGAATGATCAATTTTTATAGAGCCAGCAAGGATTTTTTCGCCAAAAACAGACTGATTATTCGACGTCATATCTTAAACACAGCTTATAAAATGATGTTTGAACTATAGCCCACTTGCACAATTTTTTCCAACCCCATTTTCCCCTTGATGACCCCCTTCCCTGTCAATTTCTCAACCCCTTTTCGTCAAAAAAAGTGTCGGCTTTGACTCTTTTTTATTGAAAAACAGTCCAATTTTTAGCACCGTTTTTCAGATGCAAAAAACTTTTTCTCTGGCATAACGGGTCATAAAAATTTTAATCTTTTTTCCTCTTTGCCCCCCAAATCACGCCCGCCCTCTTGTTTTTGTTCATCAGCTGGATCATGCTAAAAATCAGGTTTTATGAATGTATTCCATGCGGTCTTTTGCCATCATCGGTCGCCCCAATGTGGGCAAATCCACGCTTTTTAATCGTATTCTGGGTCGTTATCGTGCCATTGTTCATGATACAGCAGGTGTCACAAGGGACTGGCAAGAATATACCTGCACATTTCAAGGGTTAAATTTACGCCTATACGATACGCCAGGTATCGAGCATCAAACGGGTGCCTTGTATAACTTGGATGTTCAAGGTCTGATTTGGGTCATTGATGGTCAAGTGGGTCTGACGGCCCATGATATTGAACTGGCCGACTGGATTCGACGACAAAATTTGCCCGTTATTGTGGTGGCCAATAAATGTGAATCCGAAAAAATCCATGACTTTGCGCTGGCGGAATGTTCTCGTTTGGGTTGGTCATCGCCCATTCTTATTTCGGCAAAACATGGTCTGGGATCTGGTGATTTGGCCCACGCCATGCGAACGTCCGTCAAAGATCGACCCCTTAATGTTGATCCGGAAACGCATACCCCGATAAGCGACAAAAACCAAAACAACCTCGTGAATTCTGAAAAAACGAGCATTTCTGTGGTGATTATGGGGCAACCCAATGTGGGGAAATCCACTCTGGTGAATCGATTTTTAGGATTCGAGCGCATGAAAACAGGCCCCGTTGCAGGCATTACCACCGATGCAGTCACCAGCTGTGGCACATGGAATGGGCACACCATTCAAATTGTGGACACCGCAGGTTTGCGCCGACGCCATCAGGGTGTGGAAATAGTGGAAAAATTGTCTTGCAAAGAGACCTATCGTGCGCTGGTCTTTTCCCATGTGGCCTTGGTCATCATTGATGCGTCCAGAGCATTACAAAAACAAGACATGACGTTGGTGGATAATGCCCACGCCGAGGGTCGCGCCGTTGTTGTGGTCCTGAACAAATGGGATGCGGTGGAGAACGGAAAAGAGTACATCAAAGATCTGCCGCCATCCATCATGCGTCACCCCATTTGCAGGGTTTCTTGCTATACAGGCCAAGGATTTTCTGCCCTATGGGAACAGGTTTTAACCAGTTATGGACAATGGAATGAACGCTTGCCCACGGGCCCACTGAACCGCTGGCTGGCCAAACAAATCAGCGCCAACCCCCCACCGGTTATCCAAGGGCACCGTATTAAAATCAAGTATATGACCCAGATCAAATCACGGCCTCCTACCTTTGCCCTGTTTGGGTATCGGGTCAAGGATTTGCCTGCACCTTATCAACGGTATTTAACCAATCGCATGACGGCTGATTTTGGGTTTTCAGCATTGCGCATCACACTGAACGATGCCAGCAACCCCTATGAGGAAAAATAAGAACCCCTCCGACCGTGGGGCAAGGGGATTCTAGATCGAAGCGAGTATTCCCCAGGTCCAGAGCTTCGAACCTCTGCTCCCCCCATTGCCCATAATCAGCCTACATCGCCATCGCAGACAAATTCTGATCTTTTTGCCCCGCATCCACATAATTCTGCCACATCACGCCCCACTGCTTTATGCCATCAATGCTGTTTAAGGCATAAGTTTGCACATGCGGTATGGTTTTTTTGGCCAACCCAGATAACACTTTACCCGCCCCAATTTCCACCAGATGGGTCAAGCCAGATGCCGCCATGGTCAATTGGCTCTGGCGCCACAAAACAGAGCTGGTCATCTGTTGACGGGTATGATCCTTGATCACCATGGGATTGATTTGATCTTTTCCCGAAAAATTGGTCACCACCGCACAAACAGGGGGACAAAATGACACAATATCCAACAACGGCACAAATAAATCCTGAGCACCCCGCATCATGGTGGAATGAAAAGGACCGCTGACATTCAAAATAACGGTTTTTAAGGATCCCAATTCCTTAGCCCGCTGAGCAATCAAGGGCAAATGTACAGATGCAGCACTGATTACCCCCTGTTGAGGACTGTTATCATTGGCCAAATAACAGGGCACCCCCTCTTGATTAAAATCGGTCAACATTCCAGTTAAAGCATCACAAGACAGGCCGATCACCGCCATCATGCCCCCTGCCGTAATGGTGGCCATGGCTTGCCCGCGTGCCTTGATCAATTCCAAGGTTTTGGTCAAGGGCAACACACCGGATAAATGCAAAGCCGTATATTCACCTAACGAATGCCCGGCCATCATGGACCACTCTTTTCCTTTCACTCCCCACTCTTGGGACAATACGTGGGCGATGGCAACGCTGGTGGCCAGCAAAGCCGGTTGCGCCTTGTCCGTGGCACGCAACTCATCTTCTGAACCATCAAACATCACACGATGTAAATTTAAATGCAGGGTGTCCTCTATTTCTTGAAACAACTGCCTGACACCAAAAAATTGTTCATAAAAATCCTGGCACATGCCCACATGTTGGGATCCTTGACCTGGAAAAATTGCGCCTATCATTGGGTTAAAATCCTGTTAACACGCTGCTGGTTTTCAGCCTATCCCAAAGCAGTCTTAAAGAAAAGGCTTTGCCATGGTGAAAAATATCTGATACATTGAGGGGTGTGCGGTCGTGGCGGAACGGTAGACGCGCAGCGTTGAGGTCGCTGTGGGGGCAACCCTGTGGAAGTTCGAGTCTTCTCGACCGCACCAGTTTTAAAATCAAGACTCTAAAAACCAACATGAATAATGCATCCAAGCCGATGGCCAGAATCACCAGGCCACCAAGCATGACAACAAGCCAAAACCCTGCCCACTAAACAGACTGCCTTGTTTTTCCATCTCTGTTTAAAGCCATCACGAATTGTGGCATTGTGTGATTTCATCAGCCAAAACATCCAAAGAAATAGGTTTTTGCATCCATTTCGTAATAAACGGGGGTAATAAATCTGGTTTTTTGTGACCTGACAAAATCAAAATGGGCATTTTACAATAGGATTGACTCACCCATTCTGCCAGCGCAAGACCATGGTGATAGGGCATATCGTAATCCGTGACCATGGCATCAAAAGGCCCGTTATGCTTTAACACAGACGCAACCTGACGCACATCAGACAGATAAACATGGGGGGATGATCCAAAAAAGAGGCGTAAAACCTCTAAAAAGGCACCATCATCATCAACAAAAAGATACTTTTTCATCGTCCATTGCCAAAAAGAATGCACCATGCCATCATTTTACACTTATTTTTTACCCTTAACAGCCTTTATTTTAAAATCAATTGAATAAAATATTATTTACCAAAAATGGATTTCAAATATACATTCCCTCACGTTGTTCGAATCATTTTTTTATTGCAAAAACAGGAGTGCGTTATTATAATATTTGTGTTTACAGAGCATCTTTTATGAATTCAGAATCTACCACAGTGCTCAATGGCTCTCTTGCCGCCACAGCTGTCCACAAAATCTGCCAACACCTGCACGATGCGTACCAAAAAGAATTTGGTAAATCCTTGAGATTGGGGGTTTTGTGCATTGGGGATAATCCTGCCAGCATGGTCTATGTGGGGCGAAAAAAAACCCTATCCATACAATTGGGTTTTGAATTTTTTGAACTTTGTTTTCCCCAAGATACACCCAGCGATACGGTTATGGTGGGATTAAAACAGTTGTTGCCCAAAGTCAATGGCATGCTGGTGCAATTGCCAATTATCCCAGCCAGTGATGCCAAAACCTATTTAACCGCCATCCCATGGGACAAAGATGTGGATGGATTAAATCCATATATTACGGGTCCCATGACGCCATGCACGCCCTTGGGCTGTTGGTTGCTGTTGCAATATTACGGCATCAACGTAAAAGGACGCCATTGTGTCATTGTGGGGCGATCGCATTTGGTGGGACGCCCGTTGGCAAAGATCTTGCTGGATCATCACGCCACCGTAACCATTGCCCACAGCCACACCCCTGATCTGCCCTCTGTGACCCGTCAAGCTGATATTCTGTTTGTGGCCACAGGGGCCCGGCATTTGATCACCCCAGAATACGTTCACAGCCATACCATTGTAGTGGATGTGGGCATTCATCGCACCGATCAAGGATTAACGGGCGACGTGCATCCTGATGTATACGCTTGCGTACAATCGTACAGCCCTGTTCCAGGCGGCGTGGGTCCTATGACCGTGGCTGCATTAATGTGGAACAGCCTAAAGGCTGCATTTTTACAACACGATGTGGCCCTTTCGGACGAATACCTTGGCCGCTGCTTGGCCACTGCAGAACCGTTTATTGTGCAAAACCATCGCCTATAAGGTATGATAGGCCATCTTTGCCTGTTTCTTTTCAATTAAAAAACCACAGCATAAATGGTTAACCCCAAACCCGTTAAAACGATGTAAAGAAACGGGATAGAGGATTGTTTTTCATCATTTTTCCAGCCGCTGTATGGATCAACCATGTTCTGGCCCAGGATTGTTGCATCAACGTACGGCCAAGGGACCACCACCAAGGGGCATGCGACCCGCACAAGGCCCCCACCAAGGCAGACGTACCCCCCTGCATAGACAAGGTGTTCGCACCCCAAACATGACGCAATGACCCAAGGCCCAATCCCCAATCCAACCCCAATTGTCTGCGCTGGATCACATGATCAACCAATGCACGCCCATTACGTAATCCCAAATTTAACCCCTGCCCTGCAATGGGATGAATGGCGTGCGCAGCATCGCCGATCAAAACCCCACGATGAAAGCATTTTTTAGAAACCCAATGGCCACACACATCGAATGTTCCGCTGATGTCAGAAATGATGCTGTCCAGCCCCAAATCCGTCTGAATCATGGACTGAATGGCGTCATGATCGCCGACTTGATGCTCTGGTCCTATCCAAATGCCTGCCCCTTTGCCATCATTCAAGGATAAAACAGCCAGTGATCCGTTGGGAAAAAAATGCTCGTACGACCATCCAACGGGCACAGAATGCAATCGAAACACAGAGGCTTTTTGTCGAAAATCAAATCGCGCCACCACAGGGTCAAAAAAAGCACGCACCCCAGAATTCCCCCCATCGGCCCCAATAACCAAAGGGGTTTGCAAACGTTGGGGTTCGTAATCTTGACGGTCAGATAAATCCAATTGCCACAGACTCTGTTGATCATGCCACTGTGCAATCGTTCTGGAAAAAAACCGATCCATTGGTTCACACAATGTCCGACCTTGGCTTTGCAGAATACTGCTACCTATGACACCCGTTAAAAAGGGCTCACCCGCCTCTGTGGCATCCAAAATAATGGGGTCAGCCTGATCTTGGCAAGACAAGGCCAGATGGGTAATGGGTTGGTAAGATAAATCAAACCCCAGTTGCTTGAACCAAAACAACAGGTCTGCGCCAAGGGCAAACCATTTAGACGATGCACCAACAGAAACGTCCGCCTGGCATGGGTTCTGATCCACCAATGCCACAGAAAATTGGGCTTGATGCAATGCCAATGCCACAGCCATACCTACTGTTCCAGCCCCCACCACCACCACGTCGTAATATTTCGCCGTTGGGGTTGCTCCCCCATGCTGGTCACTGGACAATCCAGCAGATTCTATTTTTTCAACCACAAAGAGACCCACTCGTCGGTGTGTATTGCTTTTTCCAAAACCCAGCCCAACGGGGTATAAACCTGCAAAACATCGTCCATCTGAACCTGTAAAATGCCCGATAACACCACATGAGATGCACAGGAAAAAGTGGGCGCCAAATCCATTAAAATGGGGCCATACACATTGGCGACAATGCAATCAAATTCCAAACCCTGGGGCAAGGCATCGCCATGAATGAATGCTGTTGGATACCTGTTTTTATGGGCATGATCGCGTGCCACGGCCACAGCATCACCATCATTATCCATCCCCACAGCCGACCCAGGATTCAAACCATTCATGGCAAGTGCCAAAATGCCCGATCCACACCCAAAATCCAGGGCTTTGTTCCAACCTCCAGTTGCCCAAATATCTTGGATTAATTGCAAGCAACCTTGGGTTGTGGCGTGATGACCGGAACCAAAAGCCGTGGTGGCAGAGACACACAATGTGAGGGCATGTTCTGTTGAGGGTGGATAATCTGGCGTATGGACATAAAATTGTCCCACCACCACAGGCGGCGTTGCCAAGGCCGATTGGACGACCCAATCTTGATCCGGTAAAATATTGAACTGGAACCCCGGGTGTTTTGATAAAAAATTGTCATCAAGGGGGTGTTCAAGGGGGCAATAATAATCCACATGCCACAATCCCTGATCCCCTTCGAAAATACAGGATTCTGGCAGAAGGTCATACAGAGCAAAGGCCTCTGCCCCAGATAATACCCAAGAATAGTGGTTCATAAGGATCAATGAAAACCTGTTGAAAAGTGGTGTCTAACTATACCCCTGTTTTTAAACGAACAACAGATCTTTTGACATGGGCCCAAACTTGCCGATACCATAGAAGGCATAGGCTCATTGGCAGGATTTTTCTATGGCAGGACACTCTCAGTTTAAAAACATCATGCATCGCAAAGGTGCCCAAGACGCCAAACGCGCAAAATTATTTACGAAATTACTGCGCGAAGTAACGGTGGCGACCAAAACCTCTGGTCCAGATACAGATACCAACCCACGATTACGCACGGCTCTGTTTCAATGTCGATCGGCCAATGTACCAAAAGACACCATTGATCGCGCCATTTCAAAAGCCAGCGAAACGGCCGAACATTACGATTCGCTGTATTACGAAGGCCGAGGCCCAGGAAATACAGCGCTGATCATTCACGTCCTAACGGACAACAAAAACCGCAGTGCCTGTGATGTACGCACAGCCCTGTCGAAACATGGGGGATCCTTGGCCGATGTGGGTTTTTTATTCGACCATTACGGCATTATTGACTATACAGACCAAGACCCCCTGACATTAATGGACTATGCTCTGGATCATGGCGCGTTGGATATAGAGGAACGTTCTCATGGCAACCAGCCCATTCAACGCATCATCTGTGAACGCGATCAATTTTTGAATTTACGCGAAGCTTTGGAAGAAAAATTCAACCAACCCCTGAAAGCATCCCTGTCTTGGCAAGCAAAAATGCCCCTGCAGCTGGGTCAAGAGCATCAAGTATCGATCATGAAATTGATTCATGCGCTGGAAGATTTGGATGACGTTCAAGCCGTTTGGACCAATGCAGACGACGATTTGGCCCCATTGCATGCCGCAGAGGAGACAGAGGAATAGAGCGCCTATATTCATAAAAAACAATCTTTTATCGTGTACCCTGCCCAAGACAACATGGTTCTTTAGGCCACCGTTGCCCGTTTCTAATAGGAGAATCACCCCATGAGCACCATCATTCCAGCGGCATTACCAGAAAAATTGGCTGATTTTTATCGTTTGTTCGCCAAAAAATATGCTTGGTATTTTATTGGCCTGGTTTTTATTGCCTTGCTTTCTGCACTGTTTCGTTTGGAAGTGGATTCCGAATTGAGACACATTATTGATTCGGTGCATGAAAATCCCCACGCGCCCATGATTGCGCTGTTGATCTATTTCGTTCTTCACAAAACCATGCACCATGTGGTGCATTTTTTACAAAAACTGCTAGGTGTGTTTTACAAACCAAAGATTTTACAAAATGTTACGGAAACGGTTTATGCCCAAGTGATGCGCCATTCTTTACATTGGTTTGACAGCCACCGTTCCGGAGAAATTTCAGCAAAAATCCAAGATTTTCAGGACAGTTTACTGGGATTAATCAACGGCTTGTTTTACGCCTTGTCTCGTGTGTTCATTGTGGTCTTTTCCTTGATTTATTTGTGCACCGTCAGCATCCACGCCACCGTTGTTTTATTGATTTTCACCATCATTTATGTCCCCATTGTTGGTCTTTTTGTGAAACGGCAAATGGATGCGGAAAAGGAATGCGCCACGGTGCGACAAGAAGCCTTTGGCACCATTAATGATTCCATTTCCAACGTTTTCAGCATCAAAACCATGGGGAAATTATCGTGGGAATTTGCTTTGAAATTAACCCCCATATTGAAAAAATGGAGTCATTATGAAGGCAAAAGTCGAAAATATCATGCCTATTATGTGGATGTCACGGATACCCTCTTGGTGGTGGCCATGGGGATTGTACAAATTGCGCTGGTGGCCGACTTGTATCGAAAAGGATTGCTCACGCCTGGAGAATTTACCTTTGTGGTTGTGATCACCCTGCAATTACACAGAGAATTGAGTGAACTGATCGACAATGTCGTTTTTTTGTGCAATCCCAAATTGGCGTCATTAAAAGCAGCCTATTCCTTTATCCAACTGGATGTTTTGGAAACAGAAACAGGCTTAAAATCCTTGCCTAACATTAAAGGGAAAATAGAATATCGGAATGTATCTTTTGGGTATGATGATAAAAATGATGTATTCAAAAATCTGAATATCACCATTATGCCAGGGGAAAAAGTTGGCATTGTTGGGCCATCTGGCGCAGGGAAATCCACATTTATCAAAGCATTTCTTAAATATTTCCCTCTATCTGGTGGCGATATTTTAATGGATGACATTTCCATTTCGGGAATATCCCAAGAATCTGTTTGCCAACACATTGCCTTGATCCCCCAAGATATTCCTTTTTTTCATCGCAGCATCTTGGACAATATTCGCATGGTTAACCCTCACGCCAGCACAGCCCAGATCCAGCAGGCCTGTCAAAAAGCCCACATCCATGACGACATCATGGCCATGCCAGAGAAATACCATACGATTTTAGGGGAACGTGGCATGAAACTGTCTGGTGGACAACGTCAACGCTTGGCCATCGCTCGGGCCCTGTTAAAACAAGCCCCCATTATCATTTTGGACGAAGCCACATCGGCCCTGGATAGCCCCACAGAACGCTTGATCCAAGATTCTCTGGATCGTATGATTTTGAACACCAAGGCCACCACCTTGATGATTGCCCACCGATTGTCCACCTTATCCAAAATGGATCGCATCATCGTCTTTGAAAATGGAAAAATTGTTCAGGACGGCGCTCATGACATCTTGATCTTAGAGCCCAATGGTCTGTATAAAAAGTTATGGGACAGCCAAAATGCAACAGGACACAGCGCATGATTTCGTTAAATACCCTTGGAGAAAAACTGGGGATTTCCCAATCCTATGACACAGGCACCCTTTTTTTGAATGCGCTGACCCATGATGGGCGTTTGGCCACCAAAAACCATGTTTTTATTCCCCTGCCCCGCTGTCAGGGACCCATTCCCGATTTTGTGAACCAAGCCCTAAGCAATGGGTGTCAGGCCATCATTGTCGATCATGCTATGGCGCAATCTTTACGGGCTGTACCTAGGCATTTATTGCTGATTGTTCCAGATTTTCATCAGGCTCTGTCCACCATTTACCCCTTGTTTTATCCACAATTGCCCACCCACAGGGTCGCCATTACAGGTACAGATGGAAAAACATCCGTGGCCCATTTGTTGCATCAATTGTGGACATTAACTGAAATACCCAATGCAACCATAGGCACCATCGGTCAATTTTCCAGCGCAGAATGGAGGCTCCCATTTGCCATTCCTGATGGCATGACAACCCCGCCCCAACCCATGCTGTACAGTGCTCTGTCTCTATACAAAGACAGGGGGATTGATCATGTCGTATTCGAAGCCAGCAGCCACGCCTTGGCCCAAGAGCGCCTAGAACCTTTACGCGTTCCTGTGGCCATTTTTACCAATTTTGCCCAAGATCATTTGGATTATCATGGAAATTTATATGCCTATTGGCAAGCAAAATGGCGCCTGTTTACCCACTGCTTGGCGAATCAAGGACCGGCCTTTGCCTTGATCAGCAACACCATCCCTCTTTTCACCCATGACCAAAAACGCATCCAATCAAACGTTTCTGTGATCCGATATGGCCAAAATACAGGGACAATTTCTGGTGTAGACAATGCAACCTATCGCATCATCAGCCGCACCTTTAACAGCCAACGGATTCTTTTTGATGTGATGGGTCATCAATGGGAAAGCGATATTCCTCTGATTGGGGGATTTCAAATCCACAATGTATTGGCGGCCATTCTCGCCTTTTTATGCACGGGTGGAACACTGGATCAGGTCATTCCGGCTTTGTCCAATTTAACCCCCGTACTGGGGCGCATGGAGCATGTTGCCGAATACAATGGTGCCAATATTTACGTGGATTATTCCCACACGCCCCAAGGCATTGAAATGGCTTTACAAGCATTACGCCCCTGCACACCAGGTCAGCTGGGCATTGTCTTTGGTTGTGGAGGGGACCGTGATGCCCTAAAACGGCCTTTGATGGGTCAGGCTGCTCAAAAATACAGCGATTGGGTCATTGTTACCGATGATAATCCCAGAAGAGAAGACCCCTTTGATATTCGTCAACATATTTTGGTGGGCTGCCCCTCTGCCTTATCCATTTCTCCTCGGTCTGCGGCGTTGGCCCATGCCATAGATCGTTTAAATCCTGGTGATGCTCTTCTGGTGGCAGGAAAAGGCCATGAAAAAACCCAAACCATCGGCCATCATATTTTGGAACATTCTGACCAAGCTTGGATAAAAGCCTATACGACAATACAAAATGCAGGGTATGAATGGATCAAAAAATAATCCCTAGGGTCAAAAGTGAAAACCACTAAAATTAGTGCGAAGAAAAACTAAAAAACATGCGCTCCTGTAATCAGGACCATGCATAAGAAGTATCAAGACAATAGGGTTGTGGAGCCAGGCGGGATCGAACCGCCGACCTCTACAATGCCATTGTAGCGCTCTCCCAGCTGAGCTATGACCCCAATTCTTTTGTATTATAACAAAAACAGGGCCATGATTCAAGCCTAAAAACCCCATTTATTCCTCTGATTTTTGATTCCTTTTCGTAAAAAGGGTATACTGATCCCAGCCATTGTGTTCAACACGATACCCCTATGATTCTATTCTGATGATGGCTGTACTGAATGCGATGAGTGAAATCATCCAAATCTTTTTTACACAATGGATCCGATGTGCGCTGCGCTGGATTGTGGGCCTTGGTCTATTGACGTTGGGTGCAGGTCTGATTATTTTCCCCATCATCATTGGTCAAACCCGCTTTCAATCGTGGAAAAAAACCGATGCCATTGTTATTTTTACGGGTGAAATGGCTAGAGAAAAAACAGCCATTGCCTTGTATCACCTTGGCTTGGCCCCTAAATTACACATTTCAGGTCGATATCTTGGTTTTCGTCGCGGCAAATCGCCCTTTATTACCTTTGATACGGCAGAAACCACAGAAAAAAACGTGACCTTATCCTACGCCTGGCTGATGAACAATCGCATTCGATCCGTTCGCCTGGTCACATCCGATTATCATATGCCACGATGCTTGATATGGGCCAGTCAGCACTGGAAAAACGTTGAAGTCATTCCCCACCCCATTGCCATACCGCATTATAAGGGGACCCGTTTTATCATTGTGATGCTGGCTGAATATGTTCGATATGTTTACGCATTAATGCGGATTGGATGTGCAATGGTGTCCAAATTTTTCTAGGCCCTGGCTCTTTTTTATGGGGAAATCGTCTTGTATGCGGCGATCACAGGGCATGTTGCATTGTGTGTACAGCGATGGTATGATCTTTGCGTGGGGCGCATAGCTCAGCGGAAGAGCGCTACGTTGACATCGTAGAGGTCATAGGTTCAATCCCTATTGCGCCCACCAAAAAGCCAGAATCTATTCATCAAGCCATCTTGTGATCTCCATCCTGCGGGCGTATGCTAAAAGCACTCTATACAGATGGCCAAAAACGATGCAGGGATTACTGGGCGCATGCCTGATTATGGTGTTGGCGTGGTCATTGGGTCGATTTAATCATGTAAATATCAAAAAAATCAGCATTTTACTGGCCGCTCATCTGGTCTTGACCTGGGTTTTTTTAAAGGCACCAGGCCTATCCCCCCTGTTAAAACAGTTCGGCCATGGGCTGGAAGGTTTACAGCAGTCCGTACGCGCAGGCACCAGTTTTGTTTTTGGCTATATTGGTGGGGCGCCGGCCCCTTTTGTGCCAGCACCAGGAAAAGGCAGCCCCTTTATTTTACTGTTCCAAGCCCTGCCCACCATTGTGGTCATGGGGTCCATTTCGATGATTTTTTTCCACACAGGTCTGTTGCCCCGTATGGTGCGTGGCATTTCAAAGGGGGTTCAAAAAACCAAATTGATTGGTGGTGGTTTGGCCACAGCATTGGCAGGTAAATTGTTTTTAGGGCAAAGCGATACGCCCCTGTTGGTACGCCCCTATTTACAAAATTTTTCAAAGAATGAGCTCTTTACTCTAATCACCGCGGGCATGGCCACCAGCGTTTCAACCATTTTTGTGCTGTACAGCCAAGCGTTGTCAGGGATGATGAACCAAGATGCCCTTTTGGTCCATTTGATGGCATCGGCTGTGACCAATATTTTTGCATCCCTGATTATCGCAGAATATATGATGCCCGAAGGGGAAAATTTAACCAACGGTGAATGCGAAAATCCCTATGTGTTTCAAAATATCATGCAAGCCATCACCCGTGGTGCAAACGAAAGCTGGAACATAATGATGATGATTGCGGCCAGCATGTTGGCGTTGGTGGCACTGATGAATGTGTTGAACCAGGTATTGGGCGGCATAACCCAGTTGATCCTGAATCAAACCATAACCATTCAATCCTTGTTGGGCTATGTTTTTTCTCCTTTATCCTGGTGCATGGGTATTTCTTGGTCAGATGGCTTAACCATTGGATCCATTTTGGGGGAAAAAACCCTGTTAAACGAATGGGTGGCCATTGCCAATATCTCCCAAGGCGTTTATGGCCCATTATCTCCACGCACGATGTCCATTTTATTACCCAGTTTGTGCGCCTTTTCCAATGTCAGCAGTATTGGCATTCAAATCTCATGCTTGGGCGCGCTGGCCCCTTCACGCACCAGAGACATTGTTCAGATGTGTTCTTTGGCATTGGTGGCCAGTATATTGGCAGGCGCATTATCCAGTGCGGTGGTTTCCATCATTATTTAATATGACTGTCATGAAAAACCATTTTGTAAAAATAATGTTTTTAATTGTTATTCTGCTATTGGTTTTTTATGTTTTGAAAAAGCCAAAAACGATTATATCGCCTTTTAAATCGATTGATTATATTCTGGTCAAAAAACAGAAACGCGTTTTAGAAATATACCATCAAGGAAAATGTTTAAAATCTTATGGCATTTACTTGGGCTTTTCCCCTATAGGACCAAAAGAACAGGAAGGGGATGGAAAAACCCCCGAAGGGCTGTACACCATTTGCTATAAAAATGACAACAGTAAGTATCACCTATCTTTAAAAATCGACTATCCCCACGAACATCACACGGCATTAGCCAAGGAAAAGGGGCTTTCTGCTGGCAGCAACATCATGATCCATGGTCAACCCAATGCATGGATTTTTCAGACCATAAAACGCGATTGGACCCACGGATGCATTGCGGTTACCAATAAAGAAATAGAGGAAATTTACGGTGCCACATCCGTTGGAACCCCCATTGAAATACGCCCATAATC
This sequence comes from Candidatus Finniella inopinata, assembly GCA_945888455.1. Lineage (GTDB taxonomy): Bacteria > Pseudomonadota > Alphaproteobacteria > Holosporales > Holosporaceae. The sequence continues at coordinate 17,524 of CAMCZV010000005.1, read as the reverse complement.
CATGAATTGCTGTACGGCCCCTTGTTCGTCTATGGTCGTAAAATGAGGATAAGCCCAGCTGCATGGCCGATAATGTAAATGGGGTGCCCCCCATGATTGGGGCAGAGACATGGCCAAAAAACGCTGCTTCCAAGATCCCTGTGATAAGTATGGCGCACGCCGAACCCAATGGGGCGAAAGAGAAAAAACCCGATCATCCCAAAACTGTGTGCTGACATTGACACAATCGGGTGGAATGCGGGCATGTTCCCTAAAAATCCATAATTGCTGGTGATGGCGCACAAAAATACATCCGCCAAAGGTGGCCACCACACAACCGGGACGCCCGAAAGGTTTAGAAAAACAGTCGCACAACGCCCGCCACAATCGATGTTGCCCTTGTGAACCGGATACAGGACCAAAGGTAAAACTGTGCACCCATGATTGAATCCATATCGCCCCATCAGATGGTGACAATGCCAGCAATGGCGTAAAATCCTCCACCAAAACATAACCCAACCCGTGGGTAACTGAGGTTAAATGGCGTAATGTTTGCTCGTAAAGACGGCGTTTGTTGGCCCGCAGGTTAAGGGTTTTTACGGCGTAATCCCTTTCGGCCATGGTCCAATTTTGCACGATATGTCTGGCCCTGATGCGATGAAAATGCAAGTTATTATTGGTGGGGTCATTCACCCACGGCACAGAGCACTCTCGCATATTTTGCTCTAGAATCTGTTTTGAAAGGCCCAAAAGAGGACGTAAAATCACGACCCCATAACGCATGCCTATGGTTGACATCCCCGACAATCCGTACTCTGGTCCGTTCATTTCTTGACGCATCCACACGGTTTCCAGGCAATCGTCCTGATGGTGGGCCACAAAAAGGTGTTCTATGCCCCTGTGGTGACAGGCCAGCGCCAGAGCCCCATAACGCCCATAGCGTGCACGTTCCATTAATCCAGTGGTCAGGGGTGGGTGTTTCCAGGATAAAATAATGGGGTTTAATCCCCAATCTCTCACCATTTCCGCCACACGTTTGGCCTCTTGATGGGATTCAGGGCGCAATCCGTGATCCACAATCATGGGGATGATGGTCACAGATCCTGCAGCCCACTCTTTCAAAATATGGGTCAACGCCATGCTGTCCACCCCACCGGATAACGCCACAGCCACGCTCTTTGGCCGAGTGGGGAACCACCCATCCAACACATCAAAAACGTTTACAAAACCCCCCTCATCCCGTGTCATGTCGGCCTTACTCTACGGTAACGGATTTGGCCAAATTTCTGGGCTTGTCAATGGAACATCCCCGCTCCAGAGCCGTATAATAGGCCAACAACTGTAATGCCATGGTTTGAATGAATGGATTAAAAATGGGGTCCGGTGCATCGGGCAAGATTAAACACTGTGTCAGACCAACAGCTGGCATTTTTTCAGCCCCTGCCTGGTCCGTGATCACATGCAATCGTCCTTTACGCGCAATAATTTCATGAATATTGCCCAAGGTTTTATCAAAAATTGCATCGTGTGGTGCCAAAAAAATAATGGGTATGGTCTGATCCACCAGCGCCAATGATCCGTGTTTTAATTCTCCTGCGGCCAAACCTTCGGCATGAATATAGGATAATTCCTTCATTTTTAATGCGCCTTCCAGTGCCACAGGATAACTGACGCCACGTCCCAAATACAGCATATTGGATTCATCAGCCAATGCTGTGGCCCAACGCCGAATGTCTGGGGCCAATTGTAATGCCTGCCTCATACTTTGGGGTAAATGCTGGGCACGATCTGGCGTAATCCCAGCCAAAGCAAACAACAACCACAACTGTGCCGTAAATGCCTTGGTCGACGCCACACCGATTTCTGGACCAGCCTGCATATCCAATACATGATCAGAACATCGGGCCAAAGAACTGTAAGGGGCATTGACCAAACTGATCAGTTTCTGTCCTTGATTTTTGGCATAAGCAACGGCTTTTAACGTATCGGCCGTTTCGCCCGATTGGGACAGGGCCAATGTAACCCCTGGACTCATGATGGCGTGGCGATAGGAAAATTCCGAGGCCAGTTCCAACGTCACACCATAACGCTGTTCCAAAACATATTTTCCAATCCATGCTGCATAAAATGACGTTCCACATCCCAACAACGATACATGGTTTAAATCGGGATATAATTGCGCCAGCGTGGGCGTAGGTTGGGACAGCAACCGTGCAATCACATCGGGCTGTTCATCCATTTCCTTGCGCATAAAATGGGCATAATCCCCCTGATTGCAACTCTGATGATGCAGCATTTGTTTTTGCCAATTCAAAGGTTTGCGTTCTCCTGAAAAATCATACACTTTTGCAGAATCTTGGGTTACGATCGCCCACGAATCACCTTCCAAATAGGCCAAATGATCCGACACATCCACCAATCCCAAGGCATCCGAAGCGATGCTGTATCCCATGGGCCCCTTGCCCACCAATAATGGCGGTGTACCGCGGCGTGCCACCAACAGGGCATCTTGCCAATGGGAAATCATGCACGCAATGGCAAAATTACCCTCTAATTGTTGTATGGCAACGGAAAAAGCAGAAACCGGATCATGCCCTTGTGTCATATGCAAGTCAATTAAATGGGCAATGACCTCTGTATCCGTATCGCTTGCGAAGGCATATCCCTTGTTCAGCAGATCTGTTTTCAAGGTCTGAAAATTGTCCACAATGCCGTTATGCACAATGGCCACACGATGACTGAAATGGGGGTGCGCATTGCGAACAGAGGGTTCTCCGTGGGTGGCCCATCGGGTGTGCCCCATACCTGTTTTGGCGTCCCAATCCTTGGGCATGTCGCCCGTTAACTGGTCCAGTACCCCCAAAACCCGATGGCGTGTTAATTGATTTTGATCCAGCAATGCAATGCCTGCGGAATCATATCCCCGATACTCTAAACGGCGTAATGCGGGCACCAGTGCTGTCATAACGGATTCAGCATGAATCATTCCTACTATACCACACATATTTCACCACCCGGAAAATCAAAAGTATTCATTAAAAATACCATGTTTGGTGGGAATCAGCCAGTCAAACGCAGTATTTCTGATATTCTGAAAGGGTCTTGAAAAGAAACTGCTCTGCCCATGCTCTGATGGGGAAGAAAGGCGTCAGACCTATTAGGGGGGAACCACTTTTTATCCCCATTCTATTCTAACTATATCTGGTTCCTAACCCTGTTATATCCGTATTGTCGATCGTTTTTTTATTCGATTGCTTTACCTCTTTACCTGCTTCCTGGTCAATACATCATTTAAATTAACCTGGGATTTTTCGTCTCCTTTATAAGCTTCTCTCAGCATAGAAAAGGGAAGTTCATGAGGATTAAAAACAGGATCTTGTAGACCTTTTTCATTACACCTATCTTTAAGAAATTACTGTAATTTAACAAACATTTTGCATAATTCATTGAATTTATCCAGTCTACGGTCTTCCTCAGCTGTAAACGTACTTAACTGCTTTTCGAGCTGCTTAAAATCAAATGCTTGATCCTGTATTTGAGGCGACGAATTTTTCTGATCCAAAAAAGATTGCATGCTTTTTTTGCCTTTTCAAACAAATCTTTTAAAAGTGTGTATTTACAATCTAGATCTTTTATATTCAGGCGATTTAGACCATTACTATAATGCTGATAATCGATATAAGGCTTCATATCATTCGGACAACTATAACAATCCAGAGAACTTATCTTCTCCGGATGCTGCCCATCCTTTTGCTCATCTGTGGAAAGTATATTTTGATACGATAGATCAAACCCATCAGGCAGATGCTTAAGGCAAGCAGTGAGGTATATTCTATGGTCCTTTCGAGCTAAGTTTCGCGCTGCAATATCCTGCAGGTGATAGTTTTTAAGCTTTTTTATGGAGGGACAGATATATTTCCAAGAGATTGCTGGGACACTACTGTTATTTCCGAAATTTCTATAATAAGGATCATGAAGGGTACTGTCGTAATGACAGCTTACATTCATATTATCCATCATCAGGGCATCACCATCACCACCACCACCATCACATCTATATAATGTCTTTGGCCGCATTGCTATACCCCACTGCGATTTCCCACTCGTGCAAATGTGGTCTATCCGATCTCGAATCGATCGCCTTTCACTTAACAAACCTTGGAATTTCGATCCGATTTCACTGGATTTTAGTATTGAATAATCAGAGTATTCTTTATCCAAACTATTATACATTTTCTCGGCCATAATCTTCACAGATTTACACTCCAATTGTTCTAATTTTTTATTTAAAGTTGCTGAATCTCGTTCTATGTCATTTTGCCTAAGAACAATAAGCTCCTGTAAAGTTTCTGTAAAATTCACCATTTTCTCGTAAATCATACCCGCTGTCTTCCCTCCAATATTCCTACGACCAAACTTATTCAACTCACGAGTACCCTTAACAAGGTCATTAATCTCTTCAAACAACCCTCCTAGGTCCTGGAGTTGCTGTAACTGAGACGTGACCGCTTGCATGGACAAAGATTGCAATAAAACGGCATTTCTAAAAAAATTTTTTAATATAATACTATTATTGCTTTTACCAGAATTCCAAGCATCATATAGGGCATCATATAGGTCTAATGGGTTGTCATTTTTTGCTTTGAGTATTACATTGCAGAAATTTTGAAGAAGCAGCCCCGCAAGCAACGACATTTGTTTATCCAATGCGAATTGTTCTTGGTATAAAGAGGCAATAGTCCAAAGTTTTTCACCAAAGCTCCAGTAAGGATCGTTACACTGAATTTCTTTGCCGCCCCTTTGTTGCAATACATTTCCACGCACTTTCCTTATTTTATCAATATTTCTCCGATCTTCTGAATTTCCATCTTCTCTCATAGATTTCTTACCCTTAATCCATGAACGGTGTCTTTACTCTCAGAATCATCATCTCTATCTTCCGATTCATCCCCAAAATAATCAGGATTATCAGAATCACAATATATTCTGCAACAAGATTTATACCCAGAATCATAATATGGATCACCCGAATGTTGATCAAGGCCGGCCTCCTTAAGATAACACCTCGAGATTGGTCGACTTGCAAACCTTGTAACCAAGTGGCTTAGGCTGAGTTCTCGCGGATCTTCCCCGTCTTTACGGATTATCTCATGGAGTGGTTTGGTGTAGTTATTAGCTCTGGGATCCAAATCTCCACTAAAATAGCGCTTGGCTATTTTTGCATAGTCAGTCACCACTTCCTGCAAAGTTTGCTCTACATAGTTCGATGAAAACACACTCGGTTCTACGGCATCTACGTTACATAAATCAGTCAAAAAGACAAGTGCTGCAAAGCCAAACTTTAAATTTTTTTCACTTTTAAATCTTTTTTTTAAAAAATCGCACAATAGAAAAACTATATAGAATTAATTTTAAAAAATCAAAAAAAATTAACGGCTTGCGCGGAATGTCCTTTCCACAGGGGGCCTGTTTTTATTACAATGGAAATAGTATTCCCAAAGAGCACCAACAGCATGCAATGGATTATTGTGGGATTAGGCAATCCAGGCAAAGCGTACGCCAATCACCGGCACAACGTGGGATTTTGGGCCATGGATGCGTTGCAAAAACACTGGATGTTTCCGAACTGGATCAGTAAAAAAGAGGCCCTTTTAACCCAAGGCGTGGTGGAAAATCAAAAAATTTTGCTGTGTTGTCCGCAAACCTATATGAATTTGTCGGGTCAAGCCGTGGCACCCCTGTATCGTCATTATCCCAATGCTCGGTTTTTAGTCATTCACGATGAATTGGACTTGCCGTGCGCAGAAATTCGCCTAAAACAGGGGGGCAGTGCCCGTGGCCACAATGGATTAAAGAGCATCCACACCGTTCTGGGCCCTGATTATGACCGCATTCGCATTGGCATTGATCGTCCAGCGGATAAAAACGCAGTCAGCGATTATGTGCTGCATTCTTTTCATCCCGCAGAAAGGGAAAAAATCCTGGCCAGCCTGGACCGATTAACGGATATAATGGATTCCTTGGTGCGGGCATGAACCAGATGCAGCCCTACATCACAGAGGGTTGGGTCAGGGGAATGGGAGAGGCAGGGGCAGCGGCGGAAGGAACCACCAGCCCAACAGGCTCACCAGTCTCACCGTTACCATAACGTCTCTGCCCATCATGCGCGGCGTACGGGTGATGAGTTTCACCTTGCTGCACAACCCCCTTAGCATCAACGGAAATGCTGCTGCTGGCACAAACCAAGGCCAACACAGTCATACCATATAATTTTATCATTTTAATTCTCCTTTTTGTTTTTTAATTAGTCAAACGTGTTTTTTTCAAAACTATATCGATGGGATATCAGTATTGATTAGCAAATGGCATCAAAAAATACAAATAATCGGACCTTCTGCACCCTCAATCTGAATTGTTGATCATCACAGACTCACATTAACATCAATGGTATTACCATCATGATTACCTTTGTTTTTGTCGTTGGTTTCACTGTTGCTTTTGCCGTTAGTTTCACTCTTTTTATTCTCTTCATATTTGTTTGAAGTTTGCGTACTGCTTGTCGTTGTTGATGCGTTTAATTGTTTTTGGGCGCATACATCATTGCCAAAAAAAGAACCTAGCAATACCAATAAACAAACGGTGTATAATTTTATCATTTCAATAATCCTTTGTTAATTTTTTAACATCGCAGCTCGGTGCAGGCGCTGGTCATTAAGACCAGCAATCCTGCAGAGCAGATGGGAAAATAACCCCCTCACCCCACTATGCGAATATTGCTCTCATTACCATCATGATCACCGTCATTATTATTACCGCTTTCCCTCTCATATACTTTATCTGTTGATTTTGAGTCCTCATGTACATTTGTCGTGTCTTTGTACATAGTCTTAGCATCAACGGAAATGCTGATGCTGGCACAAACCAAGGCCAACAAAGTCATGCAATATAATTTTGTCATTTCAATTCTCCTTTTTGTTTTTTAATTAGTCAAACATGTTTTTTGCTCGACTGTATACAATGATGCTATACTAAGAAAGTTAGTGTTTATATAAAGCAAGCTCAATTTTGTTTTAAACGGATGGTTTTTTTAAAGGATGATAGGGGCCATGGTACTGTCCAGCACCATTGATGCAGAGGGGTCATAAGCCGGGTTCTGTTTATGTTGTTATTTCTCTGAAAAAACCGTTACCGATTTCTTTATGCAGTCGACCCGAACACAAAACGCACCAAAAACAGTACGTCGGTTTCAAGAACCGATTGTGTCCTTACTTGACCTTGCTCCCGATGGGGTTTACCGTGCCTTGATGCATTGCTGGACCAAGCGGTGCGCTCTTACCGCACCTTTTCACCCTTACCTAAATGACTCTAGGCGGTATATTTTCTGTGGCACTTTCCCTCAGATTACTCTGGCTGGGCGTTACCCAGCATCGTGTTTTTGTGGAGCCCGGACTTTCCTCTGTAATATACAGCAACAACTTGACCCCTCTGTAAAAAAGATTACATTAAACCATATCCCTGTGACAAGAGGATCTGATGGATCACACCAAAATGCCGAAAAAGCCCGAACTGAACGCACACACTGCCCCCATGTGGGCATTATGGCATTACCACAGCCGCGATATGCACCATGGCATGCATCCAGGCCATACACCCACAGCATCCGTTGCCACAGAAGACCTCGATAGGCAAGATCATGTCCAACATGCCTCCCCCCAGTCTGCTGAACCCGTTGTACATACCAACCCGACCCGCGCCAAGGATCCAAGACCTGTCCATTCCATCCAGCATGCATCCCCCGATGGGAAAGGGTCTGTTCAGCTTGCGCCGACGCCTGTAAAACCAGTATCCTCTGGGCCTGCATTAAGCGCTGGATCAAAAGAGTCTGCTCTGGCCCAACTGGCTGAAAAAATTCGGCAATTCAAAGAACCCAGCATTGCACAAACCGCCAAAAACATGGTCTTTGCTGATGGCAATCCAAACAGCGCCATTATGTGGATTGGCGAGGCCCCAGGGGCAGAAGAAGACGCCAAAGGCAAACCCTTTGTGGGCGCGAGCGGTAAATTGCTTGATGCCATGATGGCCAGCATTCAGCTGGATCGCACACGGTGTTATATCACCAATGTGGTGCCGTGGCGGCCACCCTTTAATCGCCAACCGTCTGGTGCAGAAATCAAAATGTTTTTACCCTTTTTACAAGAGCATATTCGCCTGATTAGCCCCCGCGTACTGATTTGTGTCGGCGGTGTGGCGGCCAAAGCCGTATTGAATCTGGATCAAACATTAACCAGAGCCCAAGGCCAATTGTTGTGGTATACCGATCCATTATTGGGCACAACCATTCCTGCATGGACATTGTATCATCCGGCCTATTTAATGCGTGCACCAGGACAAAAACGTGCGGCTTGGGAACAATTACTGTGTATTCGGGCCTTTTTAACAGAACAATCCATCGCCCCAAGGATGGATCTACAGAATGGATACGGTATTGATGGAGGCGCAGAGTAAGGTTGGTCTTTGCAGAGGGGTGGATGCTGAGGGGCGAACAGCCCCCCCCTGCCCCTCCAAGATCATAGGGTTTTTAAGACTGTTCCTGAAAAGATCAATCCACGTCTTTCATATTATTCCTGGGGTTTTGTCCGTTAACCTCATATATACCCGCAGCGTTATTGACAGTGGTGTCAACCAGGTTTTACTCCTTGTTTTCTTCTACTTGATTTGCCATCTCCTTTGGGGCTACCGGTTGATGCACAATCCCCTTTACGCGTTGGCTTTCTCTATAAGTTTTTACTCGGTTGAGTAAATCAGGCTCAATACGTGAGTTGCCATTATACTCGCTGATATGCTGCATAACATCTTTACTTTGCGGCCAACCTGATACCGGAAGGTGTGGTTTTTTTGATAATCGTTTTAGTCCACCTATACCAATTTTACCACCCGTGTCAACTGTACTGTTCTTCATCACATTGTCCATAGCTTGTGGTGAAACATCATGTTTCCCCTGCAAATATCGCTCTATAAGGTATTCTGCAAAGGGTGCGTTGCCCCCATCTTTTGTTCTGATTTGCATAATTTTATAAAATTCCTTATCAGACAATTTATTGTCATCAAGGTATGCGGACAGTCTAGAATTTTTTTCATACACTGCTTTTGAAAACGGCATTTCTGTCATCATTCTCATAGCCGTATCATGCTCCCGTGTGTCTGAGTAAATGTTTTTCAAGTTTCTAACATACGCATCCAAAATGGCATCAAAGTATTCTGGTAGGCTATCACTTTTTTTACACACTTCTTTTGAAAACGGAATTTCTGCTATCGCTTTCACAGCCCACTTATACCCATGGCTGTCTGAGTGAAAGTTTTTCAAGTTTCTAACATACGCATCCAAAATTTTGCTCTCATCAACATTTACTCCCTTTTCTTTGCACTTATACAGTAAAACTTTTACTGAATTATGAATATTATTCAGATCCCACCTAGTGCGTCGGAAAAAATCACCACCAAACTCATTAAATTTATGAATAGCATTTTTAAAGCATTTTTTTATACATTCTTCTGATGGCTTTATTGAAGGGTTATCAAAAATGACATCTACGACTTCCTTCCAATTACAAACTACGTTTAGATATTCTACGCTGTCTACGTCAGATAATTCTTCAGATAATCCACCCCAACTCCCCTCCCAACTCCCACGGAAAACGTTTTCTTCGCAGTCAACAGAATCTAAGATTGCTAAAAAAAGTGCATCCACACCATCCTGATCTATATTCAAATTATGTTTGTCAGACAAGAAATTCAGAAGATGTTTTTTCTGAAATTTTATTGCTAATTTCAAACAATTAGAAAGAGTATCAAATCCTACAGGTTTAGGGGGGTTCTGAAGATTAATAATATTTTTTAACATTTCTATATTTTCTTTGTGAAAAGCAACCATGAATGCGAAATCTTTACATGGAAGCCTTTTAAACTTTCGCTCAGAAAGTGATTCATCAGAAAGTAATTCTAAAATATTTTTAATATTTTTTTCATTATTTTCCTTAATTTCTGTAGTAATTATATTACTTACCTCTTTAGAAAGCTGAACGTAAGATAATTTTTTCAATTGTTTCAGTAATGTAGAGTAATCAGTTGGCTCCTTTTTCGAGCCTTGTGTTGTATCGATTTGTCGCTCCACTGCGAAAACAGGAATCAACAACAGGTTCAACAATGCCAGAATGCCGGCAGATTGCTTTGAGTAATTAGTTTTTTTCATAATTTTATTATTTTGTTTGCCTTATTACAATAATAATAGAATTTAGTTAATTTGGCAATAACAAATTGATCGTTCATGGTGGCAACCGGAGCCTAGCCCGTTTTTACCGGAAAATCCCCATACCCACCAGAAATCAATTGATTCATCCATTGGGGTATCACGCCAGCATATTGGTCCAACAACGCGGACACACAGCGTGGATAGGTTTTGATACGACATCCGTGGGTCAGATGCAGCGACCACCACGATAATGCGGATACGCGCATAGGCGCCCCCATAGCGCCCGATTGTACCATGCACCCTTCTAGCGGCAATTGCACCGATTCCATACGATCCAGCGACACAAAGGACGGTGTAACCCCCGTTTTATAATCAATAATATGCGCCGTGCCATCATCCAAATAATCGATACGATCGGCGCGACCAAACAGAGTAATAGAGCCCTGAGGCAAAGAAAATGTTAGGTGCCCGCTTTGCTCTGTCAAGGATTTTTTGATACCCCGTTGTCGATGGACATATTCGCATTCTGCAATGGAATACAACAACTTACGACGAGCTGACCATTTCCACCAGGGCATTTCTGGTAAAAAAACATCGCCCAATGCGCATAATCCATCGAATAATTCAACCACAGAAAACCTCAGATTCGCAGGAAAGTCTCGTAGGAAATGGTCCAACACGACATGCATGGCCAAACCCCAAGCCTGTTGCTCTGAAATGACATTTTCCCTGATTCGCAATACGCGCTCTTGATAAAAAGCTTCTGGATCGGTGTGCCAACGCTGTACATCACTGATGGAAACACGATGCAATGGGGGGTACGGACGCTTGACTGCACCCACAGGCATAACCACATCCTGCAACAGGGCTTTTTTCCAATGCTGTTCCGCACGATAACGGTATATGGATTCGGATGGGGTCGAATGAACAGAAACCAGAAAAATCTCTGCGGAATGGTTTTCAAAGCGCTGTTTTTCCCCATCCTGGCATAAATGAAAATGGGCTTGCCACGATTTGGGCATCCAGGGAAATTTTGGTAATGGTTCGGCAACGGCCACAATGCATCGGCCCAAATGCAGCGCGCTTAAATCTTCTGCCGTACCCACCACAATCCGATCCTCTCCTCCCCCTTTTTCATGCCCCCAAATATCAGCCTCTTTATCCATGTGCACCAGAGTGGATGTCCAGGCCTTGAACCACTGTCCGTACGCAACCGCGTCAAGGTGGGGTAAATTATTGCTGCCCTCTTGCAGCATCTTTTCCACCACATCATCATGATCCCATACGGCCAAGGGTAAAGTATGATCCAGCGCTTGGACATGACCATCTATCCAAAACGTCATGGGTTGTTTAACAGAGTTTACTTGACAATGGCTGGTCAACGATCCAAAAGCATCATTGAACCTGCGGTGCAATCGTTTCAGCCATCTGGGCATGCCATCGATCTGAACATCAGAATCATTACCCCCTATGCCAGGCCATTTTGGACGGTGTTGTTCTATAAAACGCGTCATCTCCCCCACAATGGGATAGGCTTTTAGAACCAATGGGTGCCGCAACACCATAACGACCTCTGACAAGGGCCAGCCCTGTAAACACCCCCTCCAAATGCTCTGCAGCGCCGTATTCACCAAGGATTGGTATGGTGTGGGCAAATGAATGTGATGGATTTTTAATGCACACGATACACGCTGTAACAGCATCGAACATGAAATCACCAGCCCTACATCGCCCCGATTTTTTAAGGCGTCTTGGATTAAAATGGCCATCACTCTGGCCGATTCTGATTCGTGTGCGCACATGATTTCTGAAACGCCCCTTGCTTCCGCTAGAGGCACCATGCCCATACCATCAATCTGAACCCCCAGGCGTTCACCTAATTCAAAATCGTTTGGAAACAACGTCCACACATTGGGCAAAGACATCAGCCCTTTCAACCAATCTGTGGGCAATTTTTCAATATTCTGAACACACAGCAATATTTTATGATGGGGATGGTTTGACCAGAACGTGAGTGCGTGATTTTGAGCCAAATAGGTCGCGCGCGTTTGACTGCAAAGATTTTGGCGATGCAACCATTGAGGCCACCATTTTAACCACTCTTGAACCAAGTGCGGCGTACCGGATAAATGTCCCAAATGCAGCAACGATTCGGGCAAGAGCACCCCTTGATTTTCCCACAACGCCGTGGCAGCTCTATCCGGATGATCATACAAAACCATTCGGTCAATGTGCTCCCACAAATGCAACAACGATCGAGCAAAACCAGCCAAATCTGGGGGCTGAGAAGTAGGATTTTCTGAAAAATAGTTCTGAAAAAAGTCCAAGCACCAGGCCATACCTTGGGCCAATGATACGGGTTTTTGCCCCAAAGCACAGGGATTGGTGTACGTCATGGGGTGCACATATGTCACGATTTTCGGCAAAATGCTTGGCCCACTTTTCTGTAACCACTGTTTTCTGATGCCTTTCAGCACGAACAGAGACGGTACAATCACGCAATCCCAATCCGCGGCCATCATATGGGAAATGGCACCATCCACCAATGCCGTGTCCAGAAAAGACAGGCGTTGAATGGTGTTATGACTCTGTTTTGACGATGTCATCTTTGACCAAGCGAATGCGGTTAATGGCTTGATACCCCAAGTATTGATTAATGCGCTCGATCATAACACATGTATGAGACCATGCCACAATGGCATAAGCTGGGGGACTCTGAATATAGGCCACCCCTGGACCATTTTGAGGCGACACAATTTTTAACGGCCACGTATAAGCAGCCAGTTCTGACCCCACAATCATGGGCCAATCCATCATCAAAGACAGTTGGGGCTTTTTTTCAAAAACGGGGCGTAACAAGGACTGAACCAAATCCCCCAGTGCTTGGGTCATGGTGTAAACTCTCCTTTGTGTGGGTCATGGCCACAGCGTTTTGTTGCGTTTAAAACTTGACTGTATCCTTACAGTCTATTCTACACCGTTTTGATTGCCTTGCGCATTACTTTGCCCCAGATTATGATCAAATATTATATTGGGTTGCTTCCATCATGACGTCCCTGCCCTTTGCATCCGACCTGACGCTGTGCTTTTATCTTCTGGTGGCCTATATGTGTGGCAGCATTCCCTTTGGAATTCTCTGGACCCGATGGTTAAAAAAGGGTGATCCGCGTACGGTGGGGTCTGGTAATATTGGCACCACCAACGTGTACCGTTTGGCGGGCATCAAGGTTTCTGCCCTTGTGTACGTGTCGGATTTTTTGAAAAGCGCACTGCCCCTGTGTTTTTCACCCCAAGAGTACCAATTGCCCATGGGTGTGGCCTGTATTGCGGGGCACATTTTTCCGATTTTTCTGAAATTCAAAGGGGGGAAAGGTGTGGCTCCGGCTTGCGGTGTAATGACCATAACCATGCCCATCCATTTTATGGCTTCCGCCCTGATTTGGGGTTGTGTTTTAAAAACCACGGGGTATATGTCGCTGGCTTCCTTATGCGGCATGCTGGGGGCGTTTGTATTAACAGCCCTGTTTTTTGATCATTCATCCACCGTGGCCATGGCGCTGATCACGGCCTTGATTTTTTACGCCCATCGGGGAAATATTTCCCGCTTGATCCGCGGCACAGAATCCTCTTTGAAAAAGCATCCCATCAAGCCTTAAATGCCGTCCGAACCCTGTTCTGTGATGGGTGCAATGATTTAAATACTCGGGAAAATTTAAACTAAATCCAATTTTTCACAGGCTGAAAACTAGGGTATCATCGGATGTATTGCCCTCCACCATCCGCACCATGCCCTCTATACGTACCCTTTCAGAAACCGATCGTTTGCATCTGTTGCGCCTGGCACGCACAGAAAATGTTGGCCCCATTTCCTTTGCCCATTTGATGGAACGTTATGGCAATGCCCAAGAGGCGCTGGATCGTTTACCCACCATTGCCCGACGTTCTGGCGCCATTATTCCATCCATGGACGACATTAAACGGGAAGTCGACGCACATGCCAAACAGGGACTGCGCTTACTCAGCATTTATGATGCCGATTATCCCACCAGTTTACGACACCTAAAGGATGCTCCGCCCTTTATTTCCGTCCTGGGTCGATTGGATTTATTATCCAAAACCCTGTTTTCCATTGTGGGTGCGCGCCATGCATCCTCTGCGGGCGAACGCATTGCCATACAAATTGCCGAAATTTTATCGGCCAAAGGCTGGGTGCTGGTTTCCGGTCTGGCCCGTGGCATTGATGCCTGTGTCCATGCTTCCAGTTTGGATAATGGAACCATTGCGGTTATTGCCGGTGGCATCGGACATATTTATCCGCCAGAGCACAAAAAGCTGTATGCGGACATTGCGGAAAAAGGCCTAATCATCAGCGAAGACCCCCTGTTTACGTCCCCGCATGCTGGATTATTTCCCAAACGCAATCGCATCATTTCTGGTTTGTCTTGGGGCAGTTTGATTGTGGAGGCCAGTTTACGTTCAGGATCCCTGTTAACGGCAAAATACGCCGCCGATCAGGGCCGTGCCGTTCTGGCCATACCGGGTCATCCGCTGGATTTTCGGGCGCGCGGCACCAACAAATTATTAAAACAGGGGGCCTGTTTGGTGGAAACGGCCGATGATGTGTTGAATGAATATTCTGAAACCCACCAGTACTTGGCAAAAGACATGGCTCGCGAAGAGGCTTGTGAAGAATACAGCGCCATGCCACCCCTGTTGCCCGAAACATCATCTTTGATCCGCGACATTGGGGCCTTATTAAGCACCGTGCCCACGCCCGTATGGGATTTATCAGAAAAATTGGGTTTATCGCCTGTGATGATTCGCATTGCTCTGATCGAAATGGAGTTGAATGGTGAAATTGAACGTTACCCCGGCGATTGCGTCATATCTTGTGTATAAGGATGGGGGGCATCATTTAATGGTGCCCAAACCCGTATACCCAACCCCTTTTTCGCCTATGTTTTCAAAAACTTCCACATTTCACGCCCAAGATTTAACCCATTTTTGACAATTTATTATGGATTTTTTACTTAAAAAATGACACAATATCCTGATGATATTTTTTTACAGATGGTTTTAATGAATTTTCGCAAATATGGATCTGTAGCCAGAGTTCAGAGCTCTGTATTGCCCAAACATTCAATCCAGTTAAAGCCAAAACCCAGCAAAAAAACCAATCAAAAAATGAAAAATAGATTAAAATTAAAAAGCATCATATATTCTGTGCTTCTGGTTCTTTTTAGCAGCAATCAAAACACCGTTGCTGTGGATACCATTGCTGCGGATAAAAGCCTAGAAAAAATAGAAAATAAAAATGATGATTTAGAACAAAAGAAGAAGGTACTTGAAATTTTAGATACTATTTCTTCAGTTGATCCTGTTAAAACGATTGAAAATATTAATAAATCAAATGTAATTGTAAAATGGGGTGAATATATCCGCATAGATACAAAGGGTGGCTTCATTGAACCTAAAGAAGCTGATAAAAAGAGAACCTATGAAGCACTGCTCATTAAGAGTCGTTTAATGCCTACCAAAGACGACAATCCAGAGGTTGGACTCATGATCTCTCTTTTTTATGAGCTTCCATATGCCAGTTTGGATCAGAACAGCTTGGGGGCACTCACTCAAATTTCAAATATCCCTGATACTGAGTGGTCTGTAGAAGGTTTCCCACGAGGGCTGATCAAATTCATACCAAAAGTTACAGATAGACTTCTTAGTGGTGTGGAAAAAAAGGAAAATGCAGGAGTACAAGATAAACTGGTAAAAAAATATATAAAACAATTAGCGAAGGGTCTTATAGACGCTTTTTTGCCTGAGGCCAAAGAATCACTTTTAGAAAACATAAACAAAATAGAGAGTAACAAAAAACTTATGGCTGTGCTCAAAATTTTTAATAAGCGCCATTACGCTGATAAACTTGCAGCAATCAAAAGCGATATAGGGGCTGTTGAACATTTTAATGATGGGGGCAGAAAAAAGATTGTTGAGGCAATTAAGGGTTTTTTAGATTTTAACACTGATATAAAAAAAAATATAATAGAAGACTTCGATAATATCGCATCATCTTTAAGTAAAGATGATGTAAGAGAAATGCTTTTTGATTATTTAGAAAAAGAGTTTTCTTTTTCTAAAGAAGGTTTTGTTGATAAAAAAATTAATAGTATCACCAGTATGCTCACAAAAACAATAATTTCGCCATTGTCCATAGACGAATTGAGCAATGGCAACAAAGAACTCATGGCGTCACCTGTATTCCAAATGTACTTAAAAAAAGAGGGCCTAATGAGTAACGTTTCTAATTCAGAAACAATAATACAATTACCACAAACAGTATTAGATATGTTTGGAGAAAAAATAGGGTATAAGGGATTGAATGATACTACAATAAAGAATAATAAGACTTGGCTTGAAAGAATAAACGCAGCGCACATCAGTGTTAAGGGTCTAATATTTAAAAACGTTTATGCTGATTGTGAAGCGTTTTTTAAAGGTAAAGAACTAAGTGATCTTGCTGATGAAAAAAAATTAAGTGAAATAGAGGAACGATTAAAAAACAAGGGTATTACCAAAGCGGCGGAAAAAGCTATGGATGTTTTAAAAACGCTACCTTTTTACCAACAATTTAATACATCATTTACAAAATTAGATGTAGCAGAAAAATATAGAAAAGAGGCTGTTTCGCTTTTCACTGTGTTCTTTACTTGTGCATTGATGGAAAATGGCCCAGATAAGGATGATTACGCCAGACTCGGTGTGCCACAGGCGATAAAAAATGAAAAATTAGCTCGAACAAATCTGAGTAATAGACTCACCTCCTCTGCTAAAGATATAATGAATTCTTTTACGGAGCAAGTAGATCTTTTTTTAAAAAAAATTAACACAGAGCGTTTAAATGAATTATCCATAAAAGATCTGACAGAATTAGAATCAAAAGAAGGAATAGAGAGTAAACTAGAAAAATTATCGGCAGAACAGAAACGACTAAAAAAAAGATTAAGCAATATTAATGGTGGCGGCTTATGGAAAGCTTTGACCTCTGAAAATCTTACCGCTGAAAATATGCCTTTAGACCAAATGTCAGTAAATCTGCTAAACGATACCAATAACAAACTTTTAGCTGAAATACGTGATCTCCGTACACTTCATGGTGATTTTGATAAGATAAAAGGTGACATAATAAGCTCCCTAGGTTCTGCGGTGAAAGGGGAAGAAGTGAAACAAATTGACTTGAGAGCTTACAACTTTAACGCCTTTAAAGATGTAAGTTCTGATGTAAGTTCTGTTGGTGGT
>CAMCZV010000004.1 GCA_945888455.1 Candidatus Finniella inopinata | reverse complement strand
TTTTTCATAAATATGAGGCCAGTTTGGATCATAAGGTTTGGGTTGCCAATTTGGGTCATAAGGTGTAATTTCAACACGATCTATTTTTTGCATGGAACTTAACTCTAATGAAATACAATCTATAAGTTCACGAATATCAGCACATTGATGCGAATGGTCTTTAGGGTCTGATCTTTTAAGGACATCCAGTAGCGACAATAAATTTAATAGATTTACCGTGACGCGCCAATTTTCAGGTAGGATAATGCCACCATCGCCCAACCCTTTTAGGAACGCATCTTGGAATTCAGGCGGCATTTTATGGGCATATCTGAGCATATTAGCTACATCCCAAAGGTAAGACACTCCCAATCCAAAATGCCGGTTACTTTCCACAGGCCGTCAATTTTATTCACAAGGATATTGGCAGGATCAAAATCACCATGAACAAGATGCTTGCCATCGTCAGCGGGCAATAAAGATACGTACTGCTCTATCGCTTTTTGAATTCCCGAAATCACCTCAGGCGATAGCACAGATAATACGGTTTTGTTATGCAGGCAGCCTTGTGCAAATTTTATGACATCAGAAGATTTGCACCCGATCACCTCCAACTCTTTGTCAAAAAGGCCGGCTTCTGAAAATTCATGCGCGTTAATCCTTGAAAGGATTAAACCTACCTCATGCATGATTGTGCCAAGATCATGCGGGACATCACCGAGCAAAAGATCTCGAAGCGAAAGTCCGGGCATAAAACCTGTAATGGCAAAGCGATAACCCTCCAGCTCTCCTATATAATGCGTTAGCGGTACAGGTACGGTTTCTTTTATTAAAATTGCCAGTTTTTGTTCACGGTAAGAGGCATCTTTGTCGCGTAAATAAATACGTAAAATCAGCGGATGGTTTTCATCTTGCAGCTGAATTTTAATGTTGAGATTAGCACATCCACCAGCAATCAATTCATGCAAAACAAGGGTTTTGTTGGGATAAGCGCCCTGCACCATCGTCGCCACCATGCCTTCTGGCCGTTGGTATGTGATGCTTGTTTTTTCCCAATCCACTTTAAACATTACAAGCTCCGCTTTAACATGATGCAGCGAGACTCCCCGTATACCCGTGCCTTTCAAAATCAGTGACGTATCCATCACTTACGTATCCCAATTCAGGGGTTGTCATTTTGCGGCAGAGTCCTTCAGCCAGGGTGTAATGGTTTCAAACTTTATCATAACACCTTCTTTAAATAGTAAAATGAGGTGCCTGCTGTATAACCATCTCTCTTGAGTTCGATTTCAAATCCAATTTTCTGATAAAATTCAGGAGCTTGGAAACTCATTGTTTCAACAAATGCAAAATGACATCCGTTCTCTTTGCCAAAATTAAAGACATGTTCCATTAAAGCTCGGGCTATACCCCGCCCACGATGCTCTTTGTTGGTCAGTAAGTATTTGATATGTACATTGCCCCAAAATAATTGGCAAACAACCACTCCAAGAGATACGTTGTTTTCCATGATCTCGAATGCTACTGGCTCTTGTGCTAAACCATCAAAACCCACAGAATCAATCGAATGTTTTGCAAAAGCTTCGTAGATCGACGCCTTTAGTTCCGAAGTCAGCGTTGTTTGTGTGATTTTATGTCTCATAACGCTTTCCTCATAAAATGGCAGCTAGAACCACCCGTATACCCGTGCCTTTCAAAATCAGTGACGTATCCCAATTTTTCATAGAATGTTTTTGCGCCTTGAAAATCCATCGTGGCAACGGTACTCATAGAACATTGGCACGTGCGCCCATAATCATGGACGGCTTTCATCAGTTGCTGCCCCAAACCATTTTTACGATGATCGGGATGTACCCACAATTGGTCTGTATAAATACTGCCGAAAATGATACTCCCGTTGCAGCCTGCTATGATTTCATTCTGCTCATTCCGTATAAAAAATGCAAAAGGATTAGCCTCGCCAAATTCAGGGGTTTCTTGATTGATTTTTTGTGTTAAAAAATCCACATCTGCGGGTTTTGGTGTGGATGTATCGTGTATATGGCCCCAAGGTTTCATATCTCAGCCCCTATTTGATCGATCAGATACAGTATAATATACGCCCTTCTCTTTTCCAAACACATTGTCTAGCAACAGCATTCCATCACCCCCCTGCTCTATTCTATCCCGATGAGGTCACGTCCTGCACCACCCTTCGGGGCCCTGTCATCCCATATCGGACACAGATGGTCTGATCAGACGATTCATCCGCCTGCCGATGATTACACCACATGGATGATGTAATCAGGTGGCAATAAGTATTTTTTATCAACGCCCGGTATATCCAAAACAGAGGGCAGACTCGAAGGATTGTGTTGGCTCGTTTTTTTGATGGATGGACTTGATTTCTTTTTCTCTGATTGGTGATCTGGTTTCGTCTGGACAGGAATTAAGCCAGGTTGAGCGGAGGGGGTTCCAGCAGAAAGAGCCTTTGTTTTTCTAGACAGCAATTGAGCAATATTTTCCAGATTTCCCCCATTGCCAATGTATTGCAAACCTTGTCCATTTCCCACATCAATTCCATCGCGATATTTAAAACCACTTTTTGTTCGAATCAGCTCTTTACGACCTGCATGATGGTAACGTCGATCAAATTCAAAGGTGGCAGCCAGCTTGGTTTTAATGGGCAGAGGATATGCATTTAACAACAATTCAAAAGTTTCCTTACGTTGAAAAATACCGGAATCACTGCCTAAATACACAACCCCCATACGTCTGCATAATATTTCACCCAATTTATTATAATACAGACGGTCACGAAAATACTGGCCTTCGCTGAGTTTTTGTTGGTACAAGAAAATCCAGGCCGATCCATCCCCTGCCTTGCCAAAGGTATAGGCCCAAGGTATCCCATTGCTTTTTACGACATGATGTTGATTCAAAACAGAATGTTTACCTGCTCCTGTACTGAATGGGTCTGAGGTACGCGCAAAGTCTTTTAAATGTGGTTTTTTCAGATTGGATGTATGCCACACATCCATAAGAGATCTGAATTGATTAGGCGCGGTGATGGGAGTGATGTGGGGATGACTAGGAATCATGGGCTCTTGCAATGACAACGCCTCTATCTGTTCACGCAGTTCGTTGGGGGTGGTGTCACTGGGTTCATGCAACAGCGTCCCCATCACGGATACAGCCATGAAAAACACAGGAAAAATCTTTCTAAAAAAGTAAATACTCAAAATAATGCACCATCATTAAAAATTCAAATTTTATTGTAATAAAAGTTTAATAAAATACAGTTTATTTTGATTCAAAAAGCAGGCGATGTTATAAACGACCCCGCTGAGGTGCAAGTCGACTAGAAAAGATGCCGCAGTCGGCCAGAATATCTTGCCATTGATGGTCAGGATCGGCATCAAAGATAAATTCTTTACGATACGGAATCGCGATCCACTCATTTTCAGCCCATTCTTTTTCCAGCTCTCCTGATTTCCAAGCCACATGACCTAAAATGGCCTTATAGAATTGGGGTGCAGGTGAATCGTTTTCTGAACCATCCAGCATATCCAAGTGCGGAGTAACCGATAAATCGGCATTGACAGACAGGGTGCTGGATCCGCTGACTTCGGAAGAATGTAAAACAAATCCTTGGTCCATATTAACAGGGCCACCCCAAAAAATTTCAGGATCAGAATCGTCATTATTTTGGCTGATAGGATTATGGACAATATCAGCCAGATCAAGGCCGTTAATGGGCTGATTGATCACCAACCCCATGGCTCCACTGGAATCATGGTGACAAATGAATATGACGGCCTCTTGAAAAACTTCGGTTTTTAACCCTGGCAGTGCCACCATAAAATGTCCAGTTAAGCTGTCGTTTACAGATTCGCTCATATCTGATTTTCTACTTTTTATGCATTTAACAATCAAGAACAGTGTACGTTTTGATCCGATCACTGTACAGCCCCCGTTGCATGGCCATTTGTTTTAAACAATGGGAAGAGTATTCAAAAATTTTCTGATATTTTTGTCAGAATCCCACGATTATCGGCTGACTAATCTGTTTTTTTCAGATACAATGTAATGGCATCAAGAGCGGGCATGGTGGAATTGGTAGACACGCCAGGTTTAGGTCCTGGTGGCTTCACAGCTTTGGGGGTTCAAGTCCCTCTGCCCGTACCATGGTAAGTTAAGTTTCATAACAATGGGGATCGTATGCGTGTTTTAAAAAATGAGCGTCTTGAAAAAGAAGTTTTGCTCACCCTTTCTAAAAGTGACTTAGAGCGCGATGTTTTAACAGAGCTCTTATCGCAATCTCATCAGGTCAAAAAACATGGGTTCCGATCTGGAAAAATTCCCCCTTCCCTTTTGTTTCAAGAGAGAGGGCAGCAGGCGATTGATGCCGTGGTTCATAAGGCTGTGTCAAACGCAGCTGATGAAATCATTGGGGATAAGCCATTGGGTGCGCCGCTGGGTTATCAGATAGAAAACCCTTTTACGGGTTCCTCTTTGAATGATTTGGTTGATCTAGACGTTAAAGTTCATGCTGTTTTTGCCCCAGAAATGGGTGAGATTGTGTGGAAAGATGTACACTTAGATCGTTGCGTTCCTGTTCCCACAGAGCAAGAAGTTGACGCCAGTATGGCAGAGCGTGCTGGGCGGGTGATGACTTCTGTGGCTTTGGATGAAAAGCGTCCGGCCGCCATTGGTGATACGTTGGTGTATACCATGACGTATACCCACAAAGATGGAACGGTAAAAGAAATGGAAGGATCCTTTCGTTTGGGCAGCAATACTTTGCCAGAAGAATTCGAAAAAACGTTGGAAGGCATCACAGAGGGGTATATTGTCAGCGAGGGGATAAAAGTTCCGGGAGATTTCCCAGACAAGAGCTTGGCCGGCAAAAAGGTCAACTTTAAGATTAATTTTCGCGAAATTCGCCAGACTGTTCCCCATCAAGCAAATGAGGAATTTGCAAAGTCTCAAGGATTTGACACCTTGGCCGCGTTGCGTGAAGTGGTGCGTAAATCTTTGGTCGATTCTGGTGATGTTTTGTCTGGTATGATTTTGCGCGACAGTTTAAAGAAAAAGCTGGGCACTGTGCAGGCCTTTGATGTTCCTGAATCTTGGATGCAATCTGCCCTCAGCGTCTTAAAGCGTGATGCCGAGAGGAAAGCTTTGGGCTCGCAGTCTGATGATTCCACGGATGAGTCCACGGATGAGAGTGCTGTGGCTTCGTCTAAGTTGACCCCCGTTCAAGAGTCTGCGCTGGCTGAAAAAGCTGTGGCCAGGGTGCGCGCCAACTGTGTCATTCAAAAAGTGGTTCGCGATCAGCGCTTTTCCGTTTCTGATGCAGAGCTGTTTGCCTACGCCAAGGCCATGGCGCAAAGCGAGGGGCGGCCCATTGACGAGGTGGTCGGATTTTTAAGGCGCAACAAGAATGTGGTAGAGCGCATTTCCAACGAAATTCAAGAGAGAAAAGCATTAGATTGGATGTCTGGTCAATGCACAATAGAGGATAAAGAGGTCTCTTTTGATGGGCTAAAAGATCTGTTTGCTGCATCGGAGGATTCCATATGAGCCAGCTCATCCCTATGGTGGTAGAGCAAAGCGGTCGCAGCGAGCGGGCGTTTGACATCTACTCTAGACTGTTAAAAGAGCGCATCATCTTTCTAACAGGCCCTATTGACGACCATATGTCCACATTAATTTGCGCCCAGTTGTTGTTTTTAGAGGCAGAGGCCCCAGAAAAAGATATATTTATGTACATCAATTCTCCTGGCGGAGTGGTGACTTCTGCTCTGTCCATTTACGATACGATGCATTATATCAAGCCGGATGTGGTGACGGTATGTTTGGGGCAAGCTTCTTCGGCAGGATCGTTGCTTTTGGCCAGTGGCGCCAAGGGAAAACGGTACAGTTTACGCAATTCTCGGATTATGATTCATCAGCCTTTGGGCGGATTTCGTGGTCAAGCCAGTGATATTGAAATTCATGCCAATGAAATCTTGGACATTCGTCGCCGTTTAAATACCATTTTGTCTGACCATACTGGACAAACCTTTGATGTTATTGCCGAGGCCACGGATCGCGATCAATTTTTTTCTCCAGAGCGCGCATTAGAATTTGGTCTTATCGACCAAGTTGTTGTTAATCGCAGCGATTTGATGAGCAATTTAAAGACGGAACCATCCGGTGACACTGCAGGAAAAAATGCATGATTTTTTTCAAGAATCATCCTTTGTTTATGGCTTTGTGTCATAATAATCTAGAACACGTTTTTTTTGAAAGAGAGTAAGAATGGCAAAAACGATCGACAGTCAATCTCTTCTTCGGTGCTCTTTTTGCGGAAAAAGTCAGTACGAAGTCACAAAACTTATCGCAGGGCCAACGGTCTTTATTTGCAATGAATGCATTGATTTGTGCGGTGATATCTTAAAAGAAGAGCAAAAAAAACAGAATTTGTCAGCAGATGGCGGCAAGATCGGTCTACCCAATCCTCGTGAAATTTCAAAGATTTTGGATGAGTACGTGATTGGCCAAGATCGGGCAAAGCGTGTGTTGTCTGTCGCGGTTTATAATCACTATAAGCGTATTCAGAACAGAGAAGATGATTCTATAGAGTTGACAAAGTCAAACATTTTGCTGATCGGGCCAACAGGGTGCGGAAAAACATTGCTGGCACAAACGTTGGCAAAAGTTTTGGATGTTCCGTTTACCATTGCCGATGCCACCACATTGACCGAGGCGGGATATGTGGGCGAAGATGTGGAAAATATCATTTTAAAACTGTTGCAAGCTTCTTCTCATGATGTGGAAAAGGCCCAGCGCGGCATCGTGTATATTGATGAAATTGATAAAATTGCTCGAAAGTCTGAAAATGTGTCCATTACGCGCGATGTTTCTGGTGAGGGCGTTCAGCAGGCCTTATTAAAAATGATGGAAGGAACAGTGGCATCTGTGCCTCCTCAGGGTGGCAGAAAACATCCTCAGCAAGAATTTGTTCAGATTGATACGTCAAATATTTTGTTTATTTGCGGCGGAGCATTTTCAGGTCTAGACAAGATTGTGTCCAACCGTAACCGTGGCCAAAGCATTGGTTTTACGTCCACGCTAAACCAATCCGATCATCGGACAGAGGGGCAAATTCTAGAAGACGTTAAGCCAGAAGACTTGTTAAAGTATGGTCTTATCCCAGAATTTGTGGGCCGCTTGCCCGTCATTGTTTCCTTGTCCAATTTGGATTCGTCGGCTCTGGTGAAAATTTTAACCGAACCTAAAAATGCACTGGTTAAACAATATGCTCACCTGTTTCGGATGGATGGCGCAGATTTGAAATTCAAGACAGAAGCATTGGTGGCCATTGCTGAAAAATCCATTCAGTTGAAAACGGGAGCCAGAGGTTTGCGCGCCATTGTGGAAACGGCGCTGTTGGATACGATGTACGATTTACCATCTATTCAAGATGTATCCGAGGTTATTGTCACGGAAAAAACCATTTTAGAGAATAAACCTCCTATACTGGTGACCCACTCGGATGCAACACACGCCCCTGATTCTGATAAAGACAACACGTCAGAAAAGACGACACCCTCAAAAGAAATGCTGAGCAAGGGGTAAAATACTATATTCTGGGGCATTTCCATGGCCCCTGGTACACGCTGAATAGGCTGACTGAATAGAGTAGGCTGAAAAACGGATGCGCACCCACCCGTACAGCCCATTTTTCTGGGATACTCTCCCCTGTACAGAGTAGGTTCATGACGAACGGGTATCATCCTGGTATGGCGATGTGATTTTTTGAAATCATTCATCAGGATTCTGAAATCCATCTGGAATCCATCTGAAATCCACAATTGTCGGTCTGAATCTTTTTTCATACTGGTTCGCTTTTCAGACTGGTCAACATTTTGATCCGTTCCTCATTACCCTGTACGCGCATTGGCCATACCCTTCCCCACCTTATTTTCTAAAATCTGGAACAGATCTATCCGCCCTAATGGGCTTTGGGGCAAATGATCACAACTGTATCAAGCGCATTGGGATGTTTGGTTTATGAACGCACTAAACACGCAATGACCAGGGCATTTTTTGCAATGTGGTGCGCCCACCTTTGGTCTGCCCCTTGCTCCGGCCAGCATGTTCCTGGTATCATTACATTAATATTTACAATGTGTATTGCTAGCACAGTTTATGATCAAAAAATCTTTAAAAACACTGGGCATTTTAAAATTTTTCCAATTTTTATTGGCTTTTCTTTGCATTTCTGCTCCAATCTTGCACACACAGGCCTTTTTCGGATTTTTTAAAAAAAAGAAGAAGAAACCTGCTAAAAGCAAAAAATCTGTTAATACGAGAGCAAACGGTAAAATTATCGCTAAGGGCAAAAAATCTGTTAATAAGAGAGCAAAAAGTAATATTATCGCTAAGAATAAAAATTCGGTAAAACAAAAAAAGCATTCGGTAAAACAAAAAAAGCCTAACCATCATAGGGACAAAAAAAGCGTTCCTGGCCATTCCAAGAAACAAGACTATACAAATCTTTCCAAGGGCAAATTGCAAAGCGAGAGTAACAAGAATGTGGCCAAATATCTCAAGACCATAGATGCTAAATCGTCCCTTACACCTGTACTGGAAGAGCTCTACGGTAATTCGGCAAATGCCATGATGGGAGTCATGCACTTGGTATTACCTGCGTCCGAACTTTATGGCCCGCCCCAATCAGACGGCGCAATCGTCACCGTTCCTTTAAAGAAAAATCCTCTGATTGAATCATCATCAAAAGAATTCGTTGCTAACATAATTAAGTTTTTAGAAGGCCATACTTTCAATCCAAAAACAGAAACTTTTATACAAAATTTGGAGTATGCGAATCAATTGACAATAGAGGAACAGAAGATTTTCAAAGAAAAATTGAAACCATTTATAGAACTGCACAAAAATTATCATGACCCAAAACAATGTAAGTTGAATTTTGAAAAATCAAAGTTTAGCATCTTATTGGATCATGCTAAAAAAATTGAATCCTTGGTTAGTATGGTCAAACAAAGCAACCCTCAGGATGACCTTCAAAACTATAAAAACTCTATATTGAGCGAATTAAATACCATTGAAACAATTTTAGGGTACAAAAAAACCGATAAAAAAACAGAGATTGTTAAAGTTGAAAAAACAACGTATGAACGGCCAAAAGGGCAAGAAGGCCAGATTACGGACGAACAAAGAAACGATCTAGTTGTCAATAAAAAACCTCCTCCCCTTACAGCACCAGGTGCCGCCTAATCCCATGACCTTCCTCCTCTTCACCCCAGAGCCCATCATGCACACGAATCGTTTTAAACCTCTTGTTCATTCTACTTGGGAATATTGGCAAAAGCATTTAGACTGCTTTCCAGAAATCGATTGGGAGGAAACAGAGGAATCCATGACGATTCTGATGCCAGATGGGCGTAAATATCTATTTAATAGGCATACCGGCATGCAGCAATTGTGGATGGCCTCACCTATTTCAGGGGGGCGGCATTTTTCCATGATGGGCAAGGGCGAGCCTAACCCCAATCCCCACGGTCAGGATCATACGACATGCTTGCATCGATCTCTTTTGGCTGATGGTCATGATTACGGTGTGCCCCTCGGTGAATCTGGTATGGCCTATTGGACAGATACACGCAATGGAGAAATTATTGAATCGGTAATGAATACAGAATTTGCCAGCCACTGGAATGTTGTATTAGATTTGCAACCTTTTCAGGCCGAAACCGTGGAGCACAGCATGGCTCTTGCCTGACGAAATCCATGATCCCCAATCCTTTCTGCTCGCAAGCAAGTCAAAGCAACAGATAAGCCCTTGATTTTAAGCAAAAAAAGACTTAGCATTAAAGGATACAAAATGAAAATTTTTTCTCATGTCTATTCGAACCAATCATTACGTTATTGATTTGCCCTTTCAAGCGGATGATCTGGCACCTTACATTTCAAAAGAAACCATCGATGTTCATTATCAAAAGCATCACAAGGGCTATGAAACGGCACTTTTGGACCTGATTTCAGTTAAAGAGCAAAAAAACAAATCCTTGCAAGATCTAATCATTCACAGCCATGCAAACCCAGATCGGCGTATTTACAACAATGCCGCTCAGATATGGAACCATAATTTTTATTGGAAAAGTCTTTGCCCCACCGCAACGTCACAACACCCCACAAAAGGTGCGTTTTTTGATGCCATCACAGCTTTTGGTGGATTTCAAAAGGTTGAAATGGATCTGCTGACTGCGGCAACATCACAATTTGGCAGTGGTTGGGCGTGGTTGGTTCGTACAGAAAACAATCAGATTGCCATCAGAAAAACGGGTAATGCAGACCCCGTGTGGTTAAATTCCGCAGATCATCCCCTGTTGATTGTTGACGTATGGGAGCATGCCTATTATCTGGATTATAAAAATCGCCGTAAAGATCATGTGGAATCTGTGTTAAAAAACATTATGAATTGGTCTTTTGCAGAACAGCAGTTTAATGCTGCATAGTGAAATGTTTCGGGGTCTATTTTTGTTACAGAAACAACTCCTGACAAGGGTTTTTTATACAATGAACCGCTTTGCTTTTTTTTACATTTTTTTACTCACAGTTTTTTTGTCCATTTTTAGCTGTTTCCGTTGCGCGCCTCATAAAAATGATGATTCCCACTTGAATACGCTGTTAACCCCATTGGACTTTATTTTCCAGCGCATCGTTGCTGTCCCGAACAATGCATTTTTACAACAAATATTACGATTTGGGTATACCCAATCCCTGTTTCTGTTTGCGGTTAATCACCGGTTGGCAGAATTGAGAAGGTTGCCTCTAGCAGAGAAAAAGAGATTGCTTGCAGCCAGAGCCATCTTTTCCAAAGCCGTAAAACCCTTTCTTGTGGCTTTTCCTGTGATTAATTCGGTTGCTGGTACCACAGACCTATTCCAAGTTTTGGATACAGAGCGACGAGAGCATCAGATGTTGCGTGGATAATTGGATCTCGGTTTTTCTCCCTTGCTACCCATCCCCTGCTGCCTCTCCCATCCCCTGATCCTCACTCCCTTTCCTTTTGCCCCGGCCTCTGCCCCCCCTTCTTCTGCGCTTATTGTTCCTCTTGATTCGTGCAGGACATACCCTTTGGGGGCTATAAGCCCATACTTTTGGTACATACGCTTATCCATTATTCCTATTTTTTCCCTTCTGTCTTTAATGGTTGATCAAAAGTTGATCAAAAGATCAAAAGTGCCCATCTGAAATCCAATCAACAGATGTGGCGCGAAGTTTTTCTGGGCAATATCACGAGCAATTTTCCCCAATCACAAATCATTGAAAAGCAAGCCTCACACTTTTGGTGAAAACGACCCTTGCGTTCATCCTCTTTGCATGCTCTTTGCATCCCTTTTTGCCAATCAGACCACGATGTCCAACTCTTTCTTTAAAAAATCAGACAACGATGGGTATTTGGCGGTAAATTCATTTGCACAATACCACATCAAGGCCCGCTGCACCACATTGATTCAAAAATTGTCTGGGGGTATAAAAATCACAGATGGCCTTCATATCATAGGCATCACTGATCAATAGAGGCTTTTGTGAAACCCCAGACTGCCGCAGCTGATTGTGCAAGAAATCAACGATTTTCTTAGACATGCTGGCTGGAAATTGCGGGTCTTGCGTGCGCAAAATCACGTGCGACATCATCATGGCTGTCTTTGGATGCGCCTTGAAACACTGTACAAAGGGTTCCAATTCTTGCTTGCTCCACGTGGATGTCACATCGGTTAATCCTTTGTGAGAATCTACAACAGAGCTCCCATGTCCGGGCACATGCTTTAAACACGCCATCAATCCGTATTTTTCATAAGCAGCAATAACCGCGTTACAGCAATGAATGACCTGATTCGGCTGGTCAGAAAATGATCTATCTCGTGCTCCAATAACCGGACAATGGGGGTTGATATTGGTATCCGCAACGGGGCCAAAAACCACAGTAATGCCCACATCTTTCATTTCTTTGGCCGCTGCTTCGTGAATGGTTGAAATGTCCAGCGCATTTCCTTGATAATCGGCCGCAGCCGGCATCGCACCACAGGCAACAAACCCCTTGTTCTCTTCTAAACGCCTGACTGTTCCGCCTTCCTGATCAATGGCCACCGGAATATGGCGATTGTTTTGGGTTAAAAAAGAAACAAGAGATCGAACCTGATCCGGGCTTACGATATTTCGACCAAATAAAATGATGCCGTGAACCTTTTTCAATGCCAGCGCGCGATGTAACGTCACCACATCGGGATCATCTTTGCTGGTGCCCACAAAGCCAACCCAAATATCGGGTTTTTTAACGCCGCTTTTGTAAACAATGGCCGTCATCACCGCCAATAGAGCCAGCGCAGCAATGAAAAAAAGCACTTTTTTCTGTTTTTGGTGCGCAAAGCGATGCAAAAATGGCATGTTTAAAAACACAATGTTCAAAATA
Organism: Candidatus Finniella inopinata; assembly: GCA_945888455.1. Classification (GTDB taxonomy): domain Bacteria; phylum Pseudomonadota; class Alphaproteobacteria; order Holosporales; family Holosporaceae. The sequence continues at coordinate 135,102 of CAMCZV010000004.1, read as the reverse complement.
TATCGTTGTATACCCCAGGATACACCATAATCAGGCCCATCAAAAGGCCATACCCAATCGCATGACCTTTTTTTGACGTTTCAAGCTTCTTGCAGACCACCCAAATGGAGGATTATTCGCCTCCACAGTCCCTCTCATTATGCAGCAGGAACGGTATCCTGGGGAATGCGAACTTTTTTACCCACCGATTCCAGATCTTTGATCTTTCCCGTTCCTATTTTTTTGCCTGCATCCACCCGATCCAGGAAATTCTTAACCAGTGGATAAAATTCCTCTGGTTTTTCATCAAACATACTATGGGCAGCATCTTTCATCACATGTAATTCCGAAGTTGGTATCAATTTTTCCAACTTTTCCGAACTGGTCAGTGGTATGCTGTCTCCTTCACCATGCACAATTAATGTAGGAACTGTGATCTTTTTTAAACCTTGTTCATAACATTCATCTTTCTTCATTTTTTTAATAAAATCCATCTCTAAATTCCAGTTATTATCAAAACCAACAGCCATAGATGTTTGAAAACGAGATGCTTTTTGATTGGTTAAACAAATAGAATCATTTTTTAAGAATTCTTGTAAAGAATTTTTTGCTTTATCCCAATCATAAAATTGAGTGAGTTCAGCGTTTCCCTTCATATATTCATAGGTTATTGGGTTTTTTTCCTTGTTTAATTTATTCTGTAACTTTATTACGGATTCCTTTCTTTTTATTATCGATATAATTCGACCTTCTATGTCCACGGGTCCTGGCGCCACATTAATACTGGCTGAAACCTTTTTCTTTTCATCGTTATGGGATAAATAATGATTCTGGATCAGTGGACCAAAAGAATGACCAACAAGAGCAACCCGTTTTTTACCCGATAATGCCAAAGTTACGTCAATGATCTTGTCCAGATCTTGCGATGATTGATCAAAAGTGTCCTTTCCACGATCAAAGGACACCCCAGACCCTTCGCACCCCCTCTGGGTGTATGCCAGAACACTGCGTCCTGTTTCTGCGGATAATTTTGCAGCCACATCCAACATAGCCACAGCATTTCCGCCAGGTCCACCATGAATTAGAACAATTGGGTCTATATTTTGATTTGCACCAGGAATATAAAATCCCGTTATAAAACCATTTGCTGAATCCCTGTCAAAACACTTTGGGTCGCATAAGTTTTTTATGTTATAAAAAATAGATGAATCATTTTCAAGTTGTTTATATAACAAATTACGCAATTTTGGATTTTCATGAACTTGTTCGCAAAGATTTTTATAAAATTTGGCTATCTTTTTTTTCTTTTCTTTTTTAGGTAGCTTATGGATATCGGCCATTTCTTTCTTGGGCAGGCTAATCATTTTTTTAAGTTCTTCCCCACTGTCTTCTTCAATTCGAACACGCAACCCATATATGGGCGCAACTTTTCCTTTGTGTTGACCATAATCTATTTTATAATCATGAATCTTTTCAAAATCAAAAACCCCAGCTGATACAGCCGCAGCCGGTGGAACAAAGTCTGTGTTTTCCTGACCAGAGTTTTCCGAACCACCTGCTACACCCTTCTTTATGCCTTGATTGTTAGGTGTTACGGACAAACTCTTTTTGGTGTTTGGACCAGCAGAAATGCTGATTGAAAGCATGCTCAGCACCCCGATGGCTGCGATTAGATTTTTATGCATCTAGATTTTTTATTTATGTATATGGAAAATTTATAAACATTTTTTAGATTTTTGTCAATAATACATTAAAACGCACCCCTTTTTGGTGCGTCCAAACATCACCCCACAGCCCAAAAGGGTCCTTGGATTGTGCTTAACGCATCCTCACCCCGGGTTGCTGCGCATGTTCAAACCCTCTGGTTGTTTCACGCGTATCTCGGGTTTTTCATCCCTGTCAATAAAATCGTAGGTAATCTGGTAAATAACGAGCAAGGTCTCGGGGGTAAGAACGAGCAAGGTCTCGGGGGTAGGAACGAGCAAGGTCTCGGGGGTAAGAACGAGCAAGGTCTCGGGGGTAAGAACGAGCAAGGTCTCGGGGGTAAGAACGAGCAAGGTCTCGGGGGTAAGAACGAGCAAGGTCTCGGGGGTAGGAACGAGCAAGGTCTCGGGGGTAGGAACGAGCAAGGTCTCGGGGGTAAGAACGAGCAAGGTCTCGGGGGTAGGAACGAGCAAGGTCTCGGGGCAGAGAGAGAGGGATTGATTCACAATCGCCTGAAACGATTGTTCACCCTGCGGGTTGCTTCGCATCGTCATCATGCACCCCGGCACGATGATCGAACCCTCTGCTCGGGTTTTTTATCCCTCATTATATATAATCGTGAAAAAATCTGGCGGAGATCAGTTTACCCCAACCTAACCAACTCCAAACTGGGGTGGTATAGTCATGTTTTTAATCTCTGAAGCGATTCTAGATGCGTACCTAGAGAGTGTCAAATGAACCATTTTGAATTCTCTGCAAAAGATTAACGTGTCCATAAGATCTCTATTTTCGTGATTTCAAGTACATGCCATGACCTATTTGTGATAAATTTCGTCACTTTTTTCATATACAAAAGCACTCGACATCCTGTCACATTCTTGTTTTGATAAACCAAACTTTGCTGCCACCTGACGCCATTGTTTTACACTGCATACCACTTCTTTAATGATAAGCAATGCCTCCTCCTTCTTTAAGCGAAATTCTTTAGCAACACGCATAGCTGTCTCTAATGAGGCAGTATTGTCATTAAAATCGATAGATGTTGTAAGAATATGCGGCGCTATTTCAAGTGGTGTTGGGTTTATGTCATAAGCAGGAGACAATCTCCAGCCCTTATATCGTTCGTAAACAAATCCGTGATTGCGCAAATGATCGTCGGTGTTTGAAACCATAATGGTAAACACAATGCGTCGCCATAACTCCTTCATGTCTTCTTCTGGGGAAGCTCCATTTTGAGCTAAAGCATAAGCCATCTCAAGGTAGCTGTGTTGTTCGTTATCATGGGCACCTAGCATGCTCATCGCTGAAAGAAAAGGGATGCGGTTACCACCATCACGATCAAATCTTTTAATGATGAGAACAGATTTTCCGAGAATAGTTTCTAGGCGATGCTTTGGTACTCTTATTCCAGCATTTTCCGCTAAAGTTGATGTTACCGCCTCCCAAACTACGATATTAAACTCATCATCTTTTCTTGGGAATTTAGCAATCGCAAGACTACCATCAAAATCTCTAATCGATGCTTTTGGACGCGCACCACCAAGTGATGAACCTGGCGCAAGTAAGAGCCTTAAATCTTCAGTGCTTTCATGGTCAGCGATAAACCTCTCTGTGGCTGATAGTAGCTTGGGCAAATCAACAAGCGGTGGAATGCTGATCTTTTCCTTCGGGGATAGAAATATATTTTCATCTGGCAGAGCAGAAAAACGTAGTGCTCCCTGGCGCGCTTCATCATTAACTCCAAGCAAGTAATCAATCTCAAAAAGAGTTGTGGGTAGCCGATTTTGCTCTTTTGCCTTGACCGCCTCAAAACGTCGCATTAGCACACGCCCCCAGCAATCTGGAGCAGAGTCGCCAAATCCACCAAATAAGCTTAAGTTCTGACCTGTATGAAACCCACCTTCTGTCAGTTTTAAAGCTGGCTCAAGTGCAAATCTTTCAGAATGATCAAGCCATTTTTTATCATATTCAAAGGAAGCGCTTTCTTTATGACCCTTCACATGAAACCATAGTTTTCCAACGCGGATATCTTCTGCCCCTAAAGAAACCCAGACAATAACTTCTTTGTTACTCATCGCTTTTCTCATTCATTTTCTGAGGGATACGAACTCTTTGGGGTAAATTTTCATCCTCAAGCCTTCGTCCAACAAGGTCATGCATGCTATCGACTAAATCGCTCAGGCGTTTTTCCATCCCCAGAACAAATAGTACTGCGCCGTAACTACCCATAGAGGTAGTTGGATCTCCCTTTTCAATTTTTCCAATAGTGGACCTCGATAAGCCAGCGCGCTGAGCCATAAGCTGGGCGGTGATACGCCTGCGACGCCTTGCATCATTGATATCCTGCCCTAATTTTCGCAAAGCGCTTATTACAGGGATGGGTAAGTTTGTCATAGTCTTCTCTTAAGTGTTTTATAGCAGTCACAAATATGATTAATGACTAGCATAACAAACATTAATCCCAAAGTCAAGTCGTATCAATCTAAAGAGCTTTATATCAATCATTAAAACTGATAAAGACTAATATGCGCGACATTAAATGGTAATACTGCAGTAGAATCAACTAGATTGAGCATTGCTGGAGAGGCCCATGCTCTCGATAAGCTAGCTAAAAAGATTTTGTATAATGTGGATGATTCCTAAACAAATGCGTCAAAAACCACTTGATTATATGAATCGTTCCAGAAATGCCATTCTAAAACAGTACTTTTATAAAATGCATCTAGCATTAAATCCCGAACTTCGTCTGATGCGGACAACGCTACTTCATCAAAAATAGCGATCGCTCTTTCCACACTATCGCTAAATTCTTTGCCAGAATAAGTTTCAATCCATTTTTTATAAGTATTTTGAGATTCTATATTAGTGTTTTGAGCAATAGACTGTCCTACGATTTTATAAACCCAAAAACACGGCAAAACAGAGGCGATTGCAATTTCTACTGGTGCCATGCTGCTTACTTGTAAAAGATAGCTTGTGTAAGAAAGTGTTGCGGGCGTTAGTTTTCCTGTTTCTTGAAGATTAAACGTGTGACGAAAAAAGCTATGCACAACTTCTTGCTCTGCTATTAATGCCCCATCTGAGAATGATAGGAAATCTTTTACAAATTTAAGGGGTGCTTTTGAGGCAATAACAGCAAGGCTTCTTGCAAAATCTCTTAAATAAACAGTATCTTGCTCTATGTAATAGGCAAATTTTTCTATATTAAGCGATCCATTTGCCAGCTCTTTATTAAAAGGATGGTCCTTTATCGCCTGAATGATAAGCTGACATTTTGTTAATGCTGTTTCTGATAATTTTGTCATTTAGTTTAACCTCAAATTGATTGCTATAAATATTTCCATAAATGGTAAAAATGGTGTACTGGGCCATGTCCTTTCCCTACATTGCCGTCTTTGCTATGCAGCATTGCGCCATGCAGATATGACTTGGCTTTTGTGCACGCATCTAAAGTAGAAAAGCCTTGAGCAATAAAGCTTGCTATGCCTGCGGATAAAGTACATCCAGTACCATGAGTATTTTTAGAATTGATACGCGTGGCAGATAACGTTTCTGCAATATCATGCGATAAAAATAAATCATCTGCACTTGCAGAGTCTTCATGTCCCCCCTTCAAAAGAACAGCTCCGCATCCTAAATCGAGTAACTTGCGTGCCAATGTCTTTTTGTCATAATTTCCTGGTACTAGTGTTGTTGCTTCCGGTAAATTAGGGGTAATGATACTCGCAATTGGTATCAATTTTGATCTTAACGCTTCCACAGCATCAGCTTGCAGAAGAGGATCGCCGCTTTTAGCCACCATCACTGGATCTAAAACGATTGGAATACCATCTGCATTCTTCCTCAAGAAAGCAGTCACAAGCTCTATGACCTCAGTAGAGAAGAGCATGCCAATTTTTATCGCATCTGGCCTTATATCATCAAATATGGCTTCAAGCTGCTCCTCTATGCGTGAAAGCGGGATATCATAACAGCTGCGTACACCACAAGTATTTTGTACAGGAATGGCGGTGAGGACAGTCATCCCATAACATCCTGTTGCAGAAAATGTTTTAAGATCAGCCTGGATGCCAGCACCACCAGAACCATCAAATCCTGCAATAGATAAACATTTGTATTTCATAACCTTTCTCCAAAATGTGCAAAATGATTGACCGTAATGTCAACAGGCTTACCGTTTTGTTTGAACGACAAACCATCTCCATCAGTGATACGCCCAACAACCTTTAAGTCATACCCAAAGCTTTCCATAAACCTATGGGATAATTCTTCAAATGCGTCTTGATGAATTGTCACGAGCAATCCATAATCCTCTCCGCCTTCTAAAGCAACTTGCACAGACACATCAGGGTTTAAGTGATTTTGCAAAAGATCGATATCGAGTGCAGCATGCTTTTTTGAGCTTGAAGCGAGCCGCTTCAAATCGATATAAAGCCCATCAGAAATGTCCATCATGCTGTTAACAGCACGCTGCTTTCCTAACCATATTCCTTCTTTAATTTTGGCTCCTGGGCGCAAGAAGCTATTGATGTATTTCGTATCGGTAGTCAGAGATTGCTCTAAACTCAAAAACCCTAAATGCGCAAAGCCTAAGTTCCCTATCACACAAATCAGATCAGAAACTTGTGCACCGTTTCTATATTTAATATTAGATTCAGGTGCTGTTCCGATTGCCGTTATACTGATAAAGAGCCGGTCTTTAGAGGCAGTGGTATCTCCGCCAATTAAAGTAACATCAACATTTTGGCATATGGCTGCTAACGAATTTAAGAACCTGATTGCGTAGTCCTGCAAGTTACTTGGAATAGAGATTCCGCATAAGATATATAAAGGCTCTGCCCCCATTGCAGAGATATCGCTTAAATTGACGTGCAGCGCTTTATGAGCAAGATCTTCAGGCGTAAAGTATTTCGTTCGAAAATGCACATCTTCTATGAGCAAATCTTTACTAATCACATACCTATTGCTCCCATTTACATTAGGTAGGACAGCAGCATCGTCACCGATAAACCCATCGGTGCTAGTGGCCTGCAAAGCTTTAATTATTTTATCTTCTTGAATCATACAAATCTCTCATTAATGCAAAATCTGGGTTATGTAATTGATCCAAAAACGCTACTTTAAATGTTCCAGGGGTTTTATGAACTTTTGATACAACTTGACCGCAAAGTGCAAAGTAATGTGCGGCTATGACAGCAGATTCAAAAGGATCTTCCACAACGGAGGCGAATGCTGCGATTACTGCTGTTAGACTGCAACCCATGCCAGTAACCATTTGCATAAGAGGCGAACCAAATGGCACCTCGACCGATTTATTGCCATTTGTTATAAAATCCACTGGACCACTGACTACCACTACTCCATTATTATCTAGGCTTAAGCTTTTTGCTATTTCCATCGCTTCATCTGTCGTATTATTGGCTTCAACTCCATAGGTTGTGTGCGTATTACCTGCGAGTGATATGATTTCGCTACTATTACCTCTGATGAAATTTGAAAAAGGTAGAATAAATTTTGAGGTCTCAGTTCTGATGGTCGTGGCACCGCTACCTACCGGATCAAAGATAATAGGTTTATTGTGTTTTTTAGCGATGTCTATCTCTTTTTTAGCCAGACCAATAAAATTATGATCAAGTGTTCCTATATTGATATAAAGAGCTGATGCCATTTTTACCAATTCGTGGGTTTCATCTTCGCACGCACTCATAATTGGTGCAGCACCAATGCTGAGTAAACTATTTGCAACAAATTCTACTGTGACAAAGTTTGTAAGGCACAATATAAGGGGTTTTTGACTCCTGACATTAGCTAAAGCTTTTTCCATTTTATCTATCATTATTTGCCTCCCTTATAATTTTTATTAAATTCTTTGTTGTTAAAAAAGGATCTGCTGCTTGATGAAATGCACCTATAGCTGCGACTCCATCAGCGCCAGAATTTATGACAGAAAAGGTGTTGCTTTCATCTATTCCACCTATTGCTACAATAGGGCGGGATGCAACAAGAGAAGCTTGCTTGAGTCCGCTTAAGCCCCATATAGTTTCAACATCAGGTTTGTTATGGGTGGGAAAAATTGCACCAACTCCGATATAATCTATGGGGAGAGTTAGTGAGTTTTGAATTTGTTCGATTGTATTTACGCTTAAGCCAATGATTTTATCTGTTCCTAAGGCAGATCTTGCTTTTGTAACTTCCGTATCTGATTGACCTAAGTGAACTCCGAAAGCGCTAAGTTTTATGCAAAGATCAACATCATCATTGACGATTAAAGGAACGTTATATAAATCCAGAAGACGTTTTAATGCGCTTCCAAAATCCAACAAATCTTCACCTGGCAAGGATTTTTCTCTAAGCTGTACGCATGTGATACCGGCTTTGAGGCACACTTCAATACACTCGAGATAAGGAGCTGTAGGGATATTACCTTTATTTGTGACTAATGTAAGTTGCCAAAAATTTTCTTTCATAATCTTCCTTATATTTTTCTACAAAGGAAGATATAAAAGCACTTAAGAGCCCAGAATGAAAGCCAAACGTGGGAGTTCAGATGCTTCACACTCCCTCCGCAGGCATTAACCAGAGCAGGTTTTAAGGGTATTTCTCAGCCTTCGAAGCAAATTTATTTTGCCCCGAAAGCACCCCCGGTGAATAAAAATTCTAAGGATATTATACTTAGAACGTATAATTCATCAAGCTAAAAATTGATGATCGAAATACATGCACAAGTTATGCATTACCTAATTACACCACCATATGTAAAAATTTAAGTAGGTCGCAAATAGAATCCAGAGTAAATATGGCATCATAAGTACTGATACCAATCTTATATTTCGGTAAGAAAGCCAAATTATTGTGGCGACCAGAATATCCATAGCGACCAAAACTACGAGGGAAAGTCCGGTTAAGTGGTAATGGAAAAACAAAGACGTCCAGCTCCAGTTTAAGATGAGCTGGGTCACGTATAAGGTTTTGATCACACTTAGCTTGGTAAATGCTTGAGGGCGCCAAATGAGCCAGCCGCAAGCGCCAATAATGCCGTATAAAATTGCGAACATCACCATATAGGCCGCGCATTTTTGGACATTTCTTTTTAGCGATGTTTAGTAATTCTTCCGACCCATCAATGCCGGTGACCTGAAAATTTTTCTCTATTAAATAATTGGCAATAGGAAACCCAGAACCACAACCAATATCAAGGATGTGAGATTGTGTAGGGATATGATTTATTAAGTCATCAAGGTATTTTTGCTCTGTATTAAAAGAATCCCGCATTTTAGCAAAACCCTCTGCGATGTTGTCGTAAGACTTTCCTTGGTTGTTCATAATTCCTCCAAAACCTTCTTCATGTAATAGCGCTTATGACCTTTAGGGCAGTCTTCTAAGACACCAAAGACCTCATAGCCATATTGGAGGTAAAAGTCTTTCGCCTGGAAATCAAAGGTATCTAGATGAGCCAGGGTTGCCCCAAGTTTCTTAGCCTCATTTTCTACATGACTAAGCAGTTTACTACCCAGACCATTTTTATAATATTTTTCGTCTACGGCTAAAATATCGACAAACAACATGCCCCAACAATACATCAAAGAAGTAATGCCTGCAATAATTAATCCGCTATCATCCTTTATACAAAAATTTAAATTAATAAAAGGTTGTTTCTGAATGAATGGTACTTTGCTGTTATTGTAGGAGGTTATTTTATTTTCTATAACAACAACTTCATGTGGTTGGACTTTAACAACATGAAATGGGGTAATATCAAATGATCTGACCCAATCTGCCAATTCCCCTGCAACTTCATGCAAAGCAAGGTCGGTTGTATCGAGGATTTTTACATTCGCAACTTCTTCATAGCTTTTAAGAGCAGATAGCTTGGTAAAATCCATGATACTTGCAGCGTCTTCTTGAATAACATGCGGCCCCCACTGCGGGTCTTGATGATGCATACGAAGCCAGGCAGACCAGTTCAACATGTTTTGATCAGCACCATAGGTGTTGCGCTTTTTGAGTCGCCCAATACGCTCGAAATCATGCACGTCTAAAAGACAGAAGTTGATTTTATCTATGTGTTTGGCTGAAGGGCAGCTCAGTATTTCGCCTAAAACAATTTGACCCAGCAAGCAGGCATCTTTGCCTTCGCTCAATCTTTTCTGCAGCCACTTTTCGGTGGATTCTTGGCGCCATTTTTTATCAGCACCTTCTGGTACGCCAATATCATCAAAATCATAAACGGCGATGTCATCTCCCAAAAGCTCTTTTAAATGAGGCATCACAGCCGTTTTACCGCTGCCACTGGCGCCTCCTATAAAATATAATCTCATCACATTTTCCTCGTATTATAAGAGTTATACGCTCTCTCTATTGCGCCATAGGTGCGAAAAACAGGCTGCAAGTGTTCAAAGCATTGCATCCGATCGTCACCACCTTCATCGGATAGAAAGATGTATTCACAATAGTCGCCGATGTCTTGAATAATACGTTCAAAACGATAGTAGGCCATCGCATCCTGATTGATCTTTGTCTGAGTATAACCCTGATAAAACAGTGATTCTTCTTCGGCGGCTGTCAGGCCACTATCCCAAATACCAGCACCGATAAACATTAAATCACGCTCCTTGGGTGCGAAGATGAGAGTATCCCAGTCAACAATATAAAGAGCTTCTTCTTTATCAACAAATAGATTCCAGCCATGCATATCAGCGTGGCATAAAACATAGTCGAGAGGTTGTTTTTGAATCGTGATCGCAAGTTCTTCAGCGCGCTCCACAAGTTTAAGGATCTCGCTACTTTTGGATTTCAAGAACAGTGACATTTTTACAGCAACAGGTTCTTCAAAAACCTCACTTTCAATGCGTATCAGAAACGCTTTGACGGTCTCGCGCCATTTAGAAGAGAAGGTCTCCCGTGGCACATCTTTTGTTATTGATGCAGGAATATCGGTGCTGTGAAGCTTTTTAATGGCCTCCCCAAATTGGGTCCACTGATCTTCTGATGGTTTGGTATCAACGCCATTACGGCCTTCGACATAAGGGTACAGAATTGCCTTGAAGGATGCCAAACTTGTCCAAAGTTGCTCTGTTTTGGTTGCAAGAGGTGGGATCACTTGTTTGATACCCAGATCAGCCAAATATTTTGGAACTGAGACCGAAGCCTCTAAAAACTTACCGCTTCTTAATTTAAGAAAGTGGTCTGCTCCGTCAGTGGTTGTCACGCGATAAACAGCCGTATTGAAATCAGCACCAAGAGGCAGAAATGAAACGGTTGCTATATCCAGTCCATAGGCATCCCGTAAACAAGCAATGATTTCTTCGTCTTTGAGATTAGGTTTTATTAGCATTATTGGTTACTCAATATAATAGTCATCGTTCCTGTTAAATAAATTTAGCTACGCATAACATATGTAAACATAACATATTTCTTTTCAGAAGGATAGTGGAAACTACTTTCTATACCTTGATATACCTCATTTTCTCCGTTTCGAATTCCTATCGCTACTCCGCTTTATCTTTCTCTAAAAAATGCATGAGCAAAAAATGGAGATTCTCTGAAACCCAGGTAAATCAAGGGTTTGAGAACATGCGTACCTTCGACCCGAGTGTTCGCATGTATCGGAGATAGAGAGGGCAAAAAGGGAGATTTTGGGGAGAAAAAGACAAAATTGGAGAAAGCGAGGTACGGGTCTAATACTAGATGTAAACGCTGGAAAGCCCGCGAATACTGGGGTTCTGAGGGGTGCTAACGCTAGCACAAAAAGACATGAGAAAAGTTCTCTTTAAAAAATCTGGCGGAGAGAGAGGGATTCGAACCCTCGATACAGTTTTAAGCTGTATACACGATTTCCAATCGGGCGCCTTCAACCGCTCGGCCACCTCTCCTTGCATTCTTATTTCTAAACCAATTTGGCGTGCAAAGTCAATCCTTTTAACCAAAAAAGATGCCCGGATCAACGCCAACCGCCGCCAAACAGATGTCCCTCCACCTTTAACCTTACGACTCGCCCCCGTGATGATCAATGAGCAGTTGATCATTGGCCACATGCACATGAACCGACGACCCTTGCAACAGTTTTCCTTGCAAAACCAGAGTCGACAAAGGATCAACCACATCCTTTTGAATCACCCGCTTTAAGGGGCGCGCACCATAAGCCGGATCGTACCCCTTTTCTCCCAACCAAGAAATGGCCTGATCCGTAATGGTAAAATGCATATGGCGATCCTGTATGGCTTTACGCAACGCCATCAATTGAATGCGCACAATGCTGTCCATGGATTCTCTTTGTAACGGAGAAAAAATCAAAATATCATCTAGGCGATTCAAAAATTCTGGGCGAAAAGTTCCCCGAACCGTTTGCATAACTTCTTGCTCGGCATGCTCCCACGCCTTGGTATGACGTGCCACATCGGCACTCAGCCACTGACTGCCCAAATTAGACGTTAAAATCACAATCGTATTTCGAAAATTCACCACATGCCCTTGACTGTCCGTCAGACGCCCCTCGTCAAAAATTTGCAAAAATAAATTGAATACATCAGGATGAGCCTTTTCCACCTCGTCTAATAAAATGACTTGATAGGGTCGACGTCGCACCACCTCTGTTAACACACCGCCTTCTTCGTAACCCACATACCCAGGAGGGGCCCCAATCAGTCTTGCTACGGCATGTTTTTCCATATATTCGGACATATCGATGCGCAACAGAGCTGTATCATCGTCGAATAAAAATTCAGCCAACGCCTTACACAATTCTGTTTTTCCAACCCCCGTTGGCCCCAGAAACAAAAAACATCCCATGGGTCGTTTTTGATCCCCCAATCCAGAACGCGCGCGCCGTATGGCCAAGCTGATGACAGAAATGGCATGCTCTTGACCCACCACCCGTTGGTGCAGCAAGGACTCCATGTTCAATAACTTGCTGTTTTCCCCTGCAATCATTTTATCCATGGGAATTCCCGTCCAGCGCGACACAATGGCGGCAATATCTTTGTCCGACACTTCTTCACGCAACAAAGTGCCCCCAGACAGGGATTCCTCTTCTTTTTTGGCGATGCTTTCTTCCAGTTTTGGAATGGCGCTGTACATTAACTCACCAGCTCTTGCCAACTCGCCTTGCCGTTGGGCCTGAATTAATGCATGTCGCGCATGATCCAGGTCCGTTTTCAGTGTTTGCAAATCAGAAATGGCTTTGCGCTCTTTTTGCCAACGCATCGTCATTTCCGCACTGTTTTCCTCTAGATCCGCAATGTCTTTTTGGCATTGTTTCAACCGGCGAATACTGGCTTCGTCCGTTTCCTTTTTTAACGCCTCGCGCTCTATTTTCAATTGCATCAACCGGCGATCCATTTCGTCCAGCGCCTCTGGTTTAGAGTGCACCTCCATACGCAATCGACTGGCCGCCTCGTCCATTAAATCAATGGCTTTGTCTGGTAAAAATCGTTCGGTTAAATACCGATCCGACAGGGTTGCAGCCGCAATAATGGCCCCATCCGTAATGCGCACACCATGGTGCATTTCATACCGCTCTTTCAATCCACGTAAAATGGAAATGCTTTCTTCTACGCTGGGTTGATCCACATAGATGGTTTGAAACCGTCGGGCCAATGCCGCATCTTTTTCAATGTATTTACGGTATTCGTCCAACGTGGTCGCCCCAATACAATGCAATTCACCACGCGCCAACGCTGGTTTTAAAATATTGGCCGCATCCATGGCCCCGTCGCCTTTTCCTGCGCCCACCAAGGTGTGCAGTTCGTCAATAAACAACACCACGTCCCCCTGCCCCTCTGTAATCTCGTTCAGCACCGCCTTTAAACGCTCTTCGAATTCCCCGCGGTATTTACTGCCCGCAATTAGCGCCCCTAAATCTAGGGACATCACACGGGTGTTGCGTAACGTATCGGGAATATCGTTGCACGCAATACGCAGTGCCAGACCCTCGATAATGGCCGTTTTTCCCACGCCAGGTTCACCGATCAAGACGGGATTATTTTTGGTACGCCGCGACAACACCTGAATGGTGCGACGAATTTCTTCTTCGCGACCAATGACGGGGTCCAATTTTCCCTCCTTAGCCAGCTGTGTCATATCCTTAGCATATTTCTTTAATGCATCGTACTGATCCTCTGCGCTGGCCGATTGAGCCGTACGCCCCTTGCGCAATGCGGCAATGGCAGCTTTTAATGCATCTGGCCTCAGACCCGCCTTGGTCAGAATGTCTCCTGTGGTGGCATCCTGCAACAACCCCCAAAATACACTTTCCACTGTGACAAATTGGTCCCCCAAACTGGTCGCAAAATCTTTGGCTTGAATCAATACTTTTTGCAATGCTGGCGACGTTGTCACCTGACTGTTTTTGGCCACAGGCTGCTTTTCCAACATTAATGCCACCTGTGCCATGGCATCTGTTGGCGTTCCACCCGCCTCCGTCATCAATGCACTAACGCCTCCTTGAGGATCGGACAACAAGGCGCCCAAAACATGGATGGGCAGTACGTGTGGGTGCTCTTTTCGCACGGCACTTTGATGGGCTTCTTGCAAAAACCCTTGGGTTCGATCTGTAAAATGATTCATAGTAACTTTCTGGAAAAATAACCTCTGTAAACAACTATCCCATAGAATCTTGTAAAAAATCTATACAAAATATAGCTTTTTTACAGAATCAACACTTGTTTTGAATGGGGCGATCCCATGCGCCGCAACGCCATAGAGCCGTTCAACCTGTTTTTTTGAAAAACAAAAAACAACCCTTGACTTTACCAACCTTTTGTTTATAAAATGTGAATAATCATGCGCCCTTAGCTCAATTGGATAGAGCGTCAGACTACGGATCTGAAGGTTAGGAGTTCAAGTCTTCTAGGGCGTGCCAAAAAATCTGAAAAAGCATTCAAAATTAATCTTCCTCAAGGGGATAAAATTGGTAGTGGGTTTTGGCATTCGTGTTTTGTCGGTTACGACGCTGTGCCGGATCAGTGGCATGTGGTCAAGATCATGCTCGTGTTGTTTATTGATTTATAAGATTAAAAGCCGTATACTGTACTATAAAGTTTTAATTCCAACCCAGCCATGAATTCTGCAGAATTACGCACACTGTTTTTAGATTTTTTTCAAAGAAAAGGCCATACTCTTGTGTCGTCTGCGCCATTGGTTCCACAAAATGACCCCACGTTATTGTTTACAAGCGCGGGCATGGTGCCTTTTAAGGATTATTTTACAGGGTCTTTGCCCCGCCCTTATCCCACCGCCGCAAGCTGTCAAAAATGCGTGCGAGCAGGTGGAAAACACAATGATTTGGAACAGGTGGGACATACCAAAAGGCATCATACGTTTTTTGAAATGTTGGGTAATTTTTCCTTTGGCGATTATTTCAAAGAGGCTGCCATTTTGTATGCCTGGGAATTTTTAACCGATGTGTTACACCTGGATAAAAACCGTCTGTGGATTACCGTATACCATACAGACCACCAGGCGGCCCAATTGTGGAAAAAAATAGCCGGTCTGGGTGATGATCGCATTATTCGTATTGCGACGTCTGATAATTTTTGGTCTGCTGGCGATATCGGCCCTTGCGGACCATGCTCTGAGATTTTCTATGATCATGGGGATCATATTTTTGGAGGCTTGCCTGGAACAGCAAACGAGGATGGCGATCGGTATGTGGAATTATGGAATTTGGTATTCATGCAATTTGATCAAAAAGGTCCAGATCAGCGCATTGATTTGCCCTCACCCAGCATTGATACGGGTATGGGCCTAGAGCGCATTGCCGCCGTGGTTCAGGGGGTAACAGACAATTTTGAAACGGATATTTTCAAGGCCATTATCGAACAGTCTCAATCCTTGTGCCCGGATCACGGGGATTCTGTCCACGCACACATTGCCCACAGGGTGGTGGCCGACCATTTACGCAGCAGCAGCTTTTTATTGGCCGAAGGGGTTTTGCCTAGAAACGAAGGGCGTGGATATGTGGTCCGACGCATTTTACGCAGAGCATTACGGCATATTCATTTCCTGGGCGCGAAATCCAATCATTTGTCCCAATTGTTGCCTGTTTTAATTGAAAAAATGGGGACAGCATACCCAGAGCTCGCCCGTACACAAGATTTAATCACATCCGTTTTGTACCAAGAAAGCGAGCAATTTGAGGAATTGTTGCGAAAAGGATTGCGCCGTATGGATGGGTGGTTGGGTCAGGCAAAAAAGGGCGATGTCTTGCCTGGGGCTGATGCCTTTACCCTGTATGACACCTTTGGATTTCCGTTGGATTTGACCCAAGATATTTTAAAAGAAAGGGGATGTTCTGTGAACGAGCAAGAATTTCACGCGTGCATGAGGGTACAAAAAGAGCAATCTCGTGCATCATGGTCAGGCAGCGGGGGGTGCGCAAAGTCCCCCATTTGGGATGATTTGAATCAGCGTTATGCCGCCACAGAATTTGTGGGCTATGATGGTCTGGAATCCCAAGCTCGAATCCTGTGCATGGTGCGCGATCAGGCAGAATCGGATGTTTTGGAAACGTCTGTGCTGAAGGCAGAAGAAACGGGGTATGTTGTACTAGAAAAAACCCCATTTTATCCAGAATCTGGTGGGCAAAAAGGCGACACTGGGCAATTCATCTGGGGCGGGGCGGCCACGGTTTTGGATACGGTCAAAAAAGGTCATTTGATTGCCCATTTGATTCAGGTCAAGAGCGACCAATTAAGTGTGGGGCAAACTGTATTGTGTTCTGTTGATGGGTCTAGACATGATACAGCGGCCCATCATTCAGCCACCCATTTGTTGCAAGCGGCGCTGCGGTCTGTTTTGGGAAAACACGTCATGCAAAAAGGGTCATCGGTCAGTCCAGATCGATTGCGTTTTGATTTCAGCCATCCCAGTGCCGTGTCTTGGGAAAATCTGCACGCTGTGGAAACCATGGTCAATGGATGGATTGCGGGCAATGTGGCCATTCAGGCAGAACACATGTCCCAAGATGTTGCGTTGGAATCGGGAGCCATGGCTTTTTTCGGGGAAAAATATGACGATGTGGTGCGTGTCGTTTCCATGGGCGATGCCTCTATGGAATTATGTGGTGGAACGCATGCAAAACGGACAGGAGATTTGGGATTGTTTAAAATTACGTCTGAATCTGGCGTGGCCTGTGGGGTGCGTCGCATCGAGGCAGTGGTGAGGAACTCGGCGTTAAAATTGGTTCAAACATGGCATGATCAATTGCGCTGTCTTTCGCACAAATTAAAAACGTCTATTCCTCAATTGTCGGAAAAAATAGATGCATTAAGCGCGAATCGGCAAAACACAAAGCCCTCTTGTTCAGCCATTCCATGTCAAGAATCCACCATTGGTGGGATCATTTTTTGGCATGCAGAACATCCAGGCGCATCGTTAAAAGACCTGAAAAGTGCGTACGATCAAGTCAAAAAAAACCTAGCATCTGGGATGATCGTGTTAACCAGCACAGAAGACGACAAAACCAGTTTGATTTTAGGCATTACGCCTGATTTAAATCAGGATGCCTCTGTATTGCTAAAAACCCTATTGGCCCCGTTTCAAGTGTCCAGTGGTGGGCGCAAAGATTTGGCTCAAGGTGGCGGAAAAGGTTTGCCCTTGCACCCTGCCCTGATGAATCATGTTGTTCAAACCCTGGAACCCCTGTTATGTACCCCGTGATCAATCCACAGTGTTTCAACAACCGGGACCATAGGCGGGAAAACCTGGGCACAGCACCCTAACACCCCTCTGTTGCGCGCACTGCCCTATGTCTGCCTTACCCATCATTTTCAGCACTCCAGCCCCCCCCCATGGAACCATGACTATACCAACGAGCACGTCTAAAACGCCATCCATAACGCCAATTATGGCGCAATATCTGTCGATCAAAGAGGAAAACCCTGATTGTTTGCTCTTTTTTCGTCTAGGTGATTTTTATGAGCTGTTTTTAGAGGATGCAAAAATTGCATCCCAAGCATTGGATATTATCTTGACCCGACGGCATAAAAATGGTGCAGAGGATATTCCCATGTGTGGTGTTCCAGCCCATGCCAGTGAGGCTTATATTGCACGATTGATCAAAAAGGGGTTTCGTGTGGCCATATGCGAGCAAATGGAGCAAGCCGGGGCAAAAGGCACAAAAGGGCCCATTCACAGGGAAGTCGTACGCATCATTACGCCAGGAACCTTGACAGAAGATACCTTGCTTAATGCCAGAGCCCACAATTTCCTGATGGCACTGTATCCCCAAGATGAATCTTTTTCTTTGGCTTGCGTGGATATTTCCACAGGGGACTTTTTCATTGAATCCCATGGCAGCGGAGATTTATCGTCAGTCCTGCACCGCATCATGCCGCAAGAAATTTTGTTGCCAGAACCGTGCCTGAACAGGGCGGATATTCAAGGCATTTGGCAAGATTGGAAAAGCAAAATTCAACCGCTGGCCTTGCCCCGCTTTGATCGGGGAGAATCGCGTCTGACCAGCTTTTTCAACATTCAAACCACGGAAAGCTTTGGGGCATTCAGCACCGCAGAATTGGCTGCAGCTGGAGCACTTTTGGATTATGTGCTCATTACTCAGAAGAAAAACAGTTTGTTGTTATCGCATCCGAAAAAAATGGCTCCATCTGATTTTTTAGAATTAGATGGGTTCACACGGCGTAATTTGGAAATCGTCAAAACGTTTTCTGGGGAAAAAACAGGATCACTGCTGCATACCATCGATGAAACAGTCACCCCCATGGGCGCGCGTTTATTGGCCATGCGCCTGTCTAATCCTTTGAAAAATTTAACCACATTGCAAGAACGACAAAACAGTGTTCGGTTTTTTGTAGAGCGCACCAGCACAAGAAACGTCATCCGAGAATTGCTCAAAACCATAACCGATATGGATCGGGCGTTATCGCGATTGTTTTTACGTCGAGGCACACCCAAAGATTTAGGCGCTCTGCGTGGTGGCTTGCAGGTTTTACCCTCCATTGCAGATGCATTGTCTGTTCATCATGCCCATTTGGATACAGAATTATCCCATCTTTTTCATGCCTTTCGAGCCCACACGCCGCTGTTAGAACGCTTGCATCATTCGCTGATGAAGGAATTACCGGCACAATTGCGTGATGGCATGGTGTTTGCACAAGGCTATGACGCCGTATTGGATCAAGCACGGGAAAATCATGGAGAGTGTGAGGACATTTTACAAGAATTGCAAAATCGATACAGTGCGGAAACGGGCATTGCCCATTTGCGGATCAAGCGCAACGCCATTATTGGATATTATATCGAGATTCCTCCGGCATCGGCTGGAAAAATGCCCTTTCACTTTATTTTAAAGCAAACGCTGGTATCCAGCCATCGGTATACCACACCCGAATTATTGGCCATGGAACAACGTCGCGCCAGCAGTACGGATGCGGCGTACGCCAGAGAATGTCAGTTGTTCGAAGAAATTGTGGTCCAGTTATGCCAAGCGGCCGATTCTTTGCGGGAAACTTTGAATGCCATTGCCGTTTATGACGTGTCGTGCGCGTTGGCAGAGTTGGCCGAAAATCATGGCTATACCTGCCCCACGCTGGATTATTCCACCACCTTTGAAATTGATGCCGGACGGCACCCTGTGGTGGAACGGGTTTTAAATAATGCCTTTGTGCCCAATGATTGTGCGTTATATCCAGAACGTCCCATTTGGATTTTAACGGGCCCAAATATGGCAGGAAAAAGTACATTTTTACGACAAAACGCTTTGATTGCCCTGTTGGCCCATATGGGCAGTTTTGTTCCAGCGGCCAGAGCGCACATTGGCATCATTGATCGAATTTTCAGCCGCGTTGGCGCATCCGATGATTTGGCCAGAGGGCATTCAACATTTATGGTAGAAATGATCGAAACGGCGACCATTTTAAACAAAGCTACAACCCAGAGTTTTGTCATTTTGGATGAAGTGGGCAGGGGTACATCCACCCATGATGGGTTGGCGCTGGCCTGGGCATGCATTGAATATTTGGATCAAAGTTTACCCTGTCGCACCTTTTTTGCCACCCATTATCATGAATTATCGGCCTTGCAGCACATGAAAAAACTGGGGTTTTATACGATGGAAATTAAAGAATGGAAGGGCAAAGTGGTATTTTTTCATAAAATCAAACAGGGGGTGACTGATCAGTCCTATGGTCTAAATGTGGCACGTTTGGCCGGCATTCCAGAAGCCATCATTCATCGTGCAGAAGCCATTTTAAACACCCTGCAGCCCTTGCCGTCCATTCCTGCAACCCAGAAATGGTCCAAAAAAGTATCCTTACCCCCATTTGCATAAATGGTATAAACCTTTAGAATGGTTCGAAGTGTCATGATTCTTTATTATCGAGATTCTTTGTGAAATTACTTGTCGTCGAAGCCCCAGGAAAAGTCAAAACCATATCACAATATGTCGGGCCAGATTACAAGGTTTTGGCGACTTGGGGGCATGTGCGCAGTTTACCCAGTAAAACCGGATCTGTACGACCAGATGAAGACTTTGGTCTGACGTGGGAAATGACAGAAAAAGCGGAAAAAGCTGTGGGTGCCATCGTCAAGGCTCTGGAAAAAGCAGATACATTAATTCTGGCCACAGACTTGGATCGAGAGGGGGAAGCCATTTCCTGGCATCTATTAGAGCATTTAAAAGAGATCAATGCCCTGAAGAAAGATTTAGTCATTCAACGGGTGTGTTTTAACGCCATTACAAAACCAGCCATTTTAAAGGCGTTGTCTCAACCCAGACAGGTGGACAATGATTTGGTTGATGCTTATCTGGCCCGCTTAAGTTTGGATTATTTGGTGGGGTTTACCCTGTCTCCTATATTATGGACCAAAGTTCCGGGCACGCGTTCTGCTGGTCGCGTTCAATCCGTGGCGTTGCGATTGGTGGTGGAAAAAGAGCAGAATATTCGATCCTTTCAAATTCAGGAATACTGGTCCATTCATGGGTTTTTTGATCAAGAGAAAAAGGGGTTTTCTGCCCAATTGGGGACCTTTCGAGGTCAAAAATTAGAAAAATTATCCCTTAAAACAGAGGATGAGGCCAAAGAGTGGGTTAAAGAATTGCAACCTCTGTCTTATACCGTTAAAGAGGTTACCGCCAAGCGTGTTCAGCGTCACCCTGCTCCGCCCTTTATTACATCCAGTTTACAGCAAGAAGCATCACGGAAACTGGGGTACTCACCCTCTAGAACCATGCAAGTTGCCCAAAAATTATACGAAGGTGTAGAAGTCGATGGTCAAACGCTGGGATTGATTACCTATATGCGTACAGACAGCACCATGATTATTCCCGAAGTGATCAAAGACATGCGGGAATTTGTGACAAAAAAATGGGGAGCAGAGTTTATTTCACCGACCGTACGGCAATACAAGATCAAGGCGCACTCTCAAGAAGCCCACGAAGCCATTCGTCCAACGCACATTGATTTAACGCCTGATGGATTAAAAAGCATCCTCCCACCGGACCTTTTGCCCTTATACAAATTGATTTGGGATCGCACCATGGCTTCTCAGATGAGCTCTGCCCAATATGATCAAACCACAGCCAACATTGTGTCCAGCGATGGGCAACACATATTCAGAGCATCAGGATCCGTATTGGTGTTCGAAGGATTCCTCATTTTATACGGGGAAAGTGTGGACGATGATGTCGATCAAGAAGATTTGAAAAAGCTGCCCGCTTTGGTTGCTGATCAAACGGTTGTCCTTGAACGTGTTAATCCCGATCAGCATTTTACCCAACCACCAGCACGGTATTCCGAAGCATCATTGATCAAAGGCATGGAAGAATTGGGCATTGGCAGACCCAGCACGTATGCCCGTATTTTACAAGTTCTACAGGAACGGGGGTATGTAGAAATTGACAAAAAGCGCATGGTTCCAAAAGAGCGAGGGATGGTGGTAACGGCATTTTTATGCAAGTTTTTTTCAAAATATGTGGATTACAATTTCACCGCAGAATTGGAAAATCAATTGGACCAAGTGTCGGCTGGAAAAGAATCTTGGAAAACCTTGCTGCACGAATTTTGGAATCCATTTTTTAAAACCATCCAAGAATCAAAATCATTAAAAGTTTCCGAAGTATTAGACATCATTCAGGAGGACATTTTGGAACAACCAAAGCAAGAGTGCCCCCGCTGTAAACAAGGGTTTTTATCCTTAAAGCTGGGCAAAGTTGGACCATTTTTAGCCTGTTCCGATTACCCAGCTTGTACATACAGTGCAAACATAGAGGGCACAAGCGAAGAGCCATCGGTTTTGGGTGCGCACCCGGACACAGGAAAAGATATTTTGATTAAAAAGGGTCCCTATGGCTGGTATGTGGAGCATGCAGAAACACGCACATCGTTGGCGCCATTGTTTACCCCTGAAAATGTTCAGTTGGATCAAGCGTTATGGCTGTTGTCTCTTCCCCATGAATTGGGAAAACACCCAAAAACCGATCTGCCCATTATGATTGGTTTGGGTCGTTTTGGTCCGTACGTTAAATATCAGAATCGATTTTACTCCATCAAACAAAAACAACCCGATACGTTGACCTTGCATCAGGCAGTGGATTTAATTGACCATGCACCAGCGCCTAAAAAGCCAGTGGTTGAAAAACCAGAAATGGGTACAAAATCGGCAGCTGTGGCAAAAACGGCGGGGGCTTCTAAATCGGCGGGTGTTGTCAAATCCCCGGTGGCCAAAAAAGCCACAAAATCTGAGACATCGACAGAATCGAGTGAGACGGTGGCCAATCCTGTGAGATCAAAAAGGGCGCCTGCAGCATCAAGAGCCAAAAAGACAGCCGCCCCATCGACGCCTCTGTTGGATAATGGGGGTTCCGAAACGATGCAATCGTCTGAGAAAAAGACGCCTTCTAAAAGAAATATATAGGGGGTATGCCAATGCAATCCCTATATACAGGACTGTGTCAGGCCGTCGATGGTCTTTATGGGTTCATTTTTCCACCTGATAAACCCTATGAGTGGGTGGGTTTTTTGGCCGTGATGTTCAATATGGTGTGCTACATTCCGCAAATCAGACGCATTCGTCGTACCCAATCATCCAAAGACATTTCCTTTTGGATGTTTTCCATTTGGATTATGGGCAGTACGACTTGGGTCCTTTACGGTATCAGAGAAATGCGTTGGCCTGTCATGATTACCAATGGCATTAACCTGGTATTCCGCATTTGGGTTTTGGTGTACAAGTATATTGTGGATCGCCGATCTAAAAATCTCTCTAAATCCTGAAAAAACATGCGCATATCATCCCCCATTTTGGAAAAAACATGGGTTAGCACGACCCAACCTGATGCAAGCAAGCCTGACCCCATTGAAAAAATGGATCCAAACCCAGAATATTTAAACATACTATACTGCGCAGGGGGATTTTAATGATGACATGGCTGAATTATATTGAGATTTACTTTGCACACGTTGATTTTCTTGGATTTTTGGCTGCAACACTCAGTGCCATTGCATTATTGCCTCAAATTCATCAAATTTGGGTTACGCGTTCTGCCAAGGACATTTCCTTTAGCATGCTGGCGTTATTGCTCAGCGGGTCCATTGTTCAGATGATTTATGCCGTTTTAACCCATCAAATTCCTGTCATTGTGACCAATTTCATTTCTATCAGCCTGCGCACTTTGGTTTTAGGGTGTAAAATATATATGGATTGGCGTGCGTCGCAAAAAAGACCATAAAATAAGCCACTCTCTGGATTCTGTGGGGGGAGTCCCACAATTTTTCTGCTGTGATTCTGTGGTGTGGAAATTTTAAGAAAACAAAGACCGCATTTCAGACCACCTCATTTCAAGAAACCTAGGGGCCATTGTTGAATCAACCTCGCACTAATCCGGATGGGAATCTGGTGCATCATGAGCAAGAAATTCTGATGACGACCCAAATTTTTCAAAATATCGGGCATCGCCAACCATACAAATGGAACGCTTAACATCTTTTTTCAAAAATTCTTGAATTACCTTAACCTTTGAAAATTCTAAAAATTCCGATGGTATGGTGTTCACACGCTCGAAAAAGGACCCTTCTGTTGAACAAAAAATCCATTGGAATGTTCGATGTACGGCCTTGATTTCCTGGTGACTGGCTTGCAGTCTTTTTAACTTGATGCGATTAATCCCCATCAATTTTGCAGGATACCCCAAAACCAGTCCATAGGGCATGACATCGCTGGCCACACCAGACAGCCCTGAAATCATGGCGCCTTCCCCAATGCGTGTAAATTGGAGCACCGCACACAATCCACCCAAAACCGCTTGATCCCCAACCTCTACATGCCCCGCCAGAGTCGCCTGATTGGACATCACAATATCGTCACCCAAGGTGCAATCGTGGGCAATGTGCACACCCACCATTAAAAATACGCGATCGCCTATGATCGTGCGACCTCCGCCTTCTTTTGTGCCACGATGAATGGTAACGTGTTCACGAATTCTTGCATTTTTTCCAATAATCAGATGGGTTTCTTGCCCAGCATAAATCAAATGTTGAGGGTCAGATCCCAAAACAGAAAAGGCCCCAATGGTACTATCCTCCCCAATGGTGGTGTTCTGCTCAATAACCACATGGGACGTTAATCGAACATTATCATGCAAAACAACATGGGGCCCAACGATGCAATAGGGTCCAATATCGCATCCACGACCAATGTGTGCGCTCTTATGAACGATGGCGCTCTCATGAACAACAAAGGAATCCGTCATGAACCCAAAGACAAGACTTTACTCATCAAACTATAGTCTATTTCTGTTTACCAGTCCACTGTGCATCCGTTTGATGGGTGCCACAGGTCTGGGTTAACAGGATGCCTGGGCATTGTGCAGATTATTTTCGATTATTACTCTAAAAGCCTGTTCTCGCTTTGGGACGATATTTTCCTTTTTTTGAACAGCGGGGTGTTCTCGTTTTTCTCGTTTATTTTTTTGCTCGTTTTGCTCGTTCGACGTGCTTTGTTTTTGTTGACGGGGGTGTTTGTTTCATACGCGCTCTTTATATCTTGTTGATTCTGTGGTGTATTCGGATGTGGTGTATTCGGATGTGGTGTATTCGGATCCCTCTCGCCCAAAACAGAAGATTTTACATCAATGGTTAAATTATTAGACGCTCCTCTTTGGCCTGTTATTTTTTTCGGTTTTAGTTGAGACGGTTGAGGATTTGTTTGAGTAATTATTTTCAGAGCGTCCCCACCAATTGGTCTAATCTCTGTGTCACCAGAATTTTTGACGTCCTTTTCCTGGATGATATCATTAATGATTACAATTGAGTCTTCTTTTAATATGCTTATCTGTCCTTTTCCGCCATCTAATAATAAGATATCCTCCATACCCCCATCCGGCAGCATCTTGCGATCTAGGGTCATTTGATCATTTTGCAAGATCTTCAGCAGACCACTTGGTTTGGATTTTTGCCCTGCTGTTTCTCCTCTCCCATTGATTTTTATGAATTCCAAATATTTAACCAAATTCTGTGAATCATAGCAAAAATCTGTTTTATACAATGGTTTTTTGTCAACTCTAGTGGCCTTGTATTTTTCACTCGTTGTTTCAAAACAACCTCCTTTCGCCATACAGCAGTTGGTAACATCATTCTGATAATCAATTTTTGCAAAAGTAACGTCTTGTTGTATCACGGGATTTTTATTCAAAAAATCTGACATAGGGCATTTTTCAAGATACATTATATTTAGTTTTTCTTCACCTTTTTCTTCCATTAAATGAATGGGCAAGCCATTGATGTCATACAAACTTCCCCATTCTAACAAGCGTCTCAAGGTTCTTTCTTTTGGTATCCCGAACCAACCCTTGATTTTACCCCAGTTGTTCCCCCTTTCTTCAGTCTTAAAAATCTGGTACTCGGCACGACATTTTTCACTTACAATAAATCGAACGATTTGATTCTTTAAACTCCCATTTATTATGCGATAACATTCACCCAAAGCGACTTTTTCAATGTGTTCAGGTTTTCTTAATAAGGATTTAGTGTTGATTAATAAGGATTCAGGTTCGATTAATAAATCAAAACTAAAGTTAGAATTGAATTTTGTTGAATCAGAATTGATATTTGTTGAAATGAGATTTGTTTTCTGCTCCAGTCTTTGGGCCTCTGCTTCTGCCTGCTGTGCTCTTAGCTCATCTGCTTCCTTCTGTGCTGCGAGTCTACTCTTCTCCTCTTCCAACAGTCTCTTCTTTTCCTCTGCCAGTCTTTTGGCCTCCGCTGCTTCTGCTGCCTGCTCTACTGCCTGCTGTGCTCTTAGCTCATCTGCCTCCTTCTGTGCTGCGAGTCTACTCTTCTCCTCCTCCGCGAGTCTTAGGGCCTCTGCTGCGAGTCTACTCTTCTCCGCTTCATCCGCCAGTCTTTGGGCCTCTGCTGCCTCCTCCTCCGCGAGTCTTAGGGCCTCTGCTGCTTCTGCCTGCTGTACTCTTTCCGCTTCCTGCTGTGCTGCGAGTCTACTCTTCTCCGCTTCATCCGCCAGTCTTAGGGCCTCTGCTGCTTCTGCCTGTGCTCTTAGCAGCTCTTCATTTGGACCCAGGAGCAAAGGTGTTTCAGGCAGTAACTCAATATTCATTTCATTCGTATATGTATAGTCCTCATTAACAAATAATGCATCTGTTTTGGGCAGAAATATTTCGGAATTATCTCTGGGTTCCATTACACAATTTTCAAAAAAAGGCTCCATACGGGGTAACATACGTATGTCATCTCTAGGATTATAATCCGCTGCCCAAGCCAGTTCTGGATCAATACATTCATCTACAGGGTGTAAAGTGTTTACAGGAGTTTTTTTTGTCTCAGGTGTCAGAGCTTGGATAGGGCAGGATTGTTCAGTCTGAACAAGGGACGTAACAGCGTCTTCATTATGATTGCCTGCTTGATGAGGATATTTTTGACACGCTTGACTGTAAAAAACAGGCGCGTTTTCGAACACTTGGTGCGTGGTGAAGGAGCATTTGAAATCCACGGCCTTGGCATCAACAGGGGCAGCATCAATGGAAACACGAGTGCTGTCATTCTTGCCATCAAGATCATTTTCAAAACAAATATTTTCAAAACAAATCTTTTTTGCTCCATGGGTTTTTTCCCGGGTTACTTTTGCAGATACATCGTGAAAACAGCCCTGCTCTGTCCTGATCTCTGTTGATCCATGGTGACCTAAATCATCAGAAAAACTTTGCAATCTGATCTCTTTTTTTTCAGCGTACGGCTTTGATTTTTCATCCATTGGGATCTGGGCGAGAATTTTTTGTTGAACAAATACCTCCAAAGGCTGCGATATTTGGACTTGGGCATCACTTTGGGCTAGTCTGGGTATGGCTCTAGGGGCGTTCTTTCTAGGGGCTTTCTTTTTTAGAAAACAGGAAGGAAAAGAAAAAGGAAAAAGTTTCGAGAAAACCCTCACGCCCAGGCGTAAACCCCGTTGCTTTTGGGTCATTCCTTGGTTTGTTTTTTGGTCTTTTTGATCCAGAAGGCGAAAAGAGAATCCTAGGGAGTCGGTTTGCATATCAGCACCCAATGCTGCAGGCGTTAATGCGTCACGTGCATCAGCAGTTTTTTTTAGACTTTCTGGGAAAAAGTTCGTTTTTAATCTGGATTGTTGGTCAAGGGGCATCTGATATTCACGTTTGGATGAATACAAAACTTTATTCTTGATGTCAATCAGGCTAGGACACAGGGCAAGCATTATTATTACCAGACAGGGTATTACTTTTTTCATAAGAAGCCCCCTCTATTTAATGATTTTTAGAAAATATTCAATATGAAAAATTATCTTGGTGTTTGCAAAAATCATCCTAAACTGTTTCTTAAACTTCGTAAACCAGGCAAAAAGATTTTTTTTACAATCTTTTCCAAATAAAAACGTAAATCACCCCTAACCCTATTCCTTGCAGCGCATATTGCCAATCCCTGTCTTTTTCAACACAATATAAAAGATACCCTTGTTGTCCAACATTATCTTTATGATTCGTCGTATTACCATCGGTTGGGATCATGCTGGCATGGATCTGGCCAATGCTCTGATTCAGCAATTTCCAAAGATTTTTTGGAATTACGGCCATCAAACCCTAACAAAAGACCCCATCAATTATCCTGATGCTGTTCCGTTTGTTGTGCAGCATGTTTATCAAGGATGGGTGGGGGTCTTGATTTGTGGAACAGGCATAGGCATGAGTATGGCAGCCAATCGATTTCCGGGC
Organism: Candidatus Finniella inopinata; assembly: GCA_945888455.1. Lineage (GTDB taxonomy): Bacteria > Pseudomonadota > Alphaproteobacteria > Holosporales > Holosporaceae. The sequence continues at coordinate 107,225 of CAMCZV010000004.1, read as the reverse complement.
ATAGGGGCGGCATTATGCACCGATCCCCACATGGCAGAAATGGCGCGCGCCCACAACAATGCCAACATTCTGGTCTTGCCTGGCCGATTAATGTCACAATCTGTGGCAACAGCGTGTTTGTCTGCCTTTTTAAAAACCCCATTTCAGCAAGGACGACACGCCAACAGAATTGCGCAATTTGATCCCATACTGGCCCACCACGCTCCCTATCATTTCCCTCCAGCCGAATAATACATCGATGAAAAAACAGAAAACCAGCCTGATACGCACCCTGCCAACACAATCCAATGCGGACAAAGTGGTGCGCTGGAAGGAAAAATGGAAATCCCCATCCATTGGACGCATCTTGCCCAATATGATTACCCTGTCTGCCCTATGCATGGGGCTGTCATCCATCCAATATGGTTTTTCTGAACATTGGAGAAATGCGGTGGCCAGTGTACTGATTGCTGGCATTTTGGATGGTTTGGACGGACGTGTTGCACGCCTGTTAAAATCCAGCTCTGCCTTTGGTGCAGAATTAGACTCGTTGGTGGATTTCATTAATTTTGGGGTAGCGCCAGCGCTGATTACGTACTGTTATTCTTTATCCAATTGGGGAAACAAGGGATGGGGGTTAAGTTTGTTTTTCAGTGCGTGCATGGCGTGGAGATTGGCCCGATTTAACACGCTGCCCAATCAGTCGTCGGTATTTTCTATGGGGGTTCCGGCACCAGCAGGCGCGTTGTTGATGTTAACGCCCATGATCTTTTCCTTTGTATTTGATGTCCATATTCCAGTCTGGATATACGCATTGGTCATTATTGCCGCATCCATTTTAACCATCAGTCGATACCCCACCTTTGTCTTTAAGAAAATCGTCATTGCCGAGCATTTTTTCGGCATCTTTTGCATGGCTATTTTAGCCGTTATTGCAGGTCTTTTCAGTGCCCCTTGGGAAACCTTATTGATCCTTTCTGCGGTCTATATTTTACTGTTGCCCATCAGCGGATATTGGTTTTACTCTAAAAAGAGATAATAAACATTATGTGTTTTCGTATTTTATTATTTGGCCTTGCCCTGTCAGGATGCGCAAAGCACCACCCCCAATGTTTATGCGTTTCTGCGCCCCATTACCGGCACCCGCCCGTTAACCCAACGAATGACAAAGAGCCTAAAGATGAGCCCATTGCAAAAGACCCCAGAGATCCACTGGAATCCTTTAATCGGGCCATGTTTTCCTTTAATAACGCCTTGGATAACAGTATTTTTCGCCCATTTATTGGTTTTTATCGGGTTATGCCGCTGTGTATAAAAAATCGCATCACCAGTGTAATGGATACGGTGGAAACGCCTATGAGCATAGCCAACTGTGTGTTTCAAGGCAAAATCCATGACTTTTTGGCCCATACGGCACGATTGTTCTTTAACCTGACCTTTGGCCTGTGTGGGTTGTTTGATTTTGCATCCGTATTAAAGATTACACCCCAGCGTCAAGATTTTGGAAAGACGTTGCAAGGAATTTTAAAGGTTCCGCCGGGGCCCTTTTTGGTCATGCCTCTTTTAGGCCCCAGCAGTTTGCGTGATGCCATTGGTCAAGCCGTGGATTGCACCCTTTTGCCCACAACCTATTACAAAAAAACGGCGATAGCCTATTATCCTGCATCGTATTTGATCACTCAAGCCAAAATTACCAGCATACAATACGACTTAGGAGAAACCTTTGACGATGGGTACGAGGCTTTGCGTAACACCTACTTAATGTCACGTGGTGATGATGATGTAAGGGGGACAGAGGGCACCGCAAAAACCACAGATTTGGCCACAGAACAGCCACCCGATTTATTGGACGATGATGATGTAAGGGGGACAGAGGGCACCGCAAAAACCACAGATTCGGCCACAGAACAGCCACCCGATTTATTGGATTAGGGGATATAATTTTTCAGACAAAAATCACATTTTAATGGTATACTGTCCCAGTACCTATATTTCTCCTTGTACATTGTTTTGGTTATAAGATGGATCGAGCAGCCTGATAAAAACCATATGACAATCGTCAGTTCAAGTTATTACACGAGTTTTTCATTATGAATCACCTATTATTCATTTGCTTTTGCACCATTCTTTGCAACAGTATTGTTGCCGGCCCCCAAACATCCAAAAAACAGTCTTCTATTGATTCGGCTTCTGCAGATGCAGGAGCACATTCCGCAAAATTGCTGATCAACCGTTTGTACGAATCGGCAAAACAGATTACCTCTGGCAAAACATCTGAAAAAACAAAGGCGGATCAGCTGACGGCATTGGTTTTGTCCATTTGGGATATTGATAAAATTGCATCCTATATCTTATTTCCCCATTGGAAGTCTTTTTCCAACGCAGAAAAAACACACTTCAAAAATCTGTTAACACAAAATGTGGTTCGGACGTTCCAAAGGGTATCTAAAAAATACCTCAGCAGCCTAGAAATCGCCAAAATCGCCCCTGTTCAAAACAAACCCAATGCATACGATGCGCATTGCAAAGTGATCAATGCAGAAGACGGCCGCACTGTGGATGTTCGCTTTCAGGTGGCAGCCGGAAAAATACGCAATCTTTTTGTCGAAAAATTGGATTTGGTTGATGCCAAAAGAAAAGAGTATGCCTCTTTGATGCGTCAAAATCGTAATGCAATACCTGCCTTTTTAAAGGCCATAGAGGGCCAAGTTTCAAAGAGAGGCGCAACGTCTAAACCAGCATCGGTACGCAAGGCGTAATAATCAAAGAATAGGGTCGTCACAGCGGAGTATATTTGGTACAATACGTAAAAAACGCCATCGTGATCGGTCCCTATGTTGGATTTTGAAAACCATATCAAAGAGCTTAAAGATCGAATTGAGGGGTTAAAAACCCTGCCAGCGCCTTTGTCTTTGAAGATCAACGAAGACATTCAAAAACTGGAAAAAAAGTACCACAAATCTCTGTCCGATTTGTACAAAAATTTATCGCCTTGGGATAAGGTTCAAGTGGCTCGGTTGCCAGAGCGTCCAAAAGCCCGCGATTACATTGCGGCCATGATGGATAAGTTTGTGCCCCTGTCTGGCGATCGTCTATTCGGTGAAGATCATGCCGTTGTATCTGGAATGGGGTTATTCAAGGGCATACCCATCATGATTATGGGCCATGAAAAAGGTCACGACACCACATCGCGCATTCACCATCATTTTGGCATGGCCAGCCCAGAAGGGTATCGAAAAGCCCAACGATTAATGGTGCTGGCCGAACGATTTCGATTGCCTGTGGTTTTTTTGGTGGATACCCCTGGGGCAGCTGCGGGAACGCAGGCCGAAGAACGCGGTCAAGCCCAAGCCATTGCCGAATGCATTGACACCAGTTTAAAAATCAAAGTACCCATTTTATCCATCATTATCGGAGAAGGGGGATCGGGGGGAGCAGTCGCCTTTGCCACAGCCAATTTTATTGCCATGTTGGAACACTCTGTCTATTCTGTGATTTCCCCTGAAGGGTGCGCTTCTATTTTGTGGCGTACGGCCACCAAGAAACAAGATGCGGCGATGGCTCAGAAATTAACGGCACAACATTTAAAATCCCTTGGTGTGATTGATGAAATTATTCCAGAACCCATAGGTGGGGCACACCGACACTGTGCAGAAACCATTGATCGTGTCAGCCAGTGCTTGTTTTCTCAATTACAGGCCATGAAAAACCAAACGCACTTTGCAGAAAAAAGACGCAAAAAATTTCTCGCCATGGGCAGAGATTTATAGGCAGGACATGTTTTTGATGGGTGCGGGCACTTGGTCAAGGGATTTGGGGTCTGTAAAGCGGGGAGCATGGGGTTAGAAAGAAAATGATCGGGGCAATAATTTTGTAAAAATCTAGAAGAGATCGCGTCAGAGGCACCATAAAAAACAGCAACAAACAGGCCCAGAATTCATATTATTTTATAAAAAAAGAGTTATGATAAACCATCATTCATAATCATTGTAAACCACCACAATGTTAATTCCACTTTTTTCATTGATTGCTGTCTTCGTATTAGTCGTTATGCTTTGTATCGTTGTGGCATCCTATATCATCGTTCCCCAGCAATCGGTATATATTCTTGAACGTTTTGGAAAATTTCACACCCTATGTTCTGCTGGCCTGCATTTTAAAATTCCAGTGGTGGACAAATGTGCAGGTATGGTCAGTTTGCGTTTGATGCAATTGGACATCAAGGTGGAAACCAAGACATTAGACGATGTTTTTGTGGACATTACCACATCCGTTCAATATCGGGTTTTGCCGCATAAAGTGTTTGATGCGTTTTATACTCTGGATGATCCAGAAAAGCAAATCAAAGCTTTTGTATTTGATGTGGTGCGTTCTCGGGTTCCCAAAATTAGGCTAGACGATGTATTTTCCACCAAGGATGACATTGCCCTTTCTGTGCGCGATGAATTAAAAGAGGTCATGAATAATTTTGGTTATGACATTACGCAAACGTTGGTCACGGATATTATGCCGGACGCCAAAGTCAAAGCCGCCATGAATGAAATTAACGAGGCCCAACGTTTACGCATTGCCGCCAATGAGCGTGGTGAAGCTGAAAAAATCTTAAAGGTTAAACAGGCCGAGGCCGAAGCCGAAAGCAAAGCTCTGCACGGAAAAGGCATTTCTTGGCAACGCAAAGCCATTATGGATGGATTAAAAGAGTCTCTTTGCGATTTTCAGGCCCACATCCCAGGTGCCGATCACGATGCCATTATGCACTTGATTTTAATGACCCAATATTTTGATACCCTGAAAGAAATGGGAATGGGTGGAAAAATGAACACCATCATGGTGCCGTACACCCCAGGCAGTGTTTCGGATATTGGCCAGCAATTAAAAGAAGCCATGGTGTTTGGAAAGAGCTTACCCACGATGGATGGTGTGAATAATGCACCCGATAAAAAAGGAACCAAGGTTGAGGGCAAGGGTTTTTTCTGACACAATAACTGAAGATCTTGTATTTGGTTTGTCCAAAATAATGGCTACACCTTATCATTACCAAAAAAATCCATGATTTTTACGGATATTAATCGGGCCATAAACCTTCTTTTAAACAAAGAGGTTGTGGCCTTGCCGACGGAAACGGTCTATGGATTGGCGGGTCTGGGTTATGATGAACAAGCGGTTCAACATATTTATGCGTTAAAAAATCGCCCCCAGCACAATCCATTAATTTTACATTACGCCTGTTTAGAAGATACGAGGACTGATGTGGTTTGGACGCCGTGGGCTCAGCATTTGGCTGCGGCATGTTGGCCTGGGCCGTTAACGTTGGTGTTATCGTTGACGCCCACATCACGCATTCCTCTGGCTGCAACGGGTGGATTAAATTCAGCCGCCATTCGGGTGCCATCGCACCCCATGATCCAAAACATTTTAAGGGCTCTACCGGGTCCATTGGCGGCCCCCAGCGCCAATTTATCAGGCCAGCTCAGCCCCACCACTGCGGCGCACGTGGCCAAAGATTTGGATGTACCGATTTTAGACGGTGGGCCGTGTGTTTATGGTCTAGAGTCCACCATTTTGGATGGCCGCACTTGGCCCATCAATATATTGCGTCCTGGTGCTTTGTCGGTCGAAGACATCAGCACCCTATTGCTGGGGTTTCAAGAACCCTCAGTTTCAGATTATGCACCTGGAAAAGGCGATGCCATTACCACAAACCCTGCCCCTGACATCAAAGTATTGTGTCCTGGCCAGTTGTTGGCCCATTATGCCCCTAAAAAACCCCTGCGTTTAAATGCGACCCATATCAAAGATGGTGAAGGTCTGTTGGCCTTTGGTCCACCATTATTGGGTGCAAATGTGTGTGTACAACTGAGTTTAGAGGGCAATACTACCCAAGCTGCGGCCAATTTGTTTGCGGCTTTACACCAATTGGATCAAAGCGCGTGCCAAACAATCGCTGTTATGCCCATTCCCCAGACGGGCCTAGGCTGCGCCATTAATGACCGATTGTTGCGTGCATGCGCGGCCTTTGCCCCTGCGACGTGTTCTGTGTAATGTGGCCACGGTGATGCTGGACGATTGGGCTAGATTGCCCTATCAATTCTGGGACACCGTTATGCCCTGGAAAACCAAAGGGGGCATTACCCCCCTTTTTTTGGCTGTCGGCACCCAGTATGGGTTTAAACCATGCCAAATAATTTTTGGATTTCTTGGTCAAGGGCAGCCATATTCTTCTGAATATCGTCATGAATGCTGCTCTGTATGCTCTTGGCCTGATTCTGTATGTTTTTTTGATGTTGGGCCATTTTTTTGGCGATTTTTTTGGCGATTTTTTGGGCCATAATCTGACGGGCGCGTTCTCTTGCGGCGTCTTCTCTTGCGGCGTCTTCATGTTCATCAGAGGTGGATTCATCCTGCTCTAGCACACCATTGTCTTGATGTGGTCCGCCTCCAGAATGGTTCTTGTCGCGTTGAAGCCATTTTTTCCATTTTTTCCATTTTTTCATTCCACAGCATTTAGGATTTTCCAATTTTTCTGTTTTGACCTGCGTTGTTACGTTTGTGTGACCATCTTTGCTGCGTTTTTCTGTGATTGTTGTGGTTTTTACACCATTTTCTGTGGTCACTTCGATGGTTTTTTTCACCCATTCATCCTCATCGCGATAGGTTTGAGATGTCACCTGTTTGGATTGACCAGAGGCCCCTTTTGCCGATGACAGATTCGATGTCATGCCCGATGTCTGAATCCATAGGTTTTGGTGAGCGGATGACGCTGTGGCCAATACACCGAATACAACGGTGGAAAGAATGAATTTTAATGTTCTTTTTTTCATATACAGTTTACTGATTTTATATTTTACTTAAAAACATTGTAATCAAAGTTTGATTAAAAAAGAGTAAAAAATTGGTTTTTTTATTAACAACGGCCCTATGAACAACGTTCATGCCCAGGCCTAACCATAGGGGGGGTGTATTGGTGAGCAAAATCAAAAAAAAAGGGCGATATTCTATCTTTTATGGAAAAAAGCGTGCTAGAATAAAGATAACGATCATAATATATTTTTACCGCAGTGAGTACTCCTTCTCATCAATTTAAGAAAATTTTAGAAAACCCACAAGGACTGTCTTTTGTTCCTTTAGGAGGAAGCGGGGAAATTGGAATGAATGCTAATTTCTATTGTTGCGACGGCCAATGGCTAATGGTGGACAATGGAATTACATTTTCCCGCAGCCCAGACATGGTTTTAATGAGCGACATTCGCCATTTCGTAGAGAGTGTGGATCTGAGCAAGCTGCAAGGGCTTTTTGTCACCCATGCTCATGAAGACCATGTGGGTGCTGTTGCCTATCTTTTGGGCTATTTAAACTGCCCCCTGTATGCCACGCCATTTACGTCCTATATTTTGGGCGAAAAGTTAAAAGAATTGAACCTAAAGGTTCAGGTTAATGAAGTCCCCTTGCTCAGCAGAACTCAGGTTGGCAATTTTAACATCGAATTTGTATCGCTGACCCACTCTATTCCAGAACCCAGTGCCTTGATGATTCGCACGGCACACGGCAATATTTTTCATACAGGCGACTGGAAAATCGACCCAAAACCGTTGATTGGTAAGGCCATTGACAAAAATCGCTTGATTGAGTTGGGGCAAGAAGGCGTTTTGGCTCTGGTATGCGATTCGACCAATGTGTTCGAAGAAGGGTTTTCCGGATCCGAGGGCAATGTGGAAAATGCCATCTATGATGTGGTGGCCGATTGCAAAGGGCGTGTGGTTATTTCGTGCTTTTCATCCAATTTGGCGCGTATTCACAGCTGTTACAAAGCCGCCGTTGCCACACACCGCAAAGTATGTTTGGTGGGCAGATCATTACAGCGCATGGTCGATGCGGCGCGACATTGCGGATATTTTGATGATTCTTTCCAATTTATTGCGGTGGAAGAAGTCAAAAATCACACCCACGCATCCGTCATGATTTTAACCACAGGCAGCCAAGCCGAAGCTCGGGCAGCCCTAACCCGCATGTCCAACAAGGATCATCCTTTTGTGACTTTGGGTGAACACGATACGGTCATTTTCTCTTCTCGGGTCATTCCAGGCAATCAAGAAGCCATATCAGCCCTGCAAAACCGTTTAACCTTGCAAAACGTTAAAATGATTACGTACAAAGAGGGTTTGCACGTATCAGGACATCCGTGTCGCGATGAATTGGCCCAAATGTATGATTGGTTAAAGCCTCAAATCGTGGTGCCTGTGCACGGAGAAGCCATTCATCTGAAAGAGCATGCGGCCTTTGCCCTTTCCAAAGGAGTGCCGTCTGCCATTGTTCCAAAAAATGGAAACATTTTCCATCTTTCCCCTGGACCCGTTAAATTATTGGGCGATGTTCCTGTGGGAAGATTGGCTCTGGATGGGCGTCGTTTGGTGGAATACACCGGTCCTGTGGTTACCCAGAGAAAAGAGCTGCTGGATCGGGGATCCTTGTTCGTTTTTGTGGTATTATCCAGCGCAAATCGCAAGATTTTATCGCGCACGGTGATGTCTCACGGGGTTTTCGAGTACGAAGCAGAAAGGGATGCGGTGGAAAGTCAAATTAAAAATTTGATTACAGAGGTGTACACCGAGGCCATTAATCAGGGTGATTTGAAAAAAAAGACCAAAGGCGCAAAAGACGCAAAATCTGCCTCTGCTGCACCTGAAGGCAACATTGTCGTGGCGCCTGCTTCAAAATCTTCTGCTCCCACCCACATCACTGCGGCACGACGCATACGCAATTTATTTTATAAAAAATGGGGCGTTCAACCTGTGGTCAGAGTTCACAGCGTCTGGGTATAAGCACACGCCCCCTCCCTTTTGTCGTCTTTGGACCTTAGGGGTGGGAATGGTCCGACAAAGGGCCCCCTCATATAAAAGTGTGTGAGGGGGGCTTTTGGGATTCGACATTTTTTGATTCATTTCGGATGATTGAATTTCGGATGATTGATTTTACTTTTTTTTAAAAGTACACCTGTTTTTTTACGAATTTTTTGTTACTCACAGTAAAAAATCACCCTCCCCTCCTATGGCCTGATGTATGATTATATCGCCTATCCTGCCATCCGTTCTCATTTTTTGATTCATTTCGGATGATTTTCATTATGGTTTTTATTGAAACTTTTATACATATTTGCAATCATCATGTACTAGCTAGACACCTTGCCTTCCTTCAGGACGAATTTAAAGCCGTCCTGTTAACCCTAAATACACAACAGTGCATCATTTAAAAATAAACTCTGGACAAAGGGTTTAAAAAACCATAAAATTATATCATCTATTTTGCCCACGCACATATGTCATGATTGTTCAATGTCGCCCGTGCAAAATGCGTTACCATTTAGACGACAGCATCCTAGGCTCTAAGGGATGCCAAGTACGATGTACGGCATGCGGCCATATTTGGCATCAATCAGCGCCAGAATCCAAAAACATGATGATCACTGTGCCACAAGAATCGGGCAAAGAACAACGTGGGTTTTCCATTGGAACAAGGCGTATTATTGGTTTTATTGCATTATGTATCGTGGGGAGCGGATCTTTTTATTTGGGCAGACAGAGTCTGGATACTTTGGGGCCGTGGGTAGACGGATGGACAGAGTTGCTGTTTAATCACAGAAAAAAGCCAAAATTGGAACTGACGTCTTTTGCATTTCAAAGTACGGATGAAGGAAAAATGGTCTGTCACGGAGCTATACGAAACTTATCGGATAAAACAATTATTTCACCGAAAATACAACTCTCTTTATGCGAATTCGATTCATCGGGCAAGAAAACAATCATAAAAAGAGACCATGTTCTAGAAAATATTCAAATTTTATCGGGTCAACCCCAAACGTTTTCTCTCGAATTTCCCCAATCCAACTGTTCCTCTGTTAGCGCCAGCATTCCCTAAACCCTCTGCCTGGTGCCACCACTCTGGGGGGGGCTTTACCCACCGCCATGATGTTTAAAACGGATGTTACCCGTAAAACCCAGAGCGCCATTGACCCAACCTCTTTTTATGTTCAAAGGTTGATTCAAACAGAAAAAACAACGTGTCATTTTTGGAATCAGACCTATACTCTGATGGATCTAATGGGCGCAAATGCACACCCCGCTGACTCCCATTAGTACACACCGCTGCGCCCCCGTACTGGACGCAGAAGGACAGGGCTGGATAAAACCCAGTCAGAGGGCATCCCTCCGTTTGATATACCCTGTACGGACACAGTGGGCACACTTTTTATAAACACTTAACCAACACCCATTAAAAACAACAGATTTATTTTAATCTATTTTTTTTATAATGAATGATCCCAATAAAAAACATCAAAACAACGCCAATGGTGGCTGCCAACGGAATCGTACTCAATGCTGCAATATAGGTGGATTCTGAAACCAAGTTGGATTGGCCTGTCGCTCCACCAAATATATTCCAAGAGTCCAAAAAGGCAATGATATCCCCCATCAAGTTGGATTCGCCTGTTTTACCAGAATCCATAATCATACCAACAAGAGGGTGAAACACCGATCCACCAGACATATTCCAAGAGTTCAAAAAGGCAATGGTAACGCCCATCAATACGGGCCGCACCATTTCACTCCCGGCAGACAACAAATTGGTCTGATAGGCTGAAAAAGCCCCCATCATGAACAACGTCGTGGCCACACCCCACCAAGATGGGGCCCAATGCATAAACAAAACCATAAAACACAATACAATACCTAACCCACACACATTAATCAGGGCATAATCCCCAATCTTTTTCCCGATCCATGGTGTAATGGGTGAGGCGGAAATTAAACCAATGAATATAAAAGAGACCAGCTCTAGGGCTCTGGTTTTTTCAAATCCAAAGTAATCTACCAGATACCGCTCTCCCCACAAATCAGCAAACCCTTCTAAGGGGCCGACCAGCAACAGGTTTACAGCACCCAAAATCCAAATGGTGGGGGAAGAAATCAGTTCCTTTAAGTGAGCAATGGTCAATTTTTCATTGTTTTCGTGGCTTTTTTCAGGGGATCGTACAGAGAAGAAAACAGCCAATGCCAATGCCAAGCCCACACCAACAATGCCAAAAGCCACTGTGTCTACCCCATATTTTTGCACCAAAACATAGGTCGGCCCCCCACCATAAACGGCACCCAAAATACCAAACGCAATAGAAATGCCTAGTAATTTAGAGTAGGTTTTGCGGTCAAACCACTGGGAAATGATTTTAGAAACCCCCAAAAAACCAGCAGCAGAACCTATGCCAATAAAAAATCGAGCCCCAGCCGCCACCATCCAGTTGTCTGTCAGGGTAAAAGCCAGAAAAGAAAGGCTGAGCAAAGCAATCAAACTAGAAATCACATATCGGGGCTGGAAACGATCCAACATCATGGCCACAGGAATTTGCATCCCCGCATATCCAAAATAATACAGTGCGTTGATGTACCCAAAACATTGCCAGTCGATGGACAATTGTCCCCTGATATGGTCTGCATTTTGCCCCAACCAAAGTCTAGGGATAAATTGGAACATAAAAAAGATGCTAGGAATAATCCACATCGTCAAGCTTTTTAACGAATAGGTGTTACGAAAATCTTTTGTCATAGCTCCCCCCCTTTTAAATATTTGTATTGGGATTTGAAACCTAAAAATAGGTTTTTTACAAAAAGAAAAAACCAGCTTTCATTATTGTACAAAAAAGAGGCAATGGTCAATCTTTGGCTGTAATTTTTCTAAATTTTGAATGTACGGATTGGTGATTTTAAAAGGAATACACGATATAGGGCTGAATACGCCTGCTGCCCTTTTTACCAGAATCACTCCGCCAGAATTTCTTCACCAGACAAGGGGATGTTGGATGAGCAATGCTTAAGATTCCTTTGTTTCCCAGTGTACAAAACAAATGGAAATTCCCACAATCAAGGTGCCACCCACATAAGACCAAAGGGTCGGCATTTCACCCAAAAATACATATCCTGCAGGAATCATCAGGCACAACCGAACATATTCCAACGGAGCAACAAAGGATGCTTTTGTCACTTGATAGGCGCGTAACAAAGTGTATTGTATACAGGCACCAATGCTGCCCAAAACGGCCAACAATTGCCACTGATATACCCCCAGCTTGATCTGATGCCATTGGGGATCGGCGTACAGAATGGCGCTGAACGCCATCAAAGGCACAACGATGCCGTAAACCATGCTGGATTGCGGGTGAATGGATCGTGTGGTTAACCATTTTGATAAAATGGCCACTGTGGCGGCCAACACATTCCCCAAAACGGCCCACAGAACGTAATGACTCCAGGATGTATTGATAGCATCACCCAGTAAAATAACGACCCCACAATACCCAACAGCCAGAGCAATCATACGCTTTGAATCCACGGGTTCTTGTAAAAAAACCCGGGCCAAGACCATGGTAAACAGCGCGCTGCTGGCACCAATTAATGCGGCAAAATGACTGGGTAAATGCCGGTATGCCGTATACGAGCACACCATGGCACCAGCGACAAGAACCCCGCGAATGCCCTGCACCACCCACAATACCCTCAAGTTGCTCCACTTTAAAAAGGGAATGACAAACATCAGAGCAAACAAGCACCTGCCCCAGACCAACCACATGACGGGCAATTCTTGTCGAAATAATTTGTTCAAAATCATAACGGCCACAAAACTGATATTGGAACACATGGCCCACAAAAAACCGCGAAAAGCTGGCTTTTTCCAAACTTGTGCACTGAAAATACGTTTTCCAAAACGGCCTAAAAATGTATCGTACTGTGATGAACCCATGTATTTACTTCATGTCTGTATCGTTGTGATTATTCTGCCGATTGCTGGCGCAAAGCATTCTTGATCACAACAGTGTTCACAGTGATCTTGGACCTTGGGCACGATATTCCTGAATGCTGATTTTTAAGTATACATAGGCGCTGGCTGTACTGAGTACGGCGCTAAGCCACAGTAACATCATGGTCACCCACATGCTGTACGGATGATCGGAAACGTTGTTGTTGATTAACAACCCCACACTGACCATTTGTAAAAAGGTTTTTGCTTTGGCCACCCCAATCACTGGAACCCGTTCTGCCCCCATCACGCTGCGCAACCCCAGCACCAGAATTTCTCTGGCAATGATGCATGCGCACGGCCAAAACATCCATGGCCCTGACAAATGACCATTGGCAGCCAGAAAAAACAACACCAAAACAATCAAAACTTTGTCTGCCAGAGGATCCAGCGCTGCACCCAAAACAGAACGCGCATTGTATTTTTCAGCCACATATCCATCGGCAAAATCCGTCAAGGCTGCCACCAAAAATACAGCCGTGGCCAAGTGAATCCCAGATGATGTGTGCCAACACAGCCCCCAACAAATGACTGGGGTCAAGATCATTCGGAGCAGGGTCAAAACGTTTGGCAAGTGCATGGGCTCTCCTCATCCAAATAATTTTCAGTTTACATGGTTTGCGCCAAAATCACCAAATGCCCTCAAAACACCTCTGTTTGGCTGGCCATTTAGACCAATCTAGTCTATCTGGTAACGAGGACACCCCTAAACCCCCTGCCCCCTGTTCTGTCTGGCATCATGCCCCTTCGGGCGTTGACCACAACGCATCGGCATAATCAGATGCAACAAAGGGGCGAAAATCGGATACAGATTCCCCTACGCCCAGACCATAAATGGGCAGACCATATCGATGACACGCTTGAATCAGAATACCCCCCTTGGCCGTTCCATCCATTTTATTCATGATCAGGCCAGTGACTGGAACACATTTTTGAAAATTCTCGATTTGAACCAGGGCGTGCTGGCCCACCGTTGCATCCAATGTCAACACCCCTTGGCAAGACTGTTCGGGGCGTAATTTTTGAATCACACCATACAGTTTTTTCATTTGATCCATCAACCCCACCTGATTGGGCAATCGCCCAGCTGTATCAATCAGGACCACGTCGTCATTGTTCTCTTGGGCAGCCATCAGCCCTTTGTACACCACACTTGCAGGATCCCCCTGCCCTGTTGTCATGGAAAAATCTTTTGCCCACAGACTCAACTGTTCTGTTGCACCAGCCCTGAATGTATCGCCAGCGATAATATGGACCCGATGACCCTGATGGCCCCACAATGCCGCCAATTTTCCTAATGTTGTGGTTTTACCCGAACCATTAACCCCAACAAACAGAACCACAGGACTAGGGTGCAGTGCCCCCTCAAAGGGCTTCATCACCGTGGTGGTATGCTGGATTAAATGGGCACGAATACCTGTCCCTATATCGCCTTTATAGGCCTTAACCGCATCCAACAGCTTTTCAGCGGCATCCGTTCCCACATCAGCCAACAACAGGGTTTCTTCTAATGTGTCCCAATCCACATCTTGCCATGATTTCGCTTTGAACAGGCTGGACCACCCCTGTTGCACACCGCCAGCTGTACGCGATAATACGCTTTTCAGGTTGGTTTTAACGCGATTCCACATGAAGGGCCTCCTTGTTTTTTTGTCCATGTTCTGCAATGGTTTTCAGCAAGTGCGTAAATTCTTCGTGCGTCAATGTTTCGGCCCTGCGACGAGAATCGATGCCACTTTTCTCCCATACATCTGCAGACAATTGAACATTGTGGTGCAGCATTTTTCTGCGACTGAAAAAAGCACACGCCACCAGCGAAGAGAGCTTTTTAAAGGGCAAAACAGGCCACGGATTTTTAGGCCGCATCAACAAAATCGTAGAATCAACGGACGGTTTTGGCCAAAAGGCACTGGGTGGAACATCCATCACCCAAGAGATATCAAGATACGTTTGTATCATCACAGACAAGCGTCCGTAATCTTTGGTGCGGATCTGAGCTGTAACACGCTCTGCCACCTCTTTTTGCATCATAAAAATGGCGCCAGGAAACAGGTCTGCATGCTCTGTATAGTGCAGCATCAAAGGAACGCTGACATTATACGGCAAGTTGCTGGCCACAAAAAAACCAGCATAATCAGCCCAATTCAGCTGTAACGCATCCATCTCTACCCAATGCACCTCTGGAAAGCGGGCATGAATCAGATCGTGAAATTTAGGATCTTTTTCCACAACGGTTACGCTGCGTTCGGGATTTTGAATTAAATATTCCGTCAAGCATCCTGCACCTGGTCCAATTTCAAGAACGTTTTTTCCCTCTACACAGTCTGAAATTTTCTGTAACGTGGGTTCGTGGCATAAAAAATGCTGTCCAAAAGATTTTGTGGGTTGTAAGCCATATTTTTGTAACCATTCTTTCAGTTCTGGAACGCGCATGCAAAAAATCCTCAAAATGGGTTTAAAAATAGGTGTAAAACAAGACCTATCATTCTTTATTATAATCAAAAAATGAAAGAAAAGGCCACACGGAAATACCTGCACTGTTGGACCATTTGACAGGCCGTTTAATGTGCGATAATCTTTACGTGTGTAAAACGGAGTGTAGCGCAGCCTGGTAGCGCACCACGCTGGGGGTGTGGGGGCCGTGGGTTCAAATCCCGCCACTCCGACAGTTTGCCTTACCTATTCCCCACCTGTTATGTTCAATCTGGGTTTCGAGTTCCAGTCAAGTCTTTACATAGGCGTAAAAAATGCCTAAGCTATTAAAATTGGAATCAAAGAGTTTAGTATGAAACGGACATACCAACCCAGTCGCCTGGTACGTAAACGTCGCCATGGATTTAGAGCACGAAGCGCCACAGTGGGTGGACGCAGAGTTCTAGCCAACAGACGTCGTAAGGGTCGTCAACGTCTTTCTGCATAAGTTTTCCCGTGACTTTACAGCCTGTCAGAGCCCTTTGCCAAGGTCATCCTGCATGGACCAAAAAAGCCCGCTATTTGGCGAATGATTTTTTTGCAGCACGAACCATTGGGGTTTCTGGAAACATTCTGTCCAAAACAACGGGTTTTGATCCTGGTTTATGCTTGCAGTATGGAATTGTTGTCAAGAAAAAACTGGGCAGCGCAGTGTTACGCAATCGTATTAAACGACGGTTGCGTGCTGCATTTAGGGTTTTACATCAATCCAAAACCCTTTCCATTTCCCCAGCCTATATTGTTGTCGTTCGATCGGCAACAGTGGCAGAACTGCCTTTTTTTGCGGTGTGCCATCATCTAAAAGGTGTGTTAAAAATCTATGGTTAGGCTTGATATTTTGCGGACCATGGTGTGGGATATGGGACATTTTCTAAAGACATCGTTCAGTGGAATATCTGACTGCATTTTGAAGACATCTTTCTGTGGAATCGCTATGATTTTAGGGGAATTATCTCTTTTAATGTTGGGACTATGGTTTGCATATAAGACAGGGCGCACCTTTAAATGGCTTGGGGGTATGCTTGATTTGTCCAGGTCTGCGCGCTGTTCTGCCATGGTGTTCTCTGATGTATGGCCTGCCTACTCTAGGTCTCCACTCTCTGTAACGCGTTCTGAACATAATGCATCCGCATTCGTGCACACCGATGAGGAGACTTTGCCTGATGTTGACATCAAAGAGTCTGTATGGACTGGCCTTTGGACATCAAAACCCCTGGTGCGGGGGGGAACATCCAGGATAATCTACTTTCTTCAGGCGATTTTGAGCTCTGTATTTATCGCAGGAATCATGCTGTATCAGGGCATTCTACGCCCTTCCATGGTTGGTTCATGCCGATTCTATCCGACCTGCTCCGTCTATGCCATCGACGCTTTTCATCAACATGGCCTTATGACAGCCATTGTTTTAATTGTATGGCGCATCATCCGCTGTAATCCTTGGGGAAAATGCGGATATGACCCTGTTCCTTCCTCTCTTTTTTCATCGAGTTAATTGATTTATGCAAGACAAAAAAAACCTTCTTATTGTTTTACTGGCCTGCACTGTGGTGTGGTTGGGCATTGATCTGTGGTTAAAACCCGATCCATCCAAGGTAAATCATTCGTCGCAATCAGCCATGACGACAACGTCTAGAGATTCCATTGCCAACACAGAAAACGCGGATTTTTCCAAAGGGATCGCTGCCCCCCCTTCTCGGACAATGGTATCCTTTGAAAACCAGAAAATATCTGGATCTGTGGACTTAAAAGGGGCGATTATTCGCCAGTGTCAGTTAAAAGATTACAAACAAACAACAGAGCCCAACAGTCCACCTGTAGAAATATTGTCACAAAATGGAACAGGCTATGGGGCGTGTTTGGGCTGGACAAAAACGGCAGGACAGCAGACGGATTTACCTGATTCAGAAACCATATGGACGGTGAGTCATCCCAAATTAACGCCCGATCAAGGGGTAACATTGTCGTGGACAAACCAAAAGGGTCAATCCTTTTTTATAGACCTATCGCTAGATGATCAATATTTAATCACCGTTGCACAGCGGGTGGAAAACAACAGCAATGAATCTGTTGATCCCGGTACTCCGTTGTCTGCATTGATCCGACAAGAGCCTGTAAACACTTCTGGGTATAAAGGATATGGAAAATATGGAAAAAATTCTAGGTATATGATGCTGCACGAAGGGGCCGTTGGTATGGTGGATGGAAAATTACAAGAAAAAACCTATAAAGATTTACTAAAAAGTGGCCAAGGCCCTTGGATGCCTTACTCTGGATCCATTCAAGAGGGAAAACAAGGTGGTAAAGGCTGGTTAGGCATTACGGATAAGTATTGGTTGGCCGCCATCATTCCCAGCAATCATGCCGATGGTCGCTTTGTCGCAGAGGGGGCAAGTCCTAATCAATCAGACGTTTACAAAGTAGAAGTCAGAGAAAACAGTTGGTTAAATGGGGCGAATGCACCTGCGCTGCCAACCCTTGAGCCAGGCCAGTCTCGCACGTACGGAAACTGGCACCTCTTTTTGGGGCCAAAAAAAGTTTCGTTGCTAGAAGATTACGAGAAAAAGCTGAATATTGATCATTTCGATATGGCCGTTGATTTTGGGTGGTTTTACTTTATCACAAAACCCATGTTTTTCCTGTTGTCATCATTGCAACAGCTGGTGGGCAATTTTGTGCTGGCCATTTTAATCATGACCATTGCCATCAAAATTGTGCTTTTCCCTCTCTCTGCGCGCTCGTTTCGTTCGATGTCACGCATGCGCCTGCTGCAACCACAAATCCAGGCCTTGAAAACACGTTTTGCCGATGACAAAATGCGCCTTAATCAAGCCATGGTTGATTTGTATAAACGAGAAAAGATTAACCCTGTTTCAGGGTGCTTACCCATGTTGGTACAGATTCCAATCTTATTTTCGCTGTACAAAGTTCTGTTTATTTCTATTGAAATGCGCCATGCATCGTTTTTAGGGGTAATTTCTGATTTATCTGCCCCTGATCCCACGTCCCTGCTTTCTGGGTTTGGTTTGTTCCCATGGATTGTACCTGCGTGGATGCATATCGGGATTTGGCCCATTTTAATGGGTGTAACCATGGTGGTGCAACAGATGATGAATTCGTCCAGCATTACGGATACTCAGCAAAAAATCATGTTGACCTACGTCATGCCTGTTGTTTTTACCTATATGATGGCAAGTTTTCCTGTGGGCTTGGTGATTTATTGGACGTGGAGCAACTTCTTGACGATGGCCCAACAATGGTTCATGATGAGGTATCATCAATCGGTATAATGAATGAGACAAATTCAAAGATTTTGTTGCAAGCCGGCTTGTTTTAGTAAAAAATCGGATAAAAGAAAAGAGATGTCTTGGCCAACTGTGGCCGACGCATCTCTTTTGTGTTTAGAGAGGGTATGATGAAACAAAAATCATGTATTTTTTTAGCCAGCGCACCCCATCCCAGAGCATTCCCTCCTGCTTTACACCCAGAAGTCGCATTTTGGGGCAGATCCAATGTGGGAAAGTCATCCATTTTAAATGCGGTTATGGGTTCAAAATCATTGGCAAGGGTGTCAAAAACCCCAGGCTGTACGCAAAATTTGAATTTTTATCATTGTCCTTCTGGAATACGGTTGGTGGATTTACCTGGTTATGGGTATGCAAAAGTCCCCCATAATATGCAAAAACGCTGGAGCTATTTGGTTCCAGAGTATTTGACAACACGCGCCCCATTATGGAAAATTTTCATCCTCATCGACAGTCGCCATGTGTTACAGCCAGCAGATTTAGAGGCATTATCCTTTTTACAAAAATTGGGGCGTCGTTACGAAGTTATTTTTACAAAAATTGATGCCATCAGTGCTTCGCTATTAAACCAACGCACATCAGAATTTTCCAGCCAATTTCAAAAAATTCCTTGGATTGCGGCCAGCGCAAAAGAAAAACGCGGCTTGGAATCTGTTCGATCATTTTTGGGCATTTCGGCCAATCCAAGATCTGAAGTTCTCTTAACCCCAGATCAACCGTAATGACCAATGTTTTCCTAATCAAGAGTCTTTTTGTTTTTAACCTATTTTTTCAAACTATTTTCTCTGTTTTACACATTTTGAATACGAACCTACTCAATCCCAATAATTTTTCATTCGTTAAACCTTTTATGCCTATTTGCGGCATTCATTCTGATCTGTCTAAAAGACATATTACACCCACTCCAATAAATGATTTCTTTTCTACAAAGGATTTTTTAATATGATTACAAAAACATTGTCAGAGGGCAAAACACCCGGAACGATTTTAGGACTGCCTTCTTCCTTGTGGTGTCTCAGCATTGCTGCTTTTTTTCTAAATGTATCCTCTGTTATTGCTTTTGCCATAACGCCTATTTTTATGATGCAACGATTTGGTAGCACCGATTTACAAACCGGAATACTCGAAGGAACCGTAGAAGGATTAGCACTGATTGTACGATCGGTTACGGGAATTTTCAGCGATTTTATTGGAAGACGAAAATTATTCTTGATGTGGGGATACGGTATTTCCGCTGTGTCTCGATTTTTACTTGCTCCATCAACAATAATCGAACAGGTCATTATCGGCAGGATTTTTGAAAAAGTTGGCAATGGATTGCAAGCCAGCCCCAGAGAAGCTTTTATCAGCGATGTTTCGCCTCCATCCATGATTGGCCGAGCGTATAGCTTGAATAAAACGTGGAGCATGGGGGGGTCTTTGATGGGCGGTTTATTGATTATGTATTTGTCCAAAGGCAATGCCTCTTTTGACGTGACAACACTATTATGGATTTCTGGATATTGCGCAATTTTAAGTGCTTTCATTTTGTTTTTCGGCATCAAGGACCCAAAAATAGAGAAAATAAAGACCAGATCCAGTTCACTTCGTGAAGAGTGGGGGGTTGTTTTTTCAGAAATCAAACAATTTTCTACGACATTTTGGGCAACCATTGGTATTATCTGCTTGTTCAAATTGGGGTTATTTAGCGGAACGCACTTAATGGCACGTTTCAGAGATTCTGGGGCTTGCTTTTTCGGTGAAGATTTAAGAACCAATCGCATTTTATCGAATGCTGTTTTCCAACTATTTCAATGCTTAGCATGCACTTTGTTCTCTTATCCTTTAGGCATTTTATCTGATCGCATTGATCGACGTATTGTCATCAGTATTGGTTTTCTTTGTATGATCGCAGCGTTGGCTATTTTTTCCCAAGGATCTTCCCCTGAATACATGTATTTTGGAACCATATTTTATGGATTACAGTACGCTGTTCACGGATCATTGATGGGATGGTTATCGACAAAAATGCCAAGCCACCTCTATGGAACTGGGTTTGGGATATTCTTTTTTACATCAGGTCTGTCCATTGTTTTCAGCAATGTTGTGATTGTTGCGCCCATTATTAACCATTACAACAGAATGGAGCCTGCGTTTATTTGCATTGCTGTGATTATCAGCATTTCCTTTTTATTGATACCCTTTATTCCGAAAACTGTAAAAAAGTAACTTATTATGTGATTGCTTGACATTATGTTTTGCATGATTGAAAGCGATCACCCCCTTTTTTTGAACCATTTCTAAAGATTACAAATCTTAGAACAATCTCACATGATAATATTTCTCAATGAGGCGACGCTGATGGAAAATTCTGTTGCGACGGGGGACATTTCCTAGATCATATGGGCGTAAACAATAGTCATTCCTAAATTTTTTCATCTCTATTTTCAGTTCATACCAAGACATTTGTGGGGTCCAGGGATTAATTCGAATTCACAATTTAACAGAAAAGAGCATCTGAGCGAGGTTTTCAGGTAAAAATATTCACACCCCAGCATCATTTGCGATTTACTCGAATCGTCCCAATTCACAAAAATAAATCGATATAGAATTTAAAGATCTCTATCATTAAGATCTCTATTCCCTTTTACTGGCACTCCTGTTTTCACCATCGCTTTATCAATATATGCTGCGCTTTGTCCGATTAAAACTCTATGTTTTTAACATTTTTATCAAATTGAAAATACAACACCATACCCGCGCAATATTTCAAAGACTATGATCAGTCATCAAAATCCAGGATGATTGCCTGGCAATCATCACATTTTACATTTGATTGCAGGGGGCTTTAATGTTAAATAACAAGCGTCAGATCATTTCAAAATATAATTGCTTCCAGCGTATTTACAATGCGCTATAAAAATGCAGAAATTGATATTTTGTTTTAAGGCATTCACTTCAAAGGCAATGCTGTGGACACAACCCGCAACGTTTAGGCTGTGTTTTTCATCCAGAATTAAATCAAAAGTTTTAACACAAAATATTTCAAAAATAGCTTTAAAACCCCCCTAATCAGCATTTTTATGGTTTTATCTTCTGAATTATGCTGTTGATTTGATGATGGGCACTATTACAGAATAGTCCAAAGGATTTAGATGACTCAAAATAGAACGATGCACCATATCAATAGGAAGGGTTCCGTCTAATTCCAGTAAAACATTGTTATCTTTGTAATATCCAATCAAGTCTGAAATACTCTCTTTATACACACGAAAACGCCGCTTCATGGCTTCTTGCTGGTCATCGTTACGTCGTACAAAATTTGAACCCTGACAAATATTGCACAATATGGTCTCACCCTCCTCTTTAATAGAATAGGACGTTCCGCATTGGGCGCATTGAAAACGCTGTTGAATCCGCTGACTAAGAATGGTTTCAGGAACATTCAAAAAAATGGCTTTTTCTACAGATGCATTACGACGCTTTAAAATATCCATCACATCAGGTATTTGCATGCTGTTTCTGGGGATGCCATCAAAAATAATTCGGTTGGAATGAATTCCCATTAAGTTTTCTTCAAAAATTTCACACACCAAAGACCAATCTGGCATTTCACCAGAGTCTACAGCTTTTTGAATTTTTTGTCCCCTATCGGTTTGCCCATTGATTTCGTTACGCAGCAAGTCCCCCATCCCCATCAAAGGAATTTTTAACGAACGAGACAACAAACGCGCTTGGGTTCCTTTCCCAGAACCTGGTGGGCCTAAAAAAATAACGACTTCCACAATGTTTATCCTTTCATAGATTCTGATTGGCACCTTTTAGAGGCTCTGACCGACGTAATAACGACTTGTATTGATGAGAAATAATATAAGAGTGCACTTGAGAAATCAACTCTAAACTGACGCTAACCGAGATTAAAAAGCTTGTTCCCTGAAAAGGAAAGTTCAAACCAAAAACAATATTCATTAATTCTGGCATAATCACAACAAACGCAATATACGCCGCACCAATAACCGTTAATCGATTTAAAAGGTATATAAAATAATCTCGAGTCATTATTCCAGGTCTATACCCTGGGACAAATGCCCCATTTTTCCTCAGGTTTTCAGCCGTTTCATCAGGATTAAACACAATGGTTGTGTAAAAAAAGGAAAAGAATACGATCAACATAATCTGAACCAAGAGACCAATAGGCGTTCCATCTGAAAACAGAACAGAGAAGACACTGCTGACCACTGGAACACTTTGCAAAAACGGCCAATTGCCCAAAAGCTTGAAAAAACCCAGCAATGTCGCCGCAAAAATGGGCGAAAGCACACCAGATGCATTCAGTTTGAAGGGCATATACGTTTGCTCTCCGGCATAAACACGTTGGCCAACTTGACGTTTTGGATATTGCACAATGACCTTTCTATAGGCCCGTTCCATAAAAACGATAAATGCAATAATGGCCACAGCAAAAACGACCGTCAATAGCATTTGAGACGAAGAAACCCCACCTGTTCGACCCAGTTCCAAGGTTTTAAAAATAGATCTTGGTAAATTGGCCATAATGCCGGCATAAATAATCATGGACGAACCATTTCCAATGCCGCGATTGGTAATTTGCTCTCCCAGCCACATTAAAAACAGGGTTGCACCCACAATCGTTACCAGCGTTGAGAGATGGAAAAACAACCCAGGATCAAACACCACATTGGGCTGCATCATCAGAGCAGAAGACATAGCCAGCGCCTGAAAAGACGCCAACGCCACTGTCCCGTAACGGGTATATTGAGCCAGTTTCCGTTTTCCGCTGTCCCCCTCCTTTTTCAATGCCATAAAATGGGGCGAAATGGCCGACATCAACTGCACAATAATGCTGGCAGAGATATAAGGCATCAAGTTAAGAACAAAAACGCTCATGCGCTCCAGGGCACCCCCAGAAACCATGTTAAACATGGACAAAATGCCTTTTCCGCTATATTGCTGGGCCAAGGCCTGCATTGCTGTTGCGTTAACGCCAGGCAAAGGAATATAGGTTCCAAAGCGATAAACAATCAAAACACCCAACATAAATAGGATGCGTTTTTGCAAATCCTTTGCTTGTGCCCATGATTTCCAACTAAGATTGGCTAAAAATTGTTCTGAAACAGATGCCATGAACGATTATCCTTTTACACAAGTAACTTGACCACCAAGCCCTTCTATTTCCGATCGTGCCTTTTGGCTGATCCCTGAAACAGTGCAGTGGATTTTATGCGTCAAAGACCCCTTGGCCAATACCCGAACCCCATCCCTGGAATTTTTGAAAAATCCAGCGCTTTTCATGGCTTCGATATCAATATTTTGACCAGCAACCAAACGTCCTTCTTCTATGGCCGCCTGAATTTGACCCAAATTAACCTCGACAAAATTTAACCGATGGATATTCACAAATCCACGCTTTGGCAAACGACGAGACAACGGGGTTTGACCACCTTGAAACCCCTTTAAACGCACACCAGATCGGGCTGTTTGACCCTTTCCACCACGTCCAGAGGTTTTACCTTTTCCACTGCCTATACCACGACCCACCAGTTGTTTTCTCTTATGAGCCCCCGGGTTATCCCTTATTTCACATAATTTCATGACGCATTGTCCTCTGATATAATTTTGACCAAATGAGCAACTTTTCTTAACATTCCTCGAATACAAGGATTATCCTGAACCTCCACAACATGACCAATGCGACGAAGACCCAATGTTTCTACGGTGCTGCGCTGGCGAACAGTTGTCCGAATCACGCTCCTATATTGCTGAATACGCATCAGGCTTCGACCTCCTGCATGGGACTGGTATTAAAGAGTTCTACCACTTTCCTGCCTCGTTTCATCGCCACCATTCGGGGTGTCTCAACAGAGCGCAAGGCTTGTAAAGTCGCCTTGACCACGTTGTGTGGGTTGTTCGAGTTCAAAACTTTGGCAACCACATCTTGAATCCCCAACACTTCGAAAATAAAACGCATAGCACCACCAGCAATCACGCCCGTTCCCTTGGGAGCAGAGCGAATAAACACTTTTCCTGCTCCGAAAGATCCGTGAATATCCTGATGGATGGTCCGACCTTCTTTTACAGGAATTTTCTCCATAGAGCGGGATGCGATATCCGTGGCCTTTTTGATGGCATCGGGCACTTCCTTTGCTTTTCCAACCGCATATCCAATCATCCCTTTCCCGTCTCCCACAACCACCAATACAGAAAACGTGAATCGTTTTCCGCCTTTGACGACTTTGGAAACACGGGAAACAGAAACATTACGCCGCAACAGCTCTTTTTCAGTTTTAACGCGCTTGACCATTGTTTAGACATAAAATAAGTTTCACCCATGTTATCACCTTTGTTCGTACTTATAAAGCCCCCCCCACGCACTCTGCCTGAAAACAAAACCCTGCGGTTCAATCTTTCGGATAGCGATATCTCAGAGGTTTGCACGATGCCGTTTGAACCAACGTACACCCATTGCTAAAATATACTGTTCTGGTTTGTGTTTCTGCCGGAATCGGATCTGTTTTTCTGCCACAACCATATAAAATGATGGCCCCCAACAGAACAATGGCGAAACCCCATCCTTGTCTTGGACATGCGTTCTGCGCACCCATGCCTGTCAACCGCTTGCAAGGCCCCACCTGGGGGGAAAAGGTCCTTCTACAGCCTGCCTTTTTCAAGAGAAAATATCCCACAGGGATTCTGTCCTTTTTAAGAAATTTCATTTAGAATAGCAAAAACACAGCCCTGTATCATACAAATGAGGCCTATGGTGTAAGTTTTTCTAAAAAGCGTTCTGGGGCCAGTCAAAAAACAGTGTACAACGATGCAAAATTTATATGGGGAGTCAAAAATGATGATTTTGGAATTTAAAAACAGCGCTTTAGCCCTTTTAGGCCTACTCGCCATCTCTGTTTTAGCCGCACCACCCAACAGCTCCTCTAATTCTTCTTCGGTTAACTCTGTTGTGCTTGCCATGCCAAATGGGTCCAAAGCAATCCAACCTGCCTCCAAAACCCAGATGCAACAATCCGCTAAAAAGCTAGACGAGAAAAATGCAGATTGGTTAGACATGAATTTACGCAGTGTTTCGGGCAAAAATATGACCTTAAGACAGAGGTTTCAGACCCATACCAAGCCCGTTTTTGTGGTGTTGTCCGCCACATGGTGCCCTCCTTGCATGCATGAACTTTCCTTTTTGGCATCCATGAAAAAAACGTTGGCCGACAAAATGGATGTATTGATCGTTTTTGTGGATGAAATCATGAGTTCTGATCAGAAAAACCCCCAGCTGAAACCCAGTTTGCAAAAATTCCATCGTGCTCCCTACGCTCTGTCCATGTATTACGCGCCACAGGCCTCTGGGATTATGGCTAAAAAAGGCTTGCTTGGCCTGCCCTCCTTCTTGTTGTTTTCACCCAGTGGGGCTATTTTGCACACGTATACTGGGGCAAAACAGTGGGATAATGCATCCGTTCAAAGTGAACTGTTAAGCCACATCAAAGAAACGGCTGTATCAAAGGGGTCAACCAAGAACGCCGTTCAAAAATCACCCCAAAACGGCCCAGCGCAGTAAATCTGTGGCCATGACAACGTAAACAGGATCACTGAAAATGACGATGTCTTTTGAACGTGAAAAAAACAGAATCTTGCCTGCTGTTGCAAAAAGCACAGTCAGATTTTTGAACAGAATCAAACCCATTGAACCCCAAACCTTTACAGGATTTGACTATGAATCGCAATAAAATCATAATTTGGACTGCCCTGTTATCCATTGCAACCATAGGCGGTGTCATGTTGTGGAAAACCCTGCTGGGAAAAAAAGATCAGTCTTCTACCTATCAGCAGATGCCGCCAAAGGTCGTTGAATGCATCGTGGTTGAAAAATCCGATATTTCTCGCAGAAAAACGTTTTCTGGTGTATTGAAATCGTCCGACAGCATTTCTTTGGTCAGTGAAAATCATGGTCGCATAGAGAAAATCAATTGTAAACAAGGGGATTTTGTTAAAAAAGGTCAGCTGTTGTTTCAGCTGGATTCCATGAAGGCCAAGGCGGAATTACAAGAAGCCAAAGCCAATTTAAAGGTTTTCAAAATCGATTATGATCGCAAGAAAAACCTGCATCGGAAAAAAGCCATGGCTCTCTCAGAGTTGGAAAAATCAGAGGGCGCCTTTTTACAGGCCTGCGGACGATTGAAAAAAGCTCAGGCCGATTACACCAGCACCATCATTACCGCACCATTTGATGGACAAATTGGTCTGTTTTCTTTGTCTATTGGCACCCACGTTTCCCCGAATCAAGAACTGGCGCGCTTGATTTCGTTCCGTCCATTGGTGGTGGAATTTCAAGTTCCTGAATCCGATCGCAATGACATCAAAGAGGGGCAAAACATCGATGTTTTGTCGGAATTATTGGACGAGCTTCCCGTTTCTGCGACCGTTACAGCCATTAATCCCTATTCTGACCCCACCACACACACCGTTCAAGTCAAGGGAACCCTAAGCCAAGAGAGCTCTAAACTGCGCGATGGCGCCTTTGCCCATGTCACCATGACGCTGGGAGAAGCCCACGACTGTATCGTTGTTCCTCAAGAAGCCATCATTCGCGAAGGTGATTTTGATTATGCGTACAAACTGTCTGATGGCCGTGCCAGCAAAGTAGAGGTCAGCGTTGGATACCATGATGGCAGTCGCGTTCAAATCGAATCTGGTCTTGAACCAGGCACCACGCTGATCATTGACCCCGTAGAAGAATTGTTCGATGGTATGCCTGTCAAACCTGTAAGCGAGCCCTCCGACTCCTTTGCCAAAACCAGTGCCAATCAAAGTCAAGGAGGCTAATTCATGTCCAATTCTCCTAATCAGTCGTCTTTCAGCGATTTTTTCGTTTATCGCCCGGTTTTTTCATGGGTTTTAAACATCATTGTTGTTCTTTTGGGGATCACTGCATTCTTTCAGTTGTCCACACGACAATACCCCTTAACGGAAAGCACCCAAATCAGCGTTACAACCCGCATGGATGGCTCTGGAAAGATCCTAGAGCAGCAAATCACAAAGCCCCTAGAGGACGCCTTGTCTGCTCTGCAGGGGTTGGACTCTATGACAAGCACCACCCAAAAGGGTGAGTCAAAAATCTATTTAAAGTTTAAAGAACAGCGATCGGCTGATGGGGCATCGGCGGATGTCAGAGATACGGTGAATAAGACAAAGGCAAAATCAAGCTTTCCAGAACATGCGGAAATAGAAGTCACCAAAGGAAACGTGGACTCTCCGTCCATTATGGAGGTGGCCCTTACAGGGGGGGGGAAGGTTTCTCTGGTGGATCTGTACTATGGTGCTGACAGTATATTAAAAAGCACCATAGAATCCGTACCCGGAGTATCCACCGTAGAAGTATTTGGTGGAAGCGAAATTCAAATGAACATCGTGCTGGATCCCATCAAAATGGCATCGTACAATATCGCTGCTACGGACGTAAGCCAGGCATTGCGCACTCAAAACTTTCAAAAATCTGCGGGTCAGATTAAAGAGGTGGCACGTGAATTTAACATCACCACTCAAGCCAAGTTAAAAACACCTGGGGAATTTAGAAATGTTCTCGTGGGCAAACACGATGATCGTTTGATTCGAATATCGGATATTGGGGTTGTAAACATAGAGCCCAAAGAAGAGGACATGTCCATTTATTACAACAGTGAACCTGCCGTATCCCTGACCATTCGCGCTCAATCCAATGCCAATCCGATAGAAATTTCAAAAGAAGTCCAAAAACGTTTAGAAGAATACAAATCACGACTGCCTAAAGGAACAGAGATCCATATTGCCATGGATAAATCTATTTTTATCCAAGACTCTATTACCCAGGTTTATCACGCGTTAATCGAATCCATTGTTCTGGTTTTGTTGGTGGTGTTTGTATTTTTACGCTCTGCAAAAGCATCTTTGGTTCCGCTAGTTACCATCCCCATTGCGTTGATTGGTGCATTTTTCTTGATGTATTTAATGGGATTTACCATCAACGTTTTGTCTCTTCTCGCCTTGGTTTTGGCCATTGGTTTGGTGGTGGATGACGCCATCATCGTGTTGGAAAACATTTATCGGTATATGGAGCGCGGAAAGAGTTCATTTGAGGCAGCGATTTTTGGAACTCGGGAAATTCAGTTTTCTGTGATTGCCATGACCATTACCTTGGCGGCCGTGTACGCACCCATTGCTTTGGCCCCTGGTGTGATAGGCAAAGTGTTCAAGGAATTTGCGTTGACGTTGGCGGGTGCCGTCATTCTGTCTGGATTTACAGCATTGACCCTGTCGCCGGTCATGTGTACAAAACTGTTAAAAAATCAAACCCTGGGGCACCACGGTTCTGGCCATGCCAGTTCTGGATTTTGGGGGTATTTATCCTATACAATCGAAAAAATCTTTCTTAAATGTGATGTGCTGTATCTGCGTGCTGTGACGGCCTCGTTACGCAAAAAAACCTTGATTTTAATCCTTTCCGCTGTGTTTTCCATTTCTTCTGGATTGGTCGGTTGGTATGGCCTGAAAAAAGAACTTTCCCCTGTCATGGACGAGGGATTGCTATCAGGCAGATTTATTCCTGCACCATCCATGAACTTGACGTATATTAAAAAGCGCGCCAGTCAGATTGACGCCCTGTTAAAAAAGCATCCTGATATACGCACTCGATTAATAACCCTTCAAAGTGGTGATCAATCATTGACCAAGAGTGCGCTTTCTCCTTGGGAGTCACGTTCTCGTCCTTGTGCAGACATTGTAAAAGAGATCAATGCGGATGCAGAAAGCTTGTTGGGTTTGACGTACACTGCACGCTGTGTCAACAGCTCTTTGTTATCAACAAGAGAAAGTCAATATCCTCTGTCGTTCGAAATTTTAACTCATAAATCAGCAGAAGACTTGATCAAAATGGGGCGCATTGTTCGCCGTCATCTAAAAAAATGGCCTGGTGTTGTACGTTTGGATGATTCTGAAACCATACAAATGGATGAATACGAAATCATCATTAATCGCGATCGCATTGATCAATTGGGTATTGATCCAGAGGAAATATCCAGCACACTGTACACACTGGTTCGTGGATCAAATATTGGCACGTTTGAAAAAGATGCCCGAATTTGTCCCGTTCATGTCCGCATTGCTCCGGCATCGGTGAGTTCTATTGAAGGCATCGCATCGATTTTTGTCAGGGGCAAGGATGCCAATAACAAATATGTCATGGTTCCGTTAAGTGAAATCATTACTTACTCTATAAAAAAAGGGGATTCATCCATTGATCACTCTTCCAAAAACAGATCCTTTAAAATTGATGCGGCAATCACTCCTGGTGCCAGCTTGCCTGATACCTATTTGGAATTCAAAGAGCATATTATGGCCAATGTGTTGCCACCAGAATACAGTCTAGAGCCCAGTGGCGAATTGGAAAGTTATTTTAAAGAGCAAGGGTCCATTTACTTGATTTTGGGTTTGGCATTGGTCTTTATCTTTTTGGTCATGGCTGCACAATTTGAAAGTGTGCGTGATCCTCTGATCATTTTAATTAGCGTTCCTTTGGCGCTGGGTGGGGCTTTGCTGTCGCTGCTTTTTCTGAAATCAGGAAGCATTAATGTGTACAGTCAAATTGGATTGATTACGTTAATTGGATTGATCACAAAACATGGTATTTTATTGGTGGATTTTGCAAATCAAGCCAAAGAACAAGGGGTATCCAAAACAGTGGCGATTTTGGAATCGTGCCAATTGCGATTGCGCCCCATTTTGATGACGACCTTTGCTATGGTTTTGGGGGCCATTCCTTTGGCCATAGCCACAGGTGCCGGATCAGAAGCCCGACGTCAAATTGGTGTGGTCATTGTGGGCGGCATGAGTATTGGAACGCTGTTTACCCTGTTTGTTGTGCCCATTTTGTATGTGGTGTTCAGTCGTCCAGCCAAACAGCGCATACAAAATGTACCTGGGGCAAAAGGATAAGGTTGATTTGGGGCCAGGGAGATCTGTCCCCCTCTGGGGTTGAAGCATTTGTGGGGGCCTCGGATTGGGTATAGAAAAACCCTGTGGGATTGGGCGTGCAGAAGCTGGGTTGAACGTGCAGAAGCTGGTTGAAGCATTTGTGCGCCCCCTCCCCTCTGGGGGACTAGATAGAGGGGCGTTTAGGTTCTACCCTGCCCCTCTGGAGTTGCTTCTAAAGAGATTGGGCTCCATCCACCCCATCTTGTGGCCTTATATCTGTTGCTTTGATTCTTCTTGGACCGATTGCGCTTTCTCTTTCTGTGCTCCTGCGTGCCCTGTATCATCCATTTGATCGATGATGGCATTTAGTCGGGTTATGGCATCGGCTTTGGCCCGTCGCCCCGCCCCCACATCCTCTTTTTTATCGTCCTCTAGGTGATTAGAGAAAACAATGTATTGGTGACCTTTTTCAATCCAGCCTACAAACCAGCCATGATTCAGATCCGGATTTTTGCTGCCATCTTGGTTGATCAGGCTGCCCGTTCCCGTTTTTCCATACAATATCCAGCCATTTTTCAATTCTTCAACAAACAGAATCTTTTTCGTCATGGCATACGCTTGCGGCTTAATAGGCCATTTGCCTGCCAGCATCTGCTGTAAAAAAGTACATTGCTGGGCACTGGATATACGCAAAGAACTGCCCAACCAGGATTGGCTCAGGCCATTGTTTTGCCCAGAATCACCCGAAACATCCTTGTTGCCATAATCAAATTGCGTGACATAATTTTGAAATACGGGCATCCCCAATTTTTGCGTCAAAACTTGGCTGTACCACACGCAGGATTCTTTGATCCAGCTTTTTGGAGTTTGATCTTGCTTCCAAACATCTCGCCAATCAACATAACCTTCTTTAAAAGACCATACAGGCTGCATTTCATCGACAAGAATGCCAGAATCAAATCCTATTAAACTAAGTGGTATTTTAAAAGTAGACATAGGCGCATAGGTCAAATTCGTGTCACCTTCTTGGGCGATGATTTCCTGTGCTGTCTGTGCCACAAAGCAATTTTGGGCCGAAACAACCGCACTTAACAATCCAATCGCAACTAATAAAAGTTTTTTCATAGTATATTAGTATATATATCATAAAAAGCTTTTAACCTTTTTTATCATATATCATTTCATGATAACAATCCAACAAGCCTTACCGGTGCCTCTGTACCATCTTTAATTTTCATGGGCAAAATCATGACGCTGGCCCCTGTTGTCGGCATATTACCCAAGTTTCCTACATTTTCAATTAAAATCTTATCTGCGCCCAAAAACAGACGATGCACAGGAAAACCATCTTCTGGTCGATCGGGCGACAGCGTATCAATACCAAGAGCATTTACACCACGATCCAGTAAAAGTGACGCAGCATCAGCAGAAACGGATGGGAACACATGATTGTTGCGGTATTTTAAAGGGTCGTGCCAAAACTGGCTCCACCCGGTTTTCACAAACACACATGCGCCATGGAGAATGGCTCCATGAATGCGATCAAAATCCAAAATATTCTGAACCGACAGGCTGTATCGTTCATGGCATTGATCAGAAACATCCATGACGATGCACGGCATGACCAAATCATTCACATCAAAATCATGAATGCTTTTTCTGCGAGCAAAACAGTGACTGGGCGCATCCATATGGGTGCCGATCCCAGCATGCATTTCCAATGTCATGACGCGGAATGCATCTTCGCCTTCACAATCGGCATAATCGATATGCACATCATGATTAAACCCGCATCCCCCAGACCAAGTCGGAATATCTGGACGCAGTGCATGCGTCAGATCGATCAGTGTATAGGGGAAATTCATAAGGCCTTCTTTCTCATTTTTTCTTTTACTTCTGCATCACTCAACCACTTTTTATGCTTAATCAAATACTCGGCTTGATATGAGATTAGATTTTCATCCCAATTTTTCTTCTTAGCTCCATTGTAGTGATACCCAAAGAAAATGATCCCCCTCTTTTTGCACTCTTTTTCGACTGAATAAAGAAACTCTAAGGTATCATCAAACATAATGATTTTTTGAGGTCTAAGGTTTATTTTATCTAAAACAGCCATTAAAACTTCACCTTTATCCTCAAGGTCAGTCGCAATTATACTTTTATAAAATACGGGTTTTCTTTTGAATCCTTGTAGATAAAAATCATCGTTTTGATAAGTACCTTCAAAGCCTAGTTTTTTTAAATGCTCATAACGCCACCTCTCCATTCTTCCTATATTAGAATATTCACCAGTGTTCATAGCTGTAATTGCAAACACGTTTATATTGTTCTTTTTCAAAGTACTAATCTTATTTATCACTTCTTTTTCTATAAGAGGTCTTGCAGCTTGATCAAGTATAATACCGCCAATATCATGCATTTTGCTTATTTCCGGATGTTTTTGGATTAAAGATTGGCGAAATTTTAGTCCTCTTTCCGAGTGCTCGTTTATGAGGTATGTATCTTCAGGTTGAATTAGAGTTTCATCCACATCAAACAAAACGACCGTTGCAGGATCTGTTATATTTTCAAAGTTAACCTGATCATAGCTTTGAATACTTTTTATGGTGATAGTTTGGTTGTTAGCAGCACACCCCGCCAATAATGCAAATAATAAAAATGTATAAAATTTCCTCATAAAACCTCTCACCTCAATTTCTTCGTAAACCACAGCACCAGTTCATCATTAAGCCGATAGCGATAAACTGGAATCGTGGATTTATCATGGTGAAACCCACAGCCCTAAGGCCAAGTGGGAATATGGGGATGCAGCGTATGCGTCAGATCGATGAGTTTATAGGGGAAAAAAGGGCTATTCATAATGGGTCCACATGCGTAAAACCTTTACGGTTTTTTCTTCTGGATCCACGCTGTAAACCAGTCTGTGATGGATATTGATGCGTCTGGAATAAAATCCATGTAAATCACCCAGTAATTTTTCAAAGGGAGGTGTTTTATTAAAGGGATCATCCTTGATAACTTCGACTAAATGTTTACACTTGTCACTGAGGTTGGAATGTTTGATCTTTTCCGCATCTTTTTGGGCTTCTTTTGAAAACAACACGGTGTACATTATAAATCGATGTCTTTGGAATACTCGTGCAGCGGTTGCCCATGCATATCAATAATGGATTCCTTTAATCCAGGAACGGAAACAATGTGCAATGTTTCCACCATGGCACTGTAATCGTCTTCTGCAATCAAAACAGCCTTATGGTTTTTTCCAATAATATAAATGGGTTCGTGTGTTTGATTGGCATCATCAACCAATTTAACCAATTTGTTTTTTGCCTGGATGGTCGTATATATATTCATGAACGGCTCTGCCTTGCTGAATAGAACGTACATTGTATTGTACCCTTTGTGACACAAGGGTTTCAAGTGTCGTGCCCCGTTTAAGAGAAAACTGTCCACGAATCAGACCAACTTACAGGACTGAGCGGGGGAGCAGTCCCGCCCCCCCCCACTTCGATAAGCAGGCACCCCACACAAAGCCAGGATTCTGATGAAACTAGGCCCCAGAGCCTTCCATTTCAGCAGCTCGCAAAGGAGAAATAATCCCAATAATGCGTCGACCCTCTAGTTTTGGTGGGCTTTCCACCTTTCCAACAGAGGATAAGTCGGCAATGATGCGCTCGATGACTTTTCGGCCCGCATCGGCAAAAGCGACCTCTCGTCCACGAAATTGCAGCGTTAATTTCACTTTATCCCGATTTTGCAAAAAACCGATGGCATGAGACAACTTGACCTGATAATCGTGCTCTTGAATATTCGGACGCAACTGAATTTCTTTTAACAGCGTAATTTTTTGCTTTTTACGCATTTCTGTCTTCTTTTTTTGCTCCGCATACCGCAAACGACCATAGTCTGCAATTTTACATACGGGGGGACTGGCATCGGGTGCCACCTCGATTAAATCTAATCCACGCTGTTGAGCCATTTCTTGAGCTTCTCTCAACAAAAAAATGCCCAATGCCGCACCATTTTCATCGATTAATCGCACCTGATGTGCACTAATTATAGGATTCCCTCTGACGGGTTTTTTTGGATAATCCAAGGCATTCTCCACGCTATGCAACAATAAAAACAGAGTCAAGATTTTATTCGCAACAGGCAAAAACCAAATGCATTATTTTGAACAATGATGCAGGCGTTTTGCACACCAGAATTTCTTTTCCTCACCCTGTCTTTATTCCACAGCGTATGCGTCCATTTGTCAAGGGATATTCCCCAATTCCGGCAAACAAGATGCTTGGTTTAAAAACGCAACAGCATCCTGTAATGCCAGGGTTTGTTGTTCGTTTTTATGACGCACCACAATGGTGTTGGTCGATTGCTCTTTTTCCCCAACAATCAAGACATAGGGTACTTTTTTGCTTAAATGGTCGCGCAGCTTGTAATTCAGCTTTTCATTGCGATCATCCACATGCAGACGCAAGAATCCCAAATCTTTGGCCACTTGGTGCGCGTACGGGGCAAAAGCCTCACTGATGGGGATAATCACGGCCTGAGTTGGTGCCAACCACACGGGCAAATGGCCCGCCGTATGTTCCAAAAATACACCAATAAACCGTTCAAAGGAACCCAAAATGGCCCGATGCAGCATCACAGGGCGATGTTTTTTACCGTCTGCTGCGACATACCAGGCATCCAGGCGCTCTGGCAAAACAAAGTCGGCCTGTAGAGTGCCACATTGCCATAAACGGCCCAAGCTGTCCTTTAAGGCAAATTCTAATTTTGGCCCATAAAATGCCCCCTCCCCTGGGAAAATGGTGTACCCTAGGCCTGCACTTTCTGCCCCCTGACGTAAGGAGTCCTCGGCATGATCCCAGACCTCGTCGCTGCCCAAACGGGCCTCTGGTCGCGTGGAAAAACGCACCACCACATCCTCGAAACCCAAGGTTTTATACACTGAAAACAACAGTTTACAAAAATCGCGGGTTTCCGAAATCATCTGATCGGGTGTGCAAAAAATGTGGGCATCATCCTGAACAAAGCTGCTGACCCGCATGATGCCCATACGCGAACCCGATGGTTCATGACGCATACAGCTGCCAAATTCTGCCATACGATAGGGCAAATCGCGATAACTTTTCAAACTGTGGTTAAAAATTTGCACATGACACGGACAATTCATGGGCTTCATGGCATACGTTGTCTCGTCTTGATGCACGGCATACATATGATCGCGAAATTTCTGCCAGTGGCCAGATGCCTCCCACAGGGTTTTGGACACCAATTGGGGCGTATTGACCTCTTGATATCCTGCGTGCGTCAATACATTACGCATATAGCTTTTCAAATTTTGATAAATGGACCATCCTTTGGGGTGCCAAAAAATCGATCCTGGGGCCTCTTCTTGGAAATGAAACAGCTCCATTGCGGCACCCAATTTACGGTGATCGCGCTTTTCAGCCTCGGCCAAACGATCTTGGTATGCCTTTAAATCGGCGGCACTCGCCCAAGCTGTTCCATAAATACGTTGTAAGGATTCGGCCTTTTGATCGCCCCGCCAATAGGACCCCGACAATTTGGTCAGCGCAAAATGATAACCCAAAACCCCCGTAGACGCCACATGTGGTCCACGACATAAATCGTAAAAATCCCCTTGCTGATAAATGCTTAACGTCTGGTCTTCTGGAATGCTTTCAATGATTTTGACTTTGAACGCTTCGCCCAAATTCTGAAAAAACGCAATGGCCTGATCTCTAGACCACACATGGCGCTGCACGGGCAAATTCCGATCCACAATGTCTTTCATGCGTTCCTGTATTGTTGCCAAATCGTCCAAACAAAACGGTTCGGATCGATAAAAATCGTAATAAAAACCATTTTCAATGACGGGACCGATGGTCACCTGAGTTCCAGGAAACAATTCTTGTACGGCTTGGGCCAACACGTGCGCCATACTGTGCCGTATGATGTCCACGCCCTCTGTGGAATCTGCATTAATCCACGACACCGATTCGCCCTGATGGATCATGGACGACAAGTCTTTTAACGTTCCCCCCACGGCCATGGCAATGATGCGACTGCCGCCAAAACTGGGATCTTGGGCCTCTTTTTTATGCCGCGGAATCTTGTTTTCAGCCCTCAACGTATTAAGAAAATCGTGACCTGTTAAAGAGGAAAACGTATTAGAAAAAGCGTTTGTCTGAATGTTTGGCATATGACTTTTTTGACCAAGATATTATTAAACCACTTTAACTGCTCTGACAGTAAAGGTCTATCATAAAAACAAGGCTGTTTGTAAAAAATGGCTGGAATCTCCTTGAATTTTATGCTGATATAAGATCATATCAATTACTGTGATTCATTTATGGATTTTTCCCCTTTTCGTTCGTTCAAAATCTCGGCCACAATTTTGAAAAAACCCTTGGCTGTTTTTCTGATCTTTTTTTCCCTAAACCCCTATTCTTCCCCCCCTTCTTTGGATCAAGAATTTCATGCGTTAAGAACAGAACTTGCCCAGGTTTATGAAAAGATTGCCCGATTAGAGAACAGGGCGCGAGCAGAACAATCCATCCCTGCACCATCTTTGGCACCCACAACGTCAACGGCATCTGTAAGAACGATTGAACAAACCCATGATGAGGAAGACCATTTATTCGAAAACTCAAATGGCCACGACAGCCAAGATCAGCCTGAATCAAATGATTCAGAAAACACACAAAACCAAACAAGAGCGCCAAGAACACTGTCCATTGACGAACTCATTGGGGGAAATGTGGCATTTTCCATCACGCCTGTCCCTCCTGGATGGGTTGCGGGCACCGTAACCGCCTCTGCCCTTATCCCAGCTGTTGGCCAAAATCCATCAGGAAGTGTGTCAGTCATGCCTGAAATCAGTGTACAGCAGGCAAAGCTGTTATTGGAAAAAAGGGAAATGCTGCGCGCCCGCCATATGTTGGCTGAATTGGTAAGAAACCATAGGGCAGAAGACTATCCCTTTGCCCTGTATTGGTTGGGCATGTTGGATCTGCACGAAAATCGTTTAGACAGTGCCTTTGCCTTGTTTTTGAACATTTACGATCATTGCAAAAACAACCCAAATTCCGAAATTCAACAATTGTGTGTGGCCGCATTATTACGCATGGCTCAGACCCGTTTACGCCAAAACAATATTCTCCAGGCGAAAAAACACTTTGAACACTGTCAAAAACTGTCCAAATCCATCACCATACCTCTTCCTCGACATATCCTGTATGGCATTCGAAAAATGCGGGCAACCATGAAAAAGTTGAAAAAAGCAGTGGAGCAAAGCCCTGCCCCAGCAATCGAGACCGCTGAATCATGCCCATCCCCTGCTCCAGCAGCTGTCACCGCTGGCACCAAAGAATTGCACAAACCCATTGCCCAGCCAT
This sequence comes from Candidatus Finniella inopinata, assembly GCA_945888455.1. Taxonomy (GTDB): domain Bacteria; phylum Pseudomonadota; class Alphaproteobacteria; order Holosporales; family Holosporaceae. Next base: position 69,274 of record CAMCZV010000004.1, on the reverse strand, counting down.
TGCCCAATGTGATCCCTGCAGAATCAGGCCCCTTGCTGGTGACCAACGTCTCTGATGGTTTAGAACGCGGTCCTGAAAAGGAACCCACTGTCTTACCGTCCCATTCAGCAGAAGACAACGCAAGAGAGGAGGATGCTTCTTATTAACAGGCCCCCCTTGCCTCTGTGCCAGGCTGTGTTAAACCCCCTACAATCCAGCAGCCAGAGGCTTTATTCGCATTCCACAACCCCATGTCGATTTTTATCCTTTCAGATCTGATTCAAGCCATCCTGTACCTGGTGCTGGCTGTGGTGGCTTATATTGATCAGCGTACCTATCGCATTCCCAATATCGCCATTGTGACGATTGTAATCTTGGCGGTCGCACATGCCACGATTGGGGCGGAAATTTATCCTGTTTCAGCCCTTTTTCTCTTTCTTGCTTTGTCCCTTTTACCCATTATGATGGGGTGTATTTTGGGACGTGCCGTCTATTTTGGTGGAGGAGACATAAAGTTAATGGGGGTGTGCGCCCTGTTTATTCCCCCAGATGATGTAGGGAAATTTGTTATTGGAATAGGTTTGCTCAGCATCCTGCACCGATGGGTATTTCGAAAAAACCCCATTCCTTTTGCCCCAGCCATCGCCACAGCCTTTTTTCTAATCAAGACATTTGGATCCAGCACATTGTGCATGCTGTAAGGATGCTGTGGACCGATCTTTCCCTTGGGACCCATCCCCCGTTATACTGAATCTCGTATTCATTTTTGACTAAAAAACCATGATCACGCCTCCTGTGCACCCCATATTTAACGTCACTGCCCAATCAGGCAAATCCCGCACGGGTCGCATTACCACAGCCCACGGCGTACTGGAAACCCCAGCCTTTTTGTTTTGCGCCACCCACGCCACATTAAAGGGATTATCCATTGACAGCATCAAGGCAGCCGGCACACCGATTTTACTCAGCAACACGTATCATTTAATGCTGCAACCCGGATCAGATTTAATTGAACAATTGGGTGGAATTCACACCTTTATGGGTTGGGATGGCCCTGTATTTACCGATTCAGGCGGATATCAGATTTTCAGTCTGCATCACGGATCCGTTTCCGATGAAATCAAAGGCAAGCGTCGCAATATGTCGTCTTTTCCACCTGTAAAAGTCACCGAAGAAGGCGCCCTGTTCGTATCACACCGCGATGGAAAACGTCATCACCTAACCCCTGAAAAATCCATTCAGGTTCAATGCGAATTGGGGGCCGACTTGATTTGTGTTTTGGATGAGTGCACACCATTGCACATGACCCGCGCTCAAACGGAACGCTCTATGCATCTCAGTCATCGTTGGGGCAAGCGATCATTAGAAGCCTTTGAACTGTGTAAAAAACCTCATCAGGGGTTGTATGGAATTGTTCAGGGGGGAATTTATCCAGATTTTCGTAAACACAGCACCGAAATGATAGCCAACATGCCCTTTTTCGGTCATGCCATTGGCGGATCACTGGGGGCCACAAAATCCCAGATGGGTGAAGTCATAGATATGGCACTGTGCGATGACGCCCTATATGCTCGCCCCATTCATTTATTAGGTATAGGAGGCGTGGAAGATATTTTTCAAGGGGTATCAAAAGGCATTGATACCTTTGATTGTGTGTCCCCTACGCGATTGGGCCGGCATGGGGGGGCGTTAATAGACAACGCCTATTGGAATGATGCATCAGAGGATTGGCGGCCAAAAAACCATATTAATTTGTGGAAATCCTGTTTTCGGACAGACCCCAAACCCATTGATGTTTCTTGCCCCTGTGCCACCTGTGCGGTCTACAGTCGGGCCTATTTGCATCACCTGTTAAAAGCCAAAGAAATCTTGGCGTTGACGGCTCTGACCGTACACAATGTGTCTTTTATGAATCGATTAATGGCCGCCATTCGGAAAGGCATTGCCACAAATTCTTTGCACGATGTTCGAAACCACTGGTCTTGTGCGGCTCTGACCCCCTCTGGGGCAAGGGTAACATAGGCCATTGTCTTGGGTTAAACCGGTGCGGTTATCTTTTGGGCACATGCTGTGGTATCATAACGTATTGTATGTTTTGCACCTGTTCTTTTCGTGGTTACGCCTGTTGTCAGCATTTCTGAATTGTCCTATGGGTACGGCAACAGTCTGCCCATTTTAAATGGGTTAACCCTGAGTTTTGATCCAAAAGAAATCATCATTATTACCGGGCCATCGGGATCTGGAAAAACAACCCTGTTAACCTTGATGGGGGCGTTGCGTTCGGCCACTGTGGGGCAGATTACCGTCATGGGGCATGATTTAATGGCCGCCAATGGGCAGAAAAAGTCTTTGTTTAAATCATTTGCCCCCCTGAAAACAGCTCTGAATTTACGGAAAAACATCGGGTTTATTTTTCAAAATCACAATTTAATCAAATCATTAACGGCCCAAAGTAATGTGGAAATGGCATTGGAACTGGATAATGTTCCTCCAAAAGACAGGGAAAAACGGGCCAAAACCATGTTGAAACGTTTGGGTCTTGGTCATCATTTTCTGTCTTATCCCGCCCAATTATCAGGCGGTCAACGCCAACGTGTGGCCATTGCTCGGGCTTTGGTTCGTCAACCAGCCTTGATTTTGGCCGATGAACCCACGGCATCTTTGGATTTTGCATCCGCAACAGAGGTTATGGCCTGTTTCAAAGAAGCCGCATCCCTGTGGGGCACCACAACCATTATGGTCACCCATGATCAACGTTTAATGCCCTTGGTCAATCGCGTTATTGTTCTAGAAGACGGCATTGTGGTCAAAGATTATCGCAATGATGGGGCGTTGGGTCGGTAAACATCCCTCTTTTTTGTCAGTCGGGTGAACCAAAATGATGGCTTTTAACTTATGCTTAGGATAAGATTGTTTTGGATTTATATGGAAAAATATATGAAAAATATCCTAGGTATTATATTTGCAACCCTGATTGTTACAGCAACAGGGGACAACCATGTGCGGGCAGCTGAGCAGACAAAAAAACAGCATACTACAGTATTAAGACAGTATATAGACCTGAGGAAAAGTCTTAATGGTAAAGTGGATGATAAAATCAAGCGCTTCTCTGAACAGACCGTAAATGACAAATCTTGTAAAAACTTTTATGGACTGCTCGACCAGATGAATTTGGAAGAGAAGTGATATAGGGTGGGGCCAGGGATTTCAAAATCCAAGGTCATGTCCGAAAGATAAAAATTTTCAGAAAATCCTCTTTATTGATATGACCAGGGTTGACTTTATGATGAATATTGATCAAAATTTTATATAGAGGATGGGTGGCCGAGTGGTTAAAGGCATCAGACTGTAAATCTGACGACGTATGTCTACGTAGGTTCGAATCCTACCCCCTCCACCAACGCGGGTGTAGCTTAGTGGTAAAGTCCCAGCCTTCCAAGCTGGCTATGTGGGTTCGATTCCCATCACCCGCTCCACGTTTTTGACTTTTCTGAAGAAAACTCACTTTCTTATTTCAAACCCCTTTCCAGAATACTTTCCAGAAGGGCTGATCTTCCCCCGTGGGCGTTGATTCAACCCTTTCCGCTGTAAGACCTTCTTGCGCGCGCATTCAATGCCTGTGCGTTGTGCTGTTGAATGGTGTCTTTTACAACGTTCTGTTGGATCTGGATCCTTTTTTTAATGCATTTTGTATCATTTTTGCATCATTTTTGTATCGCAGAAACACTCCACGAGCCCCGTGACGTCATGGTGTTTGGATTGTTTTTCATGGCATTGCGCTGTGCCACAGAGAGGAATGGTGGGTAAAACACCCCAACCTTTTTGATACAATTTTATATATTTTTTATAATTATTTTTTGAAAAATTTCTAAAAAATTAAAGATTTTTAAGGTTTTTAACAAATGACAAAGAAAAGTAGTCAATTTTATTGAATGATTTAACATCGTTCTGTGGGCACCAGAGTGTAAAAAATTCATTAAAATCAGTAACTTGGTGTTGACAAGAGGTGTTTTTCCCATTAAAAATACCAGTGTACAAACCGTAAACAAGAGTATTTAAAGTGAAAAATTTAATAAAATGTTTCCAAATTTCATGTGTTTTCTTTCTAAGTGTTGTGGGGATGGTAACCATAGCGATGGATAGGGTGGATGGCAAACAGGTGGTAACAGCAAAGAGGACAATTGAACAGCATAACTTGAATTCTAGAGGCAGTAGTACCGACACCAGCAGCGCAGATGCATTAGAGGTCTGTAATAATGATGATGTGTGGGACTTGATCAAATATTTTACAACTGAATCAAATTTTAAAGAAAAAGTTAATTTTAATTTTAACTGTACATTTAATAATAACACATATAGTAAAGATGAGAAAATCCAGGCAGATATTACAAATCTAAAACAAGAGTTGCTTTTAACTCAAAAACAAGTAATTGAAAATGAAGAGATAGCGAAATGTCTCCAACAACAGTTGCTTTTGTCTGAAACAAAGCAAAAAAATTCCGAAAAAAAAATAAATATACATGATAAAGTTTTAAAAAATACAAATCCAGGAAATTATTCTACAGCAATGAATGAGTATCTTTATCGCAATTTAGGCTTGTATTGCCCAAAAAAACAAATAGCACAATCCGAATTCTAACATCCAAAATTAGCCCACATCCCCATTCTGGTGTATAATGGGTACAGATGATGTAAAATAAGGGAATTTCTGTGCGGGTTATCGTTGGTATGTCTGGTGGGGTGGACAGTTCATTGGTTGCAGCATTGCTGTGTCAACAAGGTCATGACGTCATTGGCGTGACCTTACAACTGTATGATTACGACACCACCCTGGAAGAAACAGACCCCAGTAAACGACACTGTCATCCTTTGGCATTCATTGATGCGGCTCGACAGGTATGCGCAAATTTGGGCATTCCCCACCACCTGTTATCCCACCAGCATATTTTTCAGTCTGAAATCATTGATCCCTTTATGGAATCCTACCGTCAGGGAAAAACACCTCTGCCCTGCGCTAAATGCAATCGCGATGTGAAAACGTCGGCTCTGTACAACATGATGGCGGAATTTAAAGCAGATGCCATGGCCACAGGTCATTATGTGCGACGCATTGATGTCGATGGCCAAGCGCATATTCATCAGGGCCAGGATGTGATACGCGATCAGAGCTTTTTCTTGTTTGCCCTGGGTTCTCATTATTTTGACAAGATGCTGTTTCCGCTTGGGGCGTACTCCAAGGCTGAAACCCGGGCAAAGGCTCAAGAACTTGGTCTTTTGGTGGCCGATACGCCCGCCAGTCAAGATTTGTGCTTTATTGCGAAAAAATCGTATAAAACCCTTTTTTCTGCAACCCCAGGGGACATTATTCATATTGATGATGGGCGAATTTTGGGGCAACACCAAGGCGTTACGGGCTTTACCATCGGTCAACGTCAAGGTCTGGGCATTGGTGGGCAGAGCGAGAGTCTGCATGTCGTGGCTCTGGATGTTAAAAAAAATCAGGTGGTGGTGGGGCCGCGTCATCATTTGGCATGCTCTGTCATTCATTTGGATCAGGTCAATTGGCTGGCACCAGAATTATTGCCAACGCACATATCCTCTGGGGTGCATGCTTCTTGTGAACGCTCTGGGGGTTCTGAAGACAGACATCAACAACAAGACGGCATGGGGCAAGAAAATGCCGCCGATGCAGGGGTTGGCGGAAATGCTGGTGGTGGGGGTTGTGGCGATGGGGGTTGTGGCGGTGAAAACGCTGAACAAAACCCTGATACTGCAGCGCTAGCATCCCAGCATGGCCATGGGGAAAATGATATGGCAGAAAAGGGTAGCGCAGAAAACAGTAATCTGCCCCATATTCAAGATATTCAGGTCAAAGTTCGATCGTCCAGTCGGGCTGTACCTGCAAAAATTCACTTGCTTGGGGACAGTGCCATCATTTATTTGGAAAATCCGGATTATGCCATTTCGCCCGGTCAAGCGTGTGTATTTTATCATGGTACACGCCTGTTGGGTGGCGGCTGGATTTCAGAGCGCACTCGGTCGGACGCCTGTCGCAACCAGAAAGCAAGCGCTTGATGCTGGGGCCTGTTGTGCTGCGGCGCCCCCACAGGGATAGGCCTTACCGATGCCCTTGCTCCCTTTAAGGGGGCCTTTAAAAACCACTCCCATCCTGATGGACAAAGAAAAATCAAAGACAGTAAATGAAAAAGCCTGAAAATCAAGTACACCCATTATTCAAACCCAAAAATTTACCCTCTGGCGCGAATACAAGAATACAACCTAATTATTTCGCAATGATTTGCACCTTGTTCATGATGTTTGGTATCATTAGAAATAAGAGCCATGCATAAAAAGTAATCTATGACAATACCATACGAAGCATTTGAGCGTGTAAATTTGCGCTCTGGTACGAGAAAGCAGAAGAATTTCCGAACGCAAAAAAGCCGGCATTTAAAGTGTGGGCTGATTTTGGAGCCACCATTGGCGTATTGCAAACTTCAGCCCAAGTGACTGTGCATTATACGCCCCAGACTCTTCTTGGGCGCCAGATTGTGGGGTGCGTTAACTTGGCAGAAAAGAACATAGCGGGCTTTACTTCTTAATTTTTACTTGTGGGATTTGGGGATGAAAGCGGCGCCATATGTCTGATCACCGTGGATCCCAAGGTTCCAAATGGACAAAAAATGTGTTGAGATCCTGTCAGGAATCCTTGACCTGGTCCACCACAAGCCATCCCAGCACAACCCCACCGGCCGATTCCACACCACAACGTCCCCCACCCCACAAGCCATCCCAGAAAAAACCCTAGCTGGCCCAAGACCCCGGATTGCCCAAAGTGGTGGAATGCTTGACGCCGACATATTGATCGGGAAATAAATATCCCTTTAGGTGATGCATGCTCTGGGCGACCTCTGCAAAACCCGTCATAATCAGCTTTAATTTATGGGGGTACGTCACAATATCGCCCGCAGCATAAATGCCTGCACGGCTGGTTTGTCCTGTTAAAGGGTTGGTTACGATACGCTGTTGGGCAATATCTAACCCCCAACGGCTTAATGGCCCCAGATCATTTTGCATGCCAAAAAAGGGCAATAAAATATCAGCCGATAGGCTTTTACTACTCCCTGCCCCATCATGAACATGGACAACACTGATTTGTCCGACTTGCCCTTCTATCCCTAATAATTGATACGGCACATGCAATTGAACCCGGCCCGATTGAAACTCTTCTTGTAATCGCGCCACACTGTGTTCATGGGCACTGAAACGGGCCCGACGATGGACAATGTGAACGGATTTTGCGCTGCCTGCCAACACCAAGGCCCAATCCACAGCCGAATCTCCGCCACCAGCAATAACAATATCTTTTCCGGCCCAACCATGGCCTGATGGCACGGAATAAAACACACTTTGTCCTTCAAATTGCTCTATGCCTTCTAAGGGAGGACGCTTTGGAACAAAGGCACCAGCCCCACAACAAATGATGATGGCTTGGGCCAAAATCACACGTCCCGCAGAGGTCCGAATAACAAACAACCCCGATTCTTCCTCTTGATCCACATGCTCGGCCGTTTGACCACAAAAAACCGTGGGTTTAAATGGCGCCATCTGTTGGCATAATTGCCCAACCAAATCACCGGCAGATATTTCTGGCATTCCAGGAATGTCATAAATGGGTTTATCGGGGTACAGGGCCTGGCATTGGCCACCCAATTGGGGTAATGCTTCGATCAATGCGCATTTTAATTGCATCATACCCGCCATAAATACGGCGAACAATCCAACGGGCCCTCCACCCAAAACAACCACAGGAAATATTGTGCTCTCATCAGAACTGTGCAGCGATTGCGTATGATTATTCATGATTTTTTCTCCTCTTATTAAATACCTTAAAATTCCATATCCGTTTAAAAACAGCGCCACACCACCTGTTCAATACCTTGCTTTAACGTCCCCCCATCCAGTCTTGATCCACAGGGATCCTTATTCTTGACCAGCGTCTTCTCTTTGCTCTTGGGTGCGCCACATCATGCTGTATAAACCCTGTTTTTCTAATAGTTCCTCATGGGTCCCTTGCTCTGCGATTTGTCCACCATCAAATACAATAATGCGATCCATCCGACGCAACGTGGCCAAACGGTGGGCAATAACGAGGACGGTTTTATCTGCAAAAAATTCCCATAAATGGTCTTGTAACTGTGATTCTGTCACAGAATCCAAGTGTGATGTGGATTCATCCAAAAGCAAGATCTTGGTATGACACAGCATGGCGCGCGCAATGGATAGGCGCTGCTTTTGACCGCCAGACAGACGAACGCCGTGCTCGCCAATCAGTGTATCCATGCCATTAGGAAACTGTTGTATAAACTGTTGACAACACGATTCCCGCAGCACGCGCTGTAAATCCGACTCCTCAGCCGATGGATTGGCATACAAAATATTGTCCTTGACCGAACGTTCAAACAAATGGGTTTCTTGGGGTACCAGAGTGATTTGATCATACACAGAGCCAAGATTGGTGGCCTGAATATCTTGCCCATCAATGGAAATGGATCCACTTTGAATCTCATACAAACGCAACAACAGGTGGGCAAAAGTACTCTTTCCACTGCCTGAACGCCCCACAATACCCACTTTTTCACCTGAATGAACCTGTAGGGATAATTTCGTAAATACAGCTGGGCATCCTGGATAGGCAAACCCCACATCCGAAAATGTGATGTCACCTCTTTTAACACACAAATCGGGCAAAAGTTGATCGTCCCCCATGGATTTTCCACGATAAATAGCCTGTAATGATTGGGTAATGCTGCCGTAATACTCGGACATACTGGAAAAAACCTGATCAAAGCGCCATAAAAAATCCATCACGGATCGATTGACGCTGAGCACCAAAACCAGTCCTCCCGCATCAATTTCACCATGCCTGTATCCTTGGCATAAAAAATACCCATTGGCTATAAAAATGAGCACGGAAATGACGCTGGTCACAGAGCGCATATGAAAATATTGCTGCTCCATCCGTTTTTCCTGATTCATCACATCATCCATCGTATGGGATAACACGGCATCTTCTCTGTGGGTCTTGTAAAACAAACGAACAGACAAAATGTTGCTTAAAATATCAATGACTTTCCCTGTAAAAATCGCTCCTTTTTGAAACAATTGATGGGATGATTTTAATAATTTGCTATAAGAAAACCAACTGATACCCATGACGCACATGGCCCAAACCGCCATTAATGTCCCAAAAATAGGATGTACGAATGTCAACGCGACAATGGCGATGATGATGGCCAAAGTATTGCCCAAGAATTCTTGACTCAGGGCCTCGATCAGGCTGGGGATATTGCGCATTAAATCATTAATTTTGGAACCCAACGCCCCCGATGGATTGATTTGAAAATAGGGATACTGTTTCTTTAAAATCTCGCTGGTGACTTTTTCTCCAATGGTTTTACGCAACACAGGCATCATGCCAATACTGATAAAGTGATCGTACAAACGATAATTTAAAATTAAAGTAAACCTTATTGCAATAAAAAACAGCATAGGAAAAAACAAGGATTCTTGTTTTTCAGAAATACTCACCACGATCATTTGAATGGCGAAAGACGATAAAGACAGACCAAAAGCCCACGCCACAGGATTCCAAAGAATTAGGCCTATCCGCCAGGAAAACGGACGGATCATGTGCCACAACCACGTCAATGCAAACCGATTGATCGATGGTCCAGACCCCTGGGGATGTGCCGTATGTGTTCCAACAGGATCAGACGGTAAAATCATACCACGCACATTATCAAATAAAGACATCATCATGGTAACACACTATTCATTTTCCGTCTTGCCCTCCAAAGGACTGAACACGTCAGACAGAGGGGCTGTTCACAGGGAAAATGTTTATCTAGACTGTTCAAAACCATTTAAAAAGAGACACTTGTTTTGCTCAAAACATCCATTTTCCATGCCCCATCAGCCTGCTTTCCGCGGTGCTGTGCATTATTTTCTGTATTATTTTTATCGGTTTCGCCGATATTTTCAAAAATAAAACAAAAAACACAAACCAAGCCCAACAGAACGTATGTTTACACACCTAAAAAATCCCCCCCCCTGTTGTTAAACCCCCAACAACACCTGCTCATGCTCAGCCAATCGTGGGACAGCATTCAAACATTGCGCACGGATTTGATTCAAAGAAACCCCAATGGCACCCATATGAAGGCGGATTTATACTTGCGCCGACCGGGAGAAATGCGCCTGGTTTATCACGCCCCATCCCAGGTTCAAATGATTGCCTTGCAAGGAAAGTTGATCCATTACGATGGTCGACGAAATCGCAGCCAATCCATGGATTTATCCCGCAGCCCCGTGGCCTTTTTATTGCAAGGGAAATTACATGACCAAGTTCAATTGGTCGAGATCATACACCGAGACCCATTGATTACATTGGTGATGAAGATTAAAAAAGATCCAAATGCTGGAAAATTTGGCCTGACATTTAACCCTGCTCTGCTGAAAAACCCACGCGTATGTCCGCTGACCGGTTGGTTTATGACGGATGCCTATGGTAAAACCACCACCATCACCTTATCGAACACCATAAAAAATGGCCCAATGACCAAAGGAACGTTTGAATTGCAAAAGAAATAAACACCTTTGGCTAGGCAGAACCAAATAAAAACGCCTGGCAGATCCCCGCCCGCCTTTCCCGTTTTGATCGGTTTATGGCCAAAGCGGGGGAACAGCATAGCCCAACAATACTCAAGAGCCCCCTATTTTTTGGTTCGTTTTTGATTTGGTCGGCGCACGCGCTTGATCTTTTTATTCTGATGGCGTGCTTTTCCAATGTTTTGACACACAATGCCATCGACGTACCCCTTGGGTATTCTTTGGCATACTTGAGCCGCCGCCACTTGTGTGCTGTACGGACCAATCCAAATACACTGTCGTCCACCTGATCGTTGAATGTGGGTTCTGCCCCAGGATGACATGGTTTTTTTCATGTCCATAACCCCTTTTTTATGCCTACAGGGTACTTGGATATAATACCGACGCAATGACAAGTTTCCTTGCTCTTGATTGTGTTTCTTCTTTTTGCAAAAACCAGGACGGTTTTCTGGCATTTTCAAGCTTTCACCTACCAAAGTATAAATGCGAACTTTGGCGCACCCTTTGTGATAAAATCCCAAACGTCGTGCGGCTGTGACCGACACATCCAAAATACGCCGTGACGAAAACGGCCCACGATCATTAACGCGCAAGACCAATTTTTTACCATTTTCCAAATTTTCAACCATAATCATGGATGGCAAAGGCAAGGTTTTATGGGCAGCCGACAGCTGGAACATATTGAAACGTTCTCCACTGGCTGTTTTCGCCCCATGACATCCATCTTTACCCCCGTAATAAGAGGCAATACCCGTTTGCACCAATTCAAAATGTTTTTGTGGAACATATACACAATTTTTAACCACATAAGGGCGTGAGGTCGAACGTACAGGGCTGGGCGTTTTTGTCACTTGGGAAACCGAACACCCTGATAAAAAGACCATCATCGCGCTGGCCAATAAGGGAAGAATGGTGCTGGTCATTCTTTGAACACCAGAGTTTAAACCGCTGGACCATGTGGGTCCAAAAATAAGCTTAGCCATATAGGAAAACCATAATACATTCTTAATCGTCATGGAAATATTCTCCAAAATCACCTTGGTTATAGGCTGTGCTCGATAACATCCGAACCGTGCCTGTTTTGTTTCTTCTTTTGTTGATAAAGTGCACTGTGCATATAATACTTACGCAACAACCTCCACAGTGCCCCCAAAATGGTGGCCAATGGTATGGCCAATACAATGCCCAAAATGCCTTTAACCGCCCCACCGATCAGTACAGCCAATAAGACGCACAAGGGATGTAATCCCGTTCTTGATCCCACAAAATAGGGGGTTAAAATTAACGATTCTAGGATATTTCCAACCACATACACAGATACAATGCTGGTGACATAGGATGCTTGACCCGATTCAACCACCCCAATCATGCATGCCGTTAATACACTGATAAAAAACCCCACATAGGGGATAAAGACCAACGTGCCACTGATAATGGATAGGGCAATGGCATGAGGCAAATGCAACACACCAAACAGAAAAAGGCCATAATAGATCATCAATGCAGCACACACACGAACTTGACCCAAGAAATATTGTCGCAATGCCCGATCAATATCACGCAAGCATAATACTGCCATTGAACGAATAGACTTTGGTATTAAATTGTAAAACTGATTCCGCATTCGGGCCCCATCCTTGACAAAATAAAAGGCAATCACCGGAGAAAGCGCCAACGTCACCATCAGTTGACCTAGTGCCCAACTGTTATGCAACACCACCATAATCAATGATCCAACCCATTGCATGGATTGTCGCAACAACATATCCATGCTTTCTTGAATTTGAGGCCCTGATTCTTTAAAAAAATCAGGCATCAATGGTGTTAAAAAATCCCAAAAGGCTTGTCGATACACAGTAATTTGAGAAGAAAAGGACCGCGACCATGCCCCCAACATGGGAATGATGTTCAGAAACAAGTAAATGAAAATTCCATAGGTAACAAGGGAGAGAATCAAAGCAGACAGCACGTCTGACATATAATATTTCTGAAAAAATCGTTTGATAGGACGATACCCATAAGCCATAATGGCTCCCAATATAAACGGGGACAGGGTTGCACCAAAAAACCAAAAAAACGCAAAAAAACCAGCCAATGCCAACCACATCAACATCTTGATACCCACTGGGGTTGTCCTGGTTTTTATTCCCATGTTTTCCATAACTGAACCCCATACATAGCAAAAGAAAAGACAGTGGTTATCCATAAAAAGAAAATGCCACAGGCAATAACAACCGGATGTTTGCCCCATAAAATGGCCGCGCACAAAACCCCCTGAACGGCCGTATTCCACTTGCTGATCAAGATGGGTTCAAAGGATACAACGCCCTTGCGAGAATGCACCGACCAAACCCCCAAACCAATACACACATCACGCAATACCACAACGGCATACAGGGGCCAAGGCAGCTTGTGACACACAGCCAAGGCTGTAAAAATGGAAAAGGTCAATACTTTGTCCGCCAATGGATCTAAAAATCGACCTAATGCTGTTTCCCAATGAAAAAATCTGGCCATCCAGCCATCCAAAAAATCCGTCAGAAAAGCCAACACAACCCCAAGCAATGCCCACTTTTCATGACCAAAAACGATCAAAAACCCAACAAAGGGAGCGCATATCAGACGCATAGCGCTTAGCAGATTAGGAATCCAATACACAACCTCCCCCCATTAATATCCCTGGAACAGGATTACGAAATAATGTCCGAATCTTGAAAGAAGAACGCGATTTCCTTTTTAGCATTTTCCAGAGAATCTGATCCGTGGACACTGTTTTCATCAATGGACTTGCCATGGGCGTGGCGAATGGTGCCAGCATCTGCATTTTTTGGATCCGTCGCCCCCATTAATTCCCGATACAGGTGTACGGCATTGTCACGCTCCAGAACCTGAACCACCACAGGACCCGCACTCATAATGGCGCATAAATCGCGGAAAAAAGGCCGTTCTTTGTGAACATCATAAAATTTTGCAGCGTGATCGCGTGTTAATTGCGTACGCCGTTGTGCCACAATTTTAAACCCTGCCCCTTCAATCATGGCATTGATTGCCCCTGTAATATTGCGCTGTGTAACATCGGGTTTCAGAATGCTCAATGTTCTTTGTACGGTACTTGACATTAATGTTCATCCGTTAAATCTTAAAACCCATTATGGGAAAAATCGGAATTTTTTACAAGAGACCAGCCCAAAATCCAGATCATCCCAAAATAAATCAAAAAAGAAGAGACACCTGTTGTTGGTGTAACTTTTTGTAAACAAACGATCCCTTATGATGCAGTAAGGCTGTTTTATACTTTGTGTAGGTTGTCGAATGCGTTTGTTTTTTATGCATGTTCCGCTGTTCCTGGCCCTGTTCTCCGGTGTTTATTCCAACACCAATTCACCCACCGATCTGCCTTTCTTGATTGCAGAATGCCTGTCGGAAAATTCATCGATTATCGAAAATACGTTGATGGAAAATCCAGGCATACTGGCACGTTTTTTCAAGGCACATCCCTCTGTTTTTTCTGACGCTCAACAGGATATGATCGAGCATTTTTCAGAAACCGTATCCCAAGATCTGCAAAAAAGCACCCAACGGCTGTTTACAAACAGCCCTGAACTGTGGGGTCACCTGCAAAAAAACCCCATCACATCAGGAAAAAGACATATTATCGCGTTTCTGGATCCATTATGTCCCCACAGCATGGCCCTATTCAGAGATTTACTGGCCCTATCCAGCAATGCAAAAACCCCATTGGCCCTTTGCCCGCATTGGATCACCCAACACCATGATATCAATGGCCAGATCATTGTACGCAGCTTGATGGCGGCCCATATCTTGGGGAAACTGCAGGCCTATTTGGATATCATTTTGAACCACGTTGGCCCCATTTCTACTGGATTGGCATTGACGTTAGCCAAACAAATAGGGTGTGACATCAAGGCATTCCATTCCCACATGTTTAACGCCCATACGGACCAATATTTAACGGATGCACGATCCTATGGCAATCAGCTTCAATTTCCCAGTTTTCCCACCATGCTGTATCAAAAAGAGAACCTTGGGGAAAAGGCTCTCGGCCAACCCTTTGAAATGATCGAAGGACGACCGGATTCTTTAAAAAGCCTTTCCAAACTGTTGTTCCAATAATTGACCACGCTGTGGAACCTGTATTATGGCCCCTATTCAGGTCGGTGATGCTTGTTCCAAGCCTTGGGATATCGTATGGTAAAAACAGAATACATACGGCCACACCATCATGTCTTACTGCACACATAACCCGATTATAGTGGTGGCTGGTGGTTCTGGTGGTCACGTTTTTCCGGCCATTGCATTGGCTGAATATGCCCATCAACAGGGCGAACACATTATTCTGATCACAGACACCAGAGGCGCTCGATTTATTGAAAAAGACCGATCATTTTTCAGTCATATCGAAATATTGCCGCCCGCCTCTGTTCGCACGGCCTTTTCCATCTATCAAACAATCAAAACACTGTATCAGCAGCATCCTGCAAAAGCCGTTGTGGGATTTGGAGGCATCACAACGGTGGCGCCGCTTTTCATGGCACGTATAAAAGGCATACGCTGTGCCATTCATCAATCGGATGCCATTTTAGGCAGAGCCAATCGATTTTTAGCCCCCCTGATGGATTCTGTTTTTGTCGGCCATGGTCTGGAATGCTATGGAAAACATATTTCAAAATCCAAAACACACCAATGGCGCACCATCAGCACACCCGTACGTCAAGCATTTACCGCGATTACAGCCCACACATCCATCTCACTTCCCCTCCATATTTTAATCATCGGGGGCAGTCAGGGCGCAAAAATTTGGTCCACCCTTTTGCCCCAGGCGCTAGCCATGCTGTCTGCAGACCAGCAAAAATCCCTTCGAATCCGCCACCAGAGCCTGCAGAGCGATTGTACCGACTTAGCCCATCAATACAGCCGTTTGAACTTGGACTCTTTTCAAGTCGCACCGTTCTTTTCGGATATGGTGGATATGCTGTCCTGGTCGCACGTGGTCTTTTCGCGCGCAGGGGCATCCACCTTGGCAGAACTGTCTTGCGCACAACGGCCTGCTTTTTTGGTTCCGTACCCCTTTGCCATTGATCATCACCAATACTTTAATGCTTGCGCCCATGCCCAGAGCAATCGGTCTTGGATGGTCCCTGAAGCAGAATTAACCGCCCTCTATATTGCCGATAAAATCCGCAGCTGGCTGGACAAACCAGATGAACTGCTCTATGGTGAACAACAGATAAAAATGCCCCAACCTGGGAATGCTTGCCCTGAACTATTCTCTTTTTGCACATCACCCTAAACGCATTCACTTTATCGGGATCAGCGGCATCGGCATGAGCGCATTGGCCCTGTTATGTCTGCATCGTGGCTGGTGGGTTCAGGGCAGTGCTCTTTTTCAAAACGACAGCACAGAGCAATTGACTGCCCAAGGGGCTCTCGTTTTTCTGTATCATGACACCAGCCACATATCCCACGATGTGGAATGCGTGGTGTATTCCAGTGCCATATCCGATGATCATCCAGAGCTGCAAACGGCCAGATCCAGAAACATCCCCACCATTCACCGTTCTGACCTGTTAAGAGCCTTTACCAGCCCACTAAAAACCTTGGCCATCAGTGGAACCCACGGCAAGACCACCACCACATCCCTGTTGGGCCATATTTTACACACCAGTCACCTGGATCCTCTGATTATTTCTGGCGGCATGATGGTCCGTTGGAACAGCCCGTTGTATCCAGGATCTGGTCCTTTTTCCGTCATAGAAGCCGACGAATCCGACCAGAGTCACATCAATTTTTCGAACCTTTTTGGGGCCATATTAACAAACATAGAACCCGAACACCTGAGCAATTATGGGAACTGTGAGGATAATCTGCGGCATTCTTTTCGTCAATTTCTGAATCTAGCCACAGATTTTGTCAGCATATGCCGGGATGTCATTGATGGGTCCAGCCCATGGATTCAAAATCTGTCCTGCCCCATTGCCTGGTATGGAACCGATCCACAATCCGATTTTTATGCTGAAAACATCCGCACCACCGCCACAGGCATGATGTTTGATTGTGATACGCCTTTGGGGCCGTTGGATGACGTGGTCCTGAATTTATGGGGTCATCACAATGTTTTGAATGCGCTGGGGGCCATCTCGGCCAGCCTTCGTATTGGATTGCCCGCAGAGGATATTCGTCAAGGCTTGGCTTCTTTTTCAGGGGTTTATCGGCGTTTAACCCTGGTTGGAACCAAAAACGGCATCCCAATTATTGATGATTATGCCCATCATCCCACAGAAATTGCGGCCGTACTGCAGGCATTACACAGACGTGGGTACACAAACATCTTGGCCCTTTGCCAACCCCATCGCTATACGCGTTTGCGCGACACCATGGATGCCTTTGTACGATGTTTTGATCACGCCCATCATGTGGGCATATTGCCCGTTTATGGGGCAGGAGAGCCCCCCATAGAACACTGTGGATCCGAAAACTTAGTAAAAAACATCGAAAATTTAGGAAAAACAGTGACCTTGATGCCAGACGTTTCAACGGCCGAAACCCATGTTACAGCATTAATGGACACAGGCCATTATGACGTTGTGGTGTGCATGGGCGCGGGCGACATTACCCACTTGGCGAAAAAACTGGCCGATTAAACCCCAGCACTTCTGAACAAGGATATGACTGCCCGTTTCAAAAATCCTGTTAGCCGTTTTTCAACGCTTTTGTGATCAGCGCAATTCCTCTTTTGGCGTAATGCCCAACATCATTAACCCAGAAGCCATCACAAAGGCTGTGGCTTGAACACAGGCCATGGATGCATAGGTTTTATCCAAATCGTCTGCTTGTACTAATTTCATGGTCGGGTTTTGATTGCCTTTTTGCCATAAAGCATGAAACGCACTGGCCACTTTTTGCAAATAATTTGTAATGCGGTGCGGTTCGCGATGCAAAGCCGATTCTGACACCTGTCGAGGCCAATCCATCAATAACGTCACCAAAGGATCATCTAAAAATCCAGAAAAATCAGCCAACGCCAGGGACTGCACCCTCTGTTTTTCCTCTGAAAATAGGGGTTTGGCCGCGCGTAAAACTGAACAACACCGGGCATGGGCATACTGGACATAAAACACAGGGTTCGAGCTGCTTTGTTCTTGCATTTTCGCAATATCCAAGTCCAGATGGGTATCCGCTTTTTTGGTCAAAATCATAAAACGCAAAACATCTTTACCCACCAGATTCAACACATCGCTCAACAGGATAAAATTTCCCGATCGTTTAGACATTTTTAACACTTCACCATTATGAAAAAAATGCACCATTTGGAACAACAAAACCTCTAAGTGTTTTTCAGCCATGGCCGCTACGGCACCAGACATGCGTTGCACATGACTGGCATGATCAGCACCCCACACATCAATCATATGGTCTGACCGCCCTGCCTTGTCCCAATGATAGGCAATATCGTTGGCAAAATAAGTCCATGCCCCATCGGAACGCTGTAAGGCCCGATCTTGATCATCGCCAAATCGGCTGGATCGAAACAACATCAAGGGGGTCGGCTTCCAATCCGGATCATCTCGGCCAACAGGTTGAGGCAAAACCCCCGTATAGACCAAATCCTTTTGGTTCAATGCATCCATGGTTTTTTGCAATATCCCAGACGATTTCAATGATTTTTCCGATGTAAACACATCATGATGAATACCCAAATCGTGTAATACAGAACAAATATCCTCCATCATCTGATCCACCGCAAAAGATGCAACATCCTGCATGGATTGGGTTTTCCAATCCTGGGGATGCCGGCGTAAAAACGATTCCGCGATTTCTTGACCATAGGCACCTGGATACAGGCCCTCTGGTATGATCGCCGTTTCGTTATTTTCCAATGCTGCGCAATGACACAGCACGGTTTCGGCCAAACGAATCACCTGCTGGCCCGCATCATTAATGTAATATTCACGAACCACACGGTATCCAACGGCCTGCAATAGGTTTGCCACCACATCGCCCAAAACCGCACCCCGGGCGTGTGCCGCATGCAATGGCCCTGTAGGATTAGCCGAAACATACTCAACATTCACCACTTGGTTCTGGCCCCAGCCTTGGTGCCCATACCGAACGCCTGTGGTTAAAATGTAGCCCAATTCTTGCTGAAAAACAAATGATTTTAATCGAATATTAACATATCCTGCTACGGGCTCTGCGGATTCAATCAACGGGTTTTGTAAAACCAAAGCACATAATTCTTTGGCAATGGTCATGGGGGATTTTTTCCATACTTTGGCCAAGGAAAACGCGACAGGCGAAGCAAAATGCCCATGATCTTCATGATCTGGCGGTAAAAAACCCCAGTCAAAATCGTCTGGTAAAATGCCCTGTAAAGCCGCCTGAACCTTGTGGGCTATACCCCGACTGTTATCCAAATCTGCAAGAACACTGACCATGGCGAATTCGACGAATTTTTTGAAATTATTCCATTTGTGCAATAAAATAACAAGGGTTACCCACCATTCCCCACAGGATTTTCAGCACACACCGGGATTGGGCGTCTTATTTGAAAGAATTTAATTTAACTTTTAACAATACGACCAGCCCATCAAAAAGCGACCCTATTTACAATTGTTTTAATTTAATTAAACACATTTTAATTAAAATTTTAAATATATTGATATGAAAGATGCGCGTTGACATTCTGAATATTCAAATCTATGATATCGGCAGGAGCATCGGAGCAAGGCATTTTTACTGGTGAGCATTCCTGAAAATCCCATTATCAATCATTTAATTCGGGATGGATCCATTTCTGTCGATGATGTTTCGGTCTTATGGACAGAGCATAAAATATCAGGAAAATCCGTCGAAACCTTGATTTTGGATGCAGGCATCATGGACGAAGACGCATTATTGAATGTATCCGCCAGACTGCGCCAATGCCAAACGGTCGATCCGGCCCAACACATGGATGCCATTACACGCTTGCATCCCATGATTCCATCGGAAATTTGGGAACAATGTCACAGTGTGCCCATTGATTATGATGAGACCATTTCCACCTTGCGGGTTGCCATGGCCGATGTCAGCGATATTCAGGCTCAAGATTTATTGATGCGTCATTTGCCAGCGGCCACCATTTTGTCCCCGGTGTTATCGAAAAAATCGGCCATTATTGCCATTCTCCAGGGTCTGCACCCCCCATCCAACCCCGTGGATGTCACACAATGCGCCGTGGGCGATAAAATCATCAATCGATTTTTACACCAAATTATTGTCAAAGCCGTTGAAGAAAGGGCATCCGACATCCATTTTCAACCCGAAAAGTTTAAAATCAGGGTGCGTTATCGCAAAGATGGATTGCTGCACACCATGCAAACCTTTCACACGTCATTTTGGCAACCCCTATGCATTCAGTTAAAAATATTGGCGGCCATGGATATTTCTGAAACCAGACGGCCTCAAGACGGTCGATTTTCCCTGCTGATATCTGGGCGAAATGTGGATTTTCGAGTATCAGCCCACCCCACAGTATATGGAGAAAATCTGGTTTTACGCATTTTGGATCAACAGCATTCCTTGATTGCATTGGAAAAACTGGGGTACAGCGCCCACAACATGAAAAACATCCAAAGAATTTTAGAAAAACCAGAGGGGTTGATTATTTTGACAGGGCCCACAGGATCGGGTAAAACCACCTCGTTGTACAGCATGTTGGCCACGCTGGATCATGAACAAATCAACATTATGACATTGGAAGAACCCATCGAATATCACCTTCCCAACATCCGACAGAGCGAAGTCAAGGAAAAGAGTCAGTTTGATTTTATGTCGGGCATGCATTCCCTGTTACGCCAAGACCCTGATGTCATTTTAATCGGTGAAATTCGAGATGAAAAAACAGCCGATATGGCCATTCGTGCGGGCATGACAGGGCACAGGGTTTTTACCACGCTGCACACCGTCCATGCCCTGGGGACCATTTACCGATTGATCGAATTACAGGTTCCCATTTCCTTGTTGGCCGGCGTACTGAATGGGGTTGTGGCGCAACGTTTGGTTCGATTGTTGTGCTCTGCCTGTAAAATTCCCGTGCGGCTAGAGGTTGAACAGGCCAAAGATCACCAGGTGTGGCCACAGGTGGACGTATTCCATGCCCGTGGGTGCGCGCAATGTGGATTTTCTGGATACCATGGACGAAAAGCCATTGCCGAAGTCCTGGTGATGGATGCCGATATCGAGGCATTGATTTTGGATCGTGCATCCCACCAAGTATTGCAACGTGCGGTGACAGAAAAAGGGTTTCGTTCGATGCACCATGATGCCACAGAAGCCGTGATTCGTGGTGAAACGTCTTTGAGCGAAATTCAACGCGTGATGGGATCGTTGTAATTATGCCGCTTTATGTTTATCGGGGATTAAATTTGAATGGTGAGCTGTTGCGAGGATATCTATCGGGAGGCTCATCCCACGACATTCGTCAAACATTGCATGCTCAACAAATAGAGCCCTTGTCTTTGCGGCGTTTGTGGTTGCCACGTAAACAGCCCAAGGAGCTGGATTTGTTTTTCCTGCACTTGCGTTATGCCTTGCAAGCGGGCCACCCCTTGATCCAGGCCATTACCTTGATTCAAACTTCTTTTCAGGGGTCCTTTGGCGTGTTGATTCAAGGGCTGATACAAAATGTGGCCCAAGGAAAATTGCTGTCCGATGCGTGCCAATCCTATCCTTGGGTTTTTTCTGGTCCATTAATTGCCTTGCTGCATGTGGGGGAGCAATCTGGTCGACTGGCGCAAACGTGTCAAAATGCCCACGACTATTTAAAGAAAACCCAAAAAAATCAACAGGCTTTTCACAAGGCATTGGCTTATCCCGTCTTGAATTTTGGCTTTTTTATGGTGGCTCTTTTTTCCTTGTCCCAGGGGTTATTGCCCACCCTAGAAGATATTGCCATTAAAAGCGATGGCGCCTCATCTTGGAGCACATCACTGTTAAGGCACTTGACCCAGGGGGATTGGTCTTGGCTGATGTATGGCGCAATGGTTAGCCTCTTGGGCCTTTTTTTGTACTTTAACCCGTTGCGCATTCCTGTTCTGGGGAACTGGCTAGCGAAAAAGACCTATTGGTCACTTTTTTCTGGATTGGTTTTACTTTTAAAGGAAGAAATTCCTCTGGTCAAAGGGCTGTCTTTGATGGAAAGTAGCCTAAGCTATTGCCCTGCCTTGCGTCAATCGCTGTCCAAAATGGCCAGAGAAATCCAAGAAGGGCGCACGCTGGTGGAATCCATGGCGGCATTGCCTCATTTTTCCGTGATGTATCTGCAATTTTTAAGGGCGGGCGAAGGCACTGGACAACTGATCCCATCCTTTGATTTAATGGTGGATTTTATTCAAGACGATCTGAATCGATCTCTTGAACGGTGGTTGTTTTGGATTACCCCCATCAGCCTGATGATCTTGGGCCTTTGTTTTTGGATCTTGATCGACGGGACAATGGCCCCACTTTACGACAGCATCGACCAAACGATCAGAGAGGTGGTATGAATCCATGAGCATGACCCTTTACATCATTTACCATCGCCATGGTTTTTGCCTGTATCGCATGGATATAGATGACCCTGTGTTGCTGAAATCCGATACAGAATCAGAGGTGATCGTCAGGGAAATAAAGTCTTTCAATCCAAAAAAAGTGATCATTATCGATAATGGTTCCAGCAACAGTTTAAAAATTGAAACCACCAGCCGTACATTGTCCTTGTATGAATATGGGCTATGGGCTTGGCAAAAATGGCGCCACATTCGACAAAACTCTCTGTTTGCAACGGTGCGCATATTGCGTCAATACAACAGCATTTTGGTTGCAACCTCTCCTTTTAACGGGCCACTGGTCCCTTTTTTAGAAAAATTGGATCAATACGCTGTGGCATCCAGTGTTTACAATTACCCTATGGCTCTGATTATGGCGATTTATGCAGAATACACCGCACATTTGCCTTCACAGCCGTTACTTGTCATTGTAGACAAAGATCACCGCAGTTTTTTGGCTTTTTTGTCAAAAGAGAAATTGGTTTTTGCTCGTCAACACACCCTGTCATCAACAGATGCGCACAACACGATTGGACCTAAAAACATCATCTTGGACACAATCCGTTATTTAGAAAAAACCTTTGCTGTATCCAGCATTGCCCCCATGTTCTTTCTAGAAGACACCTCTTGGGAAAACATGTTTCGGGCATTTTTTCCTAACAGCGTATTTCATATACCAGAAAAAGACCTATCTTTTTTGCCCAAAGATGACGTGTCTGTGGCGCCAGATATCAGTATTTTTGACCGCATTGTATTGAAAAAAACCCCATCCACAGCGTTAATGCATTTACTGGGCGGCATGTTTCAAAGATCATGGATCCGACGATTGGTGCCCTATATCCAGCTGGCCAATATCGTTGCCCTATTGATCTGTATTTACAGCATGTATACGGCTTTTTGCTTGATGACATGCAATCAACAATTGGGGAAAAAGTTGGATGAATTGACGCAATCATTTTCCAGCATCCAGAACCAGTTGTCCCAAATGCCCATTGCTTCTTGTCATATTGATCAGATTGAAAAAACCAGGACGCTGTCGGAAACCCAATATAAAGCCTTGATCCAGCACTTTGCCATGTTAGAACATGTATTCAATGACCGCTGCATCATTCGTTCTCTCTACATGAGTCCAAAAAAGACCCGTCTTTCCCTGCAAATGACCGATCCGACTTTGACCATGGACGACGTGATTGATTTGGGACAAAATGCGTTGCCCGATTTTCAAATCACTGTACCTGCCCAGACCCCATCCTCTATTTTTGTTGTTGAAACAAAATCACCTCTGTCTTATGAAAAAACGTCTGATTAATCTATTGATCTATTTAATGGGGTCTTTAACCGCGTGTGTATGCATGCTTTTAATCGTATTTTCATTGCAAAAACAAGAGGGGGTTTTTTTTGAAAAAATTCAGATCCTAACCCGTCAACTGATCAAAGAAAAAGAGCAATTGAAAACCTTGCAATCCACCACACGCACACTGTGCCAATCCATGCAATTCAAGGGCAGAAAAGATGGTTACGCGGATAACGCCATTTTTTTGAACTATGCAGAGCAACATCATTTAAAGAACGTGGACTTAACGGCTCTGCCCCCTGAAACGATTTATCATGATAAAAAAATGACATTGCGGAAAATCCCCATCCGAATGAATTTCATGCTAACAAAAGATCAAAATTTTTGGAAATTTTTAAATGCCCTGCAAGAATCCTTTCCGGCATCAATGTTGATCCAATTTTTATCCATCGAGCGGATTTATTTCAAAGAAAGACAGGGGATTTTCTTAAAAGCCAGCTTTCATTTTGATTGGTACATCATTCTCATTTCTGCGGATGCACCATGATGGTATTGGGGCTTAGCGCCATTATGATGTATTCTCTGTTCCTTTCCCCCCAAGAGTGTCAGAACATAGATTATCGAGAAAATTCTAATGGTTCTCAAAACCCAACAGAAAAAGAGGATATGCCCCTGGTTTTAAATGGTATTTTGTGTCGGCCCGACTTGAATCATTGGATTGTTTGGATCAATGGCACACGCATTTACAGTCAAAGACCTCAGTCCATACAGGGCTGGACCATTATCAAGGTTCATTCAGACAGCGTTGTTGTGCGCTCTAAGGATGGAGAAGAGCGAGAATTGCGCCCAGAGCAAGATTCAGATTTAGAAGAGTTTAACACATCTATGGACGATAACATGTCTGAAGATTTAGATATGAATGAGTTTTATCAAAACAAAGCGGGCAATGAGAATACATCCGATGATTCTGAGACAGAAAACAGTGACGGTACTCTAGAGGCAAACGAGAATGTTGAAAGCAACCCCATGGGCAACGGATTGACAAGCCAAACACAAGAAAAAGCCGGCCTGTAAAGAATCATGACGGCCCACATGGGAATCATTTTTTGGGCGCTTGCCTTTTGACAGAGTGTTTTTTTTAGCCTATAATGAGGATAAGTATTTATAAATTTATGTACCAACATGCGTGTTCTAAGTTCTCTTCGCAGTCAAAAGCAACGCGATCGCAATTGTCAAGTGGTGCGCAGAGGTCGTCGTGTGTATGTGATCAACAAGAAAAACCGTCGTTTTAACGCACGGCAGGGTTAATGAACAGTCCAAAAGGGGTTGTTGAAAGCTGTCTTTCAAAAACATCAGACCCGTTTACATTGGTTGTTCTTGCCGCTTATCGCTCTCAAGAACTTGCTTCTGGTATTGCTGCATGCATACCGACAGACGGCAGCAAGGATGCCCTTGTTTCCCTAAAGGAAATTTCTAGCGGAAAATTAGATATGCATTCCCTAGAGGACCGCATGATCAAAAGTCTGCAAAAGTTCTCCTTTTTATCCGAAGAAGGTCTGAGTGATTTTGAGCCCATGCCAAAACTTTTTCCTGCTTATGAGAGCGCAGCCATGCATGCTCATGCTTTGTTTCAAAAGCCTGCAGCAATGGCGCCAGAAACGGATGATGCGGTTTCTTTTGACTCTGAAGACCATGATGAAGAAGATTCCTCTGGTGTCGAAGATTCTTTTGACTCTGAAGACCATGATGGCAGCGCTGATGATTCAGTCACGAACGAGGATTTTTCAGAAGACGAAGACAGCGATGATTCAGAAAAAGACAGCGAGGATTCAGAAGAAGAATCAGACGAATTTCTGTAAATCGTTGATGATTTCTAGGCGATGATGGGCTGAGGATTGGGATAAACATACTCTGTGCGAAGAATAATTCGCTGATAGGGTGTGGCAATAAGCCTAGGTCATTCACTCTGTTTTTTTAATGCACTTCAGAAAAATTCTTTTGAAAAAATTTGTGAAAAAATCTGTGCAAAGTTTTCAACATTGAAAAAAGCAGTGCAGAGAAATAAGATGGCCTTCTCCGATGCTCACCATCACAACGGTTTTGATATCGGGGATTATTCGCAGCAATCTGATATCAACCAAGAGGTCCCAATAGGCCTGAAGTTGATCTGATTACTATATTGTGAGCCCCCCATGGGGTGCGTCAACAGCCATAGGAAGCCCCGCATCAACGAAACAACCTCAAGATCCGCATTTTATATTCACGAATTTTTATATATCACGATTTCAATCCTTGCCCTAAGACCAGCCCACTGCAAGTGGATTTTTTATTGATTCAGGCATTTGCTCCATCCGCTGTTCCCGTTAGGGCTCCATCCCCTGCTCCATCAGCTGTTCCAGAATCTGTTCCAACTATCACTCCATCTGATGGCTTTTTTTGTATGCTGTTGGTCATGCTGGGATGGGCCGATTGATACAGCTCTTGCAATCGTTTTTGGGTGGTTTGAGTATACTTTTGAGTGGCTCTAACCGAAGAGTGGCCCAGCAATTCTTGTACATCACGCAATGATGCGCCACCATCCAATAAATGAGATGCAAAACTGTGCCGAAAACTGTGGGGAGTCACATGATCAGGCAACCCAAAAGCCAGACGCATGGCGCGCAACGATTTTTGTAAAATGCTGGCCTGCAATCGCCCCCCCTTTTCCCCCAAAAACAAAGGTGTTTCAGCACCATTTTTTGCCCCCCAAGGGTTTTTCTGCCAATAGGTATTCACAGCATTCAGCGCAATAGGCAAAACGGGCACAATGCGGGCTTTGTCGCCTTTGGACACCACGGACAGGCCAGCGTCCTTTCCCCAATCGCCCCAATTAATATTTAAAACCTCTTGGATACGCAAACCTGTGGCGTACAACAACACCATGGCACTGTAATTGCGCCATTCTATCCACGAGGCGTGATGGAGCAATGGCGGTGCCATCAAGGGATCTAATTGGGATTGATCCAGGGGGCGAGGCAGGGTTCTGGGCAATCGAGGGCGCCGTAATCGGTGCAAAGACCAGGATAACGTATGCCCTTGTTGAATCAAAAACCGATAAAATGTTTTCAGACCTGACAGGGATTGAGCATTCGTGGTATGAGAAGCCCTGTTTTCACTGCGATAAGCCAAAAAAGCCCGCATATCCGTCATGGTTACGGCCACGATATCCATTTTGGTGATGGATTTTCCATGGTATAGGGACAAAAAATCCCAAAAAAACCGAACACTGCGTTCATACGACTGTCGGGTTAACAGGGCGCTGTGGTTGATCTGCAACCAGCGATCAAAGGCCGTCAATACTTCTGTTTTTTCATCATGCGCCTGGTCAAAATTTTGGGGCGTATCTTCTGTCTCTGTGCTGTTCATAGGGTCTCTGTGGCTGTGATATGGCGTTGCGATACACTGGGATACCGCCATTTATCCCAAGAATACTGCTCCTGTTACAAAAGGTCAAAGACAATGAATCCCGTGAGAGCATTGCACCAGAGGTGTAAAAACGGCGGTCCATACATTCCCTTATGGACCAAAGACTGAATATATCGATTTTTACAAACCATACAATAAGGTATATGATCAGTGTGCATATTGGCGCCTTTGGCATGACGATTTTTACAAACCATACAATAAGGTATATGATCAGTGTGCATATTGGCGCCTTTGGCATGATTGCCCTTTTGACCACACAACATCACCCTGCCCTATGAAAACCACCTTTTCGTCCATCAACGCCTTATTTTCATCCATTGCGCCATCCTATGATCGAATGAATGATGTGATGAGTTTGGGGTTACACCATGTGTGGAAACGGGTTTTCGTGGATCAATTGCCCCTTTTTAATTCAAACAATTCAAAAAATGATCCCTGGATTTATGTGGATATGGCCTGCGGCAGCGGCGATATCGGTGCCCTGGTTTTAGAACGCTGTACAGAAAAAAGCATTCCCATTTCCCCTGTTTTTATCGATCCGAACCCAGAATTATTATCCATTGCACAATACCGATTGCTAGATCAATCCATACAATGGCGTCAAGAATCGGCTGAACACGTATCCCTGCCCCATCACAGCATTGACCTGTATACCATTTCTTTTGGCCTGCGCAATACGGATGATCGCTGTAAATCCCTGAAACAGGCCTATGATCTGTTGGTTCCAGGTGGGGAATGGTGGTGCTTGGAATTTGCCCACCCAGAAAGCCCATGGATGGCCTCTGCCTTTGATGCCTATTTGAATGTATTACCTGTTTTGGGCAACACCATCATCGGTCAGGCAGAACCGTATGCCTATTTGGCCGACAGCATTCGATCCTTTCCGGTCAAAGATGTATTCTTACAAGAAATCTGTGATGCTGGATTTGTAAATGTAACCTATCAACCCTTATCTCATGGCATTGTATCCATAACCAGAGGTGTAAAATGCTTTTCATAAAACGCCCCCAACGCGATTCCAATACCAGCGAGAAAAACAACCATTGGTGGCCCTTATTGGCCTTGTTTTTACTCGGTCTAATCGGCGGCATTATTTATGATACGGGCGATGTTTTGATTCGATTGTGGTCTCGCGATATGGGGGTATTGCCCAAACAATTGGACTGGTTGAATGGCATTGAAATCTTACATCCTTTGAAATTTTTGTGGGCACCTTTGTTTTCTGTTGCCCTTGCCTTTGGTCCATGGGCGGGGCGTCGCGCCTGGATTCTGGTGGCTTTGGGTGTGTTCGTATGCAGTATTTTAGGATTGAGTGCCATACCTTTTTTTGGCCTAACTTTTTTGGCCATTCTCGTGATCATGACCATGGCACGCGCCAGCTATGATGCGCTGATTATTGCGTCTCAAATGGATGCGGTTTCAAAATCCTTGTGGGGATGGAGTGAAAACAGTTGTGTAACGGGATACCGTGTGGGCATTATGCTGACATCCAATTTGGCTTTGCGTGCCAGCTTTTTGGGAATGTCCTGGCCAATGATTTATTTGTGCATAGGCATTATTCTAATGGCCAGCATTCTATTTATAGGGTACAGCCCCCTTTTTGGATTTTTAAATACAGCCCAATCGGCCCCTGAAACGTCGTCTAAAAAATTTGGATTTTGGTCCTCTATTCAAGACTGGTTAGGTTTACGCGGCAGCATGATCGTCATCCTGTTTTTAATCATTTATCGATTACAAGATGGATGGATTGACCCACAAAGAGAATATTTTCTTTTGGATACAGGATTAACCAAAATCAGTTTAGCCTATTTAAAAACCTGTGGTTTGTTCGGAACCATAGCAGGGGGTGTGGCTGCCGGAGCCTGTATTCGCTATTTAGGTTATCGCAGGGCATTAACTTTAGGACTTATCGTGCATGGCTGTGCAGGTGGATTGCTGTACCTATCCAGTCTGTACTCTGGGTTGCCCTGGTGGCCCGAATCCTTGTTAAAAATGGCTTATTTTTTAGAGCAAACCACCAAAGGATGGTCAACCATCACCATATTCTCATTTCAATTGCTGTGTTGTCAGGGGGGCAACATCATGACGCAATTGGCATTATTCAGTGCTTTATCCGATCTTGGGATGAAGATCATTTCCGCGCGCTCTGGTTGGTTGGCCCAAGAATTTGGTTGGTCCACATTAATGGGGGTCGCCGCGTTATCTGGGTTGCCTGCACTGTCCCTAATCCCCTATTTATTTTCACGAACCTTTATCGCAGAAAAAACAGCAGCATCTTTGCCCAAGAACACCCCATGATTGTCCCGTAAACGCACACATGCCATAAAGAAAATCCATATCGTCCATTTTTTAAAACCATGGTGAATTTTTTCAAAAAACATTTTCTTCTTTATATTTTCCTAAATTTTTTGTATAATCATAACTTTATCGACAAAAGTGATTTTTAACCATGATACCTATGACACCACGCGGCTTGAGTCAGCTGCAAAAAGAGCTCCAATCCCTTTTAACCATAGATCGTCCGGCGGTGATCGAGGATATTGCGCGCGCACGTCAATATGGGGATTTATCTGAAAATGCAGAGTATCATGCGGCCAAAGAAAAACAGCGTCATATCGAAGATCGCATTCGCCAATTAGAGCACAAAATCAACAATGCCAATGTCATCGATGTGGCCACATTGTCTGGTCCGAAAATTGTGTTCGGTGCCATTGTCACATTGTATGACGAGGATAAAATAAAATCATCGACCTATCAAATTGTGGGTATAGATGAGGCCGATTTGGCACAAAAGAAAATTGCCATTGATTCGGCATTGGCCAGGGAATTAATTGGTAAAGAAGAAGGTGCCAGCATCGAGTTATCCACACCTGGCGGCGAAAAGCATTATATCGTTGAAAAAGTTGAATACAAAGCCCATTTTGGTTCAGAAACATGATGTATGGGATGTTTCAAAAAACGTCCCCCCGATCTGGGTCGTGTGTGTTGAAGAACAATGATCAATCTGCACAAAGTGTCCAACCAATGATCGGTATTTTTGACAGTGGTATTGGCGGGTTAACCGTATTAAAATCACTGTGCTCTGCCTTGCCCCAGCACGATTTTCTGTATTTGGCGGATTTCGGTCACGCCCC
Organism: Candidatus Finniella inopinata; assembly: GCA_945888455.1. GTDB lineage: Bacteria > Pseudomonadota > Alphaproteobacteria > Holosporales > Holosporaceae. Next base: position 39,143 of record CAMCZV010000004.1, on the reverse strand, counting down.
CTATGGCAATCGAACAGAGGACGATATCGTACAGCGCAGTAAAACAATCGTACGTTGGATGGAGACACACGGCGTATCATTGGTGGTGGCCGCCTGTCATACCAGTTCTTCCGTGTTAAAGGCAGAACATACAACAGGCATTGCCACGCCCATTGTCACAATGCTGCAGCCCACACTGGATGGAATCCTGAAACATCCCCACAGAAAACAGTGGAAAAACGGCATTGCCATTCTGGCCACAGCGCTCAGCATCCAAAAAGGAACCTTGGCTTTTGCCCTTCAGTCCCGTGGTTTTGATTTACCCATTTACCCTGTGGCGTGTCCTCTGTTGGCTGGATTTATTGAATCGTGTAATGATCGGGGTGCGATAAGATATCTGCAATCCCACGTTTTTGAATCCTTTGTGCGCCATCCTGTGGATATGCTGGTGTATGGGTGCACCCATTATCCCTTGATAGAACCTTGGTTATCGGAACATGATGTACCGAATATTCTGCGCATGGATCCAGCAGAACACGTGGCCACAGCGGTGGTTGAGGTTCTATCTCCCTCTGGCCCTGTTGCCAGAGGGAATACACCGCCACGGGTGTGCTTTTATCATACGGGTACACAGCAAGGCCCTGAACAATTGGCCAAACACTGGCCCAATCTAGTCACCAGCACGCCTACGGATTTGGTATTAGATTGACCGTGGTTGTGATGGGGTTTTCTAATTGATCCTTTAAAAATGAATCAATAATGGGTTGCACCTCTTTTCTGTTACCATTATATCCTTGAGCCACAAAAACAAAGGCTTTAGGCAGAGATCGTGGTCCTTTGGTGCCATCCCATGCATAGCCACACAAAGTGCTGATACCCAACAAATGACCTGTTTTAGCTCTAACGCCTTTGGGTAAAATGGTACGTTTAGCCAAGGTGCTATTTTTTTCTCCGGGATGAGCAAAGGCATGCATAAATGCAGGCATACCATATCCTGCTTTTAATACTTGCCATAACTGTGCTGGTTGAATACGGTTGTATCGGGATAACCCAGAACCATCCACAAAAAGAGCCCCTTTCATATCCAAATCAAAGTATTTTTTCAGCAATGCTTTGATAATAGGATCTCCACAGCCCCAATCGACTATGGCATGGGGTGAACTGTTGTGTAATATGGTTAGGTACAGTGCGTCAAACACCAAATTGTCAGACGTTTTAAATGCGGGCCCTAATACCTCAACCAGTTTTTTAGAATATACCACAGAAAGCAGAGCTTCTCTTTTTTTACAATCTTGATGGTTTAAACGATTGATCAATTGAATCTGACCCGTTATCCCTAATTTAGTAATGACTTTTTGTACTTTATTCAAAAGATAGGGGGTTAAAGTTTTTGGGGATCGGGTATATATTTTTTCCGGCTCTGAATCGTTTAAATATCCAGAGGCACAAAGATGATGGTTATTCCACCATAGTTTTATTGTTGTGGGGTTTTTGTGAACATTAATTGTGGCAACGATGGGGATTTCCTCGGTATTGGTTACCATACAGCGTGTGGTATTGGCATGGCGTTTGATCCGCACTTTGATCCAATTATGATCAATATTTGCAGCAGATACAGGGCACGAATGGTTTGACCCCATATCCCCAATCATCCAATCATTGGAATATTCTGGGGTTTGGAACCCGGAGCAATCCAAAACAATGCCCCCTTGAATGTGCTTTTTTTCTAATGGTTTCAGAAGGGTTTCTAATTGCACGGACGTTAATAATGGATCACCAGAAAAACAAATCCGAGCACTGTTGATGTGACCACCCTTTTTAGAAACAAACAGCTGTGTTTTATACCGATACTGTGGTCCCAAAATGCGAAAAGCCAACAGGGCTGTGATGATTTTTTGACAACTGGCTGGTGTGACATAGGTTTGTGCGGCATGATGACAATCCACACGTTTCCCAGCGACATCACCCAGAATATAGGCATAAAAAGCAGGCTTTTTGTCGTATAATTTTTGATGCAACGGAGCATTTGATGTATAAGAAAGCATAGGCGCATTCTGCTGTGCCCAAGACGGTGGGCACAACGCCACAAAAACAGATGAGGCAGAAAACCAATGGCGCGCTCTGAACATGCTCTGATGTGGTATACCAATCCTAATCTAATTATTATGGCATAATCAGGGTTTATGAGTCAAATAAAAAGCAAGAATTCACAGCCCCCAAAAACACCGCAGGACACCATTTAACAGGTAATCCTAGTGGGCGATTATTCTGGGGAAACGATATGCTGATTTTGGGGGGTAATTATTCTGGGGCCATATCTTTTGGATGATCTGTACCACCTGGGGCCTGCATAGGATCTTGTTGGGGATAGCTCTGGGGCCGCTGAATATAATAATCCAGCATGGGATGGTTTTCGGGTATTTCGATATAATCGATACACAGCGGATTGAAAAATCCACCTTTTTTCTCGGTTTTTTGTTCAGCCAATGCGATAACTTGGGAAAAATCCAGGTGATGATGTTGGGCCAAGGCTTTTAGAACCTCTAGGACATCGCCTATTTCTTCTGAAACGTCCTTTGGGGTTATTGCCGTGCAAACCTCGTCCACTTCTTCGACCAGTTTGGCTTTTAAGCGTTGCCCATACTCATCCCCATTCATCCCATGACCCACGACGTTGATTCCTGTTTGCTCTATCATCTGGGGCAAATGATCCCGAATGATCTTGTTAAAGTAAAAACGACGATAAATCATCACAGCTTCCTTGTAAGGGTTTTACCAAAAATGAACGGGAACCGTGGGGTGAAAGATGATCTGATCGGTTTTAATCCACTCTGGTATCCATTGTTTTAAAATCGCCGGTCTTAATCCAAATTTTCCAAATCCGACAATCGAACCCATTCTGGTTTTTCGAAATATTCACGACCATAGACCTGGTCATCCATCCCCAGATGGGTCATTTTCCAAACAAAAGTCAGGGTTTGTTTTTTTAAAAACCTAAATTTTTTATAATTCAGCTCTACAATCCCCAATACTTTTTCTGCTTTTAATCGAACACCACATTCTTCAAAATATTCGCGTTCCACGGCGTTCTGGATGCTCTCTCCACCATCCACATGCCCACCAGGCAGGTTATAGGTCAGACCGTCGAATTGACGCATCAACAGAATGTGATCAGAGTCCACCAATAATGCCCGGCTGAGAACACGGCGTGATGGACGCAAAGCGATGTGCGCACCCAGGGATAAAACAACATAGGCGGCTTTTTTATAAGCATCATGCATGGGGCGACGATCATTCTTTACCACCTACTATCCCCTCAGCGCACTCAGATACAAATGCAATAATTCTTCTTGTTCGTTACGCTCTTCGGGCTTCATTTTACGCACCCGCAGCACTTGACGCAAAATTTTGACATCAAAGCCTTCGCCCTTGGCCTCGGCCATGGTGTTGCTGATATCTTCCATAATGCCTGCTTTTTGCTCGTCTAAATTTTCCAAACGTTCCACAAATTGTTCCAATTTTTCAAGACTGACGGACATGGCTATCTCTTTTTATGTTTATTTTTCCCATCTTAACCGATTTTTAAAACAGAGTGTAGATTGTCATTTCATCAAAACAACCACTAAAAAGGGAAAATCCACGAATGCAGGGAGAAATATGGCCAAATGCTGGGGACCATGGGCTGGAACAAAACAGCATAAAAACAGATGGGTATGAAAGAATAGCGGATATGAAAAGGGATCAGCAGGTTTTTTTATGGAAACAACCAAAAAACAGAAAGTTTTCTGATTCTCGGTTATTGCCAAGCATAAGTTTTAAATGAGGTCAAAAAACTTACGAAAACACGCACCCTCTAGGGGAATCGAACCCCTGTTACCGCCTTGAGAAGGCGATGTCCTAGGCCTCTAGACGAAGAGGGCGTATTCACTTATTAATGATACGCATTTTTTCAAAAAAGTCTAGACGGAAAAATGAAAAATATAGACTTTTTTCACGCCTGCCTCAGGGAAAAAGCCTGAAAACTGGATAAAATGGGTAATGATGGGCTGTACACCTAGACAGAGCATTGCAAAACCGTTATGAGTAAAGAAAATAGTCCTTCTGCATTATGCCAAACCCATCCAGCCCATCCAAAAGAACGATATTACTGTTGTGTGGTGGATTTTCGGTGGAACATGAGGTTTCCCTTAACAGTGCCCGCTTTATTGCACAACACATCGATAAGACAGAATATCGCATTCTGGTGGTGATTGTGCGCCACGATCGCCAATGGATTCATATCCCATATCCAGTATTTTTGGACGGTGAACACCAAGGGGATCCTGTTTATTTGCGACACCATCAAGGGGTAACGGCTTTGATAGGAGACACCATCTGCGAGCCCATTCACATGGTCTTTCCGATCATTCATGGCACAGGCGGCGAAGATGGCAGCATCCAGGGTTTTCTGGACTATATGAACCTGCCCTATGTCGGTAACGATATTTTCGCATCAGCCGCATGCATGGATAAAATTGCAACCAAACAAATTTTACTGGCCAATGGCTTGCCCGTTGTTCCTTTTATTGCTCTGTCGCGTTCGGACATCATTCCTACCTATGAACAGGCCTGTCGTGACCTGAAATCCCATGTTTTGGTGATTAAACCAGCCACATCCGGGTCATCCGTCGGTATAGCCAAAGTCCATCAGGCAAAGGATTACGATGAAACGATAACGCGTGCATTGATGTACGCCAATCGCATTCTGATCGAGTGTGCCATCACAGGGGCCGAAGTCGAATGTGCCATTTTGGGCAATGCCTGCGCCATGGCCTCTGGTGTGGGGGAAATCATTGTTCATAATGCCGATAAAATGTATTCCTATGACGCGAAATACCATGATCTCCAGGAAAAACAAGCCCACGTTCATGTCACAGCCGTCACCATTGATGCTGAAACCCAAGAGCGCGTACGCACCATGGCGCTGCGGGCCTTTCATGTGATGACGTGTTCTGGTTTGGCACGCATTGATTTCTTTGTGACACCAGACGGCATTTTCATTAACGAACTGAACACCATGCCTGGTTTTACGGCCATCAGTCTGTATCCTCAGCTGTGGCAACACGAAGGCATATCCCCCGATGCATTAATTGCGCGATTGCTGTCTTGTGCCCAAGAGCGTTTTGATCAGAACAAAACCCTGATTCATCACTACACCCAAGGTGGGCGTACAGAAAAAGACCTTGCACCTGGCACCTTAACCTGCTGAAATAAAAAGCATGTTTTGCACGGAGTTTTTTATGCAACGATACCCAAAAATACCATCCATCATTTTTGGTCTTTTTTGCACCATTTCCCTGTCGTGCGCCAACAAAACCAATGGCCCTGGGGCATCTGCCCAGAATCCGGGGGAATTGGAAAAAGTTTTATACCTATCAAATTGGGCCGATTATCTTCCCAAGCCCTTGATTGATCAATTTACAAAAGAAACAGGCATTCGTGTGGTGTACACGGCTTATGACAGTGTAGAATCCCTAGAAGCTCAGCTGTTATTGGATACGCGATATGATGTGGTGGTGGCACCGGCTTGGCCCGTCTTTATTCGTGGCATCCACACGGGTCGATTCTTGGCTCTAAACAAGGCTCTGATTCCCAATATTGGGTACATTGATCCAAAAATTTGTGAAAAATTGGGCGATGCCGACCCTAAATTAATCTATGGCATTCCCTATATGTGGGGAACAACGGGCATAGGGTATGACCGCAATGCCCTTTTGGCCAGAGCGCCAGATGCCCCTCTGGACAGCTGGGCGTTGATTTTTGATCCACGCTGGTCATATTTATTGCAAGAAGGGCACATCTTTTTATTGGATTCCGTGACCGATGTATTACAAGCCGTTTTACTGTACCTAGGATTATCACCAAACAGTCAAAATATTTCCCTTTGGGACAAGGCTGTTGATCAAATGATGAAAGTTCGACCTCATATTCACGCTTTTGAGGGATCTAAACAGGTGGAAAATTTGGTTACGGGCAGCAGCGAATTGATCCAAGGTTTTTCCACATACGTGCAAATGGCCAGAGAAGAAAATACGCATCCAGCAAAAGATATTTGCTATATCATCCCCAAAGAAGGCAGCGTGATTTGGATTGACATGATGGCCATACCGCATAATGCGCAACATCCTAAAAACGCCCACCTGTTCTTGAATTTCATCTTGCGTCCAGAAAATATTGCCCAATGCTCTAATATCGTCAAGGCCGCCAATGCTGTGCCAGCATCATACCCCATGATTGATGAATCTTTGCGATCCAAACCCACGGTGTTTCCCGATTCTGTGACCATGGAGCGTATTCATCCTGATTTTCTGCCCTCTGTGGCATTAACCCGACACCTGTGTCGCGAATGGTGTAAAATCAAATTGAATTACCGACCATCCAGTTCCTTTTGGTCTTTTTGGTCCTTTTGGCCATTTTCAAAATTATGCAAAAAAGAGATAAAAAATTCCAAGGCATAGCTTTTTTTTCCCATTTAAATGGTATACAATATAGAGATGTTGGAGAGGTGGCCGAGTGGCTGAAGGCGACGGTTTGCTAAACCGTTATACAGCTTAAAACTGTATCGAGGGTTCGAATCCCTCTCTCTCCGCCCCGAGACCTTGCTCGTTCCTACCCCCGAGACCTTGCTCGTTATTTACCAGATTACCTACGATTTTATTGAAAGGGATGAAGAGAGCAGAGGGTTCGATCATCGTGCCGGGGGCATGATGACGATGCGAAGCAACCCGAAGGGCGAACAATCGTTTCAGGCGATTGTGAATCAACCCCTCTCTCTCTGCCCTAGTTTTTTCCTATGTCATTCCTGCTTATCCTATGTCACGTCCACGCTCTACTATGTCACGTCTACGCTCTACTATGTCACGTCTACGCTCTACTATGTCATTCCCGCGTAGGCGGGAATCTACTGGATCCCCGTTTTCACGAGGATGACAATGCAGGATTTTCACGAGGATGGCACCTGGGTCACAGGGCGTATCTCCTATGTCCTTCCTGCGTATTTCTTATCTCTTTCCCGCAATCCATCATTTCCTTCCCGCGCATCTCTTGTGTCATTCCTGCGCATCTCTTATGTCATTCCCGCAATCCATCATGTCATTCCGGCGTAGGCGGGAATCTACTGGATCCCCGTTTTCACGAGAATGAGGATGTTCTGGTCTGTGCGCTCATTTGCGTAGCTTGCCGAAAAATGAGAGCCGTCTCATGGATTATGATTAATGATCTGTCATGGATTACATTTGCAACCTATTTAAATTTTTAAATATGGCGGTGTAATTACAAAGCATATGAATATGCTTTTCCGGCAAGTCTAAGGAATAAATTAGCATCGATATTATATTCTAAATTCCAGCATGCAGCACATATTACATGCACAAAATACCAATCAAATAAATCCTGAGCTCTGAAGTTAAAATAATGTGCTATAAATGGAATGTCCCACTCAATATTCATAACAAATGCCCATATTTCATTCATAGGCGAACCAATAACCCCTTTAGGATCAATGAGCACCCAATCATCACCATTTTGCAAAATGTTATCGTGATGCAGATCGCCATGGAGCAAGACATCGGGCTTAGACGTTTGTAACAGCTGGTCTCGGAGCTTTCTTGCTTTTTGAAGATATCCATCAGGAATAGCCCAATCTTTATCCAGCGCTGTAAGCCAATCTTTGATGTGGGGAAAATTGTGATGCTTGGGAATAGTAGCTTGACGCAGCTTTTTCATAACCCCACAGGCAATTTTGACAGATTCATGTTCTTGATTTGGAAAATGGCGCTTAAGAGACGTGCCAGGCGCGGCTCTTTCTAGAAGCAGCATTCCCTTATCTTCAGCAAGAATTTTCACCACACCATATCCTGCAAAGCATTCGAGGGCAAAAGCTTCTCGCGTCAGTGCCTGATGATCAAGTCCCAATTTTAAAATGATAGAATTATTACCCTGAAAGCCTGACAGCACATAGTTGTAAGTAAGATTTGTGACTGCTTGTAAATCACGTAAATCCAGCCTTGAAGATATCGCTGAAACAATCTGAGGCAGTTCATCTATCCAGGCTTTGCCTTTTTCTCCGTAAATGCTGATGATGTTGGAATGTAAGGTGTTCATAAATTTTCCTTCACAACAACAGTGTAAGACTCTGCCAGCTTATATTTTCTGGCTTTGTTAGAGGCTTCTGCTATTTCTAAAAGCTACCTTCAACCCACTTTTTGCAAAGCGTGGCATTCGTTCTAGGCTGGAAGCCAAATAGAGCTTCTATTTGTTTGGCTGTCACCACACCATACCCTTTCAATCATTCCAAGGCTTTGGGTTGTTTTGGATCTAATGTACGTAAAACTTGCGAATGATCTTTTCTCAATCTGTCTGCACTAAGAAACAATACGAAGCTATCTTTTCTTAGTCAAGATGATAAAGAAAAGATACGCTCTCGAGGATGCCCTTATGTCAGAGAATCCAAAATGGTTCATTTGACACCCTCCAAGTGCGCCTCCATCATTGTCATAAAGAGTAAGGCATGCCCCCTATTGCCCCCCGTTTGGTGTGAGGTTATGGCAAACCGATCTCCCACCACAGGCAAATTATTTAACCAGGGTCATGGCCGCCAATCTATCAATAAAAGAAAGCTGTAAGCCAGGGATACCCGCATCAAGATACAAGCTAGAAACAATGGCTTTTCCAATGATGTGGCTGCCTTCGTATCCATGTTTTATAAAATCCGAAGACAGTTTTGCATGGGCCACCAACACCCTGCCCTTATCTGACCCCACATACAACGTCACATGACCTGGTGCCCATAAAATGGTGCGATAAGGTATACCTTTTTCTATGATCAGGCGCTCTTTTTCCGCCTGGCTCTTTCCTGATAAATCAATAATTACCCCTCCTTCCTCCATCTGAGCCTTTGAATTTCTGGGCAATGCATAGCCAAAAATACGGAAATAATCTTGCATCATGCTGGAACAATCGCGATTACCCAACGTTCCCCCCCAACCATAGGGTTTTCCTAACAACTGATCTAATGCAGACGGAATGGTATCCATAGAAAATGACAACGGACGCGTACTGGCCACGGTTTTAGAAACACGAATGGTTTCCCATTGGGCACGTCCAGAAGGTGTACGTTTTGGCCATAAAATCCAAATATTTTTATCGGTTTCCTTTTTTACAAATGCTACTTGCCCCAATCGACTGTATGCTAAAAAATGTCCTAATGACGTGTACAGAGGCTGATTATCTTTGAAAAAAACAGCAACAGGTAAGGTGCTTACCCTCTTCATGGCAGAGGAATCAACCACTGCCACGTCAGAAGTTTTAACAAATCCAACGGCTTTGGACGCCACATCTTCGATCATAACCCAGGCACGATCTTTTGAATAATGGCTGATGTACACAGGCGTGCCCGCATTGACAAAGCTATTTTGCAAACGATCCAAAGGAATAAAATCAAAACCTTGTTTTCTGATGTAACATGGATAATCCGTCGGCAACTTGCGCAATGCTGCATTAGAAACCAGTACACCATTGACAGATTCCGTATCTACGGCCTCCATATTGGCATTATTTTTAACAGATTGAATCCACTGCAGGTCTGTGCATGGTCGAAAATTTTCTCGATAACAGTCAGTAAGTGTATCCAGAAAACCTGGTAAACTCTCTTTCCAATTAAACCGTTTATTCGTCCATGACAATACCCAAGACCGCCTTACCCTATCAAAATCAATGTTTGCATTGAAACAGCCTTTGATAGGATATTTTTTTAATAATTCAGATCCACTTTGTGGCTGATTTTTTTCATCCGCCACAGCATCAAAACGATACCAGCGTCCAAAATCTGGTGGAGATGGCTCACGACATCCACCCAAAAAAATGGGGAAACATCCCAACAAAAAGGATACTGCTGTTTTTCTCACGATCTTACTATTCCATAGTGTATACAATGTTTTATGTAACCACACCAACCCCTAATCGGTCAATTCCTTTAACTCTGTATAGGCCTTCAGTGCGGCGTCTCTTGTGGCACCCAAATCAACGATTGGGGCGGGGTAATGCCCACCAAATAACCCACCACGGGAATAGACTCGAATTTTTTCTGGATCATGAATCAAACGTGCTGGAACGTCCGCCAATTCAGGCACCCAACGTTTGACATATGTGCCATCTGGATCAAATTTTTCACCTTGTAAAATGGGGTTAAAAATACGGAAATACGGTGCGGCATCGGCTCCACACCCGGCCACCCACTGCCACCCTGCACTGTTATTGGCCTCATCGGCATCCAATAATGTATCCATAAACCAGGCCGCCCCAACGCGCCAATCGGTCATCAAATTTTTGGTTAAAAACGATGAGACAATCAGGCGAGCCCGATTATTCATGGTGCCTGTGTGCCACAATTGTCGCATGCCTGCATCAATGATGGGAAACCCGGTTTGACCCTTTTTCCAAGCCGTTAACGTCTTTTCGTCTGTTTTCCATGGAAAATTCATCTTCTCTTTAAAATTCTGGTCAGGCAAATGGGGAAAATGGTGCAACAAATAATAGGAAAACTCTCGCCATCCCAATTGAGAGGTAAAAACCCGCACACCCTCTGGATCTGCCCCTGTTTCCTGTGTAACACGTCGATAAATCTGCCACAGACTGAGTTCACCAAAATGAATGTGGGGGGATAGAGAAGACACCCCCTCTTTACCCAAATCATTGCGTCTTGTGGCATAGTGGGATAAGGCATCCGTTGCAAAATGTTCCAGCTTTTTCACGGCACCCATAACCCCCGGTTGCCAATGCTGATCAAATTCTTTGGCCCAATTGGGACTGTTCGGCAACAAGGACCAATCATTCAAATCATCAGAAACAAGGGGGACCATGCGATCCTTTTCAGAAATAATCATGGGGTTTGGTATAACCATATGCTGTAAACAATTACGCCAAAAGGGTGTAAAAACTTTTGCAATGGACCCCGTACTGGTACGAATCTGGTCTGGATCGCACAACAAATGCCCATTGAACTGTTGATTTTTTATACCCATATGATCCAGTTGTTTGGCCAATGTGGAATAGGTGCGCTTTCCCTGAACCGTTATGGCATGATTCCAATACACGGCATCCACCCCATGGGTTTTCACCACATTCATCACAATATCTTGAACATTTCCACGGTACAGACCCAACATCATGCCTTTTTCTGATAATTGCCGTTGTAAAGCCATCAGGCTGTGATGGACCCACCATTTTTGTGCACTGCCCATACCAGAAGGGTCATAAACATAAATGGGGATGACCGCATCGTGATTTTGACAGGCCTGATACAGGGCCGGATGATCATCGACACGCAAATCATTTTGAAAACAAACCAACGCCGTGGACATATGGATTTCTTGTTCATTTTTGTGCCCACAGTATACCCCATCTGGGCCGCCACGTCCCGACCCATTTCTGCATTCAAAACCCTGTTGAAATATTTTGCAAAAAATCAAATTTTATTTGGCTTTTATTTCAACAACTTAAAACTTTTGTTAACATTTTTTGAATTAATATTAAAATATTATTATTGACTTTATTTTTTATTGGGCTAATATGATGAAGTAACCTCTTAATAAAAGATTAAATAATGACTACAAAATTCAGAAAAAATACACTTGCCTTTACTTTTCTTCTCGGTGCATTTGGTGCAACCACCATGAACAGCAAGGTTTGTGGCGATTATGTTGACTATGGAAACGAGCATTATGTACCGGATTGTTATGTATCGAAGCAATCCATCCCCATCCCTGGCCTGACTATCAAAGGGCGTGCCGAAAGAATAGTTAAATCCGATCGTGCAGTCTTTAACTTAACCCTTTCTATTGTTGGCGATTGCTACAAAGAACTGCTTCAAAAACTGGACCAGCAAACCAAGCAATTAAAGCAATTCTGGATCAAAATGGGCGTAAAGTCAGACATGATCCATGTGGACAATCGTACAGATATCAGAATTTCAGATTTGGAATATAATTCGGATAAGAAACAAAACAAATACTCTATTCAACAGACGATTGTTGTAACAATGGATGATCTGGACATGGCCCCTGATGTGCAAAACAAAACCAACACTTTGGTGGAAAAAGGATTTGTCTTTTCTCGACAAAGTTTACATTATTTGTATACTAAGGCTGCTGAATTGCAAAAAGAATTAACCAAAGAGGCCATACTGGATGGTCAAAAAACAGCCACAGAAAATGCACAGACACTGGGTCTAAGCATCGTACCAATCAGGATCGGCCAATCCACACTGGACTGCGTTTCGACTTATGAAAACCCATCACCCTATGAAAGATGTTGGTTCAGCGGGAGCAAAAACATAGAGAACAATTTTACCGTATTGGTTGATATGAATTATGCATTCAAAAAGGACAGTAAAAACCCATCGTCAGAACAAGAATCGGCCGAAAAAGATGACTCGAAATCTAATGCACAAGGATAAAGATGCTTCTCTGATGCGCAAGGATCAATAACCCCCCTTGAAGGGGTTGCTGCCTCTTGTTAACCAACCCCAGGCCAATCCTGGGGTTTTTCTGATTCCCTATTCCAGACCCAAGGTTTTTTGATACAAAACTCCCATCACAGAAAAAATGATTTATTTATTTTTTTCAACAATTTAATAATTGTTTTAACGTTTTTTAAAGTAAAATAGATCAACATAAAGGCACAGCGCATTAATACAACAACAGTTAATGAATACAAAATTCAGAAAAAATATAATTGCTGTTACCTTTCTGCTGAGTGCATGTGGATTAACCACGATGAGCAGTAAAGTTTGTGGCCGTTACTATTACGATTACGATAGGGAGAACCCTGGATCAGGGTATACAGGGTATGTTACGGTGGGGAGCACCCTGGATTGAATGTAACAGGGTATGCAGAGAGAATGGTTAGATCTGATTATGCGGTATTGGAATTAGCCCTATCTGTTATTGGTGATTGCTACAAAGAACTGCTTCAAAAACTGGACAAGCAAATAAAGGAATTAAAGCAATTCTGGATCAAAATGGGCGTAAAGTCAGACATGATCCATGTGGACAATCGTACAGATATCAGAATTTCAGATTTGGAATATGGTTCAGATAAGAAACAAAACAAATACTCTATTCAACAGGCGATTTTTGTAACCATGGATGATCTGGACATGGCCCCTGCTGTACAAAACAAAACCGCCATTTTTATGAAAAAAGGATTTGTCTTTTCTGAACAAAGTCTGAAATTTTTTTACTCAAAAGGTTTTGAAGTGCAAAAAGAATTAACCAAAGAGGCCTTAAAGGACGGTGAAAAAACAGCCAGAGAACATGCAGAGGTGTTGGGTCTACGCATTGAAAAGACACCCTTTTATATTGGAAATACAGATTTGAGCACTGCACAGACCTATGATCATCCGTTTCCATTTCACAGAAGTTGGGAGGGCGGCGGCAGCACAGACATAGAAAACAAATTTTCAGTAGCGGTCAATATGAGCTATGCAATCAAATAGGACGATCAAAAAAGACAGTAAAAAGGACAGTAAAAACCCATCGTCAGAACAAGAATCGGCCGAAAAAGATGACTCGAAATCTAATGCACAAGGATAAAGATGCTTCTCTGATGCGCAAGGATCAATAATCCCCCTTGAAGGGGTTGCTGCCTCTTGTTAACCAACCCCAGGCCAATCCTGGGGTTTTTCTGATTCCGTATTCTGGATCCAAGGTTACCTGATACAAAATCCCATCACAGGAAAAAAATGATTTATTTGTTTTTCTTTTCAATAATCTAATATTTGTTTTAACGTTTTTTCAAATAAAATGGTTCAATATAAAAACACAGCGCATTAATGCAAAAACAGTTAATGAATACAACATTCAGAAAAAATATAATTGCTGTTACCTTTCTGCTGGGTGCATGTGGCTTAACCACGATGAGCAGCAAGGTTTGTGGCCATTACTATTACGATTACGTTAGGGAGAACCCTGGATCAGGGTATACAGGGTATGTTACGGTGGGGAGCACCCTGGATTGAATGTAACAGGGTATGCAGAGAGAATGGTTAGATCTGATTATGCGGTATTGGAATTAGCCCTTTCTGTCAGTGGTGATGATTGCCAAGAACTTCTTGAAAAACTGCATCGTCAGGTAAAGGAGTTAAAGACATTCTGGATCAAAATGGGGATAAAATCAGATATGATCGATGTGGATAATCGACCCGATATCAAAATTTCAGATGCTAAACAAAACAAGTACTCTGTGCAATACACGATTGTTCTAACCATGAATGATCTGGACATGGCCTCTGATGTACAACACAAAACCAATCATTTGGCAAAAAAAGGATTTGTCTTTTCTGCGCAAAGTCTGAAATTTTTTTACTCAAAAGGTTTTGAATTGCAAAAAGAATTAACCAAAGAGGCCGTAAAAGACGGTGAAAAAACAGCCACAGAAAATGCACATGCACTGGGTCTAAGCATCGAAAAAGCACCAAACAATATTGAAGGATCAAAGCTGATCTGCGCATCGACTTATGAAAATCCACTTCCGTTTCCCTTTGAAAGAATTGTAGAGGGCTGTTGTTCGTGGGGCGGCGGCAACGCAGATATAGAGAATAAGTTTAGCGTACTGGTCAATATGAGATATGCATTCAAAAAGGATGGTGAATCATCCACGCAATCAGAAAAAGTAAAGGAATCACCAGAAGATGATGGCGCAGAAACCGATGCACAAGGATAAATAGCTGGAACAAAAGGGATTCTTGAAACCCCTTATTACCCCCAGGGTGTAAAAATCCTGGGGTTTTTTACACCACATAAGATTTTTCACACCATACGGGATTTTATGCACACGGTTATGGATTTTCTGGGTCCGTATTCCAGGCACAACGTCCAAACATCTGGCCCAGTCAATCCCTATGGCACACAAAAGAAACCATCTTATCCTATAAATAATTTGGCCAAACCCAAAAACAAAATATATCCAATGACATCCGTTGTTGTGGTCAGCAACGGCCCCGCACTAAGGGCTGGATCATACCCAAAATGAGAAATCATCACAGGAATTGCTGTTCCCGCTGCACCAGCCCAAATTATATTAAACAGCACAGCCCCCCCTAAAATAATGGAAAAATGGTAATCGTCAAACCAAAAATACCCCACCAGTGCCAACGCCAATCCAAACACAGCCCCATTTAACAAGGAAACACGCACTTCTTTAAAAAAAGATCGCCACATGTTCACACTGGTCAATTCCTTGGTGGCCAATGCACGAATCACAATGGTGGATGCCTGAATCCCCGAATTCCCCCCCATCGCCGCCGCAACGGGCATTAATACGGTTAATGCCACTTGGTTTTGCAGGGTTTCTTGAAACTCATTGATCACCAAAGAAGTTAAAAGGGTGTTCAATAATGTAATAATCAGCCAATGAATGCGCGCCAAACTGGTTTTAATGGCCGATCGATAAAAATCTGATGAATGAATACGCCCCATGTGCAATAAATCTTCTGTGGCTTTGCGCTCGATCACATCAATCACGTCATCGGCTGTAATCACACCAATCAATCGACCTGCATTATCCACAACGGGGGCAGACATCAGGTCATAAAGACGAAAGGTTAAGGCCACCTCTTCTTGATCCCATTGGGCAGGAATGCTGCGAAAATCGGTGGCCATGACTTCTGAAACTTGAGAGTTTCTCAGCCCACGAATCAATTGCACCAAGGGAACCACTCCAACAGGATGGGCATCTGAATTGACCACAAAGGCTTCGTACAATGTATGCGGCACATGATCCAGACCCGCAACATGATCCAAACTTTCTTGCAATGTCCAATCTTGTGAAAAAGTGACAAGCTCTTGCTGCATCAATCGCCCAGCACTGGATTCTGGATAAGCCAACCCGTCTACGAACCGTTTTCTCTGTATTTCCGACATGGCCGACAGAACCACAGCTTTTTGAGAACTTTCCAATGATGCCAACAGGGATAAGGCATCATCACTTTCCAAAACATTTAAAATGGACACCACTTCTGCACCCGATAACAGGGCAATCAGATCGGCGCGCAAATCCTGTTCCAAAAAGAGAACAATTTCAGGATCAAAATCATGCTTTAGCAATCGAATGAATATTTGCCGACTTGGTGCATCCAAATAATGAATCAGATAAGCCACTTCACTGGGTGGCGTTCCCTTGACCATGGCTTGTAAAACACCATGATCTTCTGGTGTCGCCAAGATCTTTTTTAACAGAGGCACCTTGTCTTGTAAAAAGTGATGCGGCCGTTCGCCTACGGGAAAATCACGCTTTATCACATAGAAAATTCCTGCATCAGTAAGATCCAGCACGACAATTCTGTCGCGTAACGCACATCATCACCCTCTGTGATTACTGCATTCGTTTGCGCGGTCAAAGGAACAGGACCAAACCATGGTTCACCTAGACAGTCCGCAGGTGTGCCAATATGCCAAACGGCATCCAGGGGGTTTTGTGCTGCTAACCCACCAAAATGTGGCGCAGATACATTAAAGAAAGGAGCATCCCCAGAATCTCTTGACCCCATTGATCCAGAATCTCTGGTCCGAGGGTGCTGTTCAGAAAAACCCCCCAGCAAACGACAACCACAGGTTTCCAGCATGGTTTTTACCTGATCTGTGGGTGCAGATTCAGAATATAAATGTAATTTTTCACCATACTTCCATCCGCTGACGTAATCATCATGACCATGCTGCCTTCTTTCACCCTCTGTTCCCGATAGGATTCGAATCATGCCAGAAGAAACCTGGGGGAATACCCCCTGTTGTGCATCGGATAAAGAATACACAGAACTGTTTGATAAAACAGAATCGTCTTTTAGCTGATCGGTTATCACGTCACCATTTCCAACAAAGTAAACGTCTGCCAAACCATAATGCTGGATCAGACGTGCCGCAGCACAAACGGCATGGGGAACACGACCACTGTCTGTTTCAATGGCGTACCCCAAACGCAGTGCCCGATTCTGGGATGGGGTCGAACGCGCCAACAGGGTTTTAAATGCCAAAAAGTCTTTGTATGCTCGACCAATTAAACATGTACGATAATGATCTAAATCAAAAAGGGGTGCTTGTCCTGTTTCTACGGCCGCCCTTGCCACAGCCAATGGCAAATGAACAGACAATCTGTGATCAAAGGGTTTGGGTAAAAAATACTGAGGACCAAAATCTTGAATTTGCCCATCATAGGCACCCGTTAAATCCACAAACCCTTCTTTGGCCAATGCAGACAATGCGCGCACACATGCTTTTTTCATATCCAACGTAATGGAACGCGCCCCCGAGTCCATGGCGCCCCTAAAAATATAGGGAAAACACAGCACATTATTCACCTGATTGGGTAAATCTGAACGCCCCGTGCCCACATACGCATCGGGCCGAACCCCCAGCACATCGCTGGGCCAAATTTCTGGAATGGGATTGGCCAGAGCAAAAATAATGGGACAGGGTGCCATGCCCGTAATCATGCTGGGCGTCACACTGTTTGGGCCAGATAAACCCAAGAAAATATCAGCCCTTGTCAACGCCTCGCTTAGCGATCGATGGTGGGTATCCCGAGCATAGGAACGCTTGTACGACGATAAATCATCCCTTTTTGCATGAATAACCCCCTTGGTATCACAAATCATTAGGTTGGAAGGAGACAACCCCAGTTCCAACAACAACTGCGCACAAGCCAAAGCCCCCGCCCCAGCCCCTGCAATCACACATCGGCTGGTTTCTATGGTTTTGCCCACCAATTCCAATGCATTTAAAATGGCGGCCGATACCGTAATGGCTGTTCCATGTTGATCATCATGAAACACGGGAATATCCAATCGTTTCTTTAACTCTGATTCAATGTAAAAACATTCAGGCGCCTTGATATCCTCTAGATTAATGGCACCAAAGGATGGAGCCAAACGCACAATGGTATCAATTAATTTGTCTGGATCCTGTTCGTCAATTTCTAAGTCAATGGCATTAAGGCCCGAAAAAAACTGGAACAGAACGGCCTTGCCCTCCATGACCGGTTTGGATGCCAGCGCTCCAATATTCCCCAAACCCAAAACGGCTGTACCATTGGAAATAACCGCGACCAAATGTTGCCGCATGGTGTACAAATAGGCCATTTCAGGATCTTGCTCGATCACTTTACAGGCTTCTGCCACACCAGGAGAGTACGCCAAAGATAAATCAGACCCACCCGTTAACTTTTTGCTGGGAACGGTGGAAAACTTACCTGGAACGGGAAACGCATGATACGCCAATGCTGGACTAAGCATAGGGTGCCCGCCACCTAATTCCTTGGGTGCGGCCTTGTTTTCCGATGAATCAATCCCACCAGAAGAATGGACGCAATCAACCCCACCCATAGATCCTGATGGATTTGATGCATGACCAAGAACTTTTGCCTGATCCGAAGTCTGAATGGCCATAACCTGAAACTTTTAAAGGACCGATACAGTATAGGCCATTATGTTAAAAAATTCAACCAAAGAAACAGGTTCAGTACCGAGTTTTAAAAGGAATTTAAAGAAAAACCAGCAAATGTATTCCAAAAAAGCAGACCCAAAAGGCCCACCCTTAACTGTTCGTGGATGCGCCCAAAGGATAGGGGTGCAATCCCCCGCCATGCAAATGCAAAACACGATCAAATTGGGCGCTTAACACAGCATTGTGCGTGGCCATAACCACACTGAGACCGCGCTGTTGACCCAACATCAAAAACAGATCGAATATTTCTTGGGCTGTGACCTCGTCTAAATTGCCTGTGGGCTCATCGGCCAACAAAATATCCGGATCATTGGACAAGGCCCGGGCAATGGCCACGCGTTGTTTTTGCCCACCAGACAGCTGGCTGGGAAAAGATTTTTCCTGATCACCAATGCCCACCAAATGCAACAATTCTCTGGCTTTGATCTTGGACCCGGCTGCGGATCGCCCTGCAATCAATTGGGGCAACATCACATTTTCCAACACCGTAAATTCACCCAAAAGATGGTGGAATTGATACACAAAACCGATAAACTCTCCACGTAATGCCGTGCGCTGACCATCTTTTAGTCGCCCTGTCCAAATCATTTGATTGCCATCGCGCAAACCCACATCCCCCGATACGGGCATATCCAACAGGCCCAACAGCTGTAAAAAAGTGGATTTTCCCACCCCAGAAACCCCCATCAACGCCACGCGCTCTTGACGAAGCAACTGAAAAGACACACCCGACAGCACGTCTCGATCCGTCCCAGGATAGCGGTACGATAACCCGGATGCCTCTAGGATCACTTTTTCACAGTGCACACTCTGGCCACTATTCATACCGTAATCCCTCCACTGGTTTTAATCGCGAAGCCTTCCATGCCGGATACAATGTGGCCAAAAAACTGCACAACAGCGACATAAAAACCACAAGAATGACTTCCTTGGCATCAATGCGCACGGGTAATGTGGACAAAAAGTAAATTTCTGCCCGAAACAGATCTACACCGGACAAGGCTTCTAGGCCTCTGCGAATGCCATCAATATTGCTCGCAAACAACAGCCCCAGTGCGCCCCCAAACAGCGCGCCAAATCCACCGATACACAGACCAACATAGCAAAAAATACGCAGGATTCCTCCCTGGGATACACCCAGTGTGCGCAAAATCGCAATATCCCGGGTTTTGTCTTTGACCAGCATCACCAAGCACGAAACGATGTTAAAGGCGGCCACAACAACAATCAGCGTTAAAATCAAAAACATCACATTGCTTTGCACCTGAATGGCCTTGAAAAAATGTGAATTGGTTTCTCGCCAATCGTGAATGCTGACACCCCCCAGCGCCAAAATGGCATCCTTGACTTGGGTAATGTGCTCTGGATTGCTTAAAAAGACCTCGTAATCGCGAACCGTTTCCACATCAAATAAATCTTTGCCCTCTGTCAATGTCATCACCAAAAATGCGCTGTCATATTCGTGCATGCCACTGTCAAACAGAGCCGCAACCCTGCAGTTTTGAGTCCGAGGCACCGTTCCAAAGGCTGTGGGCTCTCCTTCTGCGCCCATCACAGAAACAATACCGCCTGGATTAACACCCAAGGTGCGCGCCAATTTGTATCCCATAACCACTTGCCCCCCATCACCACTGCCATCGTCATTTAAAAATGGGGTCAACGAACCTTGGACAACATTTTCAGAAATCAGCTTTTTTTCCATCAAGTCTGACGGATTCACACACCGGACAATGGCCCCAGACACCCCATGCTCTGTGCGACAAATGGCCTGTTTGTCCAAAACAGGGTTGGCGCTTCTTACGCCTGGGATTTTCCGGATCCCCCCCAGATCCACCGGCCGATTATTCAATGCCATGACGGTTAAATGGCTGTTAAACCCCAAAATACGATTCATCAGCTCGTAACGAAATCCATTCATCACCGACATGACCACAATCAGCGTGGCCACCCCCAGGGCAATACCCAGAAAAGAAAAGGTCGAAATGACGGAAACAAAACCATCTTTTTTACGGGATCGAAGATAACGCCATGCGATAAAACGCTCAAAATATTGAATAATTTCCCCCTTTTGCATCATCTGGTGATACGATTTCGATCTGGTGGAGCTGAGGGGAATCGAACCCCTGGCCTTGTCATTGCGAACGACACACTCTGCCAACTGAGCTACAGCCCCGATCAAACAAGTATTTTTAATACACATTTTATTGTACTAAAAAAAGACACCAATGCAACCCCACCGGAATAATCTCTCTGAATTATCCCTGATCCTAAAATGGGTTGGTGGCCAACAAGGCCGCGTCAATATCGGACAACGTCAGACCCGGATTCAATTCAGACACCGAAATCATCGATGATTTTTCTAATCCACAAGGAATAATGGCACCGAACCCATCATGCCTTAACGGATGCTTGTGCCCCACATTAATGGCCAAACCATGGGAACTGATGCCACCAGAAACCCGCACACCAATAGAAGCAATCTTGCCAAATGCGGTCCAAACCCCAACAAAACCTGGGACAATACAGCACACAACCCCGCACCGGTTCAGCGCGTTCATGATCCATTGTTGCAACATTCCTATATATTCTGTGACCCCCATACCCCGTCGTCGCAAATGAATCATGCAATAAACAATGCGTTGGTCTGGCCCATGATAGGTCAATTGCCCTCCCCTTTTCGACACGTGCACGGGCAACCCCGTATTATTGGCCATCACGATGTGGGCCGGATCCGTTCGAGCCCCATAGGTATACAAAGGAGGATGGTGTAAAAACCATAATAATTCAGGGCCATTCCTATGCTTCAGCATCTCTACATGATGATCCATATGTTGGCAAGCGGTGTCATAATCTATGGGTTGTGCGCTGTGGTACACACCAACCAATTGACCCGATCCTCTCTCTAAATCATTGCGCTGTGCCACATTGTCCCCATCATTTTAGCAGCTTTTAATCCTGTTATGGTATGCGCCATACAGGGAAAAAGAAACTTTTCATGACGAGTTCATGACGAATGGCTTGCCTTGATCATCGCCTTATCGCACAATAAACCCAACAATTCATGACTTGGTTTTCTATGAAAGTTTCAGGCAACGCTCTGCGCCCAGGCAATATCATATCCCATCAAAATCGCATTTGGGCCGTTGTAAACACCCAACACACCCAACCTGGCAAAGGGGGGGCCTATATGTGCGTGGTGTTGCGTGATGTCCGCGATGGAACCAAAAAAGACGAACGATTCCGGGCTGCAGAAGACGTAGAACGCCTATTTATCGATGAAAGTGAGTACAACTTTTTATACCAAGACGGCACCCATTATACGTTTATGAATCCAGAAACCTATGACCAGATCACCTTGGACCCCGCACTGTTCAGTGTTTCAGCGGATTTTTTACAACCAGGCATGATGGTCAAAGTCGGTTTTTATGACAGCGAACCCCTGTTTGTAACCCTGCCAGCCCAAGTGGTCTTAGAGGTGGAAGAAGCCGACCCCGTGGTCAAAGGTCAAACGGCCGCATCGTCGTATAAGCCGGCTCGACTGACCAATGGGTTGCGTGTGATGGTGCCGCCGTACATCGAGGTTGGTGTGCAAATTGTGGTCAATACCGAAGATTCCAGTTATGTCGAACGCTATAAAGAAGGCGACAAATTGCGTTTTTAGTCCAAAGCCGTCGTTATGCGCTTGTTTCACCCGATGCATCGCACCCTATGGAAAAATGAACAAGGATTTGGGCTGATAGAAATGTCTATTGCCCTGATCATTTTCAGCATGATGTTTGGAAAAGGTTTTTCTCTGTGGCAGACCTATAGCCGTGCCCGAAAGCATGAATTAACCCTGAAGCACCAAAAACTGATTTTCAAAGCCTTGGCCCATTATTTGCAGCAAAATGGGTGCTTGCCCTATCCCTGTGCCATAGAAAACCTTGGAAATACCAAGGATGGTTTGGGGAAATCCAGTGCCCATATTGCCCGTGATGAACCTTTGCATCGCGGCATTGTGCCTTATCGAACCCTGTTTCTGCCTGAACGCGTGGCCAAGGATGGATTTGGTCATTTTATGACGTATGCCGTGGATGTGCACATGACCTCAAAGAATCAGTTTGTAAAATCTAAAATGTGTGAAAAGTTTTTCTCTAAAAAGAGCGCCCTGGATATTATCGAAAATGGCCAATCTGTCAAGGCGGACCTGGAGAACAATCCGCAAAAATGGATGCCCCCAAATGGAGTAGATGGGTTGCCCATCAGACCCAACCGATCCGAAGGCTTGGCCGTAATCCTGGTCAGTCACGGGCGTCAGGGCTGGGGTGCACCACAATCCAACGGCCAGTACATTCCCTTTCCAACTTCTGCACCCCATGGGTTGATCACAGACAGAGGTACAACTTTTTGGTCCCCCGAATCGGGCACCATCGAGTACGGCGTTGTCCAGGGAAAAACCCGCACCAGCATACTGGATGGTGCCTATTTCGGATGCGCCGATTATTTCTATGCAGAAGATTCCAAAGAAAAACTGCCCCAAGGCGGTACACAAAAGATGTATCCCAATGCCATAACCAAAGCACCCCTTGTGGGGGCTCGCTTTACCCATTCTGGATCATCAGCGCCTTCTTTAAATCCACAGCCTAAAAGCCCCCTTGCCCCAAGCCCTCAACCGTTGTAACGGGCAGCCGTCAAACGCTTGTTAATGGGCCATCAGGGAATACATAGGGTTTTTTCCCATCAGGTTCAGACCTTTGCGTTGCCAACACCTCCACTCACCATTTCCACAGGCCCCATTGCGATTGAGGCATCTAGATACGTTTGAATCAACGCGCGCTCGTCTTTTAAAGAATCGACACTGCGTTGAAACAGACTGAACTCTTCTGGCGACATGGGGTATTCCACAATTTCTTTGACCCCTTGGCAACCCAAAACCACAGGCGTTCCACAAGACAAATCGGTTACACCAGCATACTCGCCTTGTAGCACCACGGAACAGCGCACCAGGCGATTTTCATCACGCGTAATGGCCAAAACCATGCGCTTGACAGCCTCGGCTGGTCCATAATATGCCGATCCACTGCCCAATAATTGTACAATGTTGGCGCCTCCACGTCGCGTTTGCTCTATGACACCACCAATGACCAAGCGATCCACCTGATCAGGAGAAAGAGGTAAGCCGCCCCATCGAATGGATGATATTAACGGCACCATAGAATCGTTGTGCGCCCCAACCACACAGGCCGTAAGACTGGATGCATCCACATTTAAAATTTTGGCTATGGCAGAGCAAAAACGCCCCTCGTCCAGCACGCTTGCCATCCCCACAACGCGCCCAAAGGGCAGATCCAACAATCGCGTCATCAAATACGTCATGGTATCCACGGGGTTCGTCACCACCACCACTGTTGCCTCAGTGCCCTTTAAAGCTGTGGCCACCCCAGACACGATTTCTGCATTGGCATGCAACAGGGCTCTGCGATCCATACCGGGTTGACGGGCCAACCCCGCAATCACAACAACCACGTCGCACTCTTTTAAATCTTTTACATCGTTTGCGGCATACACAGCCGTGGGGCCATGGCCAGAAATGACGGCCGCTTGGCGTAAATCCTTGGCCTTTCCCTTGGCCATAGAAATTTTGACATCATACAGATACAGCTGCAGGTTTGGCTCGCTCAGCAGAGAATGCGCCAAGGCTCCACCAATATTCCCCACACCAACAATGCCAATTTTTGCCATTTTTTGATCATGTTCAGGACGTCATTTGGGCTTGATCAAACCAATTTTTTGGGAAAATTGCAACCCCCTTGATGTCTTGTTTTTTTGGATTAAAGGTTTTTAGGCCGGGAAAACGTGATGGTGCCTCGGGGGATAAAAATGCTAGAAATCCATTAAAAATCTTGGTTTTTTAATGTTTTGCCCAAGACCAAAGGCCCGTTGTTACAGGGGGCAAGGTTTATAAATTTTGCAGGGGGCTATTGACTTTTGTGTGGACTTCTGACAAAAAGGAAGGGTATTTTTGTTGATCAATTTATGAAGACCTTTAGTTTAAAAGCTGGAGACATGAAGCCACAGTGGTATGTTATTGACGCCCAAGATTTGGTTGTCGGTCGTATTTCTGCCATTATTGCCAAGATTTTAAGGGGTAAAAATGAAGCCATTTTAACACCCCACATGAATCACGGCGGTCGCGTTGTCATTGTCAATGCCAGCAAAGTTCATTTTACTGCTGGTAAAGATAAACCTTTGTATCGTCATACGGGTTATCCAGGGGGTATTAAGCATTCCTTACCATCAGAAGTCTTGGCTGGACCGCACGCCGGAAGAGTCATTCGCAAGTCCATTGAAAGAATGCTGGGAAAAGCTGGTCCGTTGCGTCGTGATCGTATGAAAAATTTGTATGTGTATTCTGGACCCAGCCATCTGCATCATGCTCAAAAACCAGTTGCTCTAGATATCGGGTCCTGGAATACTAAAAATCGTAAAAAGGAGTCGTAATTGTGAAAGATTTTCTTTCTTGGGATCGTTTAAACGATCTTAAAGATCAGCTGGCACCAGAACCACAAGAAAATATAGAAGTCGTGGATTCCAAGGGACGTATTTACGCCACTGGAAAACGAAAGACATCTATTGCGCGCGTGTGGATTAAACCGGGCGGAAAAGGCATGTTTTCCATCAATGGAAGGACAAAAGAGCAATATTTCCCCAGGGAAACATTGTTGGCGGTGTTGCACGCCCCTTTTCGAAACGTCAATCGTGTGAATGCGTATGACGTATTTTGCACGGTGCAAGGTGGCGGTATGTCTGGTCAAGCAGGAGCCATTCGTCATGGCATCAGCAAGGCCTTGCAGCTTTTCGAACCCTCTTTAAGAGCATCTTTAAAAATGGCTGGCTTATTGACTCGGGATTCTCGTAAAGTAGAGCGTAAAAAGCCAGGTCTTCGTAAAGCCCGCCGCGCGCCACAATTCTCTAAGCGATAAGGAATCTGAATGCCCACACTTAATCAACTTATTCGCGGTGCTCGTGAACCTCAGAGCGTTCGCGATAAATCTCCTGCATTAAAGCAATCTCCTCAAAAACGGGGTGTTTGTTTATCGGTTTTTACAACCAAACCTAAAAAGCCAAACTCTGCGTTGCGTAAAGTCGCCCGTGTGCGTTTAACCAACGGATACGAAGTAACGGCCTATATTCCCGGCGAAGGCCACACCTTGCAAGAGCACTCCTCTGTCTTGGTTCGTGGTGGACGCGTAAAGGACTTGCCTGGTGTGCGTTATCACATTGTACGCGGAGCCTATGACCTCAAGGGTGTCAAGGGTCGCAAAATCAGCCGTTCAAAATATGGTGTTAAAAAACCTAAATAGGAGAAATAGAGTATGTCCCGTCGTCGTTCAGCCGAAAAAAGAGTTGTACAGCCCGATTCGCGCTATGACAGCATCTTGTTTACCAAATTCATCAATGCCTTGATGTGGGATGGTAAGAAATCTATTGCAGAATCCATTCTTTATGGAGCCATAGAAATTTTAGACGAAACTCAGGATGGACCAGATGCCGTGCAAAAAGCCATTGCCAATGTAAAGCCATCTGTCGAAGTTCGTTCTCGTCGCGTCGGTGGGGCAACGTACCCTGTTCCCATGCCATTACAACCCCATCGGGCTCAGGCCTTGGCGTTGCGTTGGTTGATTAATGCTGCCAGAGCACGGTCTGAAAAAACCATGATTGCGCGTTTGGCTGCCGAGATTAAAAGTGCATGCGAAGAAACAGGAACTGCGGTTAAAAAGCGTGTAGATACCCATAAAATGGCTGCGGCCAACCAGGCGTTTGCCCACTTTCGTTGGTAATGATGCTCAGGTGGGGGGGGCGCTATGCTTGATCCCATCACCGTCATTTCCGGGGCCTGCTGATGCAGGCTCTGTTGCTTTCAGCATACTTCTGAGAGTTCTAGGGTCTGATCACAGATATCCACCCTAAGCTCTTTGTAAGGGTCTCTCCCTGTCTAGGCCACGGCCACAGATGGGGGCCTTGAAGAATTCAAGACATTTTATCCCTTATCTTTTTTGATTTTTGAAAATTTCTGAAATTGTCTTATTCCGGATGAAGTCTTTGGTGTATATCGTTGCCCCTGGATAAAAAGAATCACCACGCTGAGGTTAATCCTGATGATGCCCTCCCCATTTCATACTGGACCCTGGACCGCCCCATTGCGTGCCCAGGAATTTTTTACCTCTATCTTATAATCAAGTAGTAGTATCTACTACTGCATTACTCCAACCCCCAGCAGTATAAAGCCTATCCAGTATAGCAAGCACCTCTTCTCCTGTAACACCACCAGAGTATGCCCCGTTAATAACAGCCTGCTTAACATCTCCTCTTTCAAGTTTGTTGCTTTTATCGGCCATATAAGAATTGATATCTGCATTTTTAATGTCAGCTATTGAGTTGTTAGTTAAGGATACTACGCCAGCTTTTACAAGAGTATTGTAGTCTGCTATTTTTGGATCATTATTAGGATTAGGAAATTGGCCACCTAATACAAACGTTTTAACAGCCGTTGACTGATCCTTAAGATGGCTGGCTTGTGGTAATTTACCAATACTATTAGCAGCAGTATCTTGTTTGCCTAAAATGGTATTGGTATTGGTCAAAATCTGATTTATCGTACCCGTACTTGCACCGCCACTGCTCGAAATACCTGCAATATCCCCTTTAACAGCAGCCAAATCCGCTGCTGCCTGAGTAGCAGCAGTATCTTGATTGGTCAAAATTGTACTGGTGTTGTTTGCAGCCAAAGTAGAATTCGTTGCAGCCGTAGCAGCATTGGTTGCAGCTGTAGAAGCGAAGTTTGAAGCACCAGTCACCGCAGTGTTAACACCTGCAATATCTCCTTTAATGGCTGTCACATCATTTGCTGCCTGAGTAGCGGCAGTATCTTGATTGGTCAAAATTGTACTGGTGTTGTTTGCAGCCAAAGTAGAATTCGTTGCAGCCGTAGCAGCGAAGTTTGAAGCACCACTTATGGCCGTACGTATATCTCCTTTTAAGTAGGCTAGTAATACCCTTAATTGGGCTGACATTGACCTAAGTGTTGGCGTTTTATAACGATTGGACGCTCTAGTCGCCGTGGACGATGCCCTTACCGATGCACTCCTGGATACAGCACTGCGACTTACAGCACTGGGATTTACGGCACTGCGATTTACAGCAGATGATGCCCTTGTAGATGTACGATTGGGTGCAGTGGTGCGATTTCGATTAGAGGAAGAAGCTTTACCTAGACTTATACCCTTGGTATTAACACCCACGAACAATGTAATGGCCAAAAGGGCTAATATTGTATTCTTTTTCATCTTTTTTATTTACTTTTATTTCTTTTGTATTTGCAATTGTTTCACAATTTTCTAAAAAATATATTAAAAGTTGTTTGGGCTCCAGTCGCTGTTCACAGGATTTTGTACACCTAGAATGCATGTAAAGGCCACCATCACCCCACTCGTGACGCAAACAAAACTGTGATAATTTGGACTCCACCCCATAAATCTTTCACACCCCATGGATACCCGCATCAGCGCCCCCCTGCCCGCCATTTGGTTGATTGTTCTGATCGCAGGCTTGCCCCAACTGTCCGAAACGGTCTATTCCCCATCGTTACCCGATATTGCCCAGGCGTTACAAACCAGCGTGACCATGACAGAGCATACCCTGACCATTTATCTGTTGGGATTTGCACTGGGGATACTGTTTTGGGGTAAATGTTCGGACGCTTGGGGACGCAAACCCTGCATGATGGCAGGCCTGATCCTCTTTATTCTGGGGTGCATGGGGTGCTATATGTCCCAGACCGTTGGGATGCTGATGATGGCTCGATTCATCCAAGCTTTTGGCGGCAGTATCGGCAGTGTGTTGGCCCAAGCCATGACCAGAGACGCCTTTCATGGTCCGGCTTTGGGCAAAGTATACGCATCTGTGGGCAGTGCATTAGCCATTTTTCCAGCTCTCGGACCATTATGTGGTGGTTGGATCGCACAACAATGGGGGTGGAGGTCCATTTTCATTGTATTGATGACGGTGGCCGCCATTCTTGTCGTGCTGATTCATACCCGATTACCAGAAACCCACCCCAAGGCTGAACGTACCAAGGTGTCCTTGTGGCATGTGGCAAAACAACTGATCACGGATCCAAAAGTCGTGGGTTACGGTCTGATTATTGCATGCTGTTGGGGCATTTTATTCAGCTATTTCTCAGAAGGACCGTTTTATCTGATCAGGGGTTTAGGCCTGTCACAAACGGATTATGGTCTAAGTTTTATTCCAATCGGTGTGGCGGCCATGGTGGGTGGAATGGTTTCTAAAACTTTGCAGAATCGATATTCGGGTAAAAAAATCATGATCTGTGGACTGTTGATTGTTGATTTCGCGCTGACAGGGTTTGCAGCGCTGGCCGTGATTTACCCTTTGAAAGGAATCTTTCCCCACCATATCCTGCCCATTGTTTCGTTAACAATCGCCGTTTTTGGGATGAGCATGGCCACCAATACGGCGTTGGCACTGGCGCTGTCGGATTACAAAAAATCCATTGGTACAGCATCCAGTGTGTTTGGATTTTTCTATTATGCCATGGTTGCGCTGCTGACCTTTGTCATGGGACTGCTGCACGATGGAACATTACTGCCCATGCCGCTGTATTTCTTTGTACTCAGTACAATCATGCTGCTGATGGGGATTCAGCTGTTAAAGCAAAAGGATGAATGACACAAATCACCCCATAAAGGGGGCAGCCCCCCCCTATGCTTTCTATGCCTAGGCTTTGCAGCTGGCCACAGACCAACAGCGATCACACACCCCCACATCAGGGTCCTGATCTGCCGCACCATCCACAGACTCGCGAATTTCCCCACTTCGTATCTTTACACAGGGTAAATAACGCCAACACCGGTGGCATTTGTCACCATCGGCCAACACCACCTTGATCGCCATATCATCACCCACCACGACATAACCTTCTTCAGGCATCCATTGGCCCGGATTTTCCATTGAAAACGCCCCTTCAACCCGTTCAACATGAATATGGGACGTCACACACCACATGGCAAAATGATCCGTTTGCACATCATGCCACTGGGGGCCCAACACCACAACTGGCGCCGTTTGCAAATTGCTGCCGATCTTTTTATCTTCTCTGACACGCTCCAGCACCGTGGTTACGGCAGAGCGAACGGTACGCAAGCGCTCAACCATATCAGCAGCAA
This sequence comes from Candidatus Finniella inopinata, assembly GCA_945888455.1. GTDB lineage: Bacteria > Pseudomonadota > Alphaproteobacteria > Holosporales > Holosporaceae. The sequence continues at coordinate 9,406 of CAMCZV010000004.1, read as the reverse complement.
CGGGATCATGCCAGGATTCTGGTGCCCGAGGCATTTGATTTAAATGAATGCTCCACACGTCATCCACAAGGCCCATACCCCGTAACACGTCAAGCAACCCATTGGATGCAGACCAATCATTGCTCGATGCTGCAGGGTCAATCCCCAAAACATCCTTGGCCAAATAAGTCCATGATTCCTCTGCCGTAAAGGGAATAAATGGGGCCAACCAATGCACCACATGAATCAATACATGCCATAACGTGGTACGAATCTGTTGACGCAATGGGCTGTTTTCGTCATCACAATACAAGGAATCTTTGCTGATATCAAAATAAAAAGCGGATAAATCTTGATTGCAAAAATCATAAATCATTTGAACAATGGCTTGGAAATCGTATTGTTCCATGGATTCATGAATCTGTTGGTCCAACACATACAGACGATGGTGGATCATGCGCTCTAGAATCCCCATAGAGGATACGGGTACCATTTCTTTCTGTGAAAACCCATGCAATGCCCCTAAGGAAAAACGCAATGTATTGCGCAAACGGCGATAAATATCCGTTACACGATCCAAAATGACCGGCCCCATGCGTACATCTTTTTGGTAATCTTCGTATCCCACCCACAGACGTAAGATATCGGCCCCGTGCTGATCCACCACATCCTGGGGATCGGTGACATTGCCCAGAGATTTTGACATTTTTCGTCCCTGTTGATCCAAGCAGAACCCGTGGGTTACCACTGCACGATAGGGTGCCTGATCTTCCAACGCGATTGCGGTGGCGAGCGACGATTGAAACCATGCGCGATGCTGATCAGAGCCTTCAAAATATACCGATGCCGGCCACGCAATGGACCCCGTACGCGATTCTGGAACGCCATCCTTTAACACAACCTCATGGGTCACGCCTGATTCAAACCACACATCGATGATGTCCTGATTTTTAATCCACTCTTGTGGGTCGTATAATCCATCCAAAACGCTGTGCGCCTCATCGGTAAACCAAAAATCCACCCCTTCTGTGGCCACACGATCGGTAATGCGTTGAAAAACCCGGTCGTCGGCCAAAATCTCACCGCTTTCTGCATGAATAAACATGGCAATGGGTACACCCCAAACCCTTTGACGGGAAATGCACCAATCGGGACGACTGGATAGCATGCTTTTCATGCGCGTTTCGGCCTCTGCTGGATACCACTGTACGCCAGGCAACGCATTTAATGCTTTTTGACGCAACGCCAACGGGCCATCCAATGTAATAAACCATTGGGATGTGGCACGATAAAATAACGGTTTTTTAGAACGCCACGAATGAGGGTAACTGTGGGTGTACGCCGATTCTGCCATTAATGCCTCCTGCTCGATTAATGCGGTGCGAATAACAGGATAAGCCGAGCGCATTTCCAAACCCGCCACCACAGGGTATTCTGCCTTGAATATTCCCCGTTCTGACAAGGGCGATGCCACCTCTAACCCATGACGTTTTCCAATGTCAAAATCCTCGATGCCATGGCCTGGCGCGGTATGCACCAATCCTGTTCCTGTATCTGTGGTGACATATTCGCTTTCTAGCAACGGCACGTCATGATCATACCCCAAATTGTTCCAAGGATGCTTCGCCACCGACCCCGCCAAATCTGACCCCACACACGATGCCATCATCACCCCATCACTGATGCCGCATGCTGTGCATAACTGCTCCCATAAATCCACGGCTACGATGATTTTTTCCCCAACAATGGCCAAGGAATCAGAGGTCACTGCACGAACCTGATAACATCCATATTGGGCCTCTGGCGCATACGTAATGCCGCGATTTCCTGGCAATGACCATGGCGTGGTGGTCCAAATCACGATGCTGGCATCATCCCACCCCAGAGAACTGTGTTTCAAAGAAAAACGCACATAAATAGAAGGCGATGTAATGTCTTGATACTCCACTTCTGATTCCGCCAAGGCCGTTTGCTCTGCTGGTGACCATAAAACCGGACGTAATCCGCGATAAATATATCCCTTGGATACCATGCGATAAAAATGATGCAAAATGCGAGATTCAAATACAGGATCCATGGTGGTGTACGGATTCTCCCAATCGGCCATAACGCCCAGACGCTGGAATCCTGTTTTTTGCACATCAATCCATTTTTGGGCAAAATCTCTGCAGTCAGATCGAAAATCGGATACCTGAACCTGCTGACGCTGTACTTTTTTTTGCAAATAATCCTTTTCGATTTGGGTTTCAATGGGCAAGCCATGACAATCCCACCCTGGGACAAAAGACACATCGTATCCCGCCATAAAACGACACCGGACCGTAAAATCCTTTAAAATTTTATTCAATCCATGCCCCAAGTGAATGGGGCCATTGGCATACGGCGGTCCATCATGCATCACAAACAAAGGCGCTCCTTGACGTTTTTTGCGCCACTGTTTGTACAATTGTATGCTTTTCCATCGTTGTAACCAGATGGGCTCTTGTTCAGCCAGTCGACCCTTCATCGGCAAAGATGTTTTGGGTAAAAATACAGATAAATTCATGGATCAAGGGATTCGCGATATGGAACATTAAATTTTACCATTTTATACAACTCACCTTCAAGCCAAAGCCCCCAGCTTATTGCCGGACCACAGATCTTTTTCCAAATATATTTTAATAAAATATCCACTTTATACCATCATAATATTTGAAACCGCATTCAAAAAGGAATTATAATGAAAAAGACTCTAGTTATTACAGCATTGTGCGCCATTGCCGCAATCTTTTCAGGCTGCTGGAAAAAGAAAGATAAAACAGACAACATGAACTCTGCCATGTCCACCGATGCCATTATGCCGGACGATAAACCCATCAAAGTGGCGGCCTTGGGTGTAATGAGCACAGGGGGGAATGCCGATATGATTGGTGGGATGAGCACGGGACCATCTGACCAAAACAAATTAGGCGACAGTACAAATGATGAGCCAGCCATTGCCCAGCTAAGGGACAAAGAAGAAAAAGCAGAGAAGGCTAATAAAAAAGCGGAGAAGGCAGAAAAAGAAGCAGAGAAGGCAGAAAAAGAAGCAGAGAAGGCAGAAGAAGAAGCAGAGAAGGCAGAAGAAGAAGCAGATGATTCAGAAAACGAAGGTGATGAAAAAAAAAAATAAGCGAAGATAACAGAGGCATTCGACTGTCGTCTTTGTACCGCATGGATGGATTTGAAGACATGTTAGGATAATACGGAATGCAGGACCAGGGGGGGTCATATCGTGCACCCCCATCCTGGACAAAACAATCTTTACAATCCGTGCCGTCATCACAGGCGCCCCCACACGTATCGATCTTTGCCATCATGATCGGGCAAAATATGGATCTGGCTTAACCCAGCGTGCTGGCATAAATGGAATACCGCATCACCCTGGTCATACCCCATTTCCAGCACCAAAATCCCAAAGGGGGCCAAGCGCCGCACCATCAGACCAATCCAAGACCTATAACAATCCAGCCCATCAACGCCTGCATATAATGCCACATCGGGGTCCCATAGAGCCACATTTTTTGGAGCCACATACCCCGTTGGTACATAGGGCGGATTGCTGACGATGACATCAAATGCATCACCCTCTGAATCCTTTAGCACCTGTGCACAATCCCCCACCATCCAACGGACACGTTCCGCCACGCCATGTCTGTGGGCATTTTTGCCCGCCATAAGCAACGCATCGGCAGAAATATCCAAGCCCACCCCACAAGCAGACGGGTAATGCCGCAACAATTGGATTAATAGGCACCCTGACCCCGTACCCACATCCAGAATACGCGGGCCACATGCTCCGCTAAACCCCTTTAAATCGACCTGAGCACACACGATATCAATCAACCCCTCGCTTTCCCAACGGGGATCCAGCGTGGATGCATTCAAATCATAACGGCGGCCACAAAACCACCCATACCCCACCAGACGAGATAACGGTGCATGCTCCACATCAGGAAAATGCCATAACCACGCAAAATCATCCACAGAAATGGCCCGGCCCTGTATGCTGTGTTCGCTTAAAGAACAGGCCCAAGATAACGGCGTTAAGGCATACTGGTGCTGGACAATGCCTTTGGCCTTGGCCCACAGACCGGAATCAGAATCCCCGGCCCAGCACCCTCGCCCATCATCCCCATCTGGCCCTTTGGCCCGTTGATCCAGAAAATCATACACCAGGCGTGTCATGCCCAACAGATTCAATCTTGCGCCATCGCCACAACGCCCCTCCTCACCGCTGTCCCCATGATTAGACATAACCCCCCCCCCGTTCTATCCATCGTTCTATCCATATATAATACACACCATATCCATACCCTGCTTACCATGACCACACCCCGCACCCTTGTGAACACCATGATACGCCTCTTGGGCCATATTCTGTTTTACACCACGCTTTGCATCCTCTTTTTATGCTTTTTACCCATTTTTATGATCCTGTTGGCCTTTCCTCCCCGTTATACCCACCACGTTGTTGCTCTGTTTTGCCACGGGGTTATGGGTTTAATGGCCGTATTTTTGGGATTACGGTATCGCGTAACAGGCACGCACCATTTGCCCCAGCATGGGGGGTACATCGTGGCGTCAAAGCATCAATCCGCGTGGGAGACTCTGGCCTTTTTGACGGTTTTACCTCACCCCGCCTTTGTCTTGAAACAAGAGTTGTTGCGCGTCCCCGTGGTGGGGGGCATTTTGGCTCATATGGGCATGATTCCTGTGTCACGCCGATCCACATCCCTGAAATCAGGCACCAACCAGGACACGTTTTTACACCAGGGCAAAACCGCAATCGCCACAGAACACCGCCCCGTGGTTATTTTTCCAGAGGGCACCCGCACCAAACCAGGAGAACAAACCCGTTATCGCCAAGGCGTCATTCGTTTGGCCCAGTACACCCATGCCCCCATCATTCCCATCGCATTAAACTCGGGTGTGTTTTGGCCCCGGCACACCTTTTTCAAAAAACCAGGCATCATTGATGTGGTGATTTTACCGCCTGTGTTGGCCGATCATTCCCTGGGCGATGGTGACGAAAAAACCCTGCTAGAAGCCCTGAAACAGCGCATTGAAACGGCATCATCAAATCTGGTAAAATAGAAAAATATCTTTTTTTCATTGTTGTTTTTTATTTGCTTGATATTGTTTTGCCAACATTACCAATATTACATTGCAGAACTTTATCCCTATTTTAATAAAAAATATCTTGATTCTGTGTTCATCCTGGGGTACCATGGTGGGTGAAACATCTTATAAATGAGGTTAAGTATGAATACGAATTATAGTAAAATAGCCTTGCTGTTGGCTCTGGGAGCCGTCGCGGGTGAAGTGGGTGCGGGCATGAATGTCGGTGCTTGTGATTTCTCAATGGGGGGCCTTTCCGATGCCACTGACTCTGCGTTGAAAATCAAAAATGCTTTTGTAAAAGTGCAGGCTGAGAGCGTCCTAGACGCAGGATCGACTAGAAAAGATTTTGAAAGAGTGAGCAAAGAAATGAACGACGGCGGAATGTTGAAAGCGGTGGATAATAGCGATCCTCAAGATACAACCGCGTTGAGAGCAGCAATAGCCCCTGTGATACAATCTGATATTAATGCAAAACTATTGTTAGTCGCCATAAAAGATTTTAACCAAAATCTCAATAGTGATATTTCAAAAATCTTTGTGCCAAATTTGAACACCGGCAGCACAACAGATGTTGTGAGTGTCAGTTTGAGTTCAAAGGCAGAAATAGATAAGCTTTTGGCCAAGCTTTCTACTGACATCAAGTTCAGCGACCTGTTTAAACCCAATAAAGGGATTGCAGGAAACCTGAGCCAAGCACAACTCGAAAACATAAAGTTTAAAACCAACGTAACGGCTTCCATTAGCAATGCTTTGCTTGATCTATACGCTGGTGTGAATGGTGCTTTGTCAAAAGCAACCACTAGTGTGAAAATTGGAACCGAAACGATTGATTTGGAACCATTGGCAGAAAAAATCAAATTGGGCGTTGCAACAGCCATAGGCAATATCACCGATCAGGTTTCAAACCTTGCTCTGATTGGCAAGGCAGAAGCAGACCTGATTCGTAAAAAAGCTGATCAAATAAAATCTGTAAACGTTATTATGGGTCAACTACAATTTGTTGATGACGGTAAGGCCACAGTATTAGGTCACATTAAAAATCAAGGTTTAGATGCATGGTTCAATACTATTGCAGACGCAAAGAATACTTTTGTTGCTAATCCTAATGTAATCGCTCCGGATGCAAGTCTGGCAAATAAACAAGCCGCCATGTTTACAGCTTTGGAGACCATATTTGGTAATTCTGGTGCAACTCAAAATAATCCAGGAAACACTTTGAATTTTGGAGGCAACTTAGCAGCTGCTGGTCAAGTAACTTCTGCTGAGTTGGCGGCGGCCGGTTTCGGAAATGTTGATACGATTGCTGGCAATGACAATAACCTAAAATTGGGTGCGGCAAGCACAGCTGGAAGTCAAGCAAAAGCCGAACAGTTGTTTGATAATGCGATGGGTGTAATCACTTCCCGTATTAAGAAACACGGCAGAACTCCAATTGATCGTGATGCTGCCTATAGATCAATAATTGACACCAGCGGTACGTCCGACGTTCCTTTTCTTACCAAGTATTACAGCAATATGACAGCGTACGAATTAATGAGTTTTTTGGACAAGAATCTGGAATTTGTAAAGAAAAATAATGGAAAACCAAACTTTGCAGCACAAAAAGAAGCCATTAAGGTAAACCTCTCTACGGCCCAGGCAAGCCTTGAGGAATTTGCTGCAGGGATTACTAAACAGCTTTTGAACGAAAACATGACATCAAGCGAAGCCGGTATTTTTAAGGATAAAAATAAAGCTGGTATCCAAAAAGTAATGGACAATGTAGCAGACAAGATAAAGAATATCAGAAAAGAAATGGGTGACAACGCAGTACCAACAGTGGTGGCTAAAAAAGCAGCAGAAGCCAAGACATTCGCCGATCTAGAGGCGTCTGCTGAATTCGTCGGAAAAACTTTGAATGCTGCAAATCTTTCTGCTCTTAGTGCAGACTTGAAGGCCTTTCTTGCAGCTGAAAAAGAGGTAGTAAAAGCAAACGCTATGTATGGAAAAATGTTTGCAAGTCTTGCTGCAGACCCAGCAACAAAAGTGCCAGCAGAAGCTGATGTTGCAGCTCTGAAGGCATTGTTTGCAGCAGAAGTTCAAGCCGCCCTGGTGGCCCCAGCAACAACTCAAACACTAGAAGAAAAAGCAGAAGAAGCAAAAGCAAAAGCAGCAAAAGCAGCAGAAGAAGAAAAAGCAGCAAAAGCAGCAGAAGAAGAAAAAGCAGCTAAAGAAGCAGCTTTTAGTGTAGGCTATTTGAATCTAACAACAGGTACTGCTGCAAATGCAAAGAGTAAAGAGGCAATAGCTGCCAGCAAAGCACTTCTCGAGGAGGCCAAGAAAATTGTAGACGAACTTACATCAGAGAATGAAGGAACTGCAGCAGATCTGATAAAAGCTAAAAAAGCAGCTGCTGTAGAAATGATAGATAAGCACGTCGAAAATTTCGAACTAAGCTATGTTGAAGGTGACGGAGCCGACGACGCCGCCGCCAAAAACAAGGCTGTAGCTGCAGCCACAAAATTGATCACTGCAAAAGTTAACGCAGCATTTGGTATTGCTAACGTTGGAAAAACAAAGAAAGGCCAAAAAGTAGTAAAAGGAAGAAACTCAAGAGGAAGAAACTCAAGAGGAAGAAACTCAAGAGGAAGAAACTCAAAAGCGGACGCAAAAGAAGTTGAAAAAGTAAGTAGAAGAAGAGGGTCAAAAAGTGCCAAAAAAGAAAATAGAAGAAGAAAAAAAAGTAACGCGCAAGCTAATCTGAACGGACAAACGATATCAAATGATTGATCCGTTATAAGAGCGTATCATTTTAGGTCGCGCCTAAAAACACAGCTCGGCCCCTTTTTGGGGTCGGGCTTTTTTTATACTTTTGCGCAGAAACGCCTCTCTGTTTTATACTTTTGTGAAAAACTCCTCTGTGTAATCGAGTTGCGTATCTCTGCTGCAGATATCCTTGCGTGCTCTCGACTTGGTTTTAACGGCCGCGCCCTGCAGACTTGATTTCAACGGCCGGCCTTTTTTCCCATCTGCAGAAATACACAGGGTTTTACCCCTTCTACTCAACACCCCTCCCCCTGCACGCCGTCGGCCAAACAAGGGACAAGATCAAGGCGCAGAATAGATGGGCACAAAGCACAAACAATGAAAAATAAGACCAAAAAAATACAATCGACGATTTCATTGACTCTGTTATTGAATGCTGAAACAGAGCGTTCAAGTTGAATATTGAAACGGAGTATTGACATTGAATGCACAAAAATCCATAATATTAATAATGTAAAAACCTCGCGCCCATTTTTGAACAAATAATGATCAACACACCATCACTATTGAACACAATCCGTTACCCCATAGGAAAATAATCGCAAATGAATCAAACCCTATCCGCCGCCCCCAGCCGTGTATCCAAAGATCTTACCCACTCTGCCCACTGGAAAGATCATTTAATGCAGGTTTTACTGGACAAAAAAGCTAAAAATCCCGCTTTCTTTCCCGTGACTTCCCCCTTTGCAGAGTGGTTCGTGGTTGTTTCAGCAACGTCCAGTCGACATCTGTGGGCATTATGCCAAGCCACGGAAATGGAGTGCAAACGAATGGGGCGCCGGGCAAAAAGCCAAGGACGTCATGATGATACGGAATGGATTGTTCTGAATACTCAGGGGGTTTTTGTGCATTTATTTCTAGAGGACAGTCGTGCCTATTATGACCTGGAAACATTATGGAAACAGGAAGAATCTCACACCTTTTTAGAACCAGTATCTGATACCCCGTCTTTTTCTGCCTCGGCACTATAATGGGGGATCAACAGCAAGAGGGGAAATCAGACGTCAAGAGCACGCTGTGGCATGGGGCGCCGGGCAAAAAAATTCAGAAAAACCATCAGACAGGTCTTTCTTTTGGAAAAAAGCTGGGCTATAATTTAAACAGCTTGTCCCCATCGTCTAGTGGTTAGGACGTCGCCCTTTCAAGGTGGCAACACGGGTTCGAATCCCGTTGGGTATGCCCTTCAGGAGAATAGCATGAACAAACCACTGATGCCTCGAGCAACAGCGCTATGGTTATTGAACAAAACCTCTTTGACAAGCAAACAAATTTCTGAATTTTGCGATATTCATTTATTGGCTTTGGATGTGTTAAAAAGCTCTCATACGTTGCAAGAATTGGACCCCATTGCCAATCACCAGCTGTTACGCGAAGAAATCCAACGCTGTGAATGCGACCCTCAAGCCAAGTTGATGCTGCACAACCCCCTGATGTTAAAGGAAAAAGAAGGAAAGAAATACACGCCTTTGTCCAAGCGGGC
>CAMCZV010000003.1 GCA_945888455.1 Candidatus Finniella inopinata | reverse complement strand
ATCATCATCATGGTTGATGTTATCTTTTGTGACATCGCTGGATATGCGTTTTCCAGGTTTACCCAAAAGTGCGAACTTGGATTCATCGGGGTGACCGTCATCCTCTTCCCAGGCAGGATTTTCAGGATCCTTTAAATATTGCGATAACACCATGTTGAAACTTTTCCACAGATGCAGAGACGGCGATCCATTGGACAAATGAAGCATACCTTTTTCATTATCGCAACCCGTCCATACGCCCGTGACGTGTTTGGGAGTCATGGCAATAAACCATAAATCACGATCCAGGTCGCCCTTGTTGGATGTCCCTGATTTGCCCATTAAGGGCATGGTTCCGAAATTGGCCAAACGCCCCGTTCCGGATACAAAAACTTGACGCAACATGGTTTTCATCTCGTCAACCACATCTTCGTCCAGAACAGGCTCTGTGTCCACATTTTTATGACGGTACAAACATTTGTTTTGTCGATTATGCACCGCGGCAATGCCATAAGGTTTAACAGACTGCCCATGGTTTAAAATCACTGAAAAAGCACCTGTCATTTCCAGTAAATTCACACCTGATGTCCCCAGCGCCAAGGTGTAATTTTGTGACAATGTGGGGATAGGCGATTGGATGCCTAGTTTTCTGGCCATGCGAATGACCCTGGGAATGCCAATGCGAACGGCCAAACGAATGGCCACGGCATTGACGGATTTGGAAAAGGCATTGATTAAACTGATGGATCCCGTAGACGTGTACCGAAAGTTTTTTGCCGTCCACTTTCCAAAACTGATGGGTCGATCATCAATGCGTGAACTGGGTCTGTAACCGGCTTCCAGCGCGGCCAAATAAACGAAATATTTAAAGGTTGATCCCGATTGACGCAAGGCTTGGGTTGCCCGATTGTATGAATCACCCTTGCTCACACCCCCCACCATGGCTTGCACTGCGCCCTGAGCATTCATGGACACCAGTGCCATTTGATCGGCTTTCCAAACTTTTCCGTATACATCCATGACTCTTTTGGCTTGACGTTCCGCAATGCGTTGCACATTCAGATCCAGGGTGGTGGTGACCCGCAGATCTTGGGATTGGGTATCCACAACTTCTTGCAGTTCATCCATGATCCAGTTGGTAAAATAACGGCCAGAGGTTTGTCGAGCACTGTTGGCCAGCGATGAGGGCATGGCCATGGCGGCTGTGGCCTCTTGTTCAGAAATGAAATTGGCCTTGACCATGGCATTCAGGACTTTTTTAGCTCGAACTTCGGAACGCGCTTGATTGCGTGCTGGTGAGTACAAGGATGGAGCTTGTAACAACCCCATTAACAGCGCGGCCTCGTATAAATTCAGTTCTTGAGCCGTTCGGCCAAAATATTTTAACGCCGCCGCATCCAGACCCCAGGTTCCAGGCCCCATGTATACTCTGTTTAAATGCATGGTTAAAATTTGACTTTTTGTAAAACGGCGCTCGATTTGAATGGCCAACAACAGTTCTGAAATTTTACGGTGCAAAGAACGATCTGCGTGAGAGTAGACTTTTTTACTCTGTAAAAAGTTTTTTGCCAATTGTTGGGTAATGGTGCTGCCCCCCTGGACAACGCGGCCTGCTTTTAAATTGACGAAAAATGCACGAAAAATCCCAACGGGATCCACGCCCCTGTGCTGATAAAATCGGCGATCCTCTATGGCCAGCAAGGCGTTAATCACGTGAGGTGGTAATGTGTCCGCATTAATGGGTGTTCCGTAAAAATCCCCATAACTGGCCAATGGCGTGCCGTGAATATCAAAAATTTCAATGCTGGGGCGCCGCGACAATTGGACCAACCCATCAAGATTGGGCAAATCCGAACCAAACCACAATACAACGCCTGCTAAAAAAAGCCCCCCCCAAATGGCCATTAAAAATAGCCACTTCAAAATAGATGTTATTTTGAAATAAGATCGCTTTGCTTTTTTTTGATGTTGAGATCGATTTTTTGACGAAGATGGACGAGGTAATTTACGAGAGTAAGACAACAGGAAAAATGGGCATTTTGATGATTCCTATGTGTTTATTCTAGCACACAAAACGGTGTGGTTGCCACGGATTCTGGGGATTTTTTAAAAAAAGATTGTTGTGGAAATGCTTTTTGTGGTACAAAGGTGTTTAAGATTCTTTTTCTAATAGATACAAATGCTTATTCGCCAGTTTGCTCGTCATGAACATGCCATTCGAGAGGTTTCATTTATTTCTCACGTTTCACCCTCGGCTGATGGATCTTGTGTGATCAAGTCTGGAAACACTCATATTCTATGTACCGCCTGTTTGGATGTGACTGCCACTGGTTTACATGTTGAATTTGGCCAACTGCCTGGTTCTGAACATCCCCGACGGTCCAGAAATGACGCACGCAATACCTTTGAAGGCCAAAGCATTGAAAGCACAGTGCATCAAAGTTTGTCATTGATGTTGGATGGCGATGTGTTAAGCAAATTCGGATTGTTCATTGATTGTGATGTTTTACAATCAGAAGGCAGCCTAAAAACAGCCTGTGTTTCCGGTGGGTATGTGGCCATGGCGTTGGCATTAAAAAAGTGGACGGGGTCAGCCCTGCTGCCTAAAATGCCATTGATTAGTCAGGTGGCCGCCATTTCATGCGGATTTATCAAGGGACGCATGGTTTTGGATTTGGATCATCAAGAAGCCGTACAAGCCGATGTTGTTGGGGATTTTGTGTTTAGTTCTGATAATCAAGTGGTTAGTGTGGATGTTCGCGCAAAACAGTATGCTGTACCCTTCGAGCAAATCAGAGATATGGAGAACATGGCGGTTCTTGGGGTGGCCCAAATTTTATCCGCACAAAAACAGTGCCTGAATGGGTGATCTCTGTGAAGGGTGGGTGGCCTGATAAGCCACGAATCCCTTATGAAAAAGCCCGCGTCATAATGACGCATGATTAGAAAACCCGTAGATCGCCGGATTATTTTTGAAACCCGCCTGAGCAGGGAAAACAGAGGATGTTATGCCTCTGTTTTGTTTCATATATTATTTAGGCTTTTGGTTCCAGTTTTGTCCTCTGTTCAAAACAAAAACAGGTGGGTTAGATGCGCCATCACCAGAAATATTAAAATCACCTCTGAATATTCCCACCAGTAAGGTCAGCGTTAAGAAAAAGATGTGGGATAGGCCAGAGCTGTACAAACAGGCGATGTCCAATTGATTTTTTGTTACACCTCTGTTTTCCCAATGATTGCTTTCAAAACCCATCATCAAAGAGATTTTTTCTGCTTTTATAAGAAATCGCAAAGGAAAAAACACCCAAAAACAGGGCCCACATCACACCAAATAACAGAATGCCCACGGGGCTGTTATCCTGGATGGCGCCATAGGTCGGATCGAAAAACCCGTAATAGGATATTTTGATTAAATAATAGGCTGGAAAAGAAAGAAAAAACCCTATAAAGGTAGAAAGCAATGTGGAGCTTAGAACATTCTTGAATAGATCGAAAAATGTCAATGCGGGAATGCGCCATCGAATGATCAGACAGTACATCAGCGCCATTAATCCGTAAAAAAGGGCATAACCAGGAAAAAACAACACATAGCCCGAATGCATGAACAGTTCTTTAAAGTGTAAAAACGTTCACCATCCCCAAATGGGCATTAAGTTGGCGTGCACTGGAAGAATGAAAATATTCAGAAAAAAAGCCCAGAACAGTGTCATTGATGCGCCGCGAAACAAGGATTTTCTGCTCTTGTTTTGTTTGATTATTGTCATTAAAAAGTCAATAAAGAATCCTAATCATATTATAAACAGGGTTTAAAAAGTCTTGCAATGGTTTTTTCTACACCACCGCCTAAAAATAAAGCCACGGCCTGAAAACGAGATGGAAAAAGTGATGCCTGAAGGTAATACGCAGGAAAAATGATTCTTGATGGGGAGGGGCAACATCCCTTAAAAAAGCTGAGGAGTGTTGATTGGCGGGCGCAGCAACACGGATTGGCGGTACCACAGATTTGAGCGTGGGTTTTTGCACAACACTGATGGGCAGGCGCCAGAAGGGTGAAGGAAACGGGGGCGGGTACACACCATTGATCTCGGAGGACTGCAACGTTCCATGCCGGGGAAAATTATGGGCTTTCTGTGTATTTTTTCCATCAAACCCCTGGAGATAGGGTGACCATGGATCTAACCCTGGCCCTGGATTTTCAAAAATAGTGTCATTAAAAATATCGTTATGTTGGTCGGGGCGAGAGGATTTGAACCTCCGACATCTTGCTCCCAAAGCAAGCGCGCTACCAGGCTGCGCTACGCCCCGATATAGAAAAAACGAATTCTTTTTTCATCATACATGCTTTTTTCAAAAAGGGCTAGTGGCCTTTTTTCCTATCCTTCCATCGTGTGGGAAAAGTCCAAAAACGGCGATTGACGCCCACAGGTTTCTTATCGTTAAATAGAGAGTCTAAATATTCTTGGTTCGTAATATGTCTCTTTCTGTGGTTCAAAATGAACAATCTGATGCCCATTTTTCCCAAGCATCCACCATTGTGGACAGCCGTTCGCCTCTGTTTATCCGCAACCCGGTGTACAAGCCATTCAAGTATCCTTGGGCATACACGGCATGGTTAACCCAACAGCGCACCCACTGGTTGCCAGACGAGGTTCCCATGGGCGATGATATTAAGGATTGGAATCACAGATTAAGTGTTCCAGAGCGCAATTTGTTAACCCAAATCTTTCGATTTTTTACCCAGATGGATGTAGAAGTGGGTAGTTGTTATTTGAATTATTATTGCCAAATATTTCAACCCACCGAAGTAAAAATGATGTTGGCGTCCTTTGCCAATATTGAAACGGTGCATATCGCCGCCTACTCTCATTTGCTGGACAGCTTGGGCATTCCTGAAATCGAGTACAGTGCGTTTTTCAAGTACAAAGAAATGAAGGACAAGTGGGAATACATGCAGCAATTTCAAAGCGACGATCGTTCCATCAAGGCCTTGGCATTAACCATTGCGGCCTATGGGGCATTTACCGAGGGATTACAGCTGTTTGCATCCTTTGCCATGCTGTTGAACTTTCCTCGATTCAATAAAATGAGGGGGATGGGGCAAATTGTGACCTGGTCTGTGCGCGACGAAACGCTGCACATTCACTCTGTGATCAAGTTATTTAGAACCATCATATCAGAGCACCCAACCTTGTGGACACCGGGGCTTCAGGCTCAAATTTTGAACATTGCGCAAACAATGGTGGAGCACGAAGATGCCTTTATTGATTTGGCCTTTGAAATGGGGGGCGTAGAGGGCCTGACCATCGAAGACATGAAACGGTATATCCGATATATTGCCGATCGTCGTTTGGAGCAATTGGGTATGCCTGCGTTTTATCACATTGAAAAGAATCCACTGTCCTGGATGGATGACATGTTGGGTGGCATAGAATTTACGAATTTCTTTGAATCTCGTGCCACAGAATATTCCAAATCAGCAACCGAAGGAAACTGGGAGGATGTTTTTTCATCAGAACCATCGCTAGAGATATAATCGGATGGAAAACACTGTAAAAACTGTGCAAAAATCCATTGCCCAAGACGCCAACAGGCCCATGCCAGAGCGCGGAAAGTTTTTGGTCTTAGAAGGCGGAGAAGGTGTCGGTAAAAGCACCCAGTTGCAATTTTTGGCGGCCTATTTGCATGGTCAAAATATTCCATACTTGCTGACCCGTGAACCCGGAGGCACACCGTTGGCAGAGCAATTGCGCTCTGCCATTGTGGGTGAAGACGTGGATGAAATGGAAGAATTATTGATGATTCTGGCTGCCAGACGTCATCACATTCGCATGGTGATTCAACCCGCATTGGATTCTGGAATGTGGGTGTTGTGCGATCGTTTTATCGATTCCAGTTTGGTGTATCAGGGTATAGTCGGTGGATTGGGTTTGGATGTTGTTCAAATGTGGCACCGTATGGCGGGGTGTCTTTTGATTCCAGATCATACCTTTGTATTACAGCTGGATTGTGCACTAGCCAGGGCTAGGCGCCTAGACAATCGATTGACCTGCAATAAATTTGATCAAAGGGGGGTGGATTTTCATCAAAAAATTCATAAGGGTTATGAAGAAATTGCCCGGAAAAACCCGGAACATTGCACTCTGGTTCCAGCAGATGGTACTCTGGAAGAGGTAACCGCTGCTTTGCTGGATCGTGCCCGCGCTCTGTTTGGGTTGGCTTGAAGGGGAACTGCAGGTCTGAACGGGATGACTGCAAAACAATCGTTCTAATCCAATCGTTCTAATCCTTTGGACAAGGTTCTGCGGTTAAACCGATGGTGCAACTGACAAGACAGATCCTTCTTGTTGCAGGATCAATGTGGTCATGCACTTTTTGATGTTCACACGATTGCCCATCATTCGTTCAACAGAGGGAATGTTTTTGCAAATGAATTAAGTGCTCAAATCCACGGTATATTATCGGTCGTCTTGGGGAACGCGTATATACGAAGAGGGGGGGGGAGATAGAAAAAAGGAGAATAATTTCATTGCAACATGGCCGAACAGAGATCTGAAGGAAGAAACGTTCAGAGGAGAAAGAGAAGGGCCAAACGGGTTGGGGGTGTTGGATGGAGAAAAAGAATGGGGGGGGATTTCACGAGATGGCGAAGGGGCCGGAAAGTAAGGGTGACGTGTATTGGGCGTAGGGTTTTTTCGCGCTCGTCCTGTGGGCCAACACGGTTCGTCATTGTTTTCAATCAAAAATTCCGAGGTGTTTTGCAGTTCTGTGGAAAAAGATGACCACAGCACATTTTTAGATCCACAGCGTGGATGAATACGAGACATGAGAGTGTACGTTCCGCTCTGACAGTATTCCCTTCATAACAAACCAAGTGGACCTAAAAGTCAACCATTTTTTTCATGTTAAAATCCAGAGCTGAAAATAATCATCGATATAGCCCAAGAAAATATTACTGCCAAGGTTTGCCAAGGTTTGCCAATGGGCCACGGTGTTGTGACTGTGGTGGGCATGGGTGATCACTGTTTTATAAACAGATGGTGGAAAAAGACCTTGACGGCAAGGGGTTGAACATTCCATTCTAGAATCAGAACACCACGTGGCAACATTTAAAAAGCATAATGAACACACGATGCACCCTTTTTAAAACCAATTTGGGATGGAAACATCCTATCAACAGCGCCATTTTTTCGGCCTGTTTGGCCACAGCGACGTTGGTGTTGTCATCCTGTCAGCGCGTTGATGTGCATCATGGGCATTTTATCAAAGATTGCGACATACAAACCCTTTGTGTGGGTAAAACAACCAAGGCACAAGCCATTCAAACATTGGGTACACCCACAACCATTTTATCCTATGATCCCCATACGTTGTATTACCTGAGTCATAAAGTGTATACCAAGCCCGTATTGGCCACCAAGCCTGTGTCGTGCAACTGTTTTGCCTTGACCTTTTCCAAATCAGGGGTTTTGTCCAATATTTTTAGATCGACAACGGTCAATCCTGTGGTTTTTTCCACAGAAAGTACGCCTTTGCCATCGGGACATCAAGAAGGATTTTGGCAACAAGTGGTGCGCTCTTTGGAACAATCGCCGCCAACAACAACCATTGTTCCTGCCTAATCGTAAGATTTTTCTCCTGGGTGCTGAGAATCTCAATGGGGGGGTACAACGGGTGCAAGGCTGGTGCAGGCAACGCTGCAGGAATTCCGTTAAAAGAATGCCATCTGTAACCACAAGACCAGAAAACCTAAAATCACGCGGTATAAGGTAAAGGGCAAGGTGGATTCTTTTTTAGACAGGTACAGCATGACCTTTATCATGGGCCAGCTGCATAAAAAGGTTAAAAAAGACGTTTGCGCAAAGGTTGAAAACCCCATATTGACAATTTCTGGCCAGGATTGGGCAACGCTGGCACCGATGATGGGTATCCCCATAACAAAGCTGTATCGACAGGTGCTGTCCAAAGAATACCCCAAGAATCTCCCTGCGGTCAGTGTAATGCCTAATCGACTGATGCCAGAACAGCCTGCGGCCAAGGCTTGGGTGCATCCTATGATCAAAGAGTGTCGTTCCAAAAATTGCCAAGGTTTCACATGCTCACGTTTGTGTTGCCACCGATTGGCATACTCTAATAACAAGGCAAAAACAACAGAAATCAGGCTCATGGCCGTTAATGATGGATTCCATGTGGGAAAAAACCACTTTTTACAGACATATAACGGAATCATCCCCATGGTTAATCCCAAACCAGCAGCGACCATGGTCCTGAAAAAAGCCTGATCGTTCAAGAGATTGTGATGATCTGACAAGGTGCCTGATGGGTTTTTTTTCTGAAAAATTGTGGCTAGACCACCACGAAACAGTGCCGCGATATCCTGTCTGAAAATCAGACATAGGGCCAAAAATGAACCGCTGTGCAGGCTGGCCGCCATGGCTTTTGAAGGAACAATGGCCTGGTTCATCCAGTACGATAACAACACAAAATGAAAAGAAGAGCTGACAGGAAAAGCCTCGCTGATTCCCTGAACCAGAGCACAAAGGATGGGATAGGTCAACATGATTGATTCAAGATGGATGGGCACGATTATGGTACCAGTTTTGTTTTTTGAACAAAAGACGGGGGGTAAACGTTTTGCAATCGTTTTGAAGCAAGGGAAACCCGTTTTTGTGAAACAGGTCATACTCCCCCGCATTGTCAGTCCATAGATTTTATCGAGAAACCTTGGCAATGGTGACGGCGTGAATGGAAAAGACGCCCGCCTGTTGTAAGGCATCCGCGCATGCGTTCAGGGTGGCCCCTGTGGTAAATACATCATCCACAACCAAAATGCGTTTGTTGGCCAGTTCTGGTTTGGCTGAAAAAGCCCCCATGACGTTATCTTGGCGCTGTTGAGGAGAAAAACGACCTTGGGATGGGGCGCCTAGGGGGCGTTCTAGGCTGCTGAAATTAACCGGAATGCCACAGAGTTTTCCGATTTCCGTCGCCAACAGGGCGCATTGGTTAAATCCACGTTGGCGCAGACGATCTTGATGCAACGGAACAGGAATAATGCAATCCACCACGTGTTCCAATACCAGCGGCAATACCCAATGGGCCAATAATTTAGCCAGATGACGCTGGCGGCCATGTTTTAATGCAAAAATAATGCGCCTGGAAACGGGTCCATATTCCCACAAAGATCTGTGCTTGTGAAACAGAGGTGTATCCGTTCGACATCCGTGGCATAGGCTGCTGTGACTGGAAACGCCAGGATTGCCACACAACGGGCAATAGGGTGACGTAATAAAGCGTAATTTCATCCAACATGGGCAACAAAATCCAGGTGTGTGCATGCAGGTCTGGCATCCTGGGCACAGATGCGGCAAAACAAAGTCCAGTAATGCTCCCATAAAGACCGATGTTTGATCGAGAGGTTCAGGGTAGCATATTCACATAAAAGGATACAGGTTGGGGTAAAACAGGTGGTACAATGGGGTCGTGCTTGAAGAAAAAGTGTTGTAATGCAACCAAAACAAGTCAAAATTCGCGTAACACCAGGGGCGCGCACAGAGCGCATCGTCGTTCATCCAGATTCCTTGAACCAAGACATGTTGTGTGTTTATGTCACTGCACGCGCACAAAATGACAAAGCAAACCAGGCCGTGATTGAGGCTCTTTCCAAATATTGGTCCATTCCTCAATCCTATATCCGCATCAAACATGGGTTGAGAGGGCGAGACAAAATGATCTTGGTTCATCAGGTCTAGAAATTGGCAGCAACGGAATCTGTTACCCATACAGCGTCGTGAACGGGCATGATTACATTCTGTTACGCCATCCGATCGTCAGACTGCGTGCATCTCCTCCCCCTTATAAACCGTCCTCTATATTACTGAAAGGTGTCTGCAGACCCAGGGAACGGTTTTGCTTGGGTGCGCAATGCCAAGGCGTGAATTTGATTGTGTCGCATGTGATCCAGCGCCGCATAAACCATTTGATGGCACGTTATTCGAGATTTTTCGGCAAAAATCCCGCTGATAATGGTGACAGACAGGTGCTGATCGTCGCCCCGAGTATCGGTAACCATAATGTCTGCCTGGGGAAAAGCGGCGTCTAATTTTTGACGAATCCAATGCACGTTGGATAAGGTTTCCTCTGCCAATGGTTCCATGCTGTGATCAGCGGATTGGGTGTCCAAAAGGGGGTTCGAAAAACAACTCATTCCTATTCTCCTATGAAGATGCCGATGATGAATCCTATGAAAATTTAAGGGCGAGTGAGGGGGAACAAGAGGACATTTTTTGGCCAATTGTGTTCGTTTTGGGGCGAATTGGACTCTGGATTGACCTGAGGGCCCGTGGTGTCTGTGCTGGTTTGTACGGCATTTTCGATTGTACTTTCCACCACATTTTCAGTGTGTACGGGCACATTTTCTCCAGAAACAGAGATGTACACACCCATTCGTCTGGCCAACAAACTGTACACGGTCAATGGGGATGATTCCGATTCGGGGTCTGGAGCGATATGCCATGTTTCTCCTGTACGTAAATCTTTGACCAAGAAGTGCTCTGGTGCCAAAGATCCAGACACCACAAAGGGGCTTTCAAAGGATCGAGCCAGCGTTAACTCCAATTGGATCAAGGCCAAGTCCCAGGCGGCAAATAACCCTTGAAGAGCATGGGTGGTGCGCAATGCCAGCGCATGAATTTCATCGATTTCCTCTTGATCCAACCACCCCATCGCCATCAAAAAATCATCATTGATGTGGTATTTAGAAGACGGTGCGATGTATTCCACCAATGGGGGATCGAAAATCGTATGTTCTGGTATATCAAAATCCTTGGATAAATCCATGCTGGCACAGGAATGAATCCGCAGGGTAAAGGGCAAGGAATACGTATCCTGCACCAAGGATTCCCGCATGTTGCGTGTGCCCAGAAAATGGTTGGGAATGCCGATTTGGGTTAGTTTTGAAAACAAAAATGCAGAAATGCGTTGGGAAAAAGCGCCCTTTCCATGAATCTCTGTGGTCGTTTCTGTGGCCACACTGTGCCAAGTGTCGCTAAAAAAATGAACCAACTGGCCAGGATTTTCGCCTTCGTAAACGGTGTGTCCGGGCGATTGTATAATGATTTTTTTGTAGGTCAACAGAACGTCTGAAAGTATCCCTTTTTCTTATCATAATAAAAAACCAACTCAAATGCAATTTATTTTGATGGTATTGTGCCTTTTTTAAAAATCATTTTTGGATGAGATTGGTGTACAGTGGTTCTTTAGTTGTAAACCCAAAAACCCTGGAAATGGCCAGCGCTGTGCCATAAAAATCATGGATAAAATTCTTGGTCTAGATACTTTTTATGTTGATCAGAACGTTTTGTTTCTATGTTATTTGCTCTTTCGTGTAAAAAATAGAAACTTTTTATTGCACTCTCTGTACGAATGATGTAAGAATGAGTAGGAAAATTATAAATAAAGGAATCAATATGAATGCTCGTTTATGGGAAAACAAGGAAAACGTAAAGGATAAAGAGCATATCTTAGAAGCTCTTGGTCGTATCGTTGCTTCTTATGTTGCACGCAATGAAATGCAGCCCGCAGAGGTGTCTGGTTTTGTGCAACAGATTTTCTCAACTTTGTGCAATCTGCATCACACCCCCAATGTACGTTCTTTGCCCCAGGCCCCTGTGGACATTGAAAAATCCATCACAGCTGAATATTTGGTTTGCCTTGAAGATGGTAAGCGTCTAAAAATGTTGAAAAGACATTTGCGCACATCCTATGGTTTGACCCCAGAGCAATATCGTGAAAGATGGTCGTTGCCCATGGATTATCCTATGGTTGCCCCAAATTATGCGAAAAAACGCAGTGCGTTGGCTAAAAACAACGGATTGGGAACCTCCCGTTCTAGGGCTTATCAGCAAAACTCAGCCGTTAGCATGATCGGCAAAGAAGCCGATGTGTCAGAGATTCGTGCGTCTGTATCAGGTTTTTAAACCTGCGCGGTCCCGATGGTTCAATCGGTTGTGATAAGAGTTTAGGGTAAAGAACATAGATCAATTATGCTGAATGCTTTTCCCTGCTCTTAACGCATTTTCCCATTGTTTTTAAATCCTTACGCCAGTAAACGAACCCGCGTGATGGGATTTCTGGACTGATTTTTCATCACAGCCCGTCTGGAAATGCCACAGGACTGGGGGTGTGCAATCCAGGAATGCCATAATCAACGCGCTTTAAATACAATCCGTGGGCCGGTGCTGTGGTGGCACGATTGCTGGGGATTTGGGTATGGGTTTGGGGATCCAGCAAATAGGATAAATAGTCACAATTCCATCGTTCCTTTCCCAAAGCCACCAGCGCGCCCACCATCATGCGGACTTGTCGATGTAAAAAAGAGCGACTTTTAGCATAAATAATGATGTAATCGTGTCGTGACTCTAAGGTTAATTGGTCCAATGTTTTCCATGGGCTGTGGCTTTGGCAATCGCGATGTCGAAAATAGGAAAAATCATGATGCCCCTGCAGCACCGCACACCCCTGTATCATGGCCTCTTGATTCAAGGGCGCAGCAATCCACCAGGCGCGGTTTTCCAGCAAAGCACTGGCACTGGGTCGATTCAAAATCCAATATTCATACGACCGAGAAAGGGCAGAAAATCGTGCATGAAAAGGAGGAGGTGTTTCTTGAGCCTGCAGAATTTTTATGGGGATATCTTTCAAGTAAAAATTGATGCCACGACGCAGCGAATCCAAAGACCAAGGGCGAGACAGATCCATGTGCGCTACTTGTCCCAGCGCATGCACACCACTGTCGGTTCTGCCCGCAGCGTACAGGGTGGTTTTTTCACCCGTCAAAGACCATATGGCCGTTTCTAGACTGGTTTGCACAGAGGGCTGATCTTTTTGCCATTGCCATCCCGAAAAAAAGGACCCATCATATTCCAGGATCAGCGCATATCGGTACATGATTACCCTTGACCTCCTGTTGCCCCAATTTCAGGGCTGTGAAATCGGACATTCTTTTGACACAATTACACGGCTTTTACGCCATTTTGACAACCCCCAACATCGATTGCCCCCCGTTATTCATATTGCGGGCACCAATGGAAAAGGATCTGTGGCCGCCTTTGTCTCTGCCATATTGCACCGTGCAGGGTACACCGTTCATCGGTTAACGTCGCCTCATTTATGCAGTATGACAGAGCGCATTATGCTGGCCAACAAAACGATTGATGGGGCCCTCATGACATCCATTCTGTGGGACATTGCCCAATGGACAGAGGGAAAAATCGCTTTTTCAGAGGCCGTAACGGCCGCCGCTTTGCATGTGTTTGCCTCTGTTCCAGCCGATGTGGTGGTGCTAGAGGTGGGGATCGGGGGATTGCATGATGGAACCAATGTGGTCTCGGGGGTATGCACCAGCATCATTACCTCTATTTCCTTTGACCATCTGGATCGCTTAGGGCCAACATTGCAACATATTGCGGTTCAAAAAAGTGGTATTATGCGCCAGGATGTGCCCTGTGTTTCTGCCCCGCAATTGCCCTGTGTTCGTGATGTTTTGATCAAGAGAGCCGCAGAAAAAGGGACCCCATTGTATCTGGGCGAAACCGATTGGTTTTTTGAACCCAAAGGACGGGGTTTTCGTATTCAGTACGGTCAAGATCCGACAGAGTCCGATCATTTTTCCCCATTGGGTTTGGCGGGTGAGCATCAATGTATGAATGCGGCTGTGGCGGTGATGGCTTTAAAGGTGCAGCGTGCCCTGACCATACCCCATGGTATCATGGCTGATGGATTGGCGCAGGTGGTTTGGCCGGGTCGCTTACAGCGTCTTGTTCTGCAGGATATGGATGATGAGATTTGGATCGATGGGGCGCATAACGAGGGAGGATTGGCCGTACTGGCCCATCATATTCGTTCGGTAGGGTGGGCAGATGAGGCGGCAAAGCCATTGGTGGTGGTTTTTGGGAAATTGCCTGGAAAAAACCTGGACTCTGTGTGGTCCGTACTGGCCCCTTTGGCCCAATATGTTGGCGTGATTGAATCCTGGGGGAGCACCACAGGCACCCCATGGTCTGTGATACAACAGGGGTGCATTGGGTCGGGGTATGATGGTAAAATGGTCCATATTTTTGCCACATTGGATGATTTTATGCGTGTGGTAAAGGATAAAAAGTGGGGCGCCGAACCCAAGAGGGTTCTGATTTGCGGATCCTTGGGGTTAATTGGTTGTGTTTTAAACACGGTGCATGCTAGATTGGTGTGATGGGGGATGGGATGAGGATGTGTTTTTATGTTTTTTCAATATAACTAGTATATATAATATTTTACCTTTTTAAATCGATAGGTTTTTTATTTTTGTGTATTTGTTTTTTTGGCGTTCCATTTTATTTGATAATGCAGCTTTTTAGCTATGTTCTTGCAAAAAATTTTACGAATTTAGATAAAAAATTAATTTATGTCATATCATTTGCAATTTCTGCCCCGATCTATTTGGCATTGGTATGGCAAATGATGGAAACACAATCGTTTTCGTTATGGCTGCAACATCTTCTGATTGGCCTTGTGGTAAGCATTCCATTTTATAGCACTCTGTGGCATTTTCTTCGAACGTTTGAAAAGGCGTTTCCAAATCGATCGAATGCGTTAAACCCCTCCGTAAAAAATTTTTTAGCTTCATTTGCAACGACTGCTTTATATTTCTAATTGTTGATATTATTGGATTCTGTGTTATTACGCTCTCTGGTTATGATCATGACCGTAAAAATGGTGTGTTGGTGCCAAAACATGTGATTTCCAACGTTAAATAAGACTTTTTTGGTTTTTTTGATCCCATACCTGGCCACGATTTGTGGTGTTTTTTGATCATTTGTGTGGTATATTGGAACATAGAAAAATGTGTTTAGCCCTTGTTATGATCTCTTTTTTAATGTCGATTTTGGCCTTTGTTGTGGTGCTGTCTCCCTTGGTTTTTGTGCATGAATTGGGGCATTATTGGGCCGCAAAAGCATGTGGCGTTCATGTCGAGCGTTTTTCTATTGGGTTTGGACCAAGAATATTTTCTTGGAAAGACAAGAGCGGAACAGAGTGGGTTTTTTCATGGATTTTGTTGGGTGGGTACGTGCAAATGTTGGGCGATGCCAATGTGGCCAGCAGCGTATCCAAAAAAACAAGCCAAGCGGATCATGGGCGCACTATGGCGGGTAAAACCCATCTGCAGCGTATTATTATTGCCGCAGCCGGCCCTGCTGTGAATTATGTGGTGGCTTTTATCATGTTTGTGGCGTTGTTTGTTACCCTTGGAAAGCCTTATCACAGTCCAACCATTGGCACTGTTGGTCCGACATCACAGGCCTATTTGGCAGGGGTCAGGCCGGGCGATCGGATAGAGGATATAAAAGGGGCAGAAAATAAGATTGCTACCTTTGAGGATGTGTTAAAAGTTTTGGCAAAAACCCCAGCCACAGAACCTCTGCAGGTATCGGTGATGCGTGGCGATCAGGAGCGCCTGAATTTAACCATTATGCCAGAAGAAAAGGCATCGGGCATATGGTTGGGTAAATTAAAATGTACACCGGAAAAAAGCACGGTGTTTTATCAGAAAAAATCTTTTAGAAGCGCCATTTCTGATACGCTTGATATGCTGAATCCTGTACGTATGGTTCAATCTTTGCGCCTAGATTCTATGGGGGGGCCCATTTCTATTGCCCACCAAGCTGGAAATGTGTTGCAAGAAGGCCTGTTTCCTGTGTTCTTTTTGATGGCCAGTTTATCCTTGGGATTAGGGTTTTTCAACTTGATACCTCTGCCCGTATTGGATGGGGGATTAATAATGATGGAAGCAATAGAATGGATCATAGGTAGAAAATTGCCTGATGGGGTGCGACAAGGCATTTCCATTGCAGCGTTCGGCGTTTTGGCCATGTTGCTGGTGTTTTTGTCTTGGTCGGATTTGGGAAAAATTCCTGCTGTGGAGGCGATTTTTTCCAGTTTTTCCCGATAAATGGGGAAAAGCCCTGAAAAGTAGGGGTTAGCAGGAAAAAAGACGATTCAGGGTGTCACTGATGCTGGCGCTCTGATTGCCTTTTTTCAGTACTTGATGAACAATCATTGCATCAGCTATTCATTTTTTGATTCCATGACCCAGCCTTTGAACACACTTGGTCGCGATCCATCCGTATCCTCGAAAAAGTTGCGGCATGTGGTGACCTCTTGCATGATTGGCAATGCTTTGGAATGGTATGATTTTGCCCTGTATGGGTATTTTGGTGTGATGATCAGTCGATTGATGTTCCCACCGGATCAAACGCCCGTTGGGTTGTTGTTAAAAAGTTATGCGGTCTTTTTTCTTGGCTTTGTCATGCGGCCTTTGGGTGCTGTTCTTTTTGGGTATATTGGGGATCGACATGGGCGAAAAAAAGCCTTGATGTGGTCTATTTATTGCATGGCCATACCCACAACGTTGATTGGTTTATTGCCCACGTATCAGCAGGTGGGGGCGTGGTCGGCGGTGATTTTGATTGTATTACGACTGTTCCAAGGGCTGTCCATGGGGGGAGAATTTACAGGATCCATGATTTTTGTCGTGGAACATGCCCCAGAAGGAAAAAAGGGGCTTTGGGGCAGCTCGTCCTCGCTGAGCGTGTTGATCGGATTGTTGCTGGGCTCGGTTTTGGGCATGGTGATTGATGCCGTACTGACGCCCGATCAGGTTCAATTATGGGGATGGCGATTGCCATTTTTATTCAGCTTTGCGGGCAGTTGGGTTGGGTCTGCTTTGCGTAAACTGACGGACGATCCGGATCAAGTCAAGGACGAAGAAAAAGATCAACCTGTGGCACGTAAATCCATGTTTTTAGGGCGATTGTTTGCCCATTACTGGAAGGATATGCTGCGCGTGGTGGTGATTGATGTGGTGGTGGCTGTGGGGTTTTTTCTGGTCACCGTTTATGTCATGACGTATGTACAAAATTATGGTCAGGTGGGGTATCATTTTTGGGCCAATACCCTGAGTATGATAACCTTTGCGTGCGCCATTCCTGTGTCGGGGTGGCTGAGTGATCAATGGGGTGACATTACGGTGATGCAGAGGTCTATTCTCTTGCTCTGTCTGATCAGCGTGCCATGTTTTTGGGGATTGACCAGTGCCATATTTGGCGTTGTTTTGCTATCCCATTGTGTATTATCGGCGGTGATGGGGTGCATTTTTGGCCCTGTTCCATCGTTAATGGTGTCCATTTTTCCAAGACAGGTGCGCTATTCCGGTGTATCCATTGCGCATAATATCAGCATGGCCATATTTGGGGGCAGTGCACCAGAGGTCGCCATCTATTTAATTGACCGTACATCCATCGTTGTGATGCCTGGTATATTTTTAGTCACAGCTGGCGTGATATCCTGGTATGGTCTAACCGGCTTAAAGCGATCGAGAACAGAAAAAACGGCTTGAAAAAGGGGGACGGATGGGGACCTGAACGTTCATAATAACCGTTAAAAAAAAACGAGGAATCGTGTATGCAGATTGTGGTGAAAAAGTTTGGAGGAACATCATTGGCCAATGTGGATAGCATTCACCATGTGGCCAACGTTATACAGCAATCGCAGCAAAAGCATCCGGCATGTGTGGTGGTGGTTTCAGCCATGGCGGGGACAACGAACAATCTGCAGTATTGGTGTGATGAATTAAGTGGGTCTTTGGGGCCCAATCCTGATCGAGACATGGTTTTGTCATCGGGAGAAATGGTCACTGCCGGTCTGTTGTCCATTGCTCTGCAGGCCAGAGGCGTACCCGCACGGGCATGGACGGGGTGGCAAGTTCCCATCGTGACAAACGAAGATTGGGGACGCTGTGATGGTGTGTTTACAGGATCATCGGCATTAGTGTCCGACCTTTCATCTGGTGTTGTTCCTGTGGTGTGTGGGTTTCAGGGGGTGACTCCTGGCGGGCGCATTACCACCTTGGGTAGAGGAGGGTCGGACACCACAGCCGTTATTCTGGCGGCTGCATTAAAGGCAGAGGTGTGTGAAATTTTCACCGATGTTCAAGGGGTTTATACGGCCGATCCAGCCTATGTTCCAGCGGCGCGTTCTTATGGGGATGTATCCTACGAGGCCATGTTAACCCTCAGTCAATTTGGAGCAAAAGTATTGCATGCCAATGCCATTATTTGGGCTAAAAATCACGGCATTCCTTTGCATGTTTTATCCACAGCCAAGCCCGATCAATCTGGAACGTGGATTAGGGAAAACGCCCAACAGGTCTGTGGGGTTGTGTATAAACCAGTGCTGAGTTGGCGTATGAGTTCTTTGCCAGATCAAGAGCAAGAAATGATGGGTGTGAGCATCATTGATCGATCCGTATCGGCCAAAGGATTGCATTTTTTAACATGGGTTGATGATTATCATCAAGTAAAATCCCAATGGCCAGACGCCGCATGTTCTGATCCAAAAATGTTGGTCAGTTTAATTGGGAATTCCAGCAGTTCTGCACAGTATGCCTTGCGCAATCCTCCCAAGATTCCCATAGAGCATTGCGTGCAGCAACCAGGTGTTTTGGGTGTGATGGTTGAGCAAAAACACGTCTATGATATGATACAGCATGTTCACACACATTTGGTATAATATGGGCAACGGTGAATACATGGGCCAATTGGACCGATTTTGGTTCAAAGGGTTGGATTTTTTAGGCTCTCGTTACAGTATTTTGGGCGGTGCCATGACATGGATTTCCAATCATACATTGGTTTCTGCTTTATCCCGAGCAGGAGGTTTTGGTGTTTTGGCTGGGGGTTCGTTGTCGCCAGAGGCATTGCGCACAGAAATAAAACTGACCCAAAAAACCGTTGAGGGGAATCCCTTTGGGGTGAATTTGATCGTTTTTCACCCACAAATCGATGCATTAATTCAGGTCTGTATAGAAATGGGCGTCACCCATGTATTTTTAGGCGGCGGCATGCCATCTCAACCCATTATTGATACTTTGCATCAATACAACATTCGTGTGATTGGGTTTGCTCCATCGGCATTATTGGCGCGACGCATGGTGCGTATGGGGGTTGATGCTCTGATTATCGAGGGGCATGAAGCCGGCGGTCATGTTGGGCCCATATCCACCCATGTTTTGGCTCAAGAAATTTTGCCCATCGTGGATGTTCCCGTTTTTGTGGCCGGTGGCATTGGGGATGGCCGATCCATCATGACGTATTTGTTGATGGGGGCATCTGGATGTCAGTTGGGGACGCGATTTGTGTGTGCCAGTGAATCGTGTGCCCATGACGCGTTCAAGCAGGCCTTTATCAGGGCTGCGGCCAGAGATGCCACATTGTCTCCGCAATTGGATCCGGCCTTTCCCATTATTCCTGTCAGAGGGTTGGAAAATGAAGGGAAAAAACGTTTTATGGCTTATCAGGCAGAGGTCATCGCCGCATACAAGCGCAACGAGTGTTCCAAAGAAAAAGCACAAATGGATATTGAAATGTTTTGGGCAGGAGCATTGCGACGTGCGGTTATGGATGGCGATGTGGCAAACGGATCGGTTATGGCGGGTCAAAGTGTGGGTATGGTGACAAAAATTGAACCCTGTTACAGCATTGTTCATTCGCTGGTGACCCAGGCACTGGACCATCTGCAAGGATTGCAGCATCATTTTTCCCAAGATGTGGTGGCACCGGCACCAGAAAAGCCAGCTTGTGTTTTGGTGCGATAAAGGGCGGGATAAGGTGGGGTGGAATAAAAGCAATTGATGATGCCGAAGGGGCGTGTAATATTCTGGGTGATGCCGGTTTAGGTCATGGCGCACCTGGACCAAAAGCGAGCAAAGCGGTACAATCTTTTGAAAATACCGTGTAAAAATAGGGTTCATCAATGAGCTGGTTTCCAGATCCCGTTGCGTTTTCCATAGGACCGTGCGCCATTCGATGGTATGGGTTGGCCTATGTTTTCGGAATGTTTTTTTCCTGGATTTATGGGCGCCGATGCATTCAAAAAGGCTATTTCCCCGCCATTTCTGTGACACATTGGGATGGTTTGATGAATCATTTGATGTTGGGCATCGTGATGGGGGGCAGGCTGGGGTATTTTATATTGTATTCCCCTGAAACCTTTTGGACTGACCCTTTGGAAATCCTTCAAATTTGGCACCCAGGCATGGCTTTTCACGGCGGTTTACTGGGGGGAGTGTTGGCCATTATTTTGTATGCCCGTGGCCAGGTATCGACGTTGTCTTTGTTCGATGTGGTAGCCGTTTCGGCACCTATTGGGCTGTTTTTGGGGCGTATTGCCAATTTTATTAACCAAGAACATTGTGGTAAACCCACAGACGTTTCTTGGGGGGTGACTTTTCCCATTATGCCGGATGGCCCCAGACATCCATCCCAACTGTACGAGGCAGGATTAGAGGGCGTGGTCTTGCTGTTTATTTTGATGGGGTTTATGAGGCATTATCGGTCTTTGAAACCAGGTCAACTGGGCGGACTGTTCTTGATCTGTTACGGTATAATGCGTCTATTTACTGAATCTTTTCGTATGCCAGAGGGGGGGTGGTACACCATAACGTTGGCCCAATGTTATTCCATACCTGTGATCGGTTTTGGGGTTGGGCTGTGGGTCTGGTGCAACAAAAAAGCATAACCATTTTTTAAAGTGTCCTTTTTTTTTCATGACTGTCCAAATGGTAGTTTTTGTACTAATATGGGGAAAATAATAATTTTTTTCTGACGTGATTCACGATTCAAAGATATTAGCCTGGACAATCCCGTCTCTTTTTCTGCTTCCTTCTGGGGTTTTTTCAAAAGCAAAACTTCAAAAACCAGCCAAAGTAAAGAATGCGCCTGTTTTAAAAAATGCTGTTGAGAATAAAACCAATGGCATTGCCACCATTACCGATGCGTATCAAATGGCCTATACAAACAACTCAGAAATTCAATTGGGTTTTAATGATTTAAAAATAGCGCAAGAAGAGTGCTTTAGGGTGCGGGCAGACTGGTTTCCCAATATCAATGTGGGGGCAAGAGTAGTTTCCAGCCCTAACAAATCATTGCAGCTGAATAACGTGGGCAGTGTGCAGAATGTGCAAGAGGAATATTATTCTACGAAAAGCAAAAACCGCTCTGGGGAATTAAACTTTACCATTGGGCAAAACCTGTATAATGGTGGTGGAACCACAGCAAGAAATGAGGCGGCTCTGGAGTGGTATCGAGCCACGTGGTGTGATTTTAAAGGCAGGGTGCAAAATGTTTTCATGGGTGTTGTAGATGCATTTGTAGACATGGCCACAGCCAGAGAAATTTATTTGGTTGTGAAAATGAGAGAAAAAAGCTTGGGCATTCTGCGCGAAGTGGCTAGAAATAGGGCGATGGTTGGGGATCAGCGCATGGTTGAGGTATCTCTGGCCAATGCCCAATGTATTCGCATGAGTATTGATGTCAACAATGCAAAACAGGAATATATGGAGAAAAAAATAGTCCTGGAAAATCTAGCAGGATTTCCGGTGTCCGAAGACATAGAGTTTCCAGTGCCCATCACTGTGGATTTATATTCGGTACAATCGTTTATTGATTTGTGCTTGAAAAACAATCCTTTTTGTCAAAAAACCTTGCACGCAGAACGTTATGCGCGCTGTAATGCCAATATGTATGGAGCAGCTTTTTTACCCAAAGTGGATGTGGAGTTTAAAGGCGCCGTCAGCGATCAAGATCAGTGGCAAGACAACAGTGGTTTTGCGCGTAATGTCAATGACATCTCTTCTTCTACGGGATACACTGCAGCGATCAACGCCAGTATGCCTATTTTTGATGGTGGGGCAATGGCAGCCGATTACCGCAAAGCAGAATTGGCCTGTAAGAAGTCACGATTAGAGTCAGAGGTACAAAAGCGTGAGTTGATCGGAAGAATCAAGGCCACCATGAGTGCGTATCGATTGGCCTTGCAAAACGTTGTTTCTGCCAGAGAAGGTCTGAAAGAGCAGGGCGTTGCCTTTTCTGCGGCCAGAGAAGAGTACGCCTTGGGGGCCACCAGCTTGGTGGATCTTTTGTCCTTAGAGGAATCGTATGTTGGCGCCATTCGCTCTTTGATTCAAGCATTGGCCAGTTTGGTAAAACTGTCTTATCAGTTGAAATCTTTACAAGGCCAACTGACCCCAGATATGGTGCACGTAAAGGGCAAAAATTATGATATTTTGGCTTATCGTAAGGCATTTTCCTTGGCTATATTTTCTTTGGGCGATAAACAATCAAAAACGTCTTTGTACAATAATAAAAAGTTTGTGGGCCAGGTTTCGTTGAAAAATCCAGAAAATGTTGATTCTGTTGGCAGTGTATTATTGAAAAAAACCAATGCGGGTCAGGGGGTTCTGAACATTAAAAGCGCCTTAAAAGAAGCCATAACGTGGTATCCGGCCGAAGGGTTGGCCATTCAACAAAATTCTGATTCTGTTGTTGACGATCGGGAAACAGACGTCAGTGATGCAGAGCTAGAGGCTGTGATGAATAAATCCTTGGATGAGTTGTCTTTGAATTTGGAAGAAGAGACCATTGGGACAGATGGATCAGATGGATCAGATGCTGTAAAAACCAGTGCATCAGGGACCGATTTGGACAAAGACAAGGCCAATAAAGCAAACAGTAAAGCTGTGGATGAGTCAAAACGCACGTCCAAGGGGGATTCAAAATCGAAAAAATCGGGTTCGAATACAGGAAAAAACAATAAGGGTTAGAGTGCAGTAATGGAGACGAACATCCAGAGGCATGGCGTGCGCCTGTACGGTATGCAAAGAACGGGGAAGAGCAGAGAAAATGTGGGGACACGATTAAAATGGGTAAGGAGCAGGTAGGGATCTGTAAAAAGTGGCGTTAAGACTATAGAGCAGAGAAAACAAGGGGATGTTTTTTAGAGGAATTCAGAAAGTGGATAAAAATATCAAGGTGTGTCTTGCGTTATGTAACAGGTTCAGGCCACCTTTCAGACAATGAATTGTTTTTTAAAAGGAGTATGGTCTCATGGTATCTAGACCCACGCATAAACCCATTCCCATTCCCCTGTCTGTTCGAGTAGAAGATGACGAATCCTTTGATTCCGTCGATGACTTATTGGCCTCTATTCGCGAATTGGTTTCCCCTGGTGCTGTGGACATCATTGATTTAAACAGGCCCGTACAACCTGACTCTATCCAATCTCGTCCTGCACAGACACCTTTACACCCTGAAAAGATTGATCAAACTGGCCCCGTACAACCTGGACCCGGTGGTTTTGGTGCGTGCATCGCAACGCCAGAACCATTGGATCCCGTGTACAATTTGGGTACAACAGAGGCATTTTCATCAGAATCGGTCACACCACAGATGGGGGTAAAGCGCTATTTATCAGAAAAAACTCTGTCAGAAAGTACAAAAGTTCTGTCGTCCTTAATGAGTGCATTGGAAGAGCCAGATCAGGATGCCCATACAAAACCATCTGCCCAAGGGGTTCAGAAACCTATTCTCTCTCATAACAGAGATGATCAACGCATGAAAGGCATTTGCGTAGAAGATCTGGTGGCACAATGTTTAAAGGCGCCTTTGAACCAATGGATTGGGCAGAATGATGCGGTGATTTCACAGCATGTCAAAACCATCATTGATCAACATATCACAGAGCTGCTGCACCAGTGGTTGGATACCCATTTGCCTGAATTGATCAAAGCCTCTGTGGACCAGCATTTGGATGCATTGATTCAGAGTGTTCGTAAACAATAGCCTGGAGTTGCGACCTGTTCTGTAGATATCTAAAAAGATTGGTCGCCCAAAAAAGTCCTTCCCATCAGGTGCAGAAGTCTTTTGTTGTACCCTTTGACCCATGGTTGGGGTGAGTGATGTGTTACTCTCGTGTTGTTGTGCTTGGTTTTTTAGCCATTATTCTGCCGGGAATTTTTTGTCATTTTTTAGGTGCTGTGGCTGAGTTTTCAACACCTTTTGACGGGTGTGCCGGGGGTCCGCTTGGCAAGATGGGTACAAAAAGAGCAGCGAGAAATCAAGGCAATACCGCCATCATGTTTATGTTTTTACAGTGCTAAAAATCCAAAATGACTCAACCAACGCTGATCGTTTTGAAACAAATGGCGAATGTCTTCGATGCCATATTTTAACATGGCCAGACGTTCTAAACCCATGCCGGCGGCAAATCCAGATAAGGTGTCGCTGTGTCCACAGGCGCTAAAAACCTTTGGATTAACCATACCACAACCCAAAATTTCCAACCAGTTTTCCCCTGAACCCAGATCAAGGCGGCCATTTTTACGCTGATAAGCGATATCAACCTCTGCCGATGGCGACGTAAAAGGAAAAAAGCTGGGACGAAAACGCATGGTGACCGAGCGACCAAAAAAATGATTCAAAAAAGCCGATAAACAGCCTTTTAGATGCCCCATATGAATATGGGGTTCCACCACCAAGCATTCGACCTGATGAAACATAGGGCTGTGGGTACGATCATGATCCGCCCGATATACGCGACCTGGTGAAATAATGCGCAAGGGTAACGATTCTGTGGTCATCGACCTGATTTGTACAGGTGATGTTTGGGTGCGTAAAACATATCCTTTTGGCATGTAAAACGTATCTTGCATGGCGCGTGCGGGATGATCGGGTGGAACATTCAGAGCATCAAAATTGTTAAATTCGGTTTCGATATCAGGACCACGACGTAAGGAAAATCCCATCATGGAAAAAATATCCACCACTTCATGTAAGACTTGGTGAATGGGGTGCCCCTTGCCGACGCCGCCTAGGCCCGTGGGAATACTGATGTCTATTTTTTCCTGTTCCAGGGCATCAGACCAGCGCTTTTCTTCTAGGACATGATTTTGGGATTCTATGGCGGCCAACAGGTCTGCTTTCCATTGATTTAATGCCACGGATTGGGTTTTTCGCTCCTCTGGATCCAATGTCCCCAAAGCCTTTAATGCTGCCGTTAATGAACCATTTTTACCAAAAACAGCACCGCGCACCGCTGATAATTCACTCATGTTCCCAGAATTTTTAATATCATATAGAATGGATTCGTAATTCATAAAACAGGCCGTAAAAATGTTATATCTGTCCACCATCATAGACAATTTTGTCCGAAAAATCATCCTTATTTTCTGTTTTACGGCCATTTGTTTTTGTGCAAAAACCATTGACGCTGTGGATAACACGGAAAAATCCAAAACATATTCTGTAAATCAGGATTCTGATTTTATTGGGGAAGAGATTAAAAAAGCAAATCTGGACTATTGCATGACTTTTTGTTCAAAATTGGGCCCTGTGTACACAGTGATTCCCCGTTTTGGTTCACCACGTTGCCATATTTTTGATCCCAGTAACGAAAACAAAGTGGAACCAGACGATCTAATAAAGAACAGAGAAACCATCACAGACATCATTATGCATCATACGGGATGTGACCTGGGTCAAACACTGAAAATATTTTCCAATGGACAGAATCCGTTTGTTAATGCTCATTTTATCGTTACAGAAACGGGAGACATTATTCAAATGGTCGATCCAAAATATGTGGCACGACATGCGGGAATTAGTGAATTTCGAGGAAAAGAATCCTACAATCTTTTCAGCATTGGCATCGAAATGGTTAATACAGGTTTTAAAATTAATGGGGCCAGTAAAAATGTAAACATGACAGAAATTGCAAAATTAACAGAATACCCAAAAAAGCAAACGGAATCTGTTTTTAATTTGATTAAATTTTTATGTGGTGAGTACGGAATAAAAGACAATATCTTTGCTCATGGCGATGTGGCTCCCACCAGAAAATGGGATCCCACCAGTACGTTCCCCTGGAACGAACTTTTTAGTCAGGAATTTGGTATGGGTGTATCCGATGATCAAATCAAGGAGGCTAGGCAAATCTTGGGCCAAAAGATGTGTCTGCGTTCAGAATGCGGAAAGAGATGTTTTGATCAGACTTTTTATGCCTTGTTACGGTGCTTTGGATATACTGTACTAGACAATGATGTATCCAAGGATATCAATGAATATAAAAATGACGTACATAACCCCGTTATGGCGTTTCTTGCTCATTTTTCACGCAATGGTCAAGATATTGAACAATTACGCGAACCTTTGGTGTTTGCCGATTTGTGCCATCTGTATGCTTTGTGTAAAAAATACCCAACAGGAAACAATCCAAATATTGATGCGCTGATAAAATCTTGCGAATAAAATTCTGATTTTTATTAACACTTTTTTGTTGAAATGTATGTAAATTAGTATTATTATGTGGTTTTATTTTGCAATCTTTTTGTTAAACATTATTTTTGTGTGTTGTTTATGGTTTTGTGCGGCTGTGAACGCCGATTTTAAAAAGGATGTGTATGCCAAAACAGGGATTACGTTAAAAGATTTGGAAAAAAATCAGTATCAATTCGTGCCCTTTGAGGAAAAGTGGGCCCATAGAAATCATTATTTTATGCGGCCAGAGGGACAAAAAGTGACCACGATTATTTTGCATGACACCGTTGGCAACCTGTTTTCCACATTAAACAAGTTTTCCGATGGAAAAGAGCACCCGTTAAATGCCCATTACATCGTGACACAAAAAGATGGCCTGGTACCTGGGGGATTGGTCATTGAAATGGTGCCGCCACCATTAATGGCGCAACATGCTTGGCCCAGTTGGTTTCGCGGAAAAGATAATGCCAATGACTATGCCATTGGCATTGAATTGGTAGGAAAGGGCTTTGTGGATCAAGGGGGAAAGCGTTCGTTTTACGCCTATGATTCTGCCCAAATCAAGGCATTGGCAAGGTTACTGACCCGTTTGGTCAGAGAATACGACATTCGTCCAGAAAATATATTGTCTCATGGGGATGTATCGCCCCAACGGAAATATGATGTCACCATTGCCTTTCCCTGGCGTGGGTTGTATGAAAAGTATGGTTTAGGCATGGGATTGGATGGGGATGAACGCACCCCAGAGCAAATCATGGAAAAGTTTCCGGTACCCTATGCTCTTCCCCAAAAATTTAATGAAACATTTTTTCAAAATATGTTGACGTTGTTGGGGTATGATACCCGTTTTGCTGATGATCATGATGCATCTGCTGGGGAAAAAAGGGCCAAGTGGGCCAATGTGTATCAGGCCTTTTTCGCCCATTATTCTCGCAATGGTCAGGGGGCTTTGTGGCGAGGAAAGCCAGATCAGCGTGACCAATTTTGGGCTTTTGCCTTGGGGGCCAAGTATTTTGGAAAAGATTTTGAAAAAGCATCAAAAACAGAAAATGGGTCGGTTGATCCATAGGGCTCTGTTCCTGTCAGGAAATTTGTGATATAGCTGAATCTGAAACATTATAAAAACAAAACCCTTTACATTTTTTTCAAATTTTTCAATGATTATGGGGAATGTAAGACAGATTCACATCAAAACAAAGGATTTTAACGATGAAACATTATATTTGGCTGAGCGTGTTGTTGGCAGCGGGTGTTATTAAGGTGGCAGCAGCAGCAGAAGCAGATAAAACAGATGCCCCAGCAGCAGAAGAAGCCCCAGCAGAAGCAGATAAAACAGATGCCCCAGCAGCAGAAGAAGCAGCCCCAGCAGCAGAGGCCGCTAATGCAGGAGAAGAAAACAAGGCAGAAGAGGCAGCTGCAGGAGAAGAAAACAAGGCAGAAGTAGAAGCCGCAGCACCAGAAGAAGAAGCTGATTCTAATTCTGAAGATAAAAAGTCTAAAAAATCAAAAAGCAAAGGTAAAAAAGCCCGCAGAGCGAGAAATCGCAAAAAAGGTCGCAAGGGTCGCAAGGGTGGACAAAAAGTCAACACCCCAAGCGCCAGTGTATTGAATGCCTATATGAACCGTGTTCAGAGTGGTGAAATGTGCAGCACTGCGCCAGAATCCAGCATGAGCGTCATAGCATCTGATCAAGGTGCATGTGCCACAGGCAAGTGTGGTTTGCAAGCACCAGAAGCCGCACCAGAAGCAGCACCAGAAGCCAATGCCGCTGCATAATATGCCATGGTATGGTCATTAGACAGAGGGCTGTTGCCCTCTTTTTAATCCCACAGTGTATGCATTAAACCATTGGCCCTCTATCAGTATGGAAAATCCCAAAACGTTTGTTTTCTGGGAAAATGGGTTGAAAAAATAGTTCAGGGCATAAGCGATTGGGAAAATGGATTGAAAAAAAGTTTGGGCAATGGTTGCGCTGTTGTTTTGACAACGCCCATTCTGGTTTAACCCAAAGACACCTGTCACCGGTGTTGGGTTGCCTGAAAAGTCCTTAAAATAGGATTAAAATAAAACTTAAAATCAGGTATTCTGAATACCCATTTCTGTTCCATAATCATCATGGCCAAAACCATACGAATTTATGCCGGCGGACGCCTTAAAAACAGTGTTTTTCAAGACGCTTATGACGATTATCACAAACGTATTCGCCATTGGTCTGTTCAATTGACAGAACTCAGTGATAAGCAATTTCAAACCCTGTTGCCCAAAAATGAGCTGTGGATCGCATTGGACGAGCGTGGGCAATCCTGGAACAGTGCTGAATTTTGTCACCACATCACACAGTGGATACAGGGCCCATTGGTGCCATGTTTTATCATTGGTCCCAGTGATGGTCTGCCGCCTTCTATTCGTGCAGCGTGCCCCTTTGTTTTATCCTTTTCACCCATGACTTGGCCGCACCTGATGGCGCGTGTTTTATTAATAGAGCAAATTTATCGTGCTCAGCAGCGTGCCTTGAATCATCCGTACAGTTTTGTCTAAATCGGAATATTTCCCGGTATGGCCAAGGGTTGCTTCTGAATGGTGCAAGGGGCAACACCGGTATGGCCTAAGTTTTTGTTAAAAAGGATAAAATTTTACATTTTTTTATGATAAAATACACCCAAACGGTACAGCAGTAAAACCCCATGCCCAGGTGTGTACTCTGTTTGGCGCGATAAGGTCATGATACGTCTATTAGATCCCAATCTGATTAATCAGATTTCCGCAGGCGAAGTGGTGGAACGTCCCGCATCCGTATTAAAAGAGTTAATCGAAAATGCTTTGGATGCAGGATCAAAACACATCACCATACGGTGGCGCCACGGTGGGCAGAGCATGCTAGAGGTCGAAGACGACGGGGCAGGTATTGCTGAACATGACATGCGTTTGGCATTGGTCCGACATGCCACATCAAAATTACGCATTCAAGAGGATTTATCGGCCATTTCCACTTTTGGGTTTCGAGGAGAAGCCTTAGCAGCGGTGGCAGCGGTGGCTAGGGTTTGCTTGACCAGTCGGTGCCAGGGCCAAGACCATGCTTGGTCGTTATCGGTCCATGGT
Organism: Candidatus Finniella inopinata; assembly: GCA_945888455.1. Classification (GTDB taxonomy): domain Bacteria; phylum Pseudomonadota; class Alphaproteobacteria; order Holosporales; family Holosporaceae. The sequence continues at coordinate 125,499 of CAMCZV010000003.1, read as the reverse complement.
GGGGAAGAAATGGAATTTTTGCCATCCAATCGCCCTTGTGGCACATCGGTTCACGTTCACGATTTGTTTTTTGCCACACCGGCACGTTTGAAATTTTTACGATCTGAATCGGTGGAAAAGCAGTACTTGTGGGATGTGGTGCATAAAATGATCATCTCTCATCCGGATGTGGCGTTTTCGGTTCACAGCGATTCCCGCAGTATCGAATATGGCGTGGGTATGGAAAAACGACTGCATGATATTTTTGGATCTTCTTTTCTGCAAAATTCTTTTTATGTCAATGCGCAACGGGATTCTTATGGTTTGCACGGATGGATTGGCTTGCCAACCCATCATCGCGCCACGGCTGATCGGCAATTTTATTGCGTCAATGCACGTACGGTCAAAGACAAATTTCTGGGGTCTGCACTGCGTATCGCCTTTGGGGACACCATGCCAAAGGGGCGACATCCTGTGGGCGCCTTGTTTTTAACCTTACCCTTATCGGATGTGGATGTGAATGTTCATCCGGCCAAAACAGAGGTTCGATTTTTGGATACACGCTTTGTTCGTGGATTTGTAACGGGTGTGTTAAAGCAAGAAATTTGGAAAAATGGTTTGCGTGCATCAACCTGGGGTGATGGGGTTGAGCCAAAACAGGGCTCTGAGCACGAACCCATTTGTAATGCTGTTGTAACGGAACAGAACCAACCCTTTTCACCCATTGCTTCTGGTTTTGTACCGCACGTTGGGCGTGTTGGATCCCCAGTGTACAACCCGGCAATCGCCAGAGAAGATTCTTATTTTATTCCAAAAATGGTGCAGAATCCTTGGACCATGATGGGTAACCATACACCCGTTTCCCCACCCGTTCCTGCGCCAGATGGGATGGTGATGTATCCCCCAAGGGGACAAAATGACGAACCCATTTTTGTGGATTTGGGTCAAGCCATCATGCAAATTCAAGACAGCTATATCGTCGCACGTGTGGATGGGGGGTTGGTTTTGGTGGATCCTCATGCCGCCCACGAGCGCATTGTCTTTGAATCCATGAAGGTAGAATGGGCCAATGATGTGGGTCATGTTGCCCCATTTTTATTGCCACCCCAGTGGTCATTAACGCCCACAGAGCAAGATCACATGCAGGATATTCAGGAAAAAATGGCATGCTTGGGGTTTCAGTACGATGTCATACCAGGATACTGTCGATTAAAAACGGTGCCCATGATTTTTCAGGCCTATCAGCCAGAAGCCTTGGTTCGCCAATTGGTGGCGCAGGTGCATCAAGATGATTCGGCTCAAGAGGTGGTTTTACGTTGGCGAAACGATATGATGGCCAATTGGGCCTGTCGTCAGAGCATAAAATTAGGCCAATCCATGACCATAGAATCCATGAATATTTTATTGCGTCGTTTGGAACGCACCCCCCACGGGGCACAATGCAACCATGGACGCTGTGTGTATCGTATTTTCAGGGCTCAAGATTTAAGCCGTTTGTTTGATCGGTAAATCCCCCCATTGGGCCGATTTTTAAGAGGTTTAGAAATCATTAAGACTGTGGTATGGTGGTTTCTGTATTGATATTGAATAAAATGGTGTATGACCTTGAAAGAATTGTTGTCAGAATCGTTGCCTGAATCTGGAATGCCGCTGCATCAACATGCACCCAATCTCAGCATCCAGGATATGAAGAATATGCTGGCAGAGATGTGGATTATTCGTCGATTCGAAGAAAAATGTGGTGAAATTTATACGGCTGGAAAAATCGCTGGTTTTTGTCACTTGTGTATCGGTCAAGAAGCCATATCCGTGGCGGCATCGCAGGCCATGGGACCAAAAGACACCATGATTACGGCGTATCGATCTCATGGACAAGCGTTGGCGCGTGGTTTAACGCCCTTTCAAGTCATGGCGGAATTAATGGGTAAAGAGGGGGGCAGTTCCAAGGGAAAAGGCGGGTCTATGCACCTGTTTCACATAGAGCGTTTGTTTTATGGGGGTCATGGTATTGTTGGCGCACAAACGGCGCTGGGGACGGGATTGGCCTTTGCCCACCAGTACAATAATGATGGCGGCGTATGCATGACCTTTTTAGGCGATGGTGCCACCAACCAGGGGCAGTTTTTTGAATCCATGAACATGGCGTCTTTATGGAATTTACCGGTTTTGTACATCATTGAAAACAATGGGTACAGCATGGGAACGGCCGTTTCCCGCGCGTGCAGTGGCGGACCGTTGCATCAACGGGGAATGCCTTTTGGTATCCCAGGCTCTTTGGTCAAGGGTGATGATGTTTTGCAATTGTATGACGTGTTTACAACCATGCTAGAGACCATTCGCACCACCAGTCGCCCCATGCTTTTAGAAATTGATACCTATCGTTTCAAGGGGCACTCTATGTCCGATCCGGGAAAATACCGCACCCGAAAAGAATTGGATGAGGCGCGATCTAATCGTGATCCATTGTTGGTTTTATCCAATTATTTAAAAGAACGGGGTGAAAGCGATGACGATTTAGACCAATTTGACCATCAGGCCAAAGAAAAAGTAGAGCACGCCTTTGCCATGGCTGATGCCGCACCAGAGCCCAGTACAACCAGCCTGTGGGAGGATATTTTACGATGACTGTTTTACAAGCCACCACCACGTTAACGGTACGCAAAGCATTGTACGAGGCCATGGCTGAATCCATGCGGGCCGATCATCGGGTTTTTTTAATGGGTGAAGAGGTGGCGCAATACCAGGGGGCTTATAAAATCAGCCAAGGCATGTTGGAAGAATTTGGTCCAAAGCGCGTGATTGATACGCCCATTTCTGAATATGGTTTTGCGGGCATTGGTGTGGGAGCAGCCTTTCATGGACTGTATCCCATTGTGGAATTTATGAGTTTTAATTTTGCCATGCAGGCCATCGATCACATCATTAATTCTGCTGCAAAAACCCTGTATATGTCGGGTGGAACCATTACGTGCCCCATCGTGTTTCGTGGTCCCAATGGCGCAGCGGCTCGTGTGGCGGCCCAACATTCCCAATGTTATGCCAGTTGGTATGCCCATTGTCCTGGATTGCGTGTGGTGGCGCCCTATGATGCGCACAGTGCCAAGGGGTTGTTAAAGGCCGCCATTGCCGATCCAAACCCAGTGATTTTTCTGGAAAATGAAATGCTGTATGGAAAATCTTTTCCGGTTTATGAAACCGATCAGCCCATGTCCTTGGACAAAGCCATTATTCAGCGAAAGGGACGTGATGTGACGGTGGTGGCTTTTTCACTGATGGTCGAGGTTGCGTTACAAGCAGCAGAAGCCCTAGAGGCAGAGGGCATCGATGTCGAAGTGGTGGATTTGTGTATATTGCGTCCTTGGGACCAAGAAACCATTTTAAAATCAGTGCATAAAACCCATCGGTTGGTGACATTAGAGGAAGGATGGCCTGTTTGTGGCATTGGATCAGAAATTATTGCACACGTTACGGATCATCGTTTTGATGATTTGGATGCCCCACCTGTTCGTGTCACAGGATTGGATGTGCCCATGTCTTATGCGGCCAATCATGAACGTATGTCTGTGCCTTGTGTGCAACAGGTTATAGAAGCGATTCGCAGTGTAATCGGCAGAGGGTAGGGGGGCCATCACTTGCCGCGGTTGTGATGCTGGTCCCGTGTTTTATGTTCTGGATCAGGTGCGTGCCTCGGCAAAATTAGTGTGGATCCAAACAGGATTGGGTTTTATATATGAACTTGCTTATAAGGTTTATAAACCCCTGCCTGGTTTTCTTGAAGGCGATGGATTGATTTACTCGGTGGTTCTGATGGAGTTAAAGCATTCTAGAGCCGTCTTCCTTTTTTCGTCTATTTCACGCATGTTGAGGTTTACTGGGGTGTTTCCGTTATTTTCGCAGTCTAAAAAGTAATCAAGTATTAGGGATTTGTCTTTGATAAACCGAGCAAGGTTTTTTTGCTTTTCATGATCCGAAGGATCGCAGCTCATGGCGCTGAGTGTGGCAATCATGCAATTAATTTCTGTTCCGAAATGTTTGTACAAGTTCGAAACTTCGATCGTACTGTAGTCAAGGAAATCTAGAGCTTTCATCATCGCTTGTTTGAATACCTCCTTTCCTGGATAATTAAGATTTTCTGAAAGTTTTGTCATGTGATCGTAGATTTCCCATTGCATGACATCAATCATGTTGTTTCCCCATTTGCTGTATTGAATACTATATTTTTCGTATAGTTTGCAAGCGGAGTCTCTTTTCTTTAAAAAATCACACAGCCCAGGAATGTGATCGGATGGATCATCCAATGTGTTGTCCAGGTATATAAAATTTGTGCGCTCTTTGATTGAGTTTGTACATATTTTATGTGCTAATCCTATATTTTTAGAATCTTTATCGAGAAATTCTATCCAGGCTCTATTGGGTTTTTCATATAAAATTAAGACTTCAGAATGTTGATTTATAGAAATCATTTTCTTCACCGCGGTGAGTGATTTTTCACGCGATGCATCAAAGTTTTTCTTGAATGAAGCCACACACTTAGCAGGCAATGGTTCATCATCGATCAGTATTTTGTTCAGTATATTTTGTATACCGTCATTTTTGAGAACTGGCAGTTGGAGGAGAGGAGGCTATACGGTTGGAGGCTATACAGTGTACCACCACAGAACACGACTGCATAAAATAGGGTATACAAGAGGGCTGTTTTTAGGGCAGATCGCATATTTAACATCATTTTTATCAATCAATCAAAAATATTGATTATTTTTAAAAAAATCAATGCGTTTTTATTAATTTTGTTAAAAAAGCTAAAACAAATCCTGCAATCAGAAGGATAAAGAACCCACGTTTCATCCAATGCTGATACCGATTCAGGATTTTTTGGGCCTGTTCTTGATACCGCGCAATGATGAATGCCAAAAAACTGAACCGAATGCCTCTGGCCAGCAAAGATGTGGCAAAAAAGGTCAAAAAGGAAAATTGAGTCACGCCAGAAATCAGCGCCATGACCTTGTAAGGCACTGGGGAAAACCCCTTGGCAATAATGGCCCATGCGCCCCAGCGCTGCATAAACCCTTGAACATTGGAAAAAACATGTTCGCCACCAAATAATGGCACCATAACCGATCCCCAATGATCGTAAAACCAAAACCCAATGCCATAGGTCATGCATCCACCCAGCGTGGAAAGAATGGTGCACACAGCGGCCAAAATCCATACTTTTTTAGGGTTTTTTAAGGCTTGCACCATGAAAAAGGGGTCGGGTGGAATAGGAAAAATGCAACTTTCTAAAAAGATGATGCTGTAAAATACCAGGCTGTAATAGGGCGAATATGGGGGCAGAGAAGGGGTCTGATGGACACCAGACGGCTGTGACAAAGCAGATTCTAGGCCGCTGGAAATCAGGGGCTCTTTTGTTTGTGCATGAATAGCGATTGGTCCAGGGTTATGATCTGACAAGACAGCATCCCCAGGTAAATCCCGCCCCAAAGGCCTGTAACAAAAGCAATTGGCCTGGTTTTATGGTTTTGTTTTGGCGCGCTTTCCACCAGGTTAGGGGAATAGAAGCCGCAGACGTATTGGCATGCATGTCGCCTGTATACAGCATTTTGCCATGATCAATATTCATGTCTATGCACATGCGGTCTAAAATCCGTTTATTGGCTTGGTGAGGAATGATCCAATCCACATCGGCCAGATCAATGTTTTTTTCCTCCAATAACGCTTTGGTTGATGAAATCAATTGGGATACGGCTTCGCGAAAAACGGCCTGACCATCCATGACGATCACTCCCATGGGGCGATCATCAGACGGCGGTGTAACGTGGAGGTCGTGCAAGGCTTTTCCATTTTTACCATCTGAAAACAAACAGTGCCCCATGATTCCACGATCGTTGGATGCTGTGCGTGACACAATAACGGCGCCTGCCCCATCGCCAAATAGAATGGCCGTAGAGCGATCTTGCCAATTTAACAATCGCGTCATGGATTCGCTGCCTATAACCAGCGCATGATTCTTGTTTGATTGCATCAAATAGGATTCTGCCATGATGAGTGCAAACAAAAAGCCACTGCACGCGGCATTCAAATCAAAGGCAACGGCGTGTTTTGAACCCAGAGCATCTAGAACCATGGTGGCTGTGGATGGAAACGCTTGGTCTGGTGTGGATGTGGCCACGATAATCAAGTCCAGATCAGCGGCATCCATATGGGCATCATTCAGTGCAGATCGTGCGGCGGCAATGCCCATATCGCTGGTGGTTTCGTCCTCGCTGACTCTGTGACGCTGGGTAATGCCTGTGCGCGTGCGTATCCATGCGTCATCGGTATTTAAATGAAATTCAGAATATAGTTGATCGTTATGAATGATGGTTTTCGGCAGATATCCTCCTACACCTGTGACCATACACCGTTGATTAGGATATAAAGGCATTACAGAGCTGTCCAGGTGTATAGATTCTTTCCAGTCGTCATCAGTGGTTTTTTTGGATAAATATTTTCTTAGCATAAGCCAAATAGGATATTTTCTGCAAGAAGCCCTTATCCAGAATGATGAGAAACCTTTTGGGATGTGGTACCAAAAGAGAACTTTTTAAAACAATCCGGTTATAACCAAATCAAAGATGTTGATTTGTTGAAATCATGATGATGCGCCTGTCTCTTGATCCAAAAAGTGGCCCCATTGGGGTGGCTTTGGGGTGGTTAGCCGTGATCTTGGGGATCTGCATGGGGGTTCATGGGCTTTGGGCCTGGATTTTAAAAGAGGGCGTGGTTCATGCCTTTGTCTTTAGTGCCTTCATGTCAGTGACCATGGGAGGGGTGGCGGTTTTGGCCTTTTCCAGCAAGCGCATCAGTGCCTTTTCCATGGGGCAAAGTTTCTTTTTGACCTTGGCCTTGTGGGTCGTTGTTTCCGTTTTATCGGCTTTGCCCATTTACTTTTCTCCTATGAACCCTGCATGGGTGGATGCCTTGTTTGAATCGGTTTCGGCGTTGACGACCACAGGTTTAAGTTTGTTTTCAGAAAAAAGTTATGCGGAAACCAGTTTAAAATTTTGGGTGGTGTTTTTACAGTGGTTGGGTGGATTTGGTATTGTGATGACGGCCGTTATTTTACTGCCCGTATTGCGTATGGGCAGTGGTCAGTTAATGAGTGCAGAATCATCGGATCAATCAGAAAAAATTGCTCCCAGATCGGCCACGATGGCCACATATGTGTTGCTGGTTTATGGTGTTTTGACCGTGTGCGTGGGGTTGAGTTTAAAATATTGCGCTGGCTTGCCCTTGTGGGACAGTGCGACGTATGCCATAGCCAGTGTATCCACAGGCGGCATTGCCATGTCCCAGTACAGTGCATTAGATTTATCGGTTGTCACAAAAAGTATTTTATCCATCGGCATGCTGATGGGCAGCATAACATTGATTTTATTCGTGCCATTTTTTCGTGGACAGTGGCGTATTTTGGTCAAAGACGATCAGGTTGTTGGTATGTTAAAAGTGTTGGTGATTACATGCATCGGCGTGGCATTTTGGCATAAAAGCAGACCTCTGATTGATTCGGTTTTTATGAGTATATCGGCCGTATCGGGTACAGGTTTTCCTGCAGAATCCATTTTTAACTTTGGTGGATTATTTTGGATTGTGACATTAATTGGGGGGTGCAGTGGATCTGCATCTGGGGGAATCAAGATTTTTCGATTGCAAATCATGTACCGTATGGCCAAAAATCATATTTATCGCATGCTGAATCCATCTGGATTTTACCCCACGGTTTATAATGGACAACGCCTAGATAACACTCAGGTTAATGCCGTCATGGCCGTCGTATTCTTTTATCTGTTGGGATGGATTTTGGCAACAACGGCATTAACATTGTGCGGCCATCATTTGAATGATGCGTTTACGTTGGCATCCAGCACACTGACCAACTCTGGTTTGCCCTTGGGACAGTGGGCCGATCATGTGAATGATTTTTCATCAGCCAGTAAATGGGTGTCCATGCTGACCATGTTAAGTGGTCGATTCGAATGTGTAACCTTGGTGGGTGCATTCCTTGCCCTGTTTCGATCGAAATGAAAGGCATAAAATACTGGATTTCCAGGGTTTTTAATCTTGTCATTTGGCTTTATTTTCTGTAAAGTGTGATGAAAGTCCAAAAGCCCATTGGAACCTGATGCATCATAGACAGAAGATACGGTTTTCAGTTTTTGTTTGTGTGCTTTTTTTGGGCATGCCCTGTCATTTTTCGGCGAATGTTGGAAAAATAGAACCTATATTTTCGGGGGAACAAGAGGATTTTGATTCCGATCGGTTGCTGGAATCTGGCAAGACCGATCTGAAAGATTTTTTAAAGAGCAGCAATAAGGTTGAAATCGATAGGGTTCCTTCGGAAAAAGAGACGAAAGAGATGTTTTCTTCCTTAGGACTGGATAGAGATTCTGCAAAAGATGGAGGAGATTTAGAGTCAACCGATGACGAGTCAGGGGACGATCAGAGTGATTCGGATAATGATGTTCCAGGAGACCTCTTTCCAGGAGAACTGTTGCCAGAAATGTCATCACAACAAGCCAAAGTCCCAGAACAGCCCGTGGTATATCCTGAATTTAAAGGTAAGATTGAAAAAGAATTATCCAACCCAGTAGAGTTGAAAAAATCCACCATGGGGTGTCCTGATGTTTTATTAAGCAGCCAATTGGCCTCTGATCCAGAAGTTGTTCTGGCCTTTACGTACGTTTATTCATTATGCCTGATGGAATTGTCATTGCAAAAATACTTGCAAACGGAACCTTATTTGCAAAAAGAGGCAAAAGGATTATTGGAGCCCTCTAGGGAGGCATTACGAGAATTGCAAAAAATTTTACCATCTTATTTGGTGGGATTGGATGCCATGGTCAAAGGATTTGCCGATGGGCACTTGCGCGACGTCATTGATGCGGGGCGACAAGCGTCCCAAGAGAATGAAAGTGGCATAGGGTTATAAGTTTTGTGGCATTTAGGCTTGCATTGTGCGCTAAAAGCCGCAATAATGGATGGGTATTATTCTAACATAGACCATCATGTTACCAGTCGTTGTACGCGACAACAACGTGGATAAAGCGCTAAAAACGCTGAAAAGGGCCGCACAAAAAAGCGGTCTAAACAAAGAACTGCGGAAACGCAGAGCGTTTATTAGACCTTGTGAAAAGCGTCAGCAAAAAATAGCTGAATCTCGTCGTCGGATGTTGAAAAACATGCGTCGCAGAATGCTAAAAGAAGGTTATTAATGCGTGTGTTTTCCCAATAGGGACACGTCATGCGCGCTCTGTTTCGTAACGGAAAAATTGTCCTTTATCGTTCAAGAGCCCCATGAATTCTTTTGATTTTTGTTATTGCAGTTTGGGTTATGGTGTGTTGATGCAAACAATGCACCACTCTCTTTTTTCAGAAGGTTTGTCTGGAAAAACCAATGCCTGCGCCATTCTTATTCGCGGTCCAAAAGGCGTTGGAAAACGCTCGCTTTCAAGAATTTTGGCCCATCAATTATTGACGGGATATCCCTGGTTGTCTTGCTCTGCATCCTCACATTCCATTGATCCATGGTCATTACCAGGTTCCGATATTAATCGGCTATCCGTTGATCGGGATGGGGCTGATGAATCCATTGGTCTGGATACCTCTGGTTCAAGGTCTTTAAAAAATGGGGCACAAAACACATCCGCGCTGCCCAATCATTGGAAACATGTTGCTTTGGCATGGGAAAAAGACCATAAAAAATTGGATTCTCATCCCGAATACCTGGTTCTTGCATCCGGTTCTGGCATTGATGACATTCGGAAACTGAGGCAACAGCTGTCCTATACACGTTTTGGTGATTCTCTGCGCGTTGTGGTGCTGCCAGAGGTTCAATCTTTGGGGTTGTCCAGCATGAATGCTCTGTTGAAATGGATTGAAAATCCTGGACCCCAAACGGTTTTTATCCTGACGGCATCGGGTGCATTGCCTGAAACAGTACGATCACGGTGCACAGAATACACCATGCCGGCACTGGATTGGGAAGATTTTTTCAGGGTGCGTTCGTGTATTCAAGCATCAGAGGATGGTGGGTTACACGCCATGGATGGGGCTGGTTCTGATCAGGACCATTTGGACCCAAGAGCACAGAAATATCTGTTTAACATTTCCCAAGGTGCCTTGGTGCGTGCGCAATATTGGCAAGAGCATTTGCCGTGGGTCATGCAGACATGGTCCGTGTTGTATCGATGCGCCACAGAGTCTCCTGTTGTTGATCCAGAATGGCTAAGCACCGCTCTGGGGCTAGGGGGTGCGGTTTGGGATGTATTTTATATTTGGGCAAGAGACGTGGGTCATGTGGCCTATGGGCAAGGATTTTTGCACCATTGGGATTATTTTTGGCATGACACCTGGGATTTGATGGTACAGCACCAAATTTATCACACAGAGCAATCCAGTGTGATACAAACCGTCGCAGCTCGAATCCATGGGTTTTTTACCTATTATGGTGCTCGTCCCATGCAGGAACCGTTATGATTAACGCTTTGAAATGGACTGGGGTAAAACAGCAAAAATTCTATCTTTTTTGTATGGCTGTAGCACCATTTTTGTTATATTTTATGCCCATTATAACATCTTTTTCTGTAAAAAATCATGGTATTGATGATGTTAAGAGCTGTAAAACCCTGTGGGAGTATTATGGTTTTTGTTCAAAAGAACAGAAAAAAGCCTTTACTTTTTTACTGAAATAAACAGGAATCGATGAGGAAAATCCTGTGATCAGTGGGAGTCTTACCAAATCAGATTTGTGGAAAATCATGACCTTGGTGCAAAAGACACAACGTCAATGGGTGCGCAGAACTCATGGAAAAGAGCGCTGGGATGTGGTCAAAAATATGATAACACAGAGTATAAACAGAGTATGTTGCCGCGTTTAAAAGTATTGGGTATAGTGGATACTTGTTTATCCGATGCCAGAACCAGTGATGCCGTTTGTGTTCTGGGGGCCACGGGACCTTCGATGAGTAAAAGGTTGAAATTTTTAGAATACTGTATCGAAAAAGGTCTGTTTCGCCGTCAAAATATACTGTTGCTGTCAGGAGAGCGCTCATTACAATCCCGTGTTGATGGTCGAGAATATGATGACTTGATCAAGAAAAAGAGGGGCAGTGTTTCTCTAGAGCGGGATTTATTACAGCATTTATATAATTCCAGTCCATTGCCTAGGCGTAAATGGCCTGTAACCATGATTCATGGGGAAAAAGGATTGTTGCCCAGAGCCACAACGGAAAGCACCATTAAAACCCTTTTAAATTGGCTGAAAAACCATTCAGCCGTTAAAACCATTACGTTTGTTTCGTCTCAGCCCCATGTGTTGTATCAAAAAGCCATCATTCAATCCGTTCTTCAATCCTGTAACAGCCCGATTAATGTCCGATTTGTGGGGGCTGGGGCAAATGGCATAGACGTGGATGATGCCTTGGCTGCTTTGGGGTCCTATATTTGGGCCATTACGCCATCCTTTTTATCCCGTGTATCATTGCCAAAATTATCGCGCATAGAGAAACAAGAATTACAGGATTTTTTTAAAGAATCTTATGAAAAACAGGAATCTTTGTACCGCATTTTACCAAAAAACTAAAAAACGATCTCTTTTCAAAGAAAAAAGAATAGGTTCGTAATCAGTATTTAGAGCAACAGACCAGATCGAGAAGATAAGTGGACGGACGTGGGGGGCGGGAAGATGCAAGAGGTTAAGCAGCATTAATTCTGAAAATTGCAATATCAATCACCACAAACCAATTGATCCAATTTTTGGATACGGTCAGGAAATCTGTTTTCCCCATAACAGAGCACCATCCTGGTCATCCCGCGCGCCCATCAGTCTGTTCCGAGTGCGCCTATGCTGGACCATCGGGCAGAGGGGCCCTAAAATCCGTTGTAACGACGTGCCCCGTTTATCCGATCAGGCCATCAGTGTGCGGATAAAATGCGAGCAGGAAAATCTTTAACCGACAGACGGGTTTCCAAAACATCCCATATGGCCGTGATGATGGGCGTGCGCCATGCTTTTTCACCCTGAGAATGATGCATCAAGGTGCGTAATGTATCCAGACCTTCCACCAAACGGGTGGGTTCCTTTGGAAAATCTTGACCATAGGCGCGATTTCTGCCTTGTGGACAATGGCTGGTTAGGATTAAATCACCCATACCCGCAAAAGACAACATGGTTTCAGGGCAGCCCCCTTTTTCCTGAGCAATGGCACTGATTTCCTTGGCACAAAGGGTTAAAAATGTGGCCGACATATTGTACCCCATATCGCTTTGTTGCAATAAACCGTAACCAATGGCCATGACGTTTTTCAATGCTCCCCACCAGGATACCCCTGCGACATCGGTGCTGGTTTCTATCAGCATTCGTTGGGGAAATAGGCTTTTTCCTTGTAATAACACATTCCGATTTTCACAGGCAATGGTCATGCCGCAGGGCAAATGGTGGGTAATTTCACTGGCAATATTGGGGCCGCTGATGACGCCCACCATTGATGATGGAAACCATTCTTGTACACGGGTGCACAGAGGGTTACCGGATTCAGAATCCAATCCCTTGGATGCAATCCAAATGACAGATGGTGTAATGTTTTCTGATTTCAGAATGTGGCAAAAAGAGCCCACATGTTGGACAGAAATGGCAATAATGATATGAGAATGGGGGCTTATGGATTCTGTCAGATAGGTAGAGGTTCCCGGTTTAGGGGTACGATTCCACAATGAAACAGAGTGCTGGGTTTCTCTGATTAATTCAGCCAGCGCAGACCCCCACGCGCCCGCCCCAAAAATCTTAACAGAGGCAGGCTGAAAATGGGTTAAAGGCACAGATCCTGAGGCCATCACAGATGGATCCTTTTGGATAAATGCGAACTACCCAACGGTGGCTGGATTGATTTTCTCACGCAATTGAGACCCCGGACGAAAAGTGGGTACCACAGAGGCTTGGACATGAATTTCTGCTCCCGTTGCAGGGTTGCGTGCGGTGCTGGCTTTGCGATCACGGGTACTGAAAATTCCAAAACCTGTCAAACGCACGTCATGGCGTTGTTGCAAATGATCGGATGTAATGTCGATAAAGGAATCGAGCACTTTTTCCACATCACTTTGTGACATGTGCAGATGATCAGCAATTTCTTTGACCAGATTCTTTTTTGTGATTTTTGACTGGCTAGCAAGGGTGTTTGTAACGGACATCGTATTGAGCTCCTGAAAATGAAATGGATGGTGTAAGGGTTTAAAATTGAACTTTGACACCCACAATCGCGGTGTTCGTAAAATTGGACTTGCCTGGTACGCCAGAAAAATCAAATCGTGTAAGGGATGGAATCATGGTGCTGGTGTATGCCCAATCTGGATTGTTCAGCTTGAACGTTCCAAGTTCGATATAGGGCACAATACCAGGCATGGCATTGTATTGGGTAGACAGAATATACCCTTGGCAAGTCGCTTTTTCGCTTTTGGTTTGACCTTCCCCTAAAAATCCAGTTCTGACGCTGGATTGCAAATAGGACAAGCTGACGCCATAAGTATCACCGGTATACCCCAGGGACATGTTAACGATTTTCCCATTACCAGAGGCAGAGGCCACGTATTTTTTGGATTCAAAGGTTGTTTCTGATCCATTGAATGCGATGGTGCCTGGATTAATACCCGATTTTACTTCGGTACCCTGTTCATTCAATATGATGGGGTTATAATCGTTTTTCAGCATATGGGATTTGCCGTTATGTATATACTCGATTCCAAAGGAAATAGGCCCCAGCGTGATGACGCCACCCAACTGATAGGCGTTGGTGTTAAAACGCTGTAACTCGTTACCTGTCAGTTCAGGCCGTCCCTCTTGGGCGACTTTTCCGTCTACGGTAATTTCATTAACTGCATCTTGGGGCAGCAGGGGTTTTTCTGCTTGGGTTTTGGCTGTGATTTGAACAAATGACAATCCAAAGCTGCCCTTGTTCCATTGGGTTAAATAGTTAATGCCCCAGGCAATGCTGTTCAGATCAAAAGGGGAAAACGGTTCACGCAAAGGTGAAATTCCGGTGTTTAGACTCATTTCACCACGATGCATCGTATTGGGTGTATACGAAACAGAGGCCTGTAATCCTTTCAGCACGCCCTGTTTGATGCGTGAAGAAATATAGCGAACTTTTGTTGAAGTCGCTGTATATCCTGCAATACTGGGATAGAGCAAAACTCCTGTGGTTTCTGGTAAAAACTTTGAAAAACCCGTCCCATGAAATGCTCCCGATCCTTGGGCCACGTCCCCTGCGCCCATGGAGGTGACATCTTCGACACCATAGGTGTTACCCAGAGCAAGCGTTCCAAATAGACCATTATCAAACAGGATATAGGCCTCTTTGACCGCACCCTTGCCACCAGCACCTTGGTTAATATTATAAGAACCAACCAACGATATGGTCCAATCATTGACTTGTTTAGATGCCGTAATTGTGAATCTTGAACTGTTAATCAAGAACATATTATTGGCATTATAGGTATTAAATGTCGTGCTTTTTGTTTGAAATAATTTTTGAAATCCCTCACCAGAAAACAAAAAGGTTTGCTGTTTTTGATTTTGACCAAACGGCATTTCAAACATCATTTTTCCGCTGAATACCACCTCGAACCCGTTTTTAACAGAGGATAGGGATGGCGCTTTTGCCGGAGCATCAGCCACGACTGCGCACGTATAAAGTAAACAGCACAACGCTGCTAAAAAATGATAGCGTAACACACATGATTGTTTTAAATGCTTCAGTACGTGTATATCACGGGTTTTTCCAGAAAACAAGGGAAAATGCCTCTTTCTTAGCGTTTTTTTTACAAATGACCAGTGGAATATGCTTTTTGCATCTACACAGCCCAGTCCAAATGATTTTTTAAAACATAATGATCTTTTACGTTTTCTATTTTATTGAAACAAAAGTGATGTCAAAAAATAGTTTAATAACAAGATGTATGTACTGGATTGGACCACACTGCGGGTTGTGGACAAACCAACGCCTTGGGTTCCTCCTGTGGCATAATACCCCTGGTAACACCCGATCAGGGAAATGGTCAATCCAAAAGCACAGGCTTTGATCATCCCGGCCCCCACATCGGACCAGACCAATACGTCTAAAATTTTGACGATATATTGACTCCACAGCATGGAACAATGGCTGGTGGCAACGATTCCGCCACCCACAATGCCCACCACATCGGCCAACAGGATTAAACAGGGCATGGCCAACGTGGCCGACAATATTCGCGGTACGACCAGATATCCTAAAGGGTTGGTGGATAACGTGACCAAGGCGTCAATTTGATCCGTCACACGCATGGTTGACACCTCGGCTGTCATAGACGATCCCCATCGGCCGGCCATCATCAATCCGCCCAATACGGGGGCCAATTCCCTGACAACGGATAAGGTTACGATGTGCGGCAAGGTGGCTTCTGTAGAAAAACTCGCAAAGGCAGATGCGCTCTGCAGGGCCAAAACCATGCCCGTAAACAGAGCCGTTAAAGCCATCAAAGGAATGGATTGAAACGCCATCATTTTCCATTGATTCAGAAAAATGCTCCTATAAAATGGTCCCTGAATGCAGGCGGTTAATGTGCGCACACAAAACCAGAAAAAGGAAAGAGACTGACAAAAAATCCAAAAGGCATCTTTGATGTTCTGATACAATTTTTTCAGTATAAAAAAACCCGGGGACATAAAATTTTTCATGCATTGCACCTGTCCTTTATTTATACGCACAGATTGGAGAAAAGGCTATGTCTTTATTCGCCTGTTTACTGGATCAGCCGTGACGCATTCAGGCCATCCATTGCCCGCCATTGACATGAATGGTCGATCCTGTAATGAATGATGCCGGTTTAGAGCATAAGAACAAGACCAAATCTGCAATTTCTTCTGGGATACCCATGCGTTTCAATGGAATGGATTTCATGCATGATTCCAAAACATCTGGGCAAACCCGATCAATGTCATCGGTGCGAATATGGCCTGTGGCCACCATATTGGCCGTGACGCCATGGGGACCGACTTCATGAGCCAATGCCTTGGTAAACCCCATCATTCCCCCACTGACCGTGCTGATCATACAAGCGGATTTTGAACTGCATACGCCATGAAAAGACCCCACTGTAATAATACGGCCATAGCCCTGGCGACACATATTTTCCGTTACAGAATGGGTTAAAGCAAACATGCCATCTAATGGAATGTTGACACCCGATTGCCATTGCCTCATGGTGGTGCGATTTAACGATTGATTGGGATAGGCGCGCACATGGTGAATGAGAACAGAAATATGGCCCCAATGGGTTGCAATATCGGATACGGCACTTTGACAATCTGACCAAGAGGACAGTGGCCACTCCATAATGGGAATGCCCGTTTCTGAGGTAAAAGAGCGGGCCAAAGACCAATCATTTTGATGATGGGCAATGACCGTATACCCCTCTGAATGCAGGGTTTTGCAGATGGCTGCCCCGATGCCATGAATGCCGTGGGTCACCAATGCTATTTTGTTGGCAGAGGATTCTTGACCCATTTAGTTCACCATTCCAGAATTATATTCCTTGAAAAAATAGGGGTCCATTAAGGATTGGTTTTCAATCACATTTATTCCTGAAAATACAGGTCCAGCCAAGAGACACAACCCACCCATCAGTCCTGTTATTTTTGAAATCATTTTGGATCGTTTCATCGGCGGTGTTGTTCAAAATTATCATGGTGGATTTAAAAAACCATCAATGACAAACAGGGGGTTTTTCCATAACACGTTTATACAAAATGATGTAAATCTGTGGCTCCACATTACTGAAAATCAGATGTGATGGTGGTGGTACTGGGTGAAACAAACATGGACCGGATGCCAAATAAATCCATACCACCGGACACACCGGCATAATCCTTCATCAGGGCAGAGGAATTTTGAGCACTGGTGGACAAAATCGCGAAATATTCAGGCGGCATGTCCTTTAAAGACAAGGTGCCATCAGGCGATCGATTTCCCGATATTTCTGGATTTGAAAAGATTTTCATGTCCGTGGTCGATAACATTGTGCGCGATGAAGGCAATGGGCGTTTGCCTGCACCCGTTTGTAATTGACCCAGACACATGGGTTTCCAAGAGGTGGACAGCGCCTGCACTGGTTTTTTGTCTTTCAATCGAAATCGGATGGCATTAAATCGGGCAGTATTAAATCGGACGGCATTGGATTGTGTTTGTGTCGGCCAGGCATAGCACTGAACGGTCTGAGTTATACCGAACAACATCAGGGATTTTAAAAATAGAAAGCGCACTTTTTGCAATTGTTTTTACAATATTGATTGAATTATAACAGTGAAAATGATAAAAATGCATCTATTTTTACAGTGTTTTTGATTTGTTTTGTTGAAAATCACAACATAAAGTGGCCAGGCGTTTGGACCACCCCAACATGTCTAATTCTGTGCACGTACTGCCTGATATACCATGCTGTGGTGGTGTGGTTTCAGAAATAACGTTTCCGTGCCGATTAACCCAGTGATGGCCCCCTGTATCGATCCAGGCTTTTTCTTGCTGTTCTTTGTCTAATAGATCAAAAAAAGAGGCGCTAAACACAGTCCATTCGGGTGCGGCCAGCCCTTTGGCAAAGGATTGACCGGCTCTGGTTGCGGTAAAGGGACCAGGTTCGTGTAATGTGGCCATACTGGTGATGGTATGGTTGTGGGGCATTTGGTGCCATAATTGTGGCAACAAGATTTCACAGGCGGGTTTGGGATCATAATGCATGGCGCATGCTGTGGGTATAGGCTGGAATAGAGAAGAGTGAGGGCAGGGCGTTTGCATCAGGTCATCTTTACACCATATCACCATGGCCAAGCGGGGAAAGGTAAATAGGGTTAAGATATGAGACATTTGAATACAGTGCAGGGGGTTTTGTCTGACCATACCAATGGATGGGTGTGGATGCAATCCTGTGGGATGACCAGAGGAAGAAAACTCCCTCTGGTGTTTGGCCCATTAACAACAGGCCGCCGATCTTACATGCAGCATGCAGAGGTGTCGCATGGGTTGCAAGAAGTTTCCAGAATCACTGGCTTTGCACAGGGGTCGCACTTTACGACAACAGGCGTGGCACATGGGTTGCATGTGGGAACTAGGCTTACGGTGGCCATTTTTTCACCACAAGGACCTTTGTTCATATCAATGTTGGTTGCGAACTGCTTTGAGTTCAAGCTGTTTGTGGCAATGGTGACAACTTGTGATGAGCAGGGGGATAACCTAAAGGTTTCACAGTTGGCGGCATTAATGCTGAACGCACAAGACAACAGGGCCAAAGAGGCAATTATTTTTTTCATGAGAATTCTCCTTTTTTGTATTTTTAAAAATAGCTGTTAAAAGCTCTGGTTTTATTTTATTATGAAATATTTGAAAAAACTCTGAACAATACATATCAGATTGAGATTTTTTTGAATTTTGTTTATCCTGAATTTGGCGATGATATCTTAAAAATGTCAAAAACCAGAGAATATTAAAAAGGAATAAAAATGCTGTATCCATTGACCGCTGTATGCTTTTTGTAAACAATAAGAAATGATATTGATGAGGATATGAGTGGTTTTTTGCAAATTCAAAAGATGCTCCGCCATTGGTGTGATGGCGTTATGGTTGGTGGGGTGTTCTAAAAATCGGTACCACGATCCGTTGATCAAACAAACCAAATCATCCTATCGCGCGTTAACGGCGCCTGTTCATCCGGCCTTTGCATCCAAAACACCGCCTGTATACCAGCCACCGTATTCGGCTTTGCCGCCCGCATTTTATCAAAAAGTATCCTTGTCGTTATCGGGTCAAATTCCTTTGAAACAAGCCTTTTTTGAATTGGCCCGTCAGGCCGGATTGAATATTATTTTGGAATCCAGTTTTCCGAAAAAAAGCAACTTTTTCTTTACAGCCCATCAACAGCCGCTGATCGATGTTTTGGAAAATCTGTGTTTGATCGGAAAATTACGCTATACCATCAATAATAATGCTCTGTACATCGGGGCAGATCGACCCCATTTAAAAAATCACAATGTCCAATTTTTGCTGGGGTGTCGAAAAACCCAAACCCAAACATCGGTAAAAACGGATATTTACTCTAATGGCATGACAGGGTCAAAAAACCTGTTGGATAATGGGGCTAATATTACGCTGAATACCAGCCATACTGTGGATTTTTGGGAGGAATTAGAGCGCACCATCGCCATGGTGTTGAGCACGGATGAAATCAAAAAAAAGCCACGCTATTCCGTCAATCGCTATGCAGGCATTTTGTCTGTGTATGGGACTCAAACCCAGCATCGTCAAATTGAAGGGTATTTAAAACAATTGCGTCAAGCCACCATGACTCAAATTTTGGTCGAGGCAAAAATCATAGAAATTGATTTATCCGAAGATTATCAAAATGGGATCGACTGGTCTGTTTTTATCAACAAAGTCAAAAATGGTGTGGGCATCAATCCGGTCATGGGGGCAACGGGGGCCGTATCGGCTGTGCTGAAATCCAATGCAGAGGGGCGCTCTGTGGTGTTACAAACCGATCAATTAGAAGCCGTTGTGAATTTGATGGAGGAGTTTGGCACCATCCGTACGTTGGCCAATCCTCGACAAACCGTGATTAATAATCAATCTGCAGTATTAAAGGTGGCACACAACGAAGTATTTTTTGATCCTGAAATCCAGGATGACAGTTTTGCCAACAGTACGGGGCCATTGGCGTCAACCCGCCAACGGGTACGCAGCAATATACAAACCGTGCCCATTGGATTAATTTTGTATGTTCACCCATCCGTGAATTGGGAAACGGGCGATATTATGGTGTCACTGCACCCCACCATTTCGCGGGTACAGAAAACTGTGGCCTGCCCAACATTATTTGGGGCGTATACGCCTGTTCCCGGCAGAGATTATGGAAAAAACATGGCCGAATATTACGCACAATTGAATGCGTCTTGCCAAGTGCCCATTGTGCAAATTAGGGAAATGGATTCGGTCATTGTGGCCAAAGAAGGTCAAGTCATTGTAACTGGTGGATTAATGGAGGAACGTGTCAGCATTAATGATCGGGGTACACCGGGGGTATCGGCATTGCCTGGCGTAGGAGACTTGTTTACCCACAAAGGTAAAAAACGCCATGTGACAGAGCTGATTATTTTGTTAAAACTGACCATCGTACGGGATGGAAATACCATCACCCCGGCCGATCAGCGCCTGTATACCTGCTTTACGGCTGACCCACGGCGTGTCAGTTTACAATCAAAAAGTGGGGGTTAGAGGGGGTTGCTGGTGCATAATTCCAGGCCGATGGGAGCATGATCGCTGGGTTGATGTTCCCCGCGCCAATGTTGGGAAACCCAAGCATTACGGAAAAGATCACTCGCCCCAGGAGACAACAGAAAAGAATCAATGCACAGTCCGTGTTGTTTTGGCCATGCCGCACCCTGGTATGCCCACCACGTGGCTGGGTTTTTCTGCATTTTGATGCGCCTTTGAGCCATCGTCCATCCAGACCACAGAATTTTGAGCAACAGATTTCGTTCCGGGGTCGAGCACATGACCCGATTGCGCCATAAATCGGCATCCCACACATCCTCATCGTTTAGGGCAATATTGAAATCGCCACCAATAATGGTGGGGGTGGAATCCTGAACATACGGTGCTGTATGGTTGGATAATCCATTTAAAAACGCCAATTTTTCCTCAAAGGCAGGTCGATCAAAATCTTGGCCTTGGGGGATGTATACGCAACAGATGCGTAAACCTTGGGTTACGGCTTGGATACAGCGTGCGGCGCCTGTGCCATTTAAATCCAAACGCACCACATCGGATAGAGGCCATCGGGATAAAATGGCCACACCATTATAGGTTTTTTGCCCCCAAAATGCACAGTAATAGCCCGCATTACTGAAGGCTTGTTCCGGAAAATCTGCATCGTTTACTTTGGTTTCTTGCAGCAAAGCAATGTCAATGCCATCTGTTTTTAACCAAGATTCCACCAACGGCAGACGTACGCGTAAAGAGTTAACGTTCCAGCATCCAATGCGTACAACAGGGGACAGGATGGTCATTCTTAATGGATGTGTGTGAATCGGTCTGTTTTTACGATATCATAATTGATGAGTCATAAAGGATACGCGTGTGTTACAAACCTATCAAAAAGATTTGATTAAACTGTTGCGCATTATGATTTATGACGGTTCTGCCTTGGCCTTATTGGGTCTAAGTCTGTTTTTGGTGGTGGCCTTGATTTCCTATAACCCCATGGATCCGTGTGCAGATGTGATCGGTCCGCAAGAGGTGCAAAACAGCATGGGCGCTGTGGGGGCGTGGATTGCCTCGTTTTTATTTCAATTTTTTGGTCTGGGTGCTTGGGGCCTTCCGCTGGTTTTTATGGTCTGTTTTTACCAATTATCCAAAGGAAAAACCATTGAAAAAACATTCGGTTACGGCGTTTTGTGCTGTGTGATAATGGCGGTGATGGTTCCGACCCAAATCAGTTCCTATGCGTGCGCTGTGGGAGTGATTTTCCATGCGTGGATACCGTCTTATTTGTGGACGGCCGTAATCATTGTATCGGGATTGATTTGGGGGTTGATGCGCTGGAAACCATTGCGTTATGTGGAAAAAATAGTCCAGGCCGCAGAGGAAGAAGCGCCACCCATCATCAAGGCCCCGCCGCCGCCAAAGGTTCAAAGACCGTTAAAGGTCAGTACGGCGCTGCCTCCTTTGGACTTGTTAAAAGACCCTGTGGTATCCAAGGCCGATCGTCGTGGTGAAATTCATATTGATCGATTGCAAGAAGTTTTAGAAGATTTTGGGGTAAAGGGAACCGTGCTGCGGGCCCATCCTGGGCCTATTGTCACGCTGTATGAATTAGAGCCTGCTGCAGGGGTAAAATCATCGCGTGTCATCAGTTTGGCCGATGACATTGCCCGATCCATGAGTGCGCTGTCTGCTCGGGTAGCCGTTATTTCTGGTAAAAATTTGATTGGCATTGAACTGTCTAATGTCCATCGGGAAATGGTGTATTTAAAAGATTTACTGGGGTCGTCAGCATACAGTGATTTTCAGGCCCCATTGGCTTTAACCTTGGGAAAGGACATCAGTGGAAATCCCGTTATTTCGGATTTGGCAAAAATGCCTCACGTTTTGGTGGCAGGAACCACGGGTTCTGGAAAATCGGTGGGCATTAACAGTATGATTTTGTCCCTGTTGTATCGTCTCAGCCCAGAGCAATGCAAAATGGTGATGATTGATCCAAAAATGCTGGAATTATCGGTTTATGATGGCATTCCACACTTGCTGACTCCTGTGATTACCGAACCCAAAAAAGCCATTATGGCCCTGAAATGGGTTGTGCAAGAAATGGAAAACCGATATCGTTTGATGTCGCAAGTCGGCGTGCGCAACATTACGGGATATAATCAGAGGTTAAAAACAGCGCAAAAGGAAAAAGAGCCCATCGTGCGGCAATTACAGGTTGGATTTGATGAAGAATCCAGGCCGGTCCTAGAAAACCAACAATTGGATGTGGCGGATATGCCCTTTATTGTGGTGATCGTGGATGAAATGGCGGATTTAATGATGGTCGCGGGCAAAGATGTCGAGGTTTTGGTCCAGCGTTTGGCTCAGATGGCACGTGCCGCAGGCATTCATATTATTATGGCTACACAACGGCCATCGGTGGATGTGATTACAGGAACGATCAAAGCAAACTTTCCCACACGCATCAGTTTTCAGGTGACATCAAGAATTGACAGTCGCACCATTTTGGGCGAGCAAGGGGCAGAACAATTGCTGGGGCAGGGGGATATGCTGTCTATGGCGGCGGGTGGCCGTATTATGCGGGTGCATGGGCCTTTTGTCAGTGACGGTGAAATCGAGAGCGTGGTGACGTTTTTAAAACAATTGGGCCAACCCCAGTATGTAGACATGACGGTGAGAGAAGATTTTTCCGATGCATCCTCTGGTGAAGAGGGTGGCGATGATTTGTATCGTCAGGCTGTGGAAATTGTGCGCCGAGACCGTAAAACATCCATCAGTTATTTGCAACGACAATTGCAAATTGGATATAATCGTGCAGCTCGATTTATTGAACAGATGGAAAAAGACGGCATTGTGTCAGAGGCCAATCATTTGGGAAAAAGAGAAATTTTGGGCTGATATTCTGAAAAAATGTCATTTTTGAATGGGGTTGTGGCGTTTTTTCCCATAGTATTTTCATAAAAATGTGATTATAATTATGGGTATGTGGCGGGCGTAGCTCAGTTGGTTAGAGCGCTAGGTTGTGGTTCTAGAGGTCGCCGGTTCGATCCCGGTCGCCCGCCCCATTTTTTACATATTCCATATCTGGTATTTCTATTTTGTTCAGAGTACAATTTTGTCAAAATCCTAGGAATGATGGGACATGCTCAATAACGTAGCGGTATGCCTGGGGCATGTGGGCATTATTGGATTGTCTGGTCGCATGGGGCAACGCATCGTGTCTGCCTTGGAAAAACAAAGGGGATTTCAATCTGTTTTGGGGTATGGTCGTCGATGGGATGAATCAGGGAAAACCCCTGCTTTTTGTACCAGTTTGGATGAATTATTCGAAAAATCCAGTGTTGTCATTGATTTTTCCACTGCCAGTCTGTTTCCAGATATTCTGGATGCGGCATTGAAAAATCCCAAACCCATGGTGGTTGGGACAACGGGCATTGAGCCAAACATGCTGAGCCGTATAGAGGTCATAGGGCGCAGCGTCCCCATTGTGGTGGCACCGAACACCAGCTTTGGGGCTGTGATTCAGCGATGGATGGTTGGAAAGTTGGCAGCCATTTTGCCCAACACCTATGACATTGATATTGTCGAACACCACCATCGTCATAAAAAAGACTTTCCATCGGGTACGGCCAATGCGCTGGCCGATGCCATGATTCATGTCAAAAAAGATCAGGGCCAGGATTTCAGCACCGGACTAGGCACGTCACCAAGACAGGATGGGCGTATTGAAATGCATGGGTTACGCTGTGGTCATGTTTTTGGAATGCACGAGGTCATTTGGACGGGAATGGATGATCGTTTGGTTTTGGGGCATACGGTTTTTTCACCCCATATTTTTGCCGACGGGGCCATTGCTTTGGCACGCTGGGTGATGAACGGTCAAAAACCTGGAATATATGGTGCAGAAGATGCTTTGGGTTTGACCAATCTTGCTTGATGTGGGGGGATTGTTGGGCGAACTCTCCTACCTTGGGGCGCCTTTGCACCAACAGTGCCAGACCTTAGAACCGCTTTGCCCGGTGAACTAGCGATTAACCACGCTGTGATAAGGAAAAAGGTGCCAATATGGACTGGGCAGAAGGTTGGTTGTGCACACGGCATCGTTCGCTCTGTATAATGGACCATGCTTGGGCTGTGGCCCGATACAATTCATCATTGGTAATGACATAATCGTAATAAACACACGTTTGAATTTCGTTGTATGCACACGACAGGCGCTCTTTGATCCGTTGGGGGCTGTCTTTTCCCCGGTTAATCAATCGCTTTTCCAGGTCAGATAATTGTGGTGGCAATACATAGATTAAAATGGCCTGTTTTCCATATAAATCTCGCATGGTTTTTGCCCCTGTCCAATCAAGAGCCAAAAGGGTGTCTTTGCTGGCCGAACTGTTGTGCTCTAGGGGAGTTTTTAATGTGCCGTAATGGTGATTAAAAATTTTGGTATATTCCAAAAATTCTTGATTATCAACGGATTTTAAAAACGTTTTTTCGTCTAAAAAATAGTAATCTTGCCCATGAGTTTCACCATCCCTGGGCATGCGCGTGGTGGCGGAAATGGATGGCCGTAATTGGGTGTCTTTTTCCAATAATGCACGAGAAAGCGAGGTTTTTCCCGTTCCAGAAGGGGCAGAAAAAACAAAAAACAAACCGGCTCTCTTTGTGCTTTGCATGGACTAACTTTCTTAAAAGAGAAACAACAATATCACAATATTCTTAAACAGTCACGCCAAAAAACATACCAATCTGTGTGGTGTTGGGCCTTGTGGATCACTCAGCAAGGCTTTATGATGAATAAACTGTTCCTATGGTAATTTCTTTTGCCTCTTTGTATCTGCATCGATCTGGTTGTTACGGATCCAATGTGTCAGGATACGGACATCCTTGATCAAGAACAGATTGCGGTTTTGCTGGATTACGTTTTATTGAAAACGAAAAAATCCTTTGAAAAAATCGTTCATGCCAGTATTGTGGTAATGAATGATTCCGATATTGCCCAATATAACCAACAGTTTCGGCAAAAAAATCAACCCACCAATGTGCTGGCTTT
Organism: Candidatus Finniella inopinata; assembly: GCA_945888455.1. Taxonomy (GTDB): domain Bacteria; phylum Pseudomonadota; class Alphaproteobacteria; order Holosporales; family Holosporaceae. The sequence continues at coordinate 100,155 of CAMCZV010000003.1, read as the reverse complement.
TCCAACAGTGGAACGACACGAACCTTGGCCCGTATGGCCCGATCACCCCATTCTTTTGGGGGATATTTTCATCAGTTGGCCACGGGTGATTGCAGAGTCCCAGGCCCAGGGCAAAACGTTGCATCATCATGCCCTGCATTTGCTGATCCATGGATTTTTGCATTTATTGCATTATGACCATGAAACAGACGATGAAGCCCAGGAAATGGAGGCCATAGAGCGCGCTATTTTTCAGCTCTTTGGGTGGCCAGACCCCTATGCCGATGACCATTTTGGTGTAGAGGATTTGGCGAATTTATCTGTAAAAGCCCCTTTTGGATCAGAGAACGCACCCCATCCAGTTCATTAATTTTTATATCTAAAACCGCGGAGTTTTATGTCCTTTTTTCAGTCTGTAAAAACCTTTTTTAATCACGTTCGGACCAAGCCAATAGAGAGTGAAGTCCAGAAAAATCAAGCGCTGGATGATTTTTTGGATCAAACGTTGGATGCGGTTATGATTCAACGCAGTGATATTGTGGCCATTCCAACCCATATGCCGTGCGATGAGGTGGTGCGCAAGTTTTTAAAAACCGGTTTTTTGTGGTTTCCTGTGTTCCGAGATACCTTGGATACCATTGTGGGGCTGGTCAGTGTGCACTGTATTTTATCGTTAAGAGAATCATCGGATACATCCGAACATCAGTGGTGTCGGCATTTGAATGCCCCCACATTTTGTCCCAGTGCCATGACTGTCAGAGAAGCATTGCGTACCTTACAAGATCATCATAAAATTCCCATGCTCTTTGTGGTGGATGAATATGGCGGGGTGCAGGGCATTGTGACCAAAGATCACCTGTTAAGGGATTTGTTTGATTCCTATATTGATGATTTTTCTGATGAAGAAGAAATGATTTTGGGGAAAGATCCCGTTTGGGTGATTAATGGACGTATTAATTTAGAAGATTTTGTCGAAGAATTTAACGCCTCTGCATTGCTGATACCCGAAGATGAGGGCCGAATCCACACCTTGGGGGGCTGGATATGTGCCTATGTGGGGCGTGTGCCGTTAACGGGGGAAATCATTACCCACCCTGGGGGTTGGACCTTTGAAATTCGTCAAGCCAATCCCCGACAAGTCCATCAAATTGCCTTGTTGCAGACGCCCGTTGATGCCAACGAAGAGATCAAATCCCATTCAGAGTAGGTCTTGTCAAAACGATTATCATCGCAGTATAATAAAGAAATATGGCCGGATTAGCTCAGATGGTAGAGCGGCTGATTTGTAATCAGTAGGTCGTTGGTTCGATTCCGACATCCGGCACCCCATTTTTTACCAAAAAAACAATTCATAAATCTATTTTTTATACAATTGATTGTATCATTTAAAGCAATCAAATTCTTATAATAATACGGCGTAAATTACTATAAAAGATTGGGTGTTTGCCCATAACGACAAATGTTCAATCAAAGGATGGCAGAGCAGTGCTGGGCCATCATGGTTTGCCAGATATGGGTATGTTTTTTCAGGAAAAAGGAGAAGCAGAGGAAGAAAGAGAGGACGAAGGCATGCCTTACATGGAATGTACGCCTTACAAAATACAAGGATGGGTATTTTCAATTAAAGTGACCGCTGGCACTGTGTATGCTTTAGGATTTAAAAATGATTGATGGATGGACCGTTCTATCATTATCCGATCTTAATCTTCTTAACAGCACGATTCTTGCAACTGTTGGCGTTGCCGAGAAAGATGGGGTCATTGTTGAATTTGGCCAATCGCCAACGTGCAGAAATGATGAAAAAATGACGCTGGAGGAAATGTTTCATAAGGCATTGAAAATGGGTAATCGCAATCGTTTTAAAAGAAAGCGCTTCTTAGTAACCCTAAATCACCATGAAGAATTTCACCAAATCATAGACCTGGTGAATGCTGATTTGTTCGTAATGACAGGAAAGATAATGGATGATAGTTCATTCGATCATTATACCTATGATGGTCACCTTCATTATAGAACAGTTGATATTTTGTTAAAATCTTCTGGCGTCATAAAAGGTATTTTAAAATATGGAATATCTGATTTTCCTGATAAATTAACGTGTGGTGATTTTTTAGAAAAAATACAGAAAAAAGCATAAGAAACAGCATAAGAAGGGCCGGATGCGCTTAGAGAACAGAACGGCTGATTTGTAATCAGTAGGTCGTTGGTTCGATTCCGACATCTGGCACCCTGGCATTGATAAGAAACCCCCATAGATATAAAAAACCGCATCCAATACTGTACGGTTTGACATTGACATTTTTCATGTGATTTTTATTTAAAAAAAATATTTGATTGCTATTCTTAGAGCATCGCTGTACCCCTTAAAGGATAAACAATGTACTCTTGGTTATGGATTTTTAGCAGTTTGCTGGGTTTTATCAGTCCTGTGATTGCGGAAGAAGCGCTTTCGGAAGATGCTGCTGTACAAACGAGCAGTAGATCCAGAAGTAAATCCAGAAGTAGATCGAAATATAGAAATAATAGATCCAGAAGTAGATCGAAAATTAAACCGAAAAAGATACCAGATCAATGGGAGTGGGTCCAATTTTTTACATTTTTTTCAAGAGCGAGACCAGGTGGCCCGAATACGCATATGGTTTCCAAATCAAATCAAACCAGAAAGCTGGGTCTAGAACCTTCAGGTTCCGGAGAATATGTACCGGTTAGTGCAGATTGTAAGATTGGTCGATCCAAGCATATCCCCGCCGATGTTTGGGTGGATCATAAAACGGGAAGTGTTATCAGCAAGGATGATATTCCACGCATTCAAAAGGTTCCGATTGATAAAGAAACTCACAAGAATATTTTAAGAGGTGAGAGGATCGAAATTGGATATTTGAAAACATTTTCCAAAGAAAATAAAAAGCACGATATTGAAGCTGAACTTTACGATGATGTTGTCACTTTGGACGAATTTAGGAATATGTTAAAACAGAGTAAAAGTGCAAAAAAAAATCAAAAGATTACGATTAATGGATGGGCGTTTTCCGCGCAAGAAACCCCTAAAGGTGTTTATGCCGCTGGAACCAAGGACAATAAAACCATTACCGTTGTACAATGGAAAAAGATCGTTCCCTCTGGTGTTGCCCAACTCTCATTAAAAGACATTTTATGTATAGCCTTACAGAAAAAAGATCCTGCATTAAAGGTGTATACCTTTTCTCAGGTGATCAAAGGCAAAGAAATGGCACAGCTTGCCCTAATACAAGCCCTATCAAAAGCCCTTAAGCGTCCCGTTTCTAGCAAAGAGATCGTGTGGAAATATGATCCAGAGTCTGAAAACGAGGAGGCTGTGTTTTTTGAGGATAGTCGAAAAGACTTGCTACAATCTCGTCCTGGGCATGTTAAGCGGGTGGGTAGAGCTATGAAGGCTATGTCGCTGGATGGGGCGCATCCTGTGGCGGGTCCCTACATCCCTAATAGGATAAACCTTATAAAATTTGATATGGGTGCTTTGAACAAGCCCCCAACAGGATGTTTGCGATTTGGCATCTCTCGCAAGAAGAATTTTAATGATTTACCCGACCCTATAGGATCGTATTATGTGTATGTAGATTATGGATTCCTGGAAAATGAAGATGAGCCTATGGATGATGACTTTTCCCTGTGGGTTTGGAAAAAACTAAGAAATTATCGATTAAAAGTGATTGATGCACTTCCTGAAGATCAGCGGGGTTTAATTGATAAAATCGAGAATCAATACGAAAATCAGCGCTTAATCTATACCGATATTAAATTTATGCCAGGTACAGACTGTATCTATGACGATAGTTGGTGCAACAATAGGAACAATAGTTCCCCAGTTAATCATACAGGGATTCATTTTAAGATGTCTCCGGATGAACATACCCGTATTTTGGAAAATGGAGAATTTTATGCCTGTGGCAAAGATCAATCAGGCATAAAATGGACAGACGAAATCAAGCGCATGTCCAAAGGTATAGAAGAAGGCGCATGGCATACGAAGAAAGTAAAACAAAAAGAAGTCCATATTAATGGGTGGACGATACAATGGTGCATTGGGGAAAAAGGCATATATGGTTTTGCCCACGACGCAGGGCGGACCATCAGTTTTGGTCAGATCAAAAAAGATAAGACACCCATTGCCATTGCAGATGTTTTTTACAAAGCATGGAAAATTTTTGACAAGAACTTTACAGATTTTCATGTGCGACTGAATCTGAAAAATGATGCCACAGAGCAAGAAGTTTTGAGTCATTTGAACGTCGAGCTGTTGATGCGAACGGGTAAAAAATTGGACCACACCCATTTAGAGGGTAAATATATAGATGGTGTTCCATTTAAAGTCGGTACTCTGATTTTAGAATGCAACAACAAGATAAAAGGCATGATTAAATATGGATTTTCAGATCAATTAAAGAATCCAGGAAGTCCTCCCATCGGTATTGTGGTTGGTCGTGTCTGCGATTCTGAGGCTGGGCGTAAAGGATCGGCAGAGATTACAGATGGAATGCGTAGATATTTAGAAAAAGATCTGGGCCGTGACTTTGCATGCTTGGTTAAAAATCAACAATTGCATAATGCATCCAATTTGATTTCTGTTATTCATCGGGATTCAGCTACGAATCCAGTAAACAATGATGGTGAGGTGGTTAATTATGCTGAATTGACTGAACCTTGGCATTTGGCTGATACAAGCCAGGACTGATGATTGTATATTTTTTTGCAAAAGATTTAAAAAATACTATAATAAAGAAAAGGAGACAAATTTCAGGATTTTTTAATGTTTAATCAGGTTGAGTATAGATGGGTGTTTTTATTTTTTGTAATGAATATTTTCGCCATTGCACCGGTTTTTTGTAAAGAATCGGTGCAAAAAGAAGAGAAAAACTTCGCAAAAAGAAAAAAAACCGACTTTAAAACAAGGGGTTTTGTATGTAACGTCAAAGACCTAAACCAAAAAAATTTAGAGAAAATAGAGAAAAAAGCCCTTAAAAAGCTATTCAAAAACAACGGAAAAACAGGACAGATCGATTGGTTAGAGTGTCCCATCAAAAATGTAATTCTGATCAAGATCGGGCGCAAATTATATGTTCTGGACGGTAAAAAGGCCATAGATATTCCCCTGAACCCCCGCGAATCTTATGAAAAAATCGCAGAGAAAATATATGATGCTTGTGATGTAAACCCTGCAAAAACAGTGTTGGGCATGCTGAATAAAAATGTACAATCTGATACGGCCATACCTGGACTGATCAAGAAAATATTCGAAAAAAATAATCTGAAAAAGGGTCAAGAAGAAAATACAAAAAAAGAGGCGGCAAATACTAAGAAGGGGGCAAAGAGTAAGGAAGAGGTTAAGAAAAAAGGTGCTGCGCCCCAGGCAAAACAAAAGTTTGCACCAAAGGTTACGTTTTCAAAAGTTGAAAAGAGTATCCTAAGCATTGATGGAAAAGAGGTCACGCGTTTTACCTGTACAAAGAAAACCGTTCGTGGGGCCATTAAAAAACGATTGGTTAAAAAAAATCAAGAATCCGTGTTTGGTTTTATGTTTAAAAACAAAAAAGACAAATGGGTCTATTATATGGAATTGTTTGGTGGCAAAAAAGGTGACCTGATCACAGAGCCCGGTTGGAAAACCAAGTATGGGAAATTGATCAAAAAGCATGATGCAGATTCTTCTTTAAAAGAGAAAACCACGTGGCAGACCAAAGGGAATGAGGATGATAGAGGTTCCAAGAACAATGAGAATCGTACGGATTTGTCAGATCATTTTATTCAAAATCCAATGGAAACAGATCAAAACCAGACCTCAGATTTTTTCAAAACGGCAAAATTTAACGATATGACGACAGATTAATTGGCGCCCTTTTTTCCTTGCCCCTTTTTTGGGGCTTTCCTGAAAAATGGTTGCAGAAAGGGGGATATTAAACACATGGGTTTTGGGTTTTAAACAAACCCTCTGCCCACACAAGGGCCCCCGCAATGGCCAAATTCATGGATCGAGCGGACGGCTGCATAGGAATGTGAATGCTGTGGTCGCATTCAGAAATGATCCTTCGGGGCAGTCCACAACTTTCTGACCCCATGATCAGGTGATCGCTTGGCTGAAAAACAAAGTCTCTGTATGACACCCCTTCGCGCGGCACGACGGCAATGGTCCGGTGTGGTGCGTTTGCCCAGTGGTTTTGATAATCCGACCACGAATCGTGAATAGTGGGTTTACAATATTGGGCATAATCCATGCTGGCCCGTTTTAAATGTTTATCCGACCACACAAATCCCAATGGACCAATCAAAACCAATGGCGCATTCCAACAGGCCGCTAGACGCATTAATGTTCCGGTGTTGCCCGGAATTTCTGGTTGATATAATACACAAGTAATAGAGTTTTGCAGAGAAATGGTCTTACTTAAAGAGCCAGACCCCTGCTGATGCTCTGAACCCGGCAGATCAAGAGGATCAATGGGCTGTGCTAAGTGTGTCATCAAATGTTCAGACGATGCCCTATCAGACGATGCCCTATCAGATTTTGTCATGGATTTGGCGCTACTGGCACAATATCATCCAATGATCCCCGTAAAATCCATCCGTCTTTTTGGGCACACTGTACAACAACAACCATTAATTCATGCAATTCTTTGCTGGAAAATGGCCCACTAATGGGTTGAAAAATACACCGGATGGTGATGGAACGGGTGTGCCCTTCTGATTCCGGCTTATCTCTTTTTCCACCGCCATCCTTGGGCTCCCGTTTCTCATCATTAAACATGTCCGTAATCAGAATATGATCCAGTTCTGGTATATCCAAAGAACGCACTGCATCTAGGGTATGACCGACCAAATGGGCATCTGAAATGTAAAAGGACAGATCTTTACCCACAGGTTGCAAGGATTTAACCCTATAGGCCGGACTTTTTTCAGAACGCTGCCATGCATTTAAACACAGCTCTGCACCAAAAAATGGCATATTTAAACGAGGATGCAGTTGCCCAATGGTGGCCAATACCATCTCTTTACCATCCCTTTGATGCACCAACTGACCAGATCGACCAGGATGATACCAAGGCTGATGGGCACGAACCCATGATGTATGTGTGATGCCTAGTGCCGTAACGCACCGATCAACCATCGCCTTAATGTCGTAAAATGACCATTCTTTTGGTGCATTTGGGTCGTTGGGCAACCAGGATTCCGATTTTTTGATGGGCCATAATGCGGCCAAATGTTCGTCTTGTGATTCTGGGGATAGGCCTAAAAATCGCGGACCAATTTCAAAAATGGGTTGAAAGGCCAGTCCATATTTTTGATGATGTTGGGCAACGGAAACCAATGAGGGCAAGATGCTGGGACGCAAAACGCTCAATTCTTTGGATAAGGGATTACACAAATGCAACTGATTCCATGATTCTTCTGTTCCCATAAAAAAGGGTTGCGCCATGGATTCCGAAACAAACGACCACGTTACGGCCTCGTACAGACCCATAGTGATCCAAAAGGATCGCATGGATCGCGCCAGATCATAATCCACAGGGGCCAATCCCTTGCTGATCGAGTTGAAAGTGGTTTTGTTCCCAGGTTCTCTGCCAAAAGGTGTAATGGGAACCTCTGTATAACCTTGCCCACGCAAGGTTTCCGTAACGCAATCCCATGAATCTTGCCAATCCCAGCGCCATGATGGTGGGGTGACCGTCCACAGGGATCCCTCTGGGATTAACTCTGGCAATGGTGCCGATGGAGTATTTGGGGTGGAATTTTCCCCTGATTTTTCGGCCAAAGGGCTGGTTCTGGCGTGTGTTTCTGAGATCTGGATGTGTGCACCCCAATTTTCCAATCGTGTACGGATGGTTTTGTGCGATAAGGAAACCCCACATCGTTCAAAAACAGCGTTTGGGTTAAAAGATATGGATCGTGCATCAGTGTGCTGACCGCATCGCGACACCCCATCCGTCACAGCGCCCGTATGCTGGCCAACCCATTGGGCCGATTGGGCAAGAACCGGGGTGGATAGAGCCGGATCCACACCACGCTCGAATCGAGCCCGAGACGCACTGTTGATGCGCGTTAATCGACCTGTACGTGCAATGCCAGCAGGATCAAAGCACGCGGCTTCCAATAAAATACGTCGTGTGGTGGGCTGACATCGTCCACGCATGCCCCCCATGATGCCCGCCAAAGATAAAATGCCCTCTGCATCAGAAATCACCGTGCAACCACTGGGTAACGTATGGGTTCCACCATCTAGGGCACAAAATATTTCACCTTCTGTGCTGTTTCGCACCTGAATCGTGCCAGAAATGGCATCGGCATCAAAAACATGCATGGGCTGCCCCGTATCCTCGGCCATATAATTGGTCAGATCCACACAAGAGCTGTGTAATTTTGTAGATAATTCCACCAAACGGCGTTTCATCAAAGGGGGCGTTTCTTTTTGATCCACCTGATCCATCTGACACAGTTGAAAAAACAGGCATCCCGTTGCCGTTAATTGTACACCATCAGGATTCAGCAAAGCCATGGCATAGGATTCAGGATTGGACAAAAATTGATCCGTCAGCGTTGTTTTCTTGTGCCCTAACCCCAAGGCCACCAACTCCCGAGCCACCCCGCGATGGCTGAATAAATCCCCACGATTGGGTGTGACATTCAATTGCAATAACCCATCATCTTGCGGCAAAAAATCACGCAATGGTTTGCCAACAGGGGTATCCTCTGGCAATTCGATCAAACCATCTGTATCTTTCCAGATGTCTTGCATGGATAATTCGCGTGCAGAACACAACATGCCATGACTGGGGATACCACGCAGAACGCACGTGGCCAGCGGGGTGGGGCTGCCAGGCAGCACACATCCTGGTAATGCCACAATGGTTTTTAAATGGGCTCTGACATTGCGCGCCCCACAAACAATGGATGCCATGGTGCCGTTACCCAAATCTACCGTGCATACCTGTAAATGTTCCGCATTGGGATGAGGTGATACGGATAAAACATGGCCCACTTGAAATCCAGCAGTCCAAGAGTATACCGGAATCATCTCTGTTTCTGTTCCAGAATGCGTTAAGCCCGATATCACCTCATCAATGCTGTGGGTCACAGAAAGGTGCTCGTTTAGCCAGCTCCATAAAATTTTCATGATGATTCAGAAATGCATACCTTCTCGTCATTATAAAATGTAGCGCATGAAAAGTCATGCCCGTTACCCCAACAAATTCTGGCCTAGCAACACTGGCTGGAACAAATGGAATCATGAAAGGATTGCCAACGTTCGGGTGTTAAAATATCCGTACTTGTTCCGCATATATACTGATTTCTAGCCAGCAACAACGTATCTGGAAAATGCTGCAATGCACGCAACCGATTGTGATGAGAGAGCAAAATAATGCGCCCCTGATCTTTCCATTGTTGAATCACCTCTATTAAATCGTCGATGATGCGTTCGTCTAATCCGGCAAAGGGTTCGTCCAAAAACAGAATGGGAGTAGGTTTCATCCATAATCGGGCAAACAACAGGCGTTGAAATTGCCCCTCGGATAACGATTGAATGCGCGCATGAACATAGGCCCCCAGTTTAAATTGATCCAATGCGGCCTCGATATCATGATTGGACAACATTGGGTGGCTGATGTTCAGAAATTCTTGAACCCGCAGCGGAAAGGATCGATCGCCTTGAAAACGTTGGGGCAAATAGGTCCAATCCCCTTGTTTTAAACCATATGTTTTTCCATTTTCTTGCCAACCCCAATGACCAGACGTTGGTTTTCTGATGCCCGATAATGTGTGAAACAGGGTTGTTTTTCCTCCACCATTGGGCCCCATAATGGATAAAATGGTTCCGGAGTGGACAGAAAAACTCAGATCTTTTAAGATTTCAGTATCATCGTGATGGGCGGATAGTGCATGTACAAAAAAATGCTTACAAGAATGGCTGGAGACATCCACGGAATAATCAGGGATCTGCATGCTGGGCCGTATACGCATCACAATGGAAAAAGTATAACACGGTTTTTATTCCCCATCATATCTGGGTTTTTTGTCTGTTATTTTTTTGCCTGTCATGCAAAAACGTTAACACCATTCACCCCAGAGTTGCACCCGCAATGTGCCCAATGGACCTTGTGTCTGCAGGATATGCGGACCTATTGGGCGAACACGCAACGTCCTGTGATTGCCGTGCATGATTTGGATCCAAATCATCCCGATTTTACGATTCTGGTACAGACACTGCAACAATTGCATTTTCTGCCAAAAGATCCAGAGCCAGTGATCCATGGATCCGTTGTCGATATTTTGGCTGTTCAAAATGCCCTGAAAACCCTGCAGGGGTTGATGAAACTGCCCGTAACTGGCGTATTGGATGAAAAAACCGTTGATGCTTTAAATACGGAAAATCCGATTTTGATGGAAAAAATAGACCATGTGCAAAAAGAATGGCAAAAAATGGGCCCCTTGCCCAAACATTACATTTTGTGCAATATTCCAGCCTTTACATTAGACGTCATGGATCATGGGGTCAGTGTATTGCATAGCCGGGTTATGGTCGGAAAAGTCGAGTCCAAAACCCCCGAATTTTCTGGATTTATTTACAGCATCGTCTTTAACCCCACATGGGTTTTGCCACATTCTCAGTATAAAATTTATGGCCCTTTGGTGGGCACAGATGGGTATTATTGGCACCAAGGCAAATTATTGCAAAAACCTGGGCCCAAAAACCATCTGGGGCAAGTCAAATTTTTGACCCGTCGTCCGGATGCTATTATTTTACACAGCACCCATGAGCCAGAATTATTTGCTGACCCTGATCGGGCCTATAGCATTGGCTGTATTCGTGTACAATCTTTTCAAGATTTGGCAGAACAGATTTTGTCCCGTGATGGGGTAAATGGTTCAATCTCCATAATATTAGATAAAAAAATCCAGAAAAACGTGACTTTAAAGCATCCCTTTCCCGTTTACGCCGTATACCGCAGATTGTGGATACAGAATGGTGTGATTCAATATTTTTCAGATGTTTATGGCCATGATCTGGTGAAAAAAATCCGAGATTTTGGGCCAAACCATAGTCCTACGGTGTCTCTTTTTCAAAAGCCACGAATAAAAAATCAAAAAAAACAAATCCATTAACCTGTAAAAAACTTCATCCGTGAAATAATAGCAAAAAAGTTATGGGGAAAAACCATGGAGAAAAAGGATCATCAGCAAACGTTGACCCGAGCTTGTTTACGAGATGCGTTGCAAAACCAACAGGGCATGTCAATGGAAAAAGCCAATGTGATACTGGAATCAATTTTAACAGAACTCAGCCATTTGATTGCAAAAAGCGAGTATGTCAAAATCATTGGATTTGGTACATTTTTAATTCACAATAAAAAGGAACGCTTGGGCAGAAATCCAAAAACCAAAGTAGAGGCAGTGATCGCTGCACGCAAAAGTGTCAGTTTTCGACCATCCCTGAATTTGCGTCAAGTGGTGAACAAACAGGGCCAGCACACGGCATAAAAGAGTCCTAATCTGGTGGTGTTTTCTGCAGAATCCATGGCGCAGGGTTGGCGTGCTGTAATAGGTCTGGCACTCTTATTGGGGCTGTAATTGCCAAATGCTGAATGCGCAGGGAATATGCTTGGCCACGGCTTTGTCTCGATAACGCGATGATGGCCAATGGGCTGGCCAATGGGGCCAATGGGCTGTATCTGTTGTTCGTGCACCATCGATATACTGCCAGCGTGGGTGTTCATGCAGAATGGTTAGGGTGTGTTCAATTAATCCAGGATGATCGCTAGCAAAATGAAACAATCCTCCTGGTTTAACATAACGGGCGCACAGGTCTAAAAATGTTGGCTGAACCATGCGCCGGCCAGCATGGCGTCGTTTCCGCCATGGATCTGGAAAAAACAGGATAACACCATCCAAGCAGGATGGTGATAAACTGGGCCACAATTCTTGTACGGGGTCCGAAAAAATGGCACAACGTTCTTCAAAAGATTCTGGTATGCCTTGAACACAATGAATCACCCCGTTGATAAAGGCCTCGACACCGATGATGCTGCGCTTTGGATATTGACCCAGCCATTGATTCAAATGCTCGCCAGATCCAAACCCAATTTCTAACCACAATTCTTTTGGCCATTGTCCGTGCCATTTTTTTACATCCAGATTCTTTAAACGATCCAAGGTATGCTGATACAATGTTTTGGGTAAAACACGCCCTTTTCGGCGACCATAAAATACGGGTTTACGTAAATCTGGATTGTGAGCATCCGGCACATGGGGGGTGCCGTCACTGGTATGGTGAAAATCGCCATCGTTAAACACGTTGATCCTCCAATGCACACTGTTGTTCATCCAGATCTTTGGCAATGGTTTGCGCCAGATGAGAGACAAATTCCTGGCTTGCCCCTTCGACCAAAATGCGTAATAACGGTTCTGTACCCGATGGGCGCAGTAAAACACGCTGGTTCTCGCCCATTTGGCTCTGTATTTTTTGGTAATAATCTAAAAACGTTGGATGCTGAAAAAACTGGGGCATCCGCAAAGTCATGTTCACCATGGCCGATGGGGTGGGCTGAAAAATCGGAAACAGTCCCTGATCTTTTTGTGCACCATGCCCATGACGGTGAATATGCATTCCAATGTGGTGCAATGCGTGTAATCCCGCCAATAATCCGTCACCTGTGGGCAATGCATCGGCCAAGATAATATGACCGCACGATTCCCCACCCAATGTCCATCCCAATTCTTTCAGTTTTTGGGCAATCCATCGATCCCCTACATGGGTGCGTACAAAAGGAATGTGCTTGGATTGTAAAAACCGTTCCAAACCCAGATTAGACAGCACCGTACCGACCACGCCACAGGATTCAGATGGGCTGCTCTTAGACTGCTCCTGTCCTGTAGCCATGGTGTCCAGTCCAATGAATGCATGGTGTGTCCCAAACCTCTTTTCCGCCAAAAGAGCCAAAATTTGATCACCATCTTGGATTTTGCCATCGGCTGTCACCAAAATAACGCGATCCCCATCACCATCAAAACTGATGCCCACATCGGCGCCATGGTGCACCACGGCATGAGCCAAACGTTGGGGATAAACGGCCCCACATTCTGCATTAATGTTATGGCCATCTGGATTGGCTCCCAAAACATCCACCACTTCTGCACCCTTTTCCTGTAAAATATGGGCTGCAGTGGCACTGTACACCCCATGGGCACAATCCACCACAATGCGTAACGGGGGCAATGGCTCTGTGTTTTGGATTAAAAAATCCTGGTATTCTTTTAAATAATCAGCGCCACCGTGAATCGGCGTACTGGCGGAACCGTAATGATGTTCGTCGTCATGATCTTCTGAAATATAAGAAGAAATGGTGTGTTCTTGATCAATGGACAGTTTCTCTCCAGCGCGGTTAAAAATTTTAACACCATTGTACATGGCCGGATTATGAGAAGCAGAAATCATTAATCCTGCAGAAGCGCTGTGGGCACGCGTTAAAAAAGAAACGGCTGGCGTAGGGGCACATCCAATGGATATGGTGGGTATGCCACAAGATCCCAAACCACCACACAAGGCCTGTTCAATGGGGCCACATGATGCCCGCGTGTCTTTGCCAATGAATACAAAGGGATTGGCCAAATCGTGATCCAAAATCCATCGACCCAAGGCCACGCCCAGAGACCACATCCCCTGAGGCGTCAGAGGGTAATGTCCATACAGGCCACGAATGCCATCGGTTCCAAAAAAACGACCTGGTTTCATTCTTCAACCTGTCGCGTATAACGCCACAGATTGGCAGGAGGAATATTGCTCCAAGCACGCCCCATATGGGTTTTACCCATGCCATAACGTTCTGCAGAGATGGATGAAAACGGACTGTATGTAATTTGTAACAAGGATCCACAAGGGTGCAAAACATCCAGACACGATTGCAGAATTTTTTCCTGTACCATCGATGATAAACTCAGCATGGGCAAACCAGAGACAATGACACCAACCCGACCAATGACTTCTTTTGGCAACAAATCTGTTAAAAAAGCCGCATTTCCCTGGATAATCTGCAGGTTTGGAAATCGATTTTTTAAAAAAGAAATCAAAGTCGGGTCTAATTCCATAGTAATCAAGCGTTCTGGGGATAATCCTGCATCCAGCAAACCCTTTGTAAACCGCCCCGTCCCCGAACCCAACTCTAAAACAATGCATTCATCAGACAAACCATCCAGAGCACATCGCGAAATTAAACTGGTCAATGCCCGAGAACTGGGCATAATGGACCCCATTTGAAAAGGATTCCGTGCCCACTGTTTGATAAACGTCACCGTTTCTCGAAAGGTCTCTTTTTGGGTGTTCATCATAAAAAAAGGGCACAACTGCATATCGGTTTCATAACATGATATTAAAAATATATGAAAACATCAAGAATCGGCCCTCTTTTTTCTGGAAAACACGTGGCTGATTATGATCACGCAGCTGATGATGCCAACGACAACCCATTCAATATGCTTCATATTATCCCCCAACAGATGGCCCAAAAAATACCCCAGTGCACAGCTGATGATGGTCCATAATCCAGCCGATATAATATTGAGAATGGAAAACCGTTTAAAGGAAACCCCTTGGGCACCAATAATGAATGGACTGATGATACGAATGCCATAAATAAATCGAAATGACAATATATATACGGTTTCATTACGTTTAACGAAATTCAATGCTTTGTTGATGTTCTCCTGCCAACTGGGAAAGCGGCGTTTTAAGGCCTGAACAGAGCGCGGTCCATAATAATGCCCTAAAAAGTAAATCATTTGATCGGCCATCAACGTTCCTGTAAACGTCAAGGCGGCAACACCCCAAATGGATAAAATACCCGTAGACGCCAAGGCACTGGCGGTTAAAATGATGCTTTCACCCTCGATCATGGCCCCCAAAAAAACAGTCAAATATCCATAATCTTGAATAAATTGTTGCAGTTTGAACATAGAGAGTCAAAAGGAAAACCATAATTTAATCTTAACATAGGCCGCACCAAAGAATCAAAGTCTGGCTTTTTCTGGCACCATTTTCCAGAGTAAAAACCCACCACTCTTTCTGGAGGCAGAGCTTTTCCTGGACTTTGGGTTGGGTTAAACTGTGGAAACAATCAGGTAAAAGGAACAGTCTTGGACGCCCATTATGCATTTCAATCGTGTGAATCCCAAGTTCGCATGTGGTGGGATCAGGTTCATGCTGGGCGTAAGGGGGACAACAAACGCCAGGATGAGGGCAAAAAACCATACACCATCATTATGCCACCGCCCAATGTCACAGGATCGTTGCATTTGGGGCATGCCTTGTCGTCGACTTTTCAAGATATTTTGGCCCGTTTTTATCGCATGAATGGTCGAGATGTTGTCTGGGTTCCAGGCACCGATCATGCAGGGATTGCCACGCAAATGATGGTGGAAAAACAGGTGATATCCCAGGGCACAACGCGGGAAGAATTGGGGCGAGAAGCCTTTGTTCAGCGCATTTGGGACTGGAAAAATCTGTACGGCGATTTGATCGTAGAGCAAATGAAACGCTTGGGGTTTTCTGCCGATTGGGATCGATTATGCTTTACGCTGGACCCCAATATGAATGCGGCCGTGAATCATGCCTTTGTGACGTTGCATGACAGGGGATATGTGTATCGTGCTCAACGTTTGGTGAACTGGGATGGTCAGCTGAAAACGGTGTTATCCGATCTAGAGGTCACCAATCAGACCATGGCGGGAACGTTGTGGGATATTGCGTATGCCATAGAGGGTGGGCAAGCAGGTCAATCCATAGTGGTGGCCACAACGCGCCCTGAAACCCTTTTTGGGGATGTGGCTATTGCGGTGCATCCAGAAGACGAACGATACCAATCCTTGGTGGGCAAGCAGGTGCGCATTCCTTTGAGCAATCGCAGCATACCCATTATTGCGGACTCTGGAGTAGATCCTGAAAAGGGGACAGGTGCCGTAAAGGTCACCCCAGCCCATGATTTTAATGACTTTGATATGGGGCAACGCCATGGATTGCCCATGGTGTCCATTTTAACCGACGATAATACCCTGAATGATCAAGCGCCTGAAATGTTTCGTGGTTTGGGCTGTTCTGATGCGCGCACAGCGGTGCTAGAAGCTCTGGCAGAGGCCGTTGTCGGGCAAACCAGCATCATTCATGCCGTTCCCATCAGCGAACGTTCCGGAACCATTGTGGAACCGCGCGTGACCTTGCAATGGTTTATCGATATGCAAGCCATGGCCCATCAGTCCATTGATGCCATAGACGCAGGAAAAATGAGCTTTGTGCCCAAAGAATGGACCAACAATGCTTTGCAGTGGTTGCGCAATATTCAACCCTGGTGTGTATCGCGCCAATTGTGGTGGGGCCATCGATTGCCTGTGTGGTATGGCCCAGAAAACAGTGTTTTTGTGGCCCGCGATGCCGATTCAGCCCATGCTTTGGCCGCAGAAAAATGGGGTGCAGATGTTGTCCTGCATCAAGACGAGGATGTTCTCGACACGTGGTTTTCTTCTGGATTGTGGCCTTTTTCCACATTGGGGTGGCCAACAGAAACGGCCGATTTGAATGACCGATACCCCACCGATGTATTGGTCACAGGTTTTGATATCATTTTCTTTTGGGTCGCCCGCATGATGATGTTGGGATTGGAAATGACGGGGCGCGTTCCTTTTCGTGACATCTATATTCACCCCTTGATTCGTGATGCTCTGGGTCAAAAAATGTCAAAAACCAAGAAAAATGTGGTTAACCCCCTGGAAATAATCGATTCTCATGGGGCTGATGCGTTGCGTTTTGCCCTCAGCAGCGCCACATGCGGCAAGCAGCACATGCGATTTAGTCTGAATAATGTGGAACAAGCGGGCCAATTTATTAACAAAATTTGGAATGTCGTGCGGTTTGCCCATGCCCGCGGGGTGATGGTATCCATGCACAATCCAGAAACGGTATTATCTGTTCCTGTTGATGTAAAGGATCCCTTGAATCAATGGATGTTGGTGCGCGTATCCGAAAGCCTAGAGCGTATAAATGGGCACATACAGGCCTATCGATTTTCCGATGCGGCCATGGCTGTGCATCACTTTATTTGGCACATCGTGTGCGATTGGTATGTGGAATGGGCGAAAAGAGAGTGGGATCATCCCCAGCGTGGTGCAGAAATACAGCGCGTATTCTTGTTTATATTGGGATTTATGATTCGCATTTTGCATCCGTTTATGCCCGTGATTACGGAAAAGATATGGCATGATTTGACAGGAGAAAAGGGCACCCTGTTTTTAACCCACTGGCCAGAATATTGTGCAAAGGATACGCCTGTAACCCAAGCTTGGGGCCTGGTACACGAAGCCATCATGATGGTTCGGCGTGTGCGATCCTTATTTGCCATTCCTGTGGCCCATTGCTTAGGACAGTTGACGTTGCATCATGCCTGTCCAGAGGTGCTGGGCTGTGTGGCCCTTTACCAGGATGGATTATGTCAGTGGTTAGGATTATCAGGGTTCAGTGTGGACAGGGCAGACCTTGCGGTTTCTGGGCAATTGGTCTTTTCTTTGTCATCAGGGGTGCTGGTTATTCCCATCAGTGAATCTGTGGATACGGCTGCGGCCTTGCTGCGCTTGAAAAAAGATCAAGAAAAAGAGCAAAAAGAAATACATAATCTGGAAAAACGTCTGCTTGATGTGCGTAATCAGCCATTAACGCCCGAAGAAATCATCGAAGATTTGGAAATCCGTTATGGTGATAAAAAAATAGCACTAGAGCACATTAACCAGACCATTCACGCGGTTTTGGCCGTTGCGCTTTAGGGCGCAGAGATTAAAAAAGAGAATGGTTTCAGAGGGTGGCATAGAGTGACCGGGGCCCAGTGGTACGTGAGCACGGGCGGCAGGATAGCAGAGGTGAAGAGGCTGCAGTGAAGGAGAAAGTGGTGCCAACAGATCATACTGGCCAGCATTCGGCAGTGATGGGGGGCATCCCCTTTTCTCTGGTTTCCTTCTTGTTGTAATACCAGGCAAAGCGCC
Organism: Candidatus Finniella inopinata; assembly: GCA_945888455.1. Lineage (GTDB taxonomy): Bacteria > Pseudomonadota > Alphaproteobacteria > Holosporales > Holosporaceae. The sequence goes on along the minus strand of CAMCZV010000003.1, from coordinate 82,137 downwards.
TATCCGTTAAAGCCCTTGCGCTGGTTTCCTTAACATGGAAAACCCAGTTATTGGTGTTTTTGCAACAAAGAATACCACTCATTTTCCCATTCAACCAATTGTTTTTCCAAGGCATCTTTTTCAGATTGCTCTTTGGCCCATGCCACAGAAGTCGTCTGTTCGTACAGCGTAAGATCGGATAAAGACATGTTCAAAGCATCAATTTTTTTCTGCAATTCTGTTATTTTCTTTTCTATTTTGGACAGTTTTTCTGTTTTTTCCTTGCTTTCTCTGGTCGAGTTTTTCGGCATTTCCTCAGCTGGGGCGGATGCCTCTTTTTTTCGTTCTTTTAATAACCAATCGGCGTATGATTCCAAATCATCATCATAGGCGGAAACCGTGCCATGGGATACCAACCAAAACTGATCCACCACGGTGCCCAATAATTGTCGATCATGAGACACCACAATCACGGCCCCTTCAAAATCTTGTAATGCCAGCGCCAAGGCCTCTCGGGTTTCCAGGTCCAAATGGTTGGTGGGCTCGTCTAATAGCAATAAATGGGGTTTTTGCCAGGCCAACAGGGCCAATACCAGTCTGGCTTTTTCCCCACCAGATAATACACCAATGCGGCTAAACGCCATATCGCCAGCAAACCCAAATTGGCCTAAAAAACTGCGCAACACGGTGGGGGATGTGCCGGGGGAATCCCGTTCTAAATGCCAATAGGCCGTTTGCTCTGGTTCCAGTAAATCCAATTGATGTTGGGCGAAATACCCGATTTTCAGTTTTGGACTGCGCGTATATTGGCCTGACACCATTTGCAATTGTCCAGACAAGGTTTTGATTAACGTGGATTTTCCAGCACCATTGGCCCCCAACAGACCAATGCGATCTTTTGGTCCGATCTGCAGGGTCAAATTTTTCAGAATTGGTTTATCGCCATACCCCAAAAATGCATCTTTGAAATAGGCCACAGGATTGGGACAGTTTTCGGCCGCAGGCAGATTAAATACAAAATTGGTTTGGTTTTGAATTTTGGATAATACCTCCATCTTGGCCAACATTTTTAACCGCGATTGGGCTTGTTTTGCCTTTGATGCCTTTGCACCAAAACGATCCACAAAGGATTGCATATGGGCGCGTTTTTGCTCTTGCTTTTCCACCATTTTTTGATGCAACTGGATTTTTTCCGCACGCCATACAATAAAGTCGGAATAATTCCCCTTGTGGGATTCGAATTTCTTTTGATCCAACCACACAATTTTTTGAACCACATTATCCAAAAATACGCTGTCGTGGGAAATGATAATCAGCGTGCCAGAAAAGCGTTGCAACCAGCGTTCCAGCCACACAATGGCATCCAAATCCAAATGGTTGGTCGGTTCATCCAACAGCATCAATTCGCACGGTTTCATCAGGGCACGCGCCAAATTCAGGCGCATTTGCCAACCGCCAGAAAAGGATTGGGTGGCCCAGTTTTGTTGTGAAGCGGAAAATCCCAGACCATGCAATAATTCAGCCGCCCGAGCAGGCGCACTGTACCCATCAATGGTGGCCAATCGATCATGCAATGCCACAATTTCTGATGTTTTTCCCTCTTGTTCCGCCACGGTCAACTGGTTTTGAATGGATGCCCATTCCTCGTCGCCCGATAATACAAAATCAATGGCTGTTGTCTCGCTTTGTTCTAATTCTTGGGCCACAGACGATATACGCCACTGTTTGGATACGATGACATCGCCGGCATCTTCTTTTAATTCTTTGCGCAACAGGGATAACAATGTGGATTTTCCTGAACCATTGGATCCAATCAATCCAACTTTTTCCCCAGGGTGAATGGATAAATTGGCCTGACTCAGTAATGTTTTGGCCCCACGATTCAGAGAAACGCCTTTAAGTTCGATCATCTTGTCTTTGGTTGGAAAAGCGCGGATGGGGTGGGATTCGAACCCACGAAACGCTTGCACGTTTGCCGGTTTTCAAGACCGGTGCTTTTAACCACTCAGCCACCCATCCAATGGTTCTAATTATAGGGTAAGAAATGTCAAAAATCTATCCCTAAAAAAACACGGATCTGGCCTGAACTAAGCGCCTGATTTTGGATTCATTTTTTCAAAAAATGCCTGAACATAATGGATGCGTTTTTCTAAACCATGGTGGCCCCCGTTCACCCGGAATGTGATGTGTTTGATGGTTTCTGTGGTTATGCCCTGATGGCAGACGGGAAATAACAGCTGATCATGGAAAAAAAAGAGACCCGAAACCAAGGGATACTTTTTCGCCACGGCATCAGGATCAAGAACACAATCGTATCCAATAAACGAACTGAACCGGGTATACTGATCGCGACCCGTTAGTTGCAGATATCCGCGACCACGAAAACGAAACCCATCGCCCGATGATTCATCCCCATTGCCCATGCGTTCAGCATACACCCTAGACGCAATTTCTTTGCCAGATTTGGCATATTTTTTTGCGGTGCTGGAATCTGGAAAGTATTTTGGAAACACTGTTTTCAGACGCTGGGCAGAATAATTCAGATTTTCATAAGTGCGTTTGAAGCCATCAGATTCATGGGCACACTGGCCCAGAAAGTGGGCCAAACGCAGGGCCAAGATGGTGGTGTTGCTGGGGTCAGCTGTGGGCGCCCAAAACCCCACGGCATCGGATAAATCCGATAAAATCCGATCTGGAATCATGCCGGAAAGTCGCTGTAAAATATCGCCTGGTCTGGGGGATTCATGTGACATTGGTCTGCGGAGGAATAACGGGATGTCTTTGGTATAGAATATCGGATCAGGACAGTAAAAATCCAATTTTGATACAGAAAATCATAGGGATCTTGCCCGGAATGAACAGGAATATGGCAAAACAGAGTGGCAAAAGGATTGCTCACTGATGGCTATGCCGAACTGGTGAAATAGAGCAGGGGGGGTCAGTGCCGTAGGCCGATTTGAAATCCTTTTTGCAGAGCAATGGCACCAGCAACGGACGCGTTCAGGGTGGAAAAAGCACCAGCCGATGAAATGGAAACCAGGGCATCACAGCATTGCCGTGTCAGGCGACGCAATCCAACGCCTTCGGAGCCAATCACCAGAGCCAGCGGCCATAAATCTAGATTTTCCAAGGGAATAGAGCCCTCTTCGGCCAGGCCAACGCAGAAAAAACCTGCGGTTTTAAGGGTTTCCATGGCGCGCACCAAATTGCTGACCATGATGCATGGGACCAGTTCGCTGGCACCACAGGCGGTTTTGGATACCACCCCATCCAAAGGGGGGCAGTTGTTTTTGGTCACAATCAGGGCTGATGCCCCAAAAACAGCCGCACTGCGCCACAAAGCGCCCACATTATGAGGGTCCACAATGCCATCCAACATCAAAACCATGCCTTGTTTTGGATCCAATTCAGAAATATCGGGTGATTTCAATGGACTCGTGCGTACAGCGATTCCCTGATGCACCGCACCGTGGGGCAGCCATTTGGATAATTGATCGGCCGTGACCACACGAATGGGGCACCGTTGGGTATTAAAGGGGGGTTCTGGAATGGTGTTGAGGGTATAGAGACACTCTACGTGACGGTGAGGATTTTGCAGTACCGCCTGAACGACATGCTTGCCCCACAATAAAACGGACGAATTGTTTTTTGACTGTGCCTGATTCATGGTAGATTTTTGTCATTAGAGTGATGCGGGATTAGGCCAGATGGTATCCGACAAAACCCATCCATATAGACGATGTTCTGGTTCCACCACATAAATCCATTTCCCATCCGTGTGCCTAATATACCGTACGATTGCCCCTTTTTTCAATAGGGCTTTTGGCGGGCTGCCTTTCCGATTTTTGCTGTACAAAGGGGTGTCTTTTTTGATCAGCAGGGTGGTTTTGAATCGCAACATAGCGCCTTTTACCCAGCCCATTTCCCCTGTAAAATCTTTGATATAATACCAATTGCTGTACTTTTTTAACACAACAACGGGCCAATCAGGAGATTCATAAAACCACACCATGTCATGATCAGAACCAGGACCAGATCGCCAATTGACCTTCTTTCCTAAACAGGCATACCGAGAATGGCATTGTTGGGGCCGTGGAATCGTTTTGATCAAACGTGTGCGCGCAGTGGGCTTTTTGGGCACGATGCGTGGGGTGGTTTTTGCAGAAGGGGGGTGCTTGATGGTTTTTGCAGAAATGCGGCTGTGGGCAATCAGGGTTTGGGACGAGTTTTTGGGGTAAATAATGGCCATTGATAAACAGCTCAATACGGACATTTTTAGAATTGACCAGGTCGGTTTTTTGTAAAAATCAACCAGAATCAAGGACTTCATTGGAAAAGGCAATGGGTTAGATTTTTCGTATGGGTACAGTATAAATTTTTTGGTTAGGGAAAACAAATGGTGGCCGTTTTGTCCAACTGACGGTATTGACTTTGGTTGATAAAACGCGTGTAGTAAAAGTAATATTTTTGATCAATAAATAAAATGTCCACAGCAAAAAAGCCTCTAATGGCGGCATTGTCTCAGTCAGAAACATTACAAAATTTAAAGCAAGCTTTTGCAGGCGAAGCTCAGGCCAATCGACGCTATATGTACTTTGCAGCCAAGGCGGATATCGAGGGAAAAAGCGACATAGCAGACTTATTTCGATCCACAGCAGAGGGTGAAACAGGCCATGCCCATGGCCACATGGACTTTTTATCTTTTGTTGGCGATCCCGTAACCGATTGCCCCATCGGAACAAGCGAAGAGAACCTGAAGTCGGCCATTCATGGTGAAACCCACGAATATACAGATATGTATCCTCATATGGCACGTAAAGCCAGAGAAGAGGGTTTTGAAGAAATTGCCGAATGGTTTGAAACCCTGGCAAAAGCCGAACGATCTCATGCCAAACGTTTTGAACGTGCCTTGGACGCCTTGCGTGCTAGCCAAGATCATGAAAAGACAGAGCACTGACACATCATGTCTCTGTCACCAGGAAAAAACGCTTATGGTTCGTGAAAAAATCTTTAATTTGCGCAAGAAAAAAAAGCCATCATCCAGTCAGTGGTTGTTGCGACACATGAACGATCCTTATGTGCACAAAGCCCAAGCCAAAGGGTATCGGTGCCGGTCCGTGTTCAAACTCGAAGAAATCGATAAAAAATTTCGTATTTTAAAACCGGGCATGCATGTTTTGGATTTGGGGTGTGCACCAGGGGGGTGGTGTCAATGGACCTTGCCGCTGATTGGTAAAAAAGGATTTTTGATGGGAATCGATTTGTTACAGATGGACCCTTTGCCAGGTATGGAATTTATACGGGGCGATATTACGGACCCCGTCACCCAACAGGATATGGCACAAGCCATTATGGCGCGATGCATGCAGAAAAACATCGATATTACTTTGCCGTCTGAATCTGAACCGTATGAAGCCAAGGGATCTGAATCTGTGCGATTGTTTGATGTGATCCTCAGCGATATGGCGCCATCGCTGACAGGGCATGCGCCCACAGATCGGGTGCAAATGGATGGGTTGTTGTCTGTGGTTTGGCAGGTGGCCCAAACCTGGCTGGCACCAGGCGGAGCACTGATCGTTAAGGTATATCATGGAGACATGATGTCAGTGGTTGGTGGATCTTTTTCCTTAAAAAAATACATAAAACCGGATTCTAGTCGTCCAGAATCCAGAGAAATTTATATGGTGGCCACAGGCTTTAAAGGAGGAACGCGATATGACGCGGTTTAAGTCGAATTATCCATCGCTCGTGACCCAGTTGCCCCATAAAACATCGCGGGGATTTTTGGGAAAATGGTCTTTTTTGATTGGCCTATCGTCCATTTTTATCTTTTTGGATCAGATTACAAAATGGTGGGTGCGTCAACATATTGCATTAGGTGAATGGCGTACGGTCACTTCTTTTTTAGATTGGACCCATGTGTGGAACCGAGGCATCAGTTTTGGATTTTTTGAATGCCACTCCTTGATCCATAGGAGTATTTTGTGTCTTTTTGTACTCATCTTTATTGGATTTTTACTCCTCTTGTGGTCCCAAGCCGTTACCGCTAGACAACGCTGGGGCAGTATTTTTATGATTTCAGGGGCGCTGAGCAATGGCATTGACCGCGTCATTCACCAGGGGGTTTTTGATTTTATTCGTATTCACTATGCTTCTTGGGACTTTCCTGTCTTTAATGTTGCTGATATGCTGATTACCATGGGTTTCCTAGCTTTGTTGAGTGAGCATTTTCAATGGAACGCATTGGGATTTCGAAAAAAACAGCGCTAGGTTTGAGCATATTTCTTTGCGGGTGTGGTGATTTAAAGACAAATTTGGGACTGGAAAAAAAGCCCCCAGATGCTTTTTTGATTTATTTACCCCAACAGGGGTTACTCATTCCTCCGGAACTGGGGTTGTCTATATCTAAAGAGAGTGTTTTGAATAAAAATGATTATTTGAACGATGCGGATCAGGTGATCTTGTGTCGCATTCAAACATCACCCTAGGTTCTGGTATATGGGATTTGATGAAAAATCGTGATTTATTTCAGCAAGATCTTAGTTTGTTGGTCAAATCTGGGCTATGCAGCCGTAAAGAGTATGCCATTGGTTATGCCCGTGCTGTGCATGCCCTGAGACAGGTCAAGATCAGAGCTGAACGTGGAGAAATACCCTTTTTGCGTGGGCCATTTTTACCGTTGACCGACTTGTCGTTGGTTCAGGAAAATTTCAAGGGCATGCGTATGATTTTGGTGGTGGGCAGTCCTGCAAATATTGTGGGATTGCGCGCATTGTCGGGTATTATGCAATCTTGGATTTGGGTTGATGGTGCCAGACCTCGTTTGTGTTTTTTAGACGATTTGGACCCAGAAGTGTTTTGGGAATTAATGTCCATTGCCAACCCCATGACCACAGGGGTCATCGTTTTATCCGAATCAGGGGAAAGTGATCCTGTATTGTTGCAATTGATGCGCTGTTTGGAATATTGGCATGGCATGATAGATAAAGAGGATCTGGCCAAGCATTTCGTGGTGGTAACATCGCAAACATCCAGTCGATTGATGCGCATGGTGGATCGATGGAAATTACCGTGGTGGAAATACCCCTTTGTGGCCTTTCCTCAATTGGGATGTTTTTCCCCACCGTTGTTGGCCCCATTGGGTCTGGCTGGTTTTGATCGTGCACGCTTTAATATGGGCAGCGGAACAACATGCGCCCAGTTTTTCCAAGGTCAATTAAAAGCCCCATTGGAAATGGCGGCCGTTGCCTTTGCCGGACACAAAGCTCAGGCACTGGATACCCAACGTATGTGGGGACAGGGCAGTATTTTTCACCCCATGACCTCTTGGATGCAGCAAGTCAGTACACGATTGAATAAGAGCTCTCCTTATCGGTATTTTTCCAGTTTAGAACCCATGAATTCGTGCACATTAACCACGTTGTTTTTTGAGCGTCATGTGGCCAGAGAGCGCCTGGTGCCGGATTTTTGGAAAGATGTTCCTGCATTAAAAACGCTGGCTCAAACGCCCATGTTGCACTGGGTAAAAGAAGAGCACGAACGTTTGTGTCAAGCGCAGATTAAATCGGGTCATTTTTTGCGCTGTATCAATGTTCACAGTTTAAACGAGGAAACGTTGGGGGCGCTGTTCATGAATCATGTTTTGGAAATGTTATTGATTGACACCATGTACAATGATGCCCCCCCATGATCTGTATTAAATGGCATCAAAAGCCGTGGGATATTGGTGATAAAGGGGTGCATTGACGTAGTTCTTAAACTTTTTCTGTGGCATAATGGGGGAAAAGTGTAGTTTATAGAGTATATGTTTCAAAAACTTTTGCGATTTTTTCATAATCCACAACGCAACAACCAACGTATTTTGCGACATATGAATGGATTGGTGCGTGACATCAACGCCTTGGAACCACAGTATATGGCTCTGTCGGATCAAGAATTATCTGAAAAAACAGCAGAATTTAAACAGCGCCTGGCAGACGGAGAATCGTTGGATAATGTTTTGATTCCAGCCTTTGCCACGGTTAGAGAAGCGTCACGCCGGGTGTTGGGGATGCGGCCTTTTGATGTGCAGCTGTATGGTGGTATGGCTTTGCACCAAGGTATGATTGCGGAAATGAAAACGGGGGAAGGTAAAACGCTGGTAGGAACTCTGCCTGTGTATTTAAATGCACTGACTGGAAAAGGGGTGCATGTGGTGACGGTTAATGATTATTTGGCCCAGCGCGACTCGGCGGTGATGCGCCCATTGTATGAATTTTTAGGTCTATCTGTGGGCTGTATCGTTCAGGACCTAAGCCATTCCCAACGGCGCAATGCCTATCATTGCGATATTACTTACGGAACGAACAATGAATTCGGATTTGATTATTTAAAAGATAATATGAAATTTGCACCGGGTGAAATGTGTCAAAGGGGTTTTTCCTATGCCATTGTGGACGAAGTGGATAGTATTTTGATTGACGAGGCCAGAACCCCGTTGATTATTTCTGGTCCTGCCGATGATGCGTCTCAGTTGTACGATCATATCAATGAAATTATCTTGCGTTTAGGGACAGAACATTACGAGGTGGATGAAAAGAATAAAAATGTGGCCTTTACGGATGCAGGATACATCGAGGTGGAACGCATGACCAAAGAGGCCGGTTTGGTCGTTGGTACGGATCTGTTTCAGAGCAAAAATTTGATGGTGGTGCATCATTTGAATCAATCCCTGAAGGCACACAAAAATTTCCAAAAAGATGTGGATTATATCGTAAAAGATGAAAAAGTGGTTTTGATTGATGAATTTACGGGCCGTATGATGAAGGGACGCCGGTATTCGGATGGGTTGCACCAGGCCATCGAGGCCAAAGAGGGGGTCAACATTGAGGTGGAAAATCAGACCTTGGCGTCCATTACCTTTCAAAACTTTTTCCGTATGTACGATAAACTGTCAGGAATGACGGGGACGGCCGAGACCGAAGCCGTAGAATTCCAAGATATTTACAAGTTACCTGTGTTAAGCATTCCCACCAATGTACCCGTGGCGCGTCAGGATTTGGATGATGAAATTTTCAGAACCTTTGATCAAAAATTACAGGTTATTTTGCGACAAATCAAAGAATGTCACGACCGCAAACAGCCTGTATTGGTGGGAACGTTAAGCATTGAAAAGTCAGAGGTTTTTGCCAATGCCTTGAAAAAGATGGGCATCCCATTTCATGTTCTCAATGCGCGACATCACGAACAAGAGGCCAAAATTATTGCCCAAGCGGGTGCACCTGGTGCCATCACCATTGCCACAAACATGGCGGGTCGTGGAACGGATATCAAGTTGGGCGGCAACTTGGAAGTCATGTTATCCGATGCGTTGCGTGGCATAGAGGATGAATCAGAGCGTGCAGCAATTGAAGCATCCGTGCGTGAAAAACATGGCCAGCAAGAAGCCTTGGTTAGAGCCGCTGGCGGTTTGTTTGTATTGGGGACAGAGCGCAATGAAAATCGCCGCATTGACAATCAGTTGCGTGGCCGATCAGGGCGACAGGGTGACCCTGGAGCATCCAAGTTTTTCATCAGTTTGCAAGATGATTTGATGCGTATTTTTGGTCCAAATTTAAAAATGTTGGATTATTCCTTAAGTAAAGCAGACCCATCACAGCAATCGGACAATGAGCCACTTGCGCACCCCTGGTTGACCCGATCCATTGAAAAAGCCCAACAGAGGGTAGAGGCCCAACATTTTGATACTCGAAAGCATTTATTAAAATATGCCGATGTTTTGAATGCCCAGAGAACGGCTGTTTATGACGAACGTCACGCCTTGATGCACGCAGAGGATGTCCATGATCGCGTGATGCATAGTGTTGAATCTGTGATTCAGGATGTGGTTCAGGCGGCATTGGATCAAAAAAAGTCTGCTGATCAGTGGAATTGGGATTTTTTGACCCAAGAAATCAGTGCCATTTTTGGATTAACCTTGAATTTTGATGATCAGGATAAGGCATCTGTTCAAAATGCTGTCAGTAAAATTCAGGCGGCTGTGCATGAAAAAATGGCGGGGTTTGATGAACAGTGGGGGCTGGAAATGCGTATGCGCATGGAAAAAAGCTTGATATTGAAGATATTGGATCAGACGTGGATCGCGCACTTGAACGCCATGGATCATTTACGCAGCGGCATTCATTTGCAAGCGTATGGTCAAAAAGATCCGCTGAATGAGTATCGGCACGAAGCATTTGTAATGTTCAAGAGCATGAAAAATCATTGGTACCGAAACTTTTTAACCATGTATTTCCATTCCAACCCCGATCATGTCGATGCCTATGAGGATGAAGATGAGGATATGGAGGCCTTGCTGAAAAAATGGTCCTATCAGCATGATTCTGCATCAGATGACGACGCGTCAGAGGATGGAGGTCAGCACATTGATTATCGTAAAATATTGGATGATTTGTTGTCTCAAGATTATGGGGATTTTGAACCAAAAGATTGGGAAGATATGGGGTTTGATGACAGAAAACAAAAGGGTAAAAAATACAGTGGTCCAAAAGATTCTGGTCAAAAAAATGGTTTTAAAAAGGCCCATGTTAAAAAGGGCGATGGTGCAAAAACAGCGGATAAAAAAGGAGGCACCCGGTCTGGTGGAAAGGCTGGGAATGATCAACATGCAGGGGGTGCATCTGCAGGCGCCAGGTCTGGTGCCGTTGGTGGGAAGTCTGTGGCTAGGCCTGCAAGATCTGGTTTGGGCACACAGGCAAGACCCGTTGCCAGTGCAGGCGCCAGGTCTGGTGCTGGTACAAGATCGGGTACGCGATCCCCTTTGTCTGGTGGAAAATCAGCTGCTTTTGCTGGGAAACCTAGGACTGGCATGACCATGGGGATGCGATCGTCTGATTCTAGTCAATCTGGATCACGGGGGGGGGTGGTTCAAGATTTTAGGGACGAAGATTGGGGCGTGATCAACCAAGAGCAGGCCATGACCAAAAAAGTAAAGCCCATCAAGCGACGCGCACCATCGAAACGGGGGCCCTATGTTCCCAAGGCCATTAATGAATCCCATCAGGTGACAGGTGATTATACAGGCAGACAGGCCTCTGGTCACAATGCGGGTTACAGAGATCAAGGCATTTCTGAAACACAAGAGCAGTATGAAGGTGGCCAGGATCAGAGGCGCCACAGGAGTTCTTTTGGCTCTGCTGGCGGGGGTTCTGGATTTAAAGGGCGTATGGGGCCAAATCGGCGTCAGACCAATGCCTCTCGTGGCCGTTCTGGCGATGGTTCATTGGCAGAGCAGTTTTACACAACGCGCATGACGGAACAACGAGAAAAGTCTGCAGGTTCCTCACGTTCTTTTAAGCAAGGGCAAGGGGGTAGGAAAGAGCGAAGTCTTGGGTCAGCAGATCACAAAGAATCCTCGGGGCAGAGAACGAGGGAATCCTCGGGGCAGAGAACGAGGGAATCCTCGGGGCGTAAGGCATTGATCCACTCTGGTCGCCCTCAGTGGAACAAGCCTGTTGCAGGGCGCGGTAATTTTGGGAAAAAACCTTCTGCTGGACCTGCCTCTGGAAAAGATCGCAGGCCAAAACTGTAATAGGGGTTAACGCGGGGCATGGGGGATAATCCGAAGATCGTACGGTCTTGGCCTCCCTGTGCCCATTTTTGGGGTGTTCAAGGTGGGAAAATTGCATTAAAATAAAGACGATGGAGAGATGCCAGAGTGGTTGAATGGGACGGTCTCGAAAACCGTTATGCGCGCAAGCGTATCGAGGGTTCGAATCCCTCTCTCTCTGCCAGATTTTTTCACGATTATATATAATGAGGGATGAAGAACCCGAGCAGAGGGTTCGAACATCATGCCGGGGTGCATGATGACGATGCGAAGCAACCCGAAGGGTGAACAATCGTTTCAGGCGATTGTGAATCAATAGGCGAATATAAATAAATAATAATTATTTTTTTATTATAAAATAGTATGTTATGACTTAAAAGCGCATTTAAATTAAAATCAAAACTTGATCATTAGAATTTTTATGATAATATTTTATTAATAACATATTAAAAAATACTATAGATGAAAAACGCATTAAAGCTTTTATTTTTAACTTCTATTTCTGCATTGACGCAATCGCATGATTATTGTTCGCAAACAGAGGTGAATCAGACTGTAGAGATGCAAGAGATATGCGATGAAAGTTTGAAAAAAGAAGGAATTTTTGATTATACTTTTATTACGAACTACACATCTAGCATTGGAAAAAATAGTAAAATTTATGGATTTCGCATCCAATTGAGCAACGATAATTCTAAACGATTGAAAAAGATGATTGCCCTTTCCCCTGAAGAGATGGAAAAAATCAATATGTTACCCAAAAAGGAAAAGGAAAAAGAGATTACCAAATGGTACGAGAATTTGTACGACAGAATGGAAAAAGATGAAGCATTGGTTGAAGTGCTGTATGAAGAAAACAACAATGATTCTCCGATTTTTTATAGTACAAAGTATTTGTGTGATCCAGAGTCTCATGATGAAGTATCTGAGGGTGGATTTTTAACGGCATTCTATATTCCAGGCAGAAATAAGGACAAAGATCCCATTGTGGTCGTCCATGGTGGGCCCGGTGGTGATGCTGTCAGTATGCTGCCCACGGCCGTAGAGTTGTCCCAAGCCACAGGGCGCAGCGTGATGGTGTACACCCAGCGTGGGTGCTATGGGTCGGGGTGTTCCTTTGATCCAGGTGTGGACACGTTTGAGCAATCAGCCCAAGATTTGGGTAAAGCCATTGATGCGACCAGAGCATTGTCTAAACGAGATAAAGTGGTGGTGTTCGGACATTCCTTTGGTCCCAATATTGTGAGTGAGTATTTGTCCAAACCTAGGGAAAATGAGAAGGTGTCGTCTGCCATTTACGTAGGTCCAGCACCCATCGATTTGGTGGGTTATTTAAAAATGATCATAAAGCGGGATGAAGTATTTTTAAGAGACAAGTCTATCATCGAAAAGGAAAAAAACCCAATGGTTAAAAATAGGCTATACCGTATGGGGTATGTAACGGCTTTTTCAAACTTACAGAGGGCTGTAAATTATGCCATCGACTGTTTCCAGAGTGATCAATTAAATTTATTGGATATCAAAACAAGCTATTTTCAAAATTCTAAAAACATTTCCACCAAGAACAATTGGAACCTGTCAAGAGATTTCCTGAAAAACATGAAGAATAAAAAGCCGAAAGATATTTTGAAAAACATTGCACAACCCATTCTTATTATTCATGGTGAAGACGACAGCATTCCTCAATCCAATGCAAAAGCCATGTCCAGCATCATAAAGAATTCAAAGTGTGTGATTATGAAGGGAACAGCCCACTGTCCTTTTGATGAAAACCCCCATGGATTTTATCCTGTGGTTACAGATTTTCTGGATCAGCAGACTGTAAAACAGGATATGGGCAATCAGAATGCAAAAAAGGGGTAAAAAAGAAGGTAACGGGGGAATAAACCAGGAGGCTCTCTAAGTAAATAGAATGGTATATTTTTGATCAGTATGGCTAAAAAACAGGAGAAAAAACCTTGAAATTGAAAATAAGAGGCCCCGTGCTGATCAAAGCCATTGTTGCAGATATGTCCTTGAAATTGAAAAAAAGAGGCGCCTTTTTGCTGATCAAATCCCTTGTTGCAGGTATATACCCAGATGCGATCAACCAAACCAATGCCAATCAAAAAGATGCAACAGTGGACAAAGAACGCCACGAAAAAGTCCTTGATTCACAGCTTGCACGGGGTCTTCCAGCGATCAAAGCATTCATCAAGAGTGTTCAGAGTAAAGACAAGCATCGCATCGCAAAGTTTATGCGACTGCCCTTACTGGGCGCAGCCCATGAGCAAGCGTTTATCAAACGATTTGATCTGTTTTTGATGATTATTTGATGAATAAAATTGCCTCCTCTGACCCAAAAAAGGGCTGGTCTTCTGTGGGGTGGCGGGGGATTATGCTGGGGAATGGTGTGCTTTGGTTTTTTCTATATGATGGAAAAGTAACGGGGATGAATTATGAAACAGTGGCCAAAAAATCCCTAATGGAAAAATAGCTGGCGTACAATAAAAAGATGCTCCACAGCAGTCTTGTGCACTTTGAAGAGCCCATAGCCACCTTTGAAACCAAGCATTACGTTGTTCGAATTGATCGTATAAAAGACGATGTATTCCGATATGCCTGTTGGAATAAAACCAAAAAAATGCGTCAAGAATTGTACTGGGCATTAACGCCAGATTTGGTGTTAAAGGGCAATGGCGTGTGCGAAGGCAGCGGGGGAAACCACCACTATGTGTTTAAAAATGGTCCGTATACGTATGCTTATGAAACAGCGCTTGGGGTTAGCAACGATGAATCAAAGGCGTATTTAGAGATTTTAAGAGGTGAGAAGTCCCTATTAAAAGAGTATGCGGAGAATCTTGACCATTGGATCTTTTTTACCTTGTGAAAAAATCTATTCGGGCAGTATGTATATTTGCTATTCTTGATCTGTAATCATTGTCAATGAACCCAACAGGAGCCCCCATGAATCAGCTGTATCTAACGGTGGTGCAAGTGGCCATAGAGCATAATCACAGGTTTTTGGTCATTAAACGGCCAGAAGGATCCTATGAGGGAGGAAAGTTGTGTTTTCCCGGCGGAAAAATCGATGAAACAGACCACCATAATGCTTGGGACTTTTTTAAGGCTTGCTGCAAAAAGACAAATCTTGGAAGAAGTGGGCTTGGATTTAAAAGATGAGGTAAAATACATCACCAGCAACTATTTTCAAGAAACGGATAAGGTGATCGTTAATCTATTCCATTGCAAAATGGATAAGACAGATTTGAACATCCAGCCATCATCGCGAGAAGTGGCCGACTGGTTTTGGCTAACCGCAGAGGAAATAAACCAGGCAGATAATACCCCTTCATGGCTGAAAACCCAAGTGAACCATTTGATGCAGAAATCCATGAATCAGCCATAATCATCCGTCATGATCGTGGCATCAGACTGCGCGGGCCCTGTAAGAGATTTGGTTCAAGATTAGTGGTATGACACTTTGGGCCTTATTTTTGATTTAGATTTCACAACATTTTTACCAGATGGATGTGCGGGGCTGAAAAGGATGGGGCCCACAGCGCAGACCAATCAACGCCCATGTCGGTTGGCGTGCACGGGGACATGTCGGCTCTTTCGGTTGGCGTATCCCTCGCACCTGGAAAATCAGGCGGCAATTCCACAAACCCCCGCTTTTTGTAAAACCATTGGGCATCCAACAGGCTGTGGGTGTGCAGGAATAAAATGCCCTGTTTTTTCAACCATTTTTCCATTAAAGTCAGCATTTCCGATCCATACCCTTGATTTTGGAATCCACTATCCGTGGCCAGAGCCCGCAGCGCAGCCCCAGATTGGCCCAAAACATCAATATGCCCAATGGATCGCGTTGTTATGCCGTCACACAAGATAAAATGCTGGGCCGTACAAGCGGTTACACTGGGGTGATTTGTATCATAGGCAACCCCAAGGGGCAGAGATGTTTGGCGAATGCGATGATAATCGGCCCACTCTTGATGATGGGTTGGGCGCAAGAATCGGCGTCTGGTGTATCCTGTATCGTGCAAAATGGATCCGATAAAGTCATGCTTTCCCAAAGTATAGCCTACAAACATGGGACCATTTTTTTGATGATTGGATTCATCGGCCAACAAATCGGCCTTTAATTGGGCGTATTGGTCGCGCGCACTGGGGTGTTTGCGTAAATGATCGCGGAACAGGATGTTTAGTTCTATTTCTGGATGATTTTGCTCTAAGACATGCAGATTAAAACCATTCTGGCCGCGTTTGGTCAGCACCTCTTTAAATGGAATGTTGTATTCACCCCTATGGGTATAGCCGGTATTTTCTAACGGCGCGATTGCTTTTTCTCCATTTTTCACCACAGCAATGATATCGATGACGGGTTTGGCGGCCAATCCTGGAATAGAGGTGGATCCCACATGATGAATGGCAATGCAGTGATCACCCAGAGCCTTTTGAATACAATGGGTCTCTGTCTAAAAAATGTTGGGCCATTGGGGGTCATAGGGCAGCACTTGAACTTTTTTCATCATTCTGTTTTGGTTACAATGGTTATTGCCATTGTATAATAACACTTTCTTGGTTTTTGTTGTACTCTTTTCAGAGCCGCGTTTCGTTTTAATGGATGCAGCAATCATTGATTGTGCTGTATCTTTCTCATTTCAAAGCATTGTCTGAATTGACTCTTATTCTTCGTTTTGTTTTTCAAAGGTTTTTACTTTTTTCCATAAATTCATCATAAATGGGATGCCCCCAAGGGTGATCAAGGGGATGGTAACAGCACCATCCAATGTACAGATCAACGATTGGATGAGTGGATGATGCCCTTGATTGGGGCCTTTAAACCCAGTATTCCCGACATTGAAATGAATCATTTGTACGTTGATAATCACAAAAATGCATTAAAACGCGGGGATCCATTGCACCATTTCAGTCTGCACACTCAGGGCAAACCTGTTTTATTCATGACCTTGTATTTGTGCCCGCACACGGGTTCACGTATTGATGATTTTGGAACCTTGCCAGAGTTTCAAAGAAAAGGATATGCCAAACAATTGATGAATTATGCTCTTGCTGTGGCTAAACAATCAGGATTACGGTACTGTTTTTTGGAAACAACGCCCGCTGGGTTACGATTGTACCAAAAAATGGATTTAAAAAGTTGTTTAAAAATAATATTTATTTCAGAACGTGATGGTCGTTGCGTGACATATAATACAAGAAATGCCATCATTTATTCGACCATATGAATACAGGGGACCCCAATGAACATCATGAACAGCATTGATTTAAAGCAAAAATTGGACTTAAAAGAGGTCGTATTGATCGATGTCAGACAGCCAGAAGAGTACAAAAGCGAGCATATTGAGGGGGCTGTATTGATTCCTCTGGGTGATATCAGTATGGAAAAATTGCCAGAGACAAACCAACCGCTGGTGGTGTATTGCCGGTCAGGTAAACGCAGCATGGATGCATGTGCACGATTGTTAAAAGAGTGTCCTTTTTTGGATATTGCGTCGCTGGATGGTGGCATTATGGATTGGATACAGGCCGGATATTCCGTTAAACGCTGATCTGATTTACTCTTGAAACTCGAGTACCTGCTGGATCCCCGTTTTCACGGGGACGACAACAGGGTGTGCCCTGTTGTCTCCTGC
This sequence comes from Candidatus Finniella inopinata, assembly GCA_945888455.1. Lineage (GTDB taxonomy): Bacteria > Pseudomonadota > Alphaproteobacteria > Holosporales > Holosporaceae. The sequence continues at coordinate 64,932 of CAMCZV010000003.1, read as the reverse complement.
ATCTGCCCCTGTGCGTAACGTTCACGCCTTTCGCCTACCCTGTCTCTGATCTTGGGCTCTGAATGTCCAAAAAATCAGGCTGCAGGGGTATTCTAACTAGGCAGATTCACTCTCTTTTCCACGATCAATGGCTTCTTTGACCAATGATCCCAAGGAATCGTCATCAGACTTTTCTCTGTCTTTGTACTCACTCAACGCCTCTTTTTCCTCATCCAATTCCATGGCCTTGATGGACAACGCAATGTAATGGGTTTCTGGATTAAACGCTGTTATTTTCCCTTGCACCTCTTGTCCGGCTGAAAAGCGCTGGGTATTTTGCAAGGCGCGATCTCTGGACAGCTCTGCCCGTTGAACCGTGGCCTGTAATCCGTCACCCAAATCCACTTCTATCCCTTGCTCCATGGTGCGCAGAACAACGGCTTTGACAATCTGACCTTTTTTAAACTGACCGTGTTTTTCCATCCAGGGATCTGATGTCAACTGCTTGATGCCCAGACCAATCATTTCCTTGACCAAATTGACGCTTAACACCTTCATTTTAACCATGCTGCCCACTTGGTATTTGTTTAATGCTTGCTCGTTAGAATCCCAAGACAGATCGGATTGATACACAACGCCCTCTAAACCGCCAGGCAAGCTGACCAACAAACCAAACTCTGTAATATCCTGAACTTCGCCCTCAACTTCTGTTCCCTCTGGGTGCTTTTTGGCAAAGCGCTCTAACAGATTTTCAGTGCACTGTTTGATGCCCAAAGAAATGCGGCGCTTGGTGGTATCAATGTCCAAAATCATGGTTTCAATGCGTTGTTCTGGTTTGACCACGTGGTGAGGATTGGGTGTCTTTTTACCCCAAACCATATCGCCCATATGAACCAGACCTTCCAGCCCTTCGTCCATACGCACAAAGGCCCCGTATTCCACGACATTGCTGACTTCACCCTGGACTTTGTCCCCAGGCTTGTAACGATCTGTAATGTTTAACCATGGGTCTTTTTCTAACTGCTTCATGCCAAGAGAAATGCGTTGACTCTCTTTGTTCAAACGGGTGACCATCACGTCAATTTCGTCGTTTAGTTTCAAGACTTCGCTGGGGTGCTTGATGCGTGTCCATGAAATGTCCGTAATGTGCAACAATCCATCAATGCCGCCCAAGTCCACAAACACACCGTAATCGGTGATGTTTTTGACCGTTCCCTTTAGGCGATCACCCTGTTGCAATTTGGCCAACAATTCTTGACGACTAGAAGATCGGGTATCCTCTAGCACAGCGCGACGAGAAACCACCACATTGCTGCGTAAATCATCCATTTTCAAAACCACAAAACGATCGGTAACGTTCAGGAAATGGGATAAATCTTTGACCGGACGAATGTCCACCTGACTGCCAGGCAAGAAGGCTATGGTTCCACGAATATCCACGGTCAAACCACCCTTGACCTGACCAATAATGGTTCCCTCGATGGGTTTACGGGAATGGAATGATTCGCTGAGGTATTGCCAAGAGGCTTCTTGTCGTGCACGCTCGTGACTGAGCTGTACATCGCCCTGAGGCCCTTCGTATCGGTCAATATAGACGTCAACAATGTCTCCAACCGCTAGTTTTTCCGGCAAAAACTCTTTCAAAGGTACGCGACCTTCTGACTTTAAATCCACATCAATCAAGGCCATATCTTTGTCAATGGAAACCACTTTTCCTTTGACAACTTGTCCCTCCAGGTTCATTCTTTTTTGAAAATGTGCCTCTAAAAGATTTTGAAAATCACTGTTTGTATTGAATTCGGTGTTTGACATAAAACAATTGCTCGGGCTAGGGGTGTGTTAAATACTCATTTAGTATAGGGCCTTTACCCAGAACACACAATAGATTTAACCTGCTGGAACCCCATCTTTTTGACACCTGTCTAGAAAAAAGACCCAGATGAAGTTCTTTACTCGGTTTGAAAAATCAATTATAATTAAAAATAAATTCTAGAAAAAGAAAATATGGCAAAAGAAGCAACCATAGAGTGCTGTGGAATTGTTGTAGAATGTCTGCCCAATGAGCAATTTAAAATTCGATTGGATGAAACCGATCACATTATAAATGCTTATATTGCTGGGAATATGCGCAAGCATCAAATCCGAGTCCTGGTGGGCGATCGCGTCACCGTTGAAATGACGCCATATGACATGACCAAGGGGCGTATTCGTTTTCGCGGTGTTAAAACCCACCATAATCCAGCCCCGAATTAAAATCCGTGGGTCTTGGGCGGCATTAAAAAAAGTCGTTTCTGTATTTTTTGATCTAGATTTTTTTGGCCAGTCTCTTTTCAAATAAATTACAAAATCCATGCACAATCTGTGTTGAGCCTATTGATTTTTGCGCCCAAGTGTTACTAGATTAAAGCAACATCTAATGCTCACAAAGCAGATAAACGTAATGCTCGACATTAAAATTATTCGCGAAAAACCAGAAGTATTGGATGGGGCATTATCTCGTCGCAATCCAGACAGCCTGCCCGTGGCTGAAAAAATTGCGGCCCTGTACAAACATTCATGCGAGCAAGAAACGGCTTTGCAACAATTGCGGCAAGAGAAAAACACCCTTTCCCAATGGAAAGCATCGGATTCTGATCAACAGCGAAATGCCCGCATTGCCAAATCAAGCGCCTTAAAAATCCAAGAAGAAAGCCTTGTCGCCACCAGTAAAATGGCCAAGGAATCTTTTGAATCCATGATGATGACGCTGCCCAATTGGATTGCAGACGATGTTCCCGATGGGCGCAACGAAGACGATAACAAAGAAATCAAACGCTGGGGTACACCTGTGCAACTGTGTGATGGATTTATGGATCATGGCACGTGGGGTCGGCATCACGGCCTGTTGGATACGGATCAGGCCAGCAAGGTTTCAGGTGCTCGTTTTACCTATTTGATAGGCGATTTGGCCCGATTAGAGCGCGCTTTGGGCCAGTGGATGCTGGATGTGCAAAGTCAAACCTTTGGGTTTACAGAAATGGCCGTGCCGTACTTGGTTCGACAAAATGCCGTATATGGATCTGGACAGTGGCCAAAATTTAAAGACGATTTGTTTGTCATTGCCCAAGACGAGCATGATCGATTTTTAATCCCCACAGCCGAGGTTCCTTTGGTCAATTGGGCTGCAGATCGCATTTGGAATGAGTCAGATTTGCCCTTGTGCTTGACGGCATTAACGCCCTGTTTTCGATCCGAGGCCGGTTCGGCTGGAAAAGACACCGCAGGTATGTTGCGCCAGCATCAATTTAACAAGGTAGAACTGGTGGCGGTGTGTACGCCAGAAACGTCCGATCAGTGGCACGAACAAATGCGTACACAGGCAGAATACATTCTAGAAGCTCTGGGATTGCCCTATCGAACGGTGATTTTGTGTGCGGGTGATATGGGAGCCTCGGCCGAAAAAACCTATGATATCGAGGTTTGGGTGCCCAGCCAAAATCGGTACAGAGAAATCGCAAGTTGTTCAAAATGTGGGGATTATCAGGCCAGGCGCATGCAGGCGCGTTATCGCCGTCAAAGTGACGGGAAAATAGGGTTTCTGCATACCCTGAATGGGTCGGGTCTAGCTGTGGGTCGCACCTTATTGGCATTGATTGAAAATTTTCAATGTGCCGATGGGACCGTTCAAATTCCAGCGGTTTTACAGCCGTATATGGTTGGAAAAACATCCATTGGTGGGCAATCTGGCCAGAAATCAGCTGGTCTTGCATCTGTTGAATCAGGGGGGGGCGCCTGTGTTGGTCTTGCATCCGTTGGGCAATCTGCTCCTTAAAATGCCTTTAAAACTTTTCAATCTTTCTTATCCCTGGATCTTTATTTTTATGTATCGAAAATTCATTGGTTCTGCGCACCTGAACACCCCAATTTATAAACATCCCCATAAATTATGCGCCCTGTTGTTTGCCATATTTTTATCGGGATGCACCATCGAGGGGCCAGAGCGTCTGGTCTACTTGAAATCAGGAGAGGTGGTGGTGCTGCGTGGGGATACGTTATCCAGTGTAGCGGCACGCCATGGGGTATCGGTCAAAGATTTAGCAGAATGTAATGGGTTAAAGGCACCTTATCGTTTGACAAAAATAGCAAAATTACAGCTGCCAGGGGGAAGGACCCATTTTTCACCTGAACCAGAATCAGTGTCCAATGGTCCGGTCATTTTAAAAGACAACGAGGATGTGCAATGGACCGATGTGGGAGACAGTCCTGCAGACCGTTCTTCTAAAGGCCCAAAACCCGTATTAATGGCGGACATCGATGCCGATTCTGATTTGGAAAACAGTTTAACGGAAACGGATGAAGGCAGCGATGAGGATTCTGATTCGAATCAATCCAAATCACGCGATGGATGGAATGTGACGGATCATTCCAAAAAAGGTGCTGAGCGTTCCGATGATAGGCAAAAAACACGGGAAAAAACGGGGAAAAAAGAGACCACAAAATCAGTCAAAAAAGAGGCCCCTAAACCGGTTGGGTTTTGTCGTCCCGTTTCTGGAAAAATCACTCAAAAATTTCAAAAAAACAAAAAAGGGGCCCAAATTCCCGGCATTCGATTTAAAGCGCCAAAGGGGACGCCGGTGTACGCATCATCCGATGGAATCGTTCTGCTTTCGGGTAAATTAGAAGGCGATCCCAGCAAAGTGGTTATTTTAATTAATCACCCCAATAATTGGTCCAGTTGTTACAAGGCCATCGACAAAGCATGTGTTTCAAAAGAGCAAGAGGTAAAGCAAGGTGATCTAATCGGGTATTCCTCTGGTCCGACATGTATTTTTGAATTGCGTAATGCCCGTGGCCCCGTTGACCCAGAGAAAAAGTTTAATGATTAGCTCCGTGTGACTGGAGCTGTACTCGGATTCTTGAGGTCCTGTTGTGGGGTGGTCCAAATAGGGCGGGATTACTCCATATCCTGAAGGGATTCTAGAATGGATTTCAATCCTGAAATGGATAATCCTGAAGAGGTGCTGTGCTGGTGAACCAGATCAATCAATTCGGCAATACCTGCAAAGGACCGAGGCATGCGTCGTATTAAAAAGTGAATCAATCGCGGGTTAACCTTCCAGCCAATATCGCAAAAAGATTTTTCCAATATTTTGGCCAGTAAAATGTCATCTGGGGCAGTAATTTCCACTCTAACCATGGCATGAATCCTGGAATTCACATCTGCCAATGGGCTGTTCCACATCATGGCCGATGTGCGTGATAACCATAAGCAGTGGATTCTCATTTCCTGAAGGCGCATTAAAAATGCGTACAATTTTACGGGGTCCATTTGCTCTGCCGCATGATTGTCCCAATCAACAATGGCACATCTGTTGCTGGTCAATAAGTCTAAATCCGTTGGTTGGTTCCATGGCGTTAAAAAAACAGCCTGATGGCGTTCAGCCCACAATGTGGCCAGATGGGTTTTTCCGCACCCCTTGGGTCCAAAAATCCAAAGGTTTTCAAAGGGCCAAGGCCAGCGCACAATCCATTCAAACGCAGATTCGTTGCTGGGACTGACAAAAAAATCATTCTGGGTTAATCGAGGGTTCCATTGCAATGGTAAAATAGAAATCACAGAACTTTTTTATATATAAATCACACATTGTATTTTGATAATATTCTTTATAAAAAGTCAAACGATGTGGATTTTTGAGGGCAGGGACATGGATCAGGCTGAGGACGGGGAAACAGGTGGCTAGAACACAGGACTGGATGGATATCCTGATCTGAAGTCAGGAAAGATCGGCTTTCCCATCAATTGATTTTTTCCGTTCATTCATATACTGTTTTACTATGTTAAAACGGCTGTGAATCTTAAAATGAACTCAGAAATGTTAGGAAAATTGTACGAAGTTTTGAATACGTTTTTGCCCATCGCCTGTCTTATGGGTATTTTTTACGTCATGGTGGTTTTGCCTCAACGTAAAAAAGCGGCAGAACAAAAAACCATGTGGGACCATTTGAAAAAAGGCCAAACGGTGGTCATGAATTCGGGAATTTTTGGGGTCATCGAGGCCATTGCAGGGGAAAAAATCCATTTACGCATCGCAAAAGAAGTAGTCATAGAGGTGGAAAAATCCTGTATTTCTCGTGTAGATGAGGAAACGATTTCTAAAAGGGTAAATCCTGCTTAATCCCAATCTGTGGGGTCTGTGCACCATAATGAGTGGCAAAAATAAGGGTGGGGGAATGAGATAATGGCTTGATGGTGAGGGTGGGGTGGTAACGCTGGGACGTGTTGCTTTGTGCCCAGGGTTTTGTCTGGAATTCTTGCGCTCTTTTGATCCTACTCCCTTGTTCGCCCTCCATTTTTTGCCCTTAATATTTTACCCCCATTCCATTGACTTTTTGTCCGATTTAACCAAATCTAAGCCAAAGAGATTTTCCGAGGTCAGTTGTATGAGTCCAATGCCTTTTCGTTATATCACAACGCCGATTTATTATGTCAACGATCGACCTCACCTGGGCCATTTGTACACCAGCGTGGCGGGCGATATCTTGGCTCGATTTTATAAACTGTTAGGATACAGTGTAAAATTTGTGACAGGCACGGACGAGCATGGGGCCAAGGTGGAGCAAGCCGCACGAAATCAAGGCCTTTCGCCCCAAGATTATGTGGATTCTATGGCCCAGGCCTTTCAAGATTTGATCCATGTCGCCCATGTGCAGGCTGATGATTTTATCCGCACAACGGAACATCGCCACCATCGTGCTGCCAAGGCCCTTTGGGATCGTTTAGAACAAACAGGGGCCATTTATTTGGATCATTATGAGGGATGGTACGCCATTCGTGACGAGGCTTATTACGATGAATCGGAATTAACCGATGGTCCGGATGGCAAAGTCGCCCCCACGGGTGCCCCTGTGGAATGGGTTCAGGAACCCTGTTACTTTTTCCGTTTATCCCAGTTTCAACAACCCCTGTTGGATTATTACCGCGATCATCCCCAATCAATCGGCCCAGACAGTCGATACAACGAGGTGATCTCTTTTTTGAACAGCGGTTTACGCGATTTGGCCGTTTCACGTTCCAAAATGACTTGGGGCATAGGCATTCCAGGTTCCCATCATGTGATGTATGTTTGGGTGGATGCATTAACCAATTATCTGACGGCATTGGGGTATCCCAACACGGATTGCCCAGAATTCCAAGACCATTGGACAGAATCCCTTCACCTGATGGGTAAAGATATTTTGCGTTTTCATGCCGTGTATTGGCCGGCATTATTGATGGCTGCGGGCTTAAATCCCCCCAAGCGATTGTTTGCCCACGGTTGGTGGATGAGCGAAGGGCAAAAAATGTCGAAATCTTTGGGCAATGTCATCGATCCGTTTGCCTTAATCAGTCAATATGGTGTGGATCGTGTTCGATATTTTCTGTTCCGTCATGTGCGTTTTGGCCAAGATGGTGACTTTTCAAAGGAATTATTCGAACAGCGTTGTACCCATGAATTGGCCGATGGTTTGGGAAATTTGGTTCATCGCGTATTATCCTTTATTCACAATCGTTTGGGTGGTGCTATGCCTTTTTTTCCTGATGGTGCACCGGAACATTCAGAATATGCCTGCCTGCATAGGGGCGCAGAAGTCATACGTGGGTGGGCATCTGAACAATCCAAAGGTTGGGGGCACATGATAGAAGGGCAAAACATTTACGCCTATTTGGAATCTGTTTATTTGGGGATTACAAAGGGCAATGCCTATATGGCCGAACTTGCCCCATGGGCTTTGTTAAAATTGGCGAACTCTGGTGATGTGGGGGCCGCGCAAGCCATGAATCATGGGCTGTATGCTCTGGTTTGCTTTTTACGTGATTTGGCCCTGGCCTTATGGCCCGTGATGCCTGGAACGGCCCAATCCATGTGGACTCAATTGGGTTTTCAGGGGGCCATACAGGATTCAGCAGGGGGGAGTGGTGCAGATTCTGATGGTGTAGCCGATGGTGTGGAGTCTGATGGTGGGGCTGATGACATGGTCGGTTCAGTGTTTTCCCAATTGGGACAGCCCTTGGGACAGCCCTTCTGGTCTGTCCCCCTGTCCGCCCCAACGCCGCTGTTTTCAAAGGAACTTCATATTCCCTGATTATGGGTTGTATTGTTTATTATTACTTTTTTGTATTTTTTTTTATTGCTTCTTCATGTTTTTTTATTGCTTCTTCATCATATTTTGACAACGTTTTATTAAACCATTCATCTTCATCGTCAGAGTCACTTACAAGAATATTATCGTCAGAGTCACTTACAGGAATATTATCGAACTCTTGATCCTTCTTTTCTTCACTCTTTTTTTTTGGAGCAAACAGACCTGGATTTTTTTCATCTTTATGGCTATGGAGAGTTTTCTTGTTGTTCTCGCCCAGACCAGCGGGGGCGTCTCCGCCTACAGCCATAACAGACAAACAGCTTGTGATTGAAAATATTCCCATTAATACTATGAATTGCTTGATTTTCATTTTTATTAAAAATTAATACGTGCAGTCAAAAATTTACACTAATCTTTAGGCCATGACAAGGGGGGTGGGTAAATAAATATGCAAAAAATCATCTGGCCAGAACAGGAAAACCCCGCACACCCCCAACATAACGTCAAAAACCTTTTCAATACGCACCCAATACTATTGGGGAAATTCGGATCTAGGTTCGGGATAGGACATCGCCATGGCCCAAAAAACAGGCCAGGTTGGCCAAGACGGCGCCCGCTGCGCCACGCACCAGGTTATGAGACAAAATGTTTAGAGCAATGACCGATGCATCAGAACCAAGGGCCGCTGTATGAATGGGGCCGATATGAATGCGCATATCGTCATGGGATAGATCGCGCAGCGCTTGGGGCCGATCATCACCATCGTGCAAGGCAAATATGGGATGGGTTTGGTTAAATTGGCGGTACACATCAGCCACATCGCGCGCTGGCTGATCCAACAGAATGTGTATGGTGGCGGCATGACCGTACATCACAGGAACACGATGCACATTAACGGTGATGGGTATGCCCAGTGCTTGGTCGCCAGAGCCCAAAATTTTCTGTAATTCCACAACGATTTTTGGGGCTTCACCAGGAATATGCGGTATGGTGTTGCCCAAAATATCCATGCTGGAAACGCCTGGATATCCCGCCCCACTGACAGACTGTAACGTGACAATGCTGATGTGGCGCACGGGATGCTTGGTCATAATGGGGGCCAGGGCACAAGCCAATGCTGTGGCGGAACAATTGGGGTTGTTGACCCGTTTGCCTCGTGTTTTTTGCTGATCGATCAGGGACAAATGGTGCCCATTGATTTCCGGAACCAGCAAAGGGATTTCTGGAAACATGCGAAACGTCGATGCGTTGGAAAACACATGATGGCCCCTTTCCGCCCATAGGGGTTCATAAATTTCAGCCACATCGTGGGGTAAACAGGATAAAATATAGGGGGCCGAAACATCATCCATGGTGCAAAATGGCAAAGAAGACAAGGCTTTTGGCATGGGCAACACTTCTCGCCATGGGCAAGAGGACAAGGGTGTATTGGCTCGGGTATCCGATCCCGCAATTTCAGTAATGCGCATCCATGGCAAATGGGTTGACAGCGCCAACACCTTTTGACCAACCGTACCGCTTGCCCCCACCACAGCCACATCAATGGGTGTACGGTTATTGCTCACACAAGGAATATAAAATGACATCAGCGATTATCCTAGGATGGTTGGGGTGAAGGGGGAAAGTGAATGAGGGATGGCCATTGCCAAGTTATGGGTTCGATTCTGGTGCATTTTGCTCTGTGGGTATGCGGCCAAAACGGCGTTGGCGCCCTTTAAATTGGGCAATGGCTTGCCCTAAATCGTCGGCTGTAAAATCTGGCCAATATTGGGGTAAAAAGACGAATTCCGTATAGGCCAATTGCCACAACATAAAATTGCTCAGGCGCATTTCACCCCCCGTACGAATCAGCAAATCTGGATCAGGGCACGAAGGATTCCACAGGGCGGACACCAGGTCTTCTTGTGTCAAAGGCAATGCGGGGGTTTTGGTATTTTGATGGCGCGCAATCAGGGTTTCTGCGGCATGCAGCAATTCATCTCTGCCCCCATAATTTAGGGCAACTTGTACCACCAAACGCGTATGATTTTTGGTTTTTGTTTCTATTTTTTCAATCATGCGTTGTAATACAGTGGGCAACTTGCTGCGTTCCCCAATGATGCGAATCTGAACATTTTCCCGATCCAATTCGCCCATATAAGCCCGAAGATAAATTTGAAACAAACGCATCAGGGCGTTGACTTCTAGTGCACCGCGTTGCCAATTTTCTGGAGAAAACGCATACACGGTTAAGTGGGTAATGCCATATTTTGGGCAAGAACGAATTATGTGAGTCAAGGTTTTAGCCCCCTGTTGATGGCCAAAAACTCTTGGTTTTCCCCGATCGCTTGCCCATCGGCCATTTCCATCCATGATCAGAGCAACATGAAAACTAGACACAAAAATCAGATTCGCTAACAGCCATTGTTTTTTTATATTAAGGCACTCGCGCCTATAAAATCTATAGTTTTGATGGCTATTCTTGAAATAATGCCATGGGTTGTATAGGATGATTCATCACAGCTGTATGAAATAACAAGGAAAAATTTGTGATTGTTGAACCAAAATCAAGGGAAAGTGCACCCCCCACAACCGTTTTTTTGCTGCATGGATATGGATCCTGTGGGGAAAATATGACCCATTTGGCCCAAGCATTGTCTTTGCCCAATGTTACGTTTGTGTGTCCAGATGGGCCAGAATTATGCCAAGAATATTCTGCTGATCGACAGTGGTTTTCTCTGAAAGACATTGATTGGGGGCGTTCTAATTTACGCCAAGCGTGGGAAGTCATCGCCGATCCTTTAAGCAAAGCAGCAGCTGTTTTTCAGGATAAACTATCGGATATCATCCACCACAATGAAGGCGACATTGTTGTGGCTGGATTTTCTCAAGGGGCCATGATGGCCTATGAGCTTGGATTTTTTTCGCCCTCTATAAAAGCCGTTATTGGATTGTCTGGCGTGTATTTGTTGAAAAAAGAGCCCATCAATAAACCTGCCATTTTATGGACGCACGCCCAAGATGATGAGGTTGTGCCATTGCAATGGATGAGGGATTCGGATCGATTGTTTGGCCAATATGGACTGGAGGCCCAGCGCCATATCAGCCCATATGGCGGGCACAGTGTGACAGAAGATGCTTTGCGGATTATTGCGAGATTTTTGATGAATATGACCTCTAATAATACGGATTTGCCCCATTAAAAATATCCCAGCGTTTCATCCGGGCATCCGCATCAATCGATAGAATGGATGATTCATGCATCCACCCGTTTTAGGCGTTGCTTCTTACAGTTCTTTCTTTTCAAAAAACAACACCCACGTTAATCCGGCCGTGATAAAGAAAGGCAGCCAGAGCAAGAAAACAGGCCAGCTGTGGGCCAGCGGGATGCTGAGGGCATACAGCCATTCTTTGACCAGATACATCGTCAATACCCCCAGCAGACCAAAAATGGTTCCAAAAATTTTCGTATAGCGATCAGCGCCAATTAAAAGGGCAGGAGCCAAAAAAACCAAGGTCAATGACCAAAAAAAGTGGCTGTACCAATAATGAATACGGGCCGATAACAGAACCGATCCTTCTGGATTTTTATCCATGGCCGAATAGGCACCAGCCAACGATAAGCCCAACGGATGGGATTCTGTTTGGTCCAAATCGGCTGGTTTTGACAGAGTGATGCGTGCCAGTGCTTGCTTTTCAGGACAGCGATGGGCGGGCATGGACCAAACATCAGTACAGACCAGGTCATTGCCTTGAATGTGCAGAGCGCGTCCAAAAATATGCCGGCGCAATACGGAATTCTTTTGCATTTCTAATACGTGGTATTTGGGGCCATTAGGGTTAAAAAAGACATAGCCATTTTTTGTGATGCCTTTTTGCCATGTTCTGGAAAGCAAGGAAATCTTTTGCTGAAAAGGATTGAAAAAAGATTCTCCCATGGGAACGACGACCCACAAATCTAGAAGGCCCAAGAGGATGGCCCAAATCAATGGTGTGCGCAGAATATGCCAAGGAGACCGCCCAATGCTGGATAATGCATTCCATTCATTTCGACTCAGCAACGACCAGATAAACAAAATCATGGTGATAAAAAGGACAAAGGGCAGCAATTTGTGTGCTGTAAAGGGCATTTTTACCAAAATATTGGTATAGGGGCCAGTAAGGGTCAGCCATTCAAATAGGGCGACCATTAAAAGAGACCCCAATTGAATACTGAAAAATCGTGTCCAAAACAGACGTGTTAAATAACGGAAAAAAATCATGATCTATGCACAAGGGGAAAATAGATGGTGTTTGAAAAAGGGTGGGGGGCGTGGTCTAAATTTTATAAGCGTTTTCGTGTGCGTATCCAAAATACAATGCGTGTCATCACCGCACATAATACGCACAGGCCTGCTCTGGGTGATAAAATTCCACCATGCATCAGCAACAAGGCCAGCATCATTCGCCATACCCAGGGTGAACAGTGCAACAGGATGGGTGGAATCCATAGTGCATCTAATAAGGGCAACAGGGGCCAAAACAATCGGTATTGCCATTCTTTTTTGTGTTCGCTTTTGTTGGGATAGGTTGATTGATTTTTCCATAATGTATCCAGCGATTGTTCTTCTGGCCGTGATGGATTGGTGGGGTCTGGTTTGGGAAAAGGAGAAGCATAATTTAATGTATACGTTTTAAAATGTGCCAAATAGGGGGGTGCGTTGCATGGAAAAACATGCATGCTCCCATTTTCAAACCGCATACGAAAACCTGTTGGATGAGGGATAATATCGGCGTACTGACCGCATAGAATGAATTCATTTTTGGGATCGCGTTGATCGTGCAAAAATACCCCCTGTAAACGATATCGACTGGGCTGGTGATGAACGTATAGGGTGCGATTTTGAATAGAGAAAAACAGGCCCGGTGTAATAAAGGACGGGTCAAATCGTTGGCGAATGTTCTGTTCATGCATGCGTGATGTGTGCTGGGCGATGGGGCCCATGTGACAGGTTAACAGATATAAAAACCCCGTTAATATCAGGGCAAGAAGCACCGTGGGTTGATTAAAAAACCAGGGGGAAACCCCGCAAGATCGCATCACATTAAAGGCATTATCGTGATTATATCGACGATAGGTCCACACCATGGCCAAAGCAAAACCCCACGATGTCCCCATAACCAAAGTGCGTGGCAAAAAGTGGCAAGACAGAAAAAACACATCCAAAAAGGATAATCCTTGGTAGGCGATCATGGCGCAATAGCGTAACGATTGCACTAACCAGATGAGAAGTGATAAAATTCCTGCAGTACCCAGTGTCGCTGACAATAATGATCGGAAAAAACGTCTTTGAAAAAGGCCAAAACAGCCATAAAAATGCGATGGGTATACAGGGGGCTGAGCCATGAAAATATTGAATGACACGCTAAAGACTGTTTTTTACTATATCGCCTTATTAGGCTTGATCACAACAAGCCTGTGTCAGGGGAAAAACAGTAAAAAAGGGATCAAGGGGCAGTCCAAAGCCCAGCAAACGGTATCCCCTTTGGATGAAAAATCAAAAAGGCGTTTGGAAAGTTTTTCCGTGGCGGTGGTGGGCAAGCAGGTGATCACCGATCAGGATGTTAAGAGTCGACTGGCCATGGAGGCTGTTTTTTTACGTCGATCGATTACACCAAAAAATTATGTAAAAATGTATACCGATGCGGCTCTGGCGCTCGTGAACGAAGCACGACAAAATCAGGCACCGAACCTGGTGTTGGCTATGGCTAAAAAGAGCCTTCAAACCCAGTCTGTTAGTGTGCTGTTGCCCGAAGAAATCAAAAAAGAGGTGGAAGACCGTATATTGGCCATGGCAAAGGGCAATGCCATGACTTTGAATGAATTTCGTTTGCACCTGGGCCCTCATTACGACCCATTTTATAAACGCCAAGAATCCATGATCACCTTTCAAAGGTTTTTGATGTTGAAATGGGGCAGCAGAGCCATGCGTAATATTGCGGACAATGCCATTGCAAAAGCCAGAAAAAAATGGCAAGCCAAGCAAAAATCTGTGCAGTACCGTGTTGGGGAAATTGTGATGTATAACCGCAGAAATGATGGCTCTGATTATCAGAAAATTTCGGAAATTCAATCGCTGTTACAAGGCGGAGATGTGGTGTTTTCTGAAATGGCCTATCAGGAATCGGAAGCAAAAACAAACGAAAATGGCGGAGATTGCGGATGGAATGTTTTAGAATATTTTGATCGACCTGTTCAAGATTTTTTGCGCAAGGCCTCCATTGGTGATATCAGCCCCATTATTGCTCTGCCCACCGCGCGTAATCCTGAAAAGTGGGTTGTTGTGTTGTACAGGGACCAGCGCAATCCAGAAGCGGATAAGAGCGATAAAGACGCAAAAGATCCCGGCGATGATTTTTTCAGAAACATTCTTTTTGGTGCCGAATTAGAACGTTTGTCTAAAATAGAAATGGAAGAGTTGAAAAAAAGCTATCCATCCACGTTGAATATTCCCAAAAATTTGACCATGCCGTCCGATTTCAACACGGTGATGATTCAGTCTGATCAAGCACCGAGTTCTGAACCAGAAGAAGAAAAGCTGACCGAGGTCCCAGGGGCCGATGAAGCAGGGGAAGGCGGGACAGCGCAAGATAACGGAGAACAAAGCATTGAAGACGAATTCATTGAAGACGAATTAAATGCGTTGGCCTCTGCTGATGGGGAAACCCAGGCCCATTCAGACGATGAGGTGAGCGATGGGACAGTTGATGAGATGGTCGAAGACGTCAACACGGCCCATGCTTTTGGACAACAACCATTGTCTTTGGGGCAAAATCAAGGAAACTTTGGCCCCTTTGGTGCAGGCCGCGGCTTGGGATTCTAATGGCTTTGGGGTGTATGGTGTGGTCAAAGAGAGGGAAGCACCATGGGGATGGATTCTGTATGGTCATCCCCGTAGAGAACGGGGATCCAGTAGGTTCCCGCCTACGCGAGAATGACAAAGGGGAAAGCGGGAATGATATAGTAGAGCGCAGATATCATGCAACCAATCTCGAAACACCATCCGAAACTCGAAATTCTGCATGGTCATCCCCGTAGAGAACGGGGATCCAATAGATTCCCGCCTACGCGAGAATGACAAAGGGGAAAGCGGGAATGATATAGTAGAGCGCAGATATCATGCAACCAATCTCGAAACACCATCCGAAACTCGAAATTCTGCATGGTCATCCTCGTGAAAACGGGGATCCAATAGATTCCCGCCTACGCGAGAATGACAAAGGGGAAAGCGGGAATGATATAGGGGAAAGCGGGAATGATATAGTAGAGCGCAGATATCATGCAACCAATCTCGAAACACCATCCGAAACTCGAAATTCTGTATGGTCATCCCCGTAGAGAACGGGGATCCAATAGATTCCCGCCTACGCGAGAATGACAAAGGGGAAAGCGGGAATGATATAGTAGAGCGCAGATATCATGCAACCAATCTCGAAACCCAGCATCGAAACCGAGCATCGAGACCCAGATCCATCTGGAAGATCAGCCTCGAGATCCAGGGCCACTGGCCGGTTTTACCCCTGTTGCATGTGCTGCAAAAAGGCCTCTGGCGCTGGGGCAGAAACGACATATTCTTGGTTATGAAGGCGAAAGGTCATCTGGGCACAATGCAGCGCCAACAGACCATGATCAAGGGTGCCATAAATGGGGTCATTTAAAATGGGGTGCCCCAACCAGGCCATGTGGGCGCGCAATTGATGCATTCGACCAGTTTTTGGCGACAAAGAAACCAAAGTAACGGGCTTTCCGGCCTGATCTTTTACCCGCGACAGAGGTTGAAACGTGGTGCGTGCCGACAGGGCGTTTTCGCTGTTGGATATCTCCATGCGTGCCCCATGACGTTCCAAGGATTGAGTGATGGTGCCAGAGCGCATAATATGGCCATGAACCACAGCCGAATAGATTTTTTGGATATGCCGGTCTTGAAAAGCGCGTGTCAATTCTTGGGCACAATTCAGGGTTTTTGCCATCAACAACACGCCGCTGGTTTGAATATCCAGGCGGTGCACCAGGCGAATGGTGGATTCAGGGCGCCAGGATTTAACCAGATCGTCCATGTGTAATTTTTGTCCTGACCCTCCTTGGGATGCGATGCCTTGGGGCTTGTTAAAGGCAATCAGATGGGTATCTTCGTACAGAACCCATTGATTCACACGGTTTTGCCAGGTGGCGTTCAGGGCTTTTGCCGGGCTGGGCTGTTCAAACAGGCTTAACCATCGGGGTTTGTACCATACTTCGGCATAGGCCGACAGGCGTGCTTGAGGAGAAACCTTGGATTGATCCAGGCGTATTTCCCCGCGACGAATGGCTTTTTGGATGCTGCCATAGGGGATCCAGGGCCATTGATGGTGAACCCAAGTATCTAGGCGCATGGTTTTGGCTTCTGGGGTTATGCTTTCTTTTTCGAACAAAACGGGGTAGGGTAAGGATAAATATCCTACAGAATAACACATTTTTGCCATGACCAAGGCCAGTGTATCCCGTTTTTTGATGGTTGTTGTGTTCTTTTTAATGGGGGTGTTGGTCACAGCATTTTTGGTGATTAAACCCAGCTTGTTTATGACCAACCCTTATTTTAATGGATCAATAGCATCCATTTGGCTGTTTGGGGTGGGGATTGTGTGTGCATCCTTGGTTTCATTATACAGAGAAGAAGGGCTTTTTCATCAAAAATCCCCTCGGGTTTTAAGGATTTTGCGTCCTCTGGTCAGTTTGTACGAACGCTGTCCCCAAGCAAACGAGGCCATGATAGAAAAGGCCTTGGCGCAGTGTTATCACGGATGGAATCAGGATTTTTTACGGTACTTGGCAGGATCGTTGATCTTTTTGGGTCTTTTAGGCACATTGTGGGGGTTGTCGGAAACCATTGTGGCCATTTCAGACGTCATTGGTCACTTGCCGGCCCAAGATGCCGCCGAAGGGTTTCTAGAAACGCTGAAAACCCAGTTGCAATTGCCATTGGCAGGTATGGGGGTGGCGTTCAGCTCGTCATTGCTTGGGGTGGCGGGCACCCTAACCATGGGGTTTTTAATTGTTCAGTTGGATCGAGCCAAAGATTGCTTTTTTCAAAAAGCGGAATGGTGGGCGGGATCTATTTTTCCTTCTGCTGCAGAGACATCGCGTGGTGTTGAAGGGCATTTTGATGTGTCATTGGCACGATGGGCTGATGGCATAGAGCGTTTGGGGCGTTTGCACATCAATGCAGAAAAGAGGCAGACGGAGTGGTTGGATGCCGTTATCCGTTTGGGGGGATATAACCAGTCTGCTTTGGATTGGATGAAGGGCCAGAGCATGATTACTCAACGATTGGCCGAAGAAAACACGTTAATACGCCAGACCCTGGAACGCTTGGCTCAAAGCATGCACGACATGGGTAAAAACAATCAAGAAATCCAGGCCCACTTGGGGAAAACCAGCCTGGTGACCCAAGAAATATTGCGCCATATGGCCGATCAGTCTTGGATTGATGTGGTGAGAACAGAGCTGTCTGCTCAGCGCCGTTTTCAGTCTGGTGAGGAGCGAAGAGCCTATTCTGAGGGAAAAAAGCCATGAGGATCCAGAACATGATGAACGTTGTGACATTGCGATGCAGGCCAATAGGATGACCATTCCAGCTTGGGGATGGGTGGTGGTGGATAAAACATCTGGCTGCACCTCTATGCACGTGACGCACCGAATCAAGCGTATTTTTAATTTAAAAAAGGCTGGTCATGCTGGAACCTTGGATCCCCTTGCCAGCGGCATTTTGCCCATCGCTTTGGGTCTAGCGACCCCTTTGATTGGGTCTGTGATGGATTTTTCTAAAACGTACACCTTTAGCGTTGCCTGGGGTCTGTCCACCGATACGGACGATGCGTGTGGAGAGATACAAAAAACGTGCTCAAAGCGTCCAACATTGCAACAATTATCTGATATTTTACCCCAATTTTTGGGCGAGATTTGGCAAACTCCACCGGTATATTGTGCGGCAAAAATTCAGGGATTGCCAGCATATACGCACGCCAGACAAGGAGAAGAGGTGCGATTAGAGCCCAGAAGAATCCACATTAATGCTTTAAAGATATTGGAACACACAGGCGATGTAACGCATTTTGAAATGACGTGCGGTACAGGAACCTATGTGCGTAGTGTGGCGCGTGATATGGCAGAGGTTTTAGGGCTGTGTGGCAGCATTCAAACATTACGTCGTATTCGGGTGGGGCCCTTTGATTCTGGCAGGGTATTATCAGATCTAGAGCAATACAACGAGGAGGAGTTGAGGGCATGTGTTTTGCCGCCCCAGCATGTTTTACAGGGTTCAGAGGGCGTTTGTGTCAATGAGCAGGAAAAATTGGATTTATGGAATGGAAAAAAAATTCCATTTTCTTTGCCTACCCCCCTAACACAAAGGCCGATAGCTTGCTATGATAGGTATGGATGCCTTGTGGCATTGGCTAATGTTTGTCAAGGGTGGCTAGCCCCTACCCGCTGTTTTATAGGAAAAATATGAATTCACTCATTCAAAAATTTCAAAAGAGCACCACAGATGTGGGTTCTTCTGCCGTTCAAGTCATTAATTTGACCGATCAGATCAAGTCAGTTGCCGATCATGTTAAGAAACATCCAAAAGATTTTCATTGTCGCGTTGGTTTGATGAGGGCCATTAATTTAAGAAAAAATATGTTGGCCTATTTGCGCAAGCATGAAAATCAAACATACCTAGATTTAATCAAAGCTTTGGGATTAAGACATTGAGGTATGGTTGCGAATGTGTGGAGATCACAATTTAGGCTTTTGGGAGGATGCATGGGGTTTAGTATCATCAATGCATCGAATAATGGCAGAGTATTCACGGTATGTGGTGGTGTGCGATATTTTCAAGATTTTTCTCTATTCAGCCTTAAAATACAATAGGAGTTTTACCGTATGTCCAATACCACCATGCCCCAAAACAGCGAGAATCATGCCAATATGTTTCACATGATTCGAAAAGAAATGACCTGGGCGGGTCACCATTTAGCCCTAGAAACGGGGGTCATTGCGCGACAAGCTGCTGGATCAGTATTGGTTCACTATGGCAAAGCTCGTATTTTGTGTACGGTAACGGTGTCGCCTGAATCCAGTCATGTGGATTTTTTGCCATTGTCTGTTCATTATCTTGAAAAAGCCTTTGCGGCGGGACGCATTCCTGGCGGATTTGTGAAAAGAGAAACCAAGCCGTCGGATCAAGAGGTATTGGTGTCTCGATTAATTGATCGCGCCTTGCGACCATTATTTGCCCATGATTTCCATCACGAAGTACAGGTTGTATGTACGGTGCTGAGTTACGATGAAGCCGTGGATGTGGCTTTGGCCAGCTTGTTGGGGGCCAGCGCGGCCGTATCCTTGGCAGGATTGCCTTTTTCTGGTCCTGTGGCCGGTATTCGCATCGGGCTGTCGGATGATGGTTTCGTGACCAATTCCGTTTTGTCAGAAGGTTCTGATTTGGATTTGATTATTGCTGGAACCGCAGCAGGAATGGTGATGGTGGAGTGCGAAGCCAGAGAGCAAAGCGAATCACAAATGGCCGATGCCCTGGAATACGGTCAGCATGGGCTAAAAGACATCTTGTCCTTTGTGAGTGGGTTTATTTCAGAGGCTGCACCAAAGTCATTTGCCTATTATTCCGATACGGCCCATCAGGCCTTGTTGAGGGATCGGGTTATGTCGGAAACAGGCAGTCAGTGGGATTCTGTCTGCGCCATCAAGGTGCGCAGCGAGAGAAACGTTGCGTTAAATGCATTACGTCATGGGGTCAAAGAGGCGTTAATTCATCATGGTTATACGGCCGAAGAAATCTCTCATGCTTTTCATAAATTATGGAGAGAAGCCGCCAGAGCGTACATCTTGAAACATAATGTACGTTTGGATGGTCGTCAGGCAGATGCCATTCGTCCCATCGATTGTCAAACGGGCCTGTTGCCTAGATCTCATGGCAGTGCACTGTTTACCCGTGGCGCAACCCAGGCATTGGTCACGGTGACCATGGGGGCACCCGATGACAGCCAGGTGGTGGACGGTTTACGGGGATTGTCTAGGGATTCCTTTTTGCTGCATTACAACTTTCCATCCTATTCCGTAGGCGAGGTGGGGCGTGTTGGGCCTCCTGGGCGTCGCGAAATCGGTCACGGAAAGTTGGCATGGCGAGCCCTGCAGGCCGTTTTGCCTGAAACGCGCTATACCTTGCGTGTGGTGTCTGAAATTACGGAATCCTATGGTTCATCGTCCATGGCCACCGTTTGCGGTGCGTCGCTGGCGTTAATGGATGCTGGAATCAAGTTACGGGCACCTGTGGCAGGCATTGCCATGGGATTGATCGAAGAGGGTGAAAAATCCATGATTTTATCGGATATTTCCGGATCCGAAGACAACCTTGGGGATATGGATTTTAAAGTGGCGGGAACAGAACAGGGCATTACGGCATTGCAAATGGATCTGAAGGGTCAGGCACTAAGCAGCGCCTTTATGAAAAAAGCTTTGGAGCAGGCACGAATCGGTAGAAAACACATTCTTGATACGATGCAATCCCAGAGTTTGAGTGTGGCCAGAGGAGCAATCAGTCCTTATGCGCCAGCCATGGGAACCATTCGAATTGCGGTGGATAAAATCCGAGATTTGATTGGTTCAGGTGGAAAAGTCATTCGTGAATTGTGCGAATCGACAGGTTCAAAAATTGATATTGGGGATGATGGGCTGGTTTCCGTATTTTCTTCTGGATCCAAAGCTCTGAACACCACGCTGGGTCGCATTAAAGGCATCACGGGTGTACCAGAAGTAGGTCAGATTTATGAAGGAACGGTGGTCAGTCTAAGAGAATTCGGGGCGTTTGTTAATTTTGGTTTTGCAAAAGATGGCATGGTTCACATCAGTGAAGTCGCCCCGAATCGTATCGAGGATATTCATCAAGTTTTATCCGTAGGAGATAAAGTGTCGGTGAAATTGTTAGAGATCGATTCAATGGGTCGATCGAAATTAAGTATTAAACAGGTGTAAAACAAAGTGAGTAATATGAAAAACAATACAGGAACTCCCTTAATTGGGGAAGTTTATCAAGGAACGGTGGTGGGTCTTCAAAGATATGGCGCTTTTGTCAATTTTGGATTTGAGCAAGATGGGCTGGTCCCAATTAAAGAAATTTCTCATTCTCATATCGAGACTGTGGAATCCGTGTTGTCATTAAGACAGCCGGTCAGTGTTAAAGTTATTGGTTTCGACCAAAGAGGTTTCCCGAAATTGAGCATAAAAGCCGTTTCAGGGGAATCGGATTCAGATCATCATGGTGAATCACGCGGTTCATCTTTTCGCAAAACTCGGAGTGCAGGTAACATGTCTCAAAAACCCGTCGAAGGAACTGTTTATAATGGCGTAGTGGTTAAGATCGTTGATTTTGGCGCTTTTGTTGATTTTGGTTTTGGCCAAGACGGCATGGTCCACATCAGTCAAATCGCTCCTCATCGCATCCCAGATGTGCGCTCTGAGCTAGAGGAAAAACAGGCTGTTCGAGTAAAATTCATTGGATTTGATGATCGTGGTCGCATCAAGCTCAGCATCAAAGAAGCCATTGGTCATACGGCCATTGATGGACCTCTGGCTGGTCAACCCAGACATTCTCGTGATGATTCTGCGCAATCCGGTCCACAACCTGTTATTGGTGAAACTTATGAAGGGGCCGTGGTGAAAATTATTTCATCCGGTATATTTATCAAGTTTGGCTTTGCAAAAGACGGCATGGTTCATGTCCGTGAAATTTCTGACGAGCATATTAACAACATCGAAGACGTTGTTAGTGTGGGCGATACGGTTACCGTAAAGGTTATCGGATTTGATGATCAGGGACGTACAAAGTTAAGCATTAAGCAAGTCGAATAGTCTTTTTTGACTATTTGTTTTCCGGATCCTGTATGGGATCCGGTTGATTGTTTGGATCCAGAATTGGGCTTTTTGTCCTATTTTGGGTCCTTTTTTCATTGTGGTGGAGGGGGTGGTGGATCGATAAGATTGAGTTGTGGATGATTGGGAGTGAATGATTGGCTGGGGTTTGGTCGGATCGATAAGATTGGGTGGTGGATGATTGGCTGGGGTGACTGGCCTATTATAATAGATTTTTAATTCATTTTTCCTGCTTTTGCCAAGTGTCCTGGGGTGTTAAATTGTGGACGTTGGGCTGCTTGAACGTCTTCCTTCTTCAGGGGGGGGTAAAAGTCATCTTTAGGCATCCCAGATTTGGGGAAACGTGCTGTAACATTCAATGGACTTGTTTTAAATGGTTATCTTTACTTGATTGTGCAACTCAAGACGATTATTTTTCCCCATCAGATCGTCTGGGTGATGCGTAATCCAGATTATCTGTGAACCATTTTGGCTCAGGATGGGGTATGATTATTCAACGTCGGTTGAATCACTTTCGACTGACTCTGGGTTTTGTAATTCTGCGATTTGTTTCAGCAGATTATTGATTTGCTCATCCAATTTTTTACTCGCTGCATCATCGTTCATGGACTTGTGTGGCGCATCAATATCTGCAGAATCAATATCTGCAGAATCCATATCTTCACCTGCTGAGGTTACGGCACCCGTGTGATCCTTATGATCCATCGACGCATCCTCATCGTCTGTTTCAGCATCTTCTAGCTTTTCCTCTAGGGCTTCAGCAGTTTTTTCCGCTTGGTCCATTTCTTTTTTGGCTAATTTCATATCATTTTCAATGGCATTCGCATTGTACTCTGCAGTTTCTTTTGCTTGGTCCATTTCTTTTTCGGCTAATTTCATATCATTTTCAATGGCATTCGCATCGTACTCTGCAGCTTTAACATCCATATTATCCATATCAGCAGATACAGAAACCATGGCTAAAAGGGACAGAGCCAACATCAGGCTGCTTGTTTTGAATAAGTTCATATCATTTCTCCGATTTGTTTTTTGTTCACATACAAATACTACGCAGAAAAAGTTAAAATACAGCGTAATTTTTCAAATGAAAACATGAATGTTTCGGGCATTTTTATATGATTTTATACTGTTAAAAACGGATCAGGCCTGTTAAAGTTATTGAATAGATGGGATTTTTGACCTTAAACCCCACCATTTTTTCATTTGGATCAGAGAAAACCTCTTGTTTTTAAGTCAGAAAAATCCTGACCATATCATGACGTCACACATTGGGTGACTGAGAATATAAAAAGAACTGATGATCAATATCAGCATGTTTGGTTTTTGCCACTATGGTTTTTTTATTATCTTTGATTATTAACTGATTTTTTGCATGAAATCGTTAAACACTTTGCAATAAAATTTTGAGGCAGTGTTTTTCATCATTTGAAAACCAGATTACTCAAGAAAAATATCACGTACAAAGAGATGATAACGGCACAGCCTTTTTAACCACCAAGATGCTTTTCGTAGAGTGCGATTAGATCTGCCCTTGTCATTCCATGGTGTATTCATCGTCTGCACCAGAGCCGTCACCCAGTGCGCCCCCCGTCATATTATTCAAAGAGGGCCAGAACCCTATGCTCCACCCCACCACTGAAGAGTTACGAGCCCTCTCCAGCTTTGTCAGACGAATCATTACCCACGCTTCCAGCAACCTCAACGGCTCCGGCACCATCATCAGCCACAGCGGCTCCATCATTAACCACAGCCACATCGGCACCAGGGGATCTGTCTGAATCGTCCACAAGAGAGGCATCAGGTTTTGGTAATTCAGGTAACGTTCCCCCCGTTAACAAAGTCTTGATGTCATCGCCAGACAGCGTTTCATATTCCAATAATTTTGTGGCCAACAGGTCTAAATGATCACGATGACTGGTTAAAATGTGTCGTGCAGTACGGTGTGCCCGCTCGATCAATGCTTTAACCTCGTGATCAATCATCAGCAGAACTTCTTGGGAATAGTCCGTGCGTGTGCTGTTCCAAAAATGATTATTATCGCCGCCAGAATAACACATCAATCCGGCCGTATCGCTCATTCCCCATTCCACCACCATGCGACGTGCCAAATCCGTGGCCATTTTAAAGTCCGATGATGCCCCGGTGGTAACGTATTCATGGCCAAAAATCAATTCTTCTGCGACGCGTCCGGCCAATGCCACGGCTAAATCATCGTGCAATCGCACACGACTGAGAGAGACCCGGTCGCCTTCTGGCAAACGGACCACCATACCCAATGCACCGCCACGAGGGATAATGGTGGCTTTGTGAATGGGGTCGCTGTGTTTGCTGTGATAGGCCACAACAGCATGTCCCCCTTCATGATAAGCCGTTAACCGCTTTTCCTGATCCGTCATCATCATGGAACGGCGTTCTGGCCCCATAATCAGTTTGTCGCGACTGGCTTCGAAATCAGAGGCATGAACTTCTGTTTTATTGAATCGGGCAGCATACAGGGCGGCTTCGTTCACCAAATTGGCCAAATCCGCACCAGAAAACCCAGGTGTCCCCCTCGCAATCAATAAAGGCACCACATCATCGGCACGCTGAATCTTTTTTAAATGCACATTTAAAATGGCTTCTCGACCGCGCAAATCTGGTAAATCCACATTCACACGACGATCAAAACGGCCGGGACGCAACAGGGCAGGGTCCAACACGTCCGATCGGTTGGTGGCCGCGATGATGATCACCTCTTCTTTGGGGTCAAACCCATCCATTTCCACCAATAATTGGTTCAGTGTTTGTTCTCGTTCATCATGTCCGCCACCCATTCCAGATCCACGATTACGACCAACGGCATCAATCTCATCAATAAAAATAATACAGGGGGACTGTTGTTTGGCTTGGGCAAACAAATCCCTGACCCGACTGGCTCCCACTCCAACAAACATTTCTACAAAATCTGATCCTGAAATAGAGAAAAATGGAACCCCAGATTCTCCTGCAACGGCTCTGGCCAACAAAGTTTTTCCTGTCCCAGGTGGACCAACCAATAATACGCCCTTTGGGATAGATCCCCCAATGGTTTGAAATTTGATGGGGTTTTTCAAAAAATCCACGATTTCTTTTAAATCTTCTTTGGCTTCGTTAACACCAGCCACATCTGAAAAGAGGATCTGGTTTTTTTCAGGATCCATCATTTTTGCCCGAGATCGACCAAACCCCATGGCACGACCATTGCTGTTTTGAACTTGGCGAAAAAAGAAGAACCAAATTAACAAACTAAAGATCAAAGGCAAAAAGATCTGAACCAACAAGAAAAAGCTTATGGAAGGCTCTTGGTATAAATAATCAAACTGCACACCGTACTGATTCAGCAATGGAATGGGATCAAAGGTGCGCGGCGTATTCACCGTAAACAATTGGTCATCTTGATTTGAAAATTCCAGGGATTGGTCATGCAACATGACCTTTTTCACCTGACCCCGTCTGATTTGATCTAAAAAAGAAGATAATTCTTGGGTGGGGGGCGTCTTTTTCATCATCACAGAATGGTATATGTGATAGCTGCAAATAATAGACAGTACGATAAAAACCCAAATCAGTAAGTTTTTCGTGTTTTTCTTGAAGGCCATGAATACTCTATATTTTTTAGACAATAATTTAATAAACCGCGCTGGGTTCCGCTTTTAGTATACAAAAAACCACGTTTTTATACAAGATCTGTTTCATCAGATTCTAAATCTTTTGAAATAGATTGCATCAAATGACGCATTTCTTGTTCTTTTTTGATTTGATGATCAAATACAAAACGAATTTTTGGAACATATTTTCCAGTCATATGAGGCGCCAATTTATACTGAATATTTGGGGCCAAAGTATTTAAATGTCGCAATAAGGCTGCCGATTCTTTTTCATGGTCAAATATAACCAGCGTGGCCAAGCGTAAATCAGGGCTCATACGCACATCGGTAAGATAGAAATCAGCAGGAGAAAACTGAGTGTCCCACTGCATCGCTTCTGGAATAATATGGGCTAAATAAGTACGCAATGTAGCCGCAACACGTAAGGGACGCTTGTTGATCAAGGTGCAAAAAATCAAATTTTATGTCTTATTCTAATGCGCACCATACCAGAACACAACGTTTTTTCAAAGAATTCTGTATTTATTCTGGCACGCCCAAAGGTATTTATTCTGGCACGCCCAAAGGGATTTGAACCCCTGACCTTTGCCTTCGGAGGGCAACGCTCTATCCGCTGAGCTATGGGCGCAGAATGCTTTATCATAAATGAAAAAACGATGAATCAGCAAGGGTAAAAATAAAACTGGGGAGTTTTTTGTTTCTTGAAAAGAGGAATGGTGCCCAAGAGAAGATTCGAACTTCCACAAAGCTATGCTTCACTAGAACCTGAATCTAGCGCGTCTACCATTCCGCCACTTGGGCACACAAACATTATGACCATTTTTTAACGCTGTGCCAAGACCATGGTGGGGATGTTTTATCGTTATGTCTGAGTTTTTATTCAGAATGCTGTGATCATGGCCCACAGAACCTTTACAGCAATGAATACGATGGATTTAACAGAAAGTCAAGTACTTGGGGTTTATGGGTACAAAATAACCTTTTTTTCCGGATCAATATTTCGAAACAACAACCACATGTATTGTTCCATTAAATCGGGATCAATGTTTTCCTGTAACAGGCTGACCTTTACACGCAGGGCGTGTAATTTTTGCAACAAGGATTTTTCTTTGTTTTCTAATTGGGTCAAAATCTGCTTTTTTTCTTGCCAAACATAATATCCCCTTTGACCGTGTAATCCATGATATCCCAAATAGGCAGAAATCAAAGCAAAAATTAACGCTGTGATGACTTTTGAAAGCATAGTGCACCAGATAAAACCTGACCTGATCGTATCGTAAAAAACCAAGGTGCAACAGCCCCCCCCTCCATGAAAATAGATCCTCTGGCTAGGCCATGATGCCAACCCATTATGGTGCAGGGCCGACCCTGGTCTACATCCTGTCAATCTGCAATTTTCCCTTGCCCACTGCCCTCTGAATCCATGTCTTGACAATGGATCCCCAGGGTTTTTGAAATGGCTGCCGCACCCAAATGCTGAAAAGAATCTCCAGCCCACAATTGCCCCATGGCCGTTTTAGATTGTTTGGATTGTTCAGCCCTGATGTGCGGATTATTCAACAAATCCAGTGCCCCCTTGGCCAAACATTCTGGGTTAAATTGCCCTTGCAAATATTCTGGAACAAATGGTTGATCGGATATGATATTAATTAGACCCACATGGTTGCCTGTTAACAGGGCGCGTAACAGCCATTCCGTTGGCTTTGGAACCTTGTATCCCAAAATCATTGGCGTTCCCTGGTATGCCAACTCGATGCTTACGGTTCCAGATGCGGCCAGAGCCAAGGTGGTTGCAGCAAACAAATGATGTTTGTCTGTTGATGGAACAATGAGGCAGTCGTTTCCCATGGGGGGCCAGAACGACTCGGTCCCTGGTGCACGCACGGTTGCCACCATTAATTCGGGATGATGTTGGCGCAAAATGCGAGACGTTTCCAGTAAAATGGGCCAGAATTTCTTGATTTCTCTGGGGCGACTGCCTGGTAATAAACAAATCAATGGGCGTTTTGGTCCATATTTTTCCCAAAATAATTCAGCACACCCTTTGGGTGACGACATGATGGGGTGTCCGACAAAGGAATAGGGCATATGGCTAAAAAAGCTTTCCTCAAAGGGAAAAAGAGACAAAACATGATCCGTTCCGGCCGGCACCAGTGTCCGAGCTTGTTTTGGACGCCATGCCCAAACGGGCGGTGGAACACATTGAATTCTTGGAATATGGGATGTTTTTTTGTTGGATCTGATTTTTTTGCCTAAACGCAAGCAAAAATCTGTGGAATCAATGGTCAGTAACCCCGCAGGTTGCATCTGTTGGATGGATCGCACCGTTTCGTAAAATCGCCGAATGAAAAGGGGAGCGCGTGCAATAATGGCCCCAAATCCCATATGAGATAAATCGGTCATGGGAAAAATAGAATGGAATGCCCCGGCTGTTTCTATTAAAGGGCCGCCAACACCGCAAAAGGATAATGATGGGTTTTGTTTGCGTAATCCGTGGATCAGTTCTGCGCCCAAAATATCGCCAGATGGTTCGCCCGCCACCACAAAAAGACAGGTCATGGGGTGATGTATGATTGGTCAATAGAATTTATTCTGAGGCAATAAGACAGGTGGTGACAAGGGGGCGCAGGATTCAATCCTGCAGGTGAACCTGGTTCAGGTCTCTGTTCTGGCCAGATTTGACCTGGCTTTCGTAAGCACAGATTATGGCAAAAGGGGACACGGATACGTCCCCCAAAGGTTCCGACAGGTAGTGTTTACCTGTCAGATCGTACACGCCGAGTTATCCCGGATTTTTCTCAGACGGCTCCTCCTAATCCTGCAACTCCTTCTTCTCAGATGGTTCCGACAGCTTTTTTTCATACTCGCCAGATAATTTCTGAACAGCCCACCACCAGGTCAAGCAAATGAATCCCGTGACCAAACCAATCACCATGGTAAAGGTGTGGCCATCAAAGAATTTACCAACGGTCATGTTAATGACACCGCCTCCAGATTTTCCAGCACGTCCACCAATGACGTCAATGGCGGCTTTGCCCTTGATTTTGCTTTCCTCATCCAGAGGAATATAGGCCATTTCTTTGGTCGGATCGAACAAAGAGTATTTTGCCGATTTGGTCGATACGTTTTGTGCCAATCCAATCCACATGGCCAATGCCGGTGCCGTTGCGCCCAATACCTCGCAAACACCGGCCATAAAAGGCATATCTTTGAAGATTAAAAAGGCAAAAAACAAACCACCTGTGATCAAGCTAACCATGGGGGTGATGCTGGCCGCAAT
Organism: Candidatus Finniella inopinata; assembly: GCA_945888455.1. Classification (GTDB taxonomy): domain Bacteria; phylum Pseudomonadota; class Alphaproteobacteria; order Holosporales; family Holosporaceae. The sequence continues at coordinate 36,017 of CAMCZV010000003.1, read as the reverse complement.
ACGCCATCCAAAAATGCTGATCAAGTTTTGAGAAAATATAATCAAGACCATGGTTGAAACCCCTGTATAAATATACAGGTTGCTCATAAAGCTGTTGTAATCAGACTTGTTTGATCCAAAATAAGCTTTGACAGAATCTTTCCAGGACACCTCGACCAGGTTAATGGTAATGCCATAGGCCAACACCAAAATGGTGATATAACCCAAATATTTGGACTGCATCAAAAACTTCAAGCTCTCACCAATGGATAGTTTTGGCTTCTTCTTTTTCGTGCCACCAGAGCTCGCGTTGGCCGTTCCATCCAAACAATTGCGATTAATCCAATAATAACTGGCGATGATCGTTAAACCAGCCAGCGTCACAAACCCACACAAAAACTGAATGGTAGAGGTAAAATCATGATCGACCACAGCACCAACAGCGCTTGCGCCTGCTTCGGGATCCTTGACACCCGCATATTTTCCCAATAAACCCGCAGCAATCAGTCCCAAATTCGACCACAATCCATAAATAGGATACAGTCTTTTGGCTTTTGATGTGGGAATAACCTGGTTTGCAAATTGCCAAAATAAAATACCAACAGCCACGTTACCAAACAATTCCGCCATTAAATAAAACAGCGTAAAGGACCAATACCCAATCAATGGTGAAATGCGTCCCAAAAAGCCCTCTGACCACATAGCAACTGTTTCTGGTGAAGCGTGAAAGTAATGGTGAACAGGGTACAAGAAAAATGCATAAACAAAGAAAAAGGCCACAAATGGAATTAATGTGGTGTAAAACAATCGCTCCTTTGACAAAACGTTGCTCATTTTTGCGTACAAAATCACAAACAAAATTGATCCAGGGGTAACCACAAACAATTTGGCCATAGATACCACCATCTTGGTGTCCACGTGCGGCGCGTTAATCAACAGGGTGTCTTTCAGCGTTCTAACAATAGTATAGGTGAACAAAATGCAGAAAAGCATAATGCTCATCGCAATAAATTGATTCATTTCATCCGCGTAAACGGGCAAAAGGCGTTTTCGCCATTTTCCCAACTCAGGTAACGATATGCTGGCCATAAAAATCCTTTAACAAATGTGGGCTAGGCTTTGCTCTTATCGCAAATGCCCAGAATGACTTCCTTTTATGAATACCCCAATTTCGTTTTAAAACCAATAGGAGATAAGCATTTTATGGAAAAAACACGAAAAATAGATCAGTCATAAGGCCATCATGGGACTAGACTGACCTGTTCCACTTCTGGAATATAATATTTTAATGTTTGCTCTATACCACCTGTTAATGTTTCCGAAGAGTGTGGGCAGCTAGAACAAGCCCCTTGTAATGAAACATAGACAATGCCTGCTTCGTAACCACAAAAGGAAATCATTCCACCATCGGCCTCGACGGCTGGACGAATGCGCGAATCAATTAATTCCTCTATGTCTTTGCAAATGGCGGCAATTTCTGGGGTTCCTGGTGTCCAGTTTTGCCATTTTTCATCATTTTTCTCGCCCCCATCCACCAAGCCAATGGTCAGCGGAAATGAACCCAAGTGATGTTGCAATATAGACATGATAATGCTTTCTAATAACGTCCATGGAACATCAGCCGTTTTATTGACTGTGATAAAATCAGGGGTTAATAAAATGGAATCAATACCGGGTAGCGAGAGTAAATCTTCTAAAACAGGATGATTTTTTCCCTCTGGTAAAGAGGAAAACAAGAAATAGCCGCTGTCCACAGGGGGGGTGCCCAAAATGATTTTCAGTGCCAACGGGTTGGGTGTTTGTTCCGAATACATGATGTTTTGATGGCTTGTACATGATGCATACAGCGTAACGCACTTTCTGGATCTAAAACCAGTGGATCAGGCCGATTGCTCTGGGGAACAAGACAAAGCATCGAGCACATCCTGGATAAAATGGCTGCGCATACGATGCATTCGATGCAAATCAGGCCAATGGGTCGCATAATCTCTTTGACGATTCAACAAGCGCCCACAGATGGATGGTGCGGTTGTGTATTCCGACAGCCCATATTCTGTGCTGGCATAACCCAACTCATCAAGAACCAGGCATTCAAAACGATCGTATGCTTTTAAACCATTCGGTGTGGCCAATTGTTCAATGGTTTGACCAAATAATTTGTAAAGTGTCGGAAAGGGAACGCGTTCGGGTAAAACCTGTTTACACATATAGCACATTAAATTCAAGGCCCTTAAAGCCCCCTGATGATGCATCATCAACCAAACGGCGGCACCGGATGAGTCCAGGGAAAAGGACCCTAAATTGTCCTCGATGCGACTTTTCCACAGCACATCATAGGCCGATCCCAGCACAAGGGCAGGTTTGTTACATCTGACCCATGCACGAACTTTGCCGTGATCTTGGGTTAACACGGTGACGATAAAACTGCGCTCGCCAAAAGGTGAATAATGGAGTAAAAAACCGTGGTCTTGCCAAATCAACAGGAAACCATGATGTCTGACGGAATATTTACACCATACTCGACCTATGGGGTCTGCGCAAGAATCGGGCATGGTGTCGGGTATGGTTTTTTTGCTTGCGATAAAAATGGGAATCCGATTTCAGATTATATTATCGAAATAACGTGTGGTGAGGCAACGAAAAGGTTAAAAGAGGGTTTGGGAATGTTCACAGGACCATATTCTTGGCATAATGAGGCCTTTGACAACAAGGACTCTAGGTTTTCTGACTCTAGGGGCTCTGATCTTTTGAAGTTTTTAAACTCTAAATCTAAATCATCAGCTTTGTGGTCTGAAATAAAGAATAAAGCAAAATCAAGCGTTTTAAGTAAAATCATTAATATTTATAAAAATTTAAAATTAACAGAGGAAGCAAACAATGATCCGATGATGATTTGTCGATTGGATGTTTCTCCTATGGACTATGAGGGTTATGAGGGTTATGAGGGCTATGACAAAGCTGAAAAATTAAATACGGTTACGGTGTTCTATAAAAAATTGAAACTATTACCCCAGTTAAACACTCCGTTAAAATAAGGGAATAGGTGCATTGAATGGGTTGAAGCCTAGACGAAGGGTCTGGGGGGATTGGTTCAGATATTATGGTATGCTCCATGGGCGCTGTTCTGTCTTGCCCATCATTTTTCCCTTACAGTCCAACATGATGCATTCGGCATAGGGATTGGCAAAGGTTTTGCAAAACACCTGTTCTGTGTTTGATCCCAAGGTTAGGGACCAGGAGGGAATATGGTCCCTTTTTGTAAAAAATGAAACGTGAGCATTTTTGGCTGCTGGGGTTTCCTGCAGGGTATACCAAGGTCGATTGGTCTTGGTACAATCCGATGCTGTGGGCCATAACACCACATTGGATACGCCAAAGGCCTGGGACCAACGCGCCGTTGCCCATTTACCTCTGCGTAAAGAAGACACCCACAATGTGTCTTGATCCCGATCCACAAAGGCCACAAGTTTATGATTGACATCAATTAAAAAAGCCGGCTCAGTGCGATAAGCATGCCCCATAACCATGGTGCCAATCCACACATATAATCCCCACCAGCGCATAGGACTTTGCCATAACAACAGCCAACAGATGCTCAACATCTCAATGGAAAAAAACACGCTGTCATAGGGGCGAATCCACCCAATCATCCATGACCCATACCGGGCTGAATAGGCTGCAATATGCATCAATCCCCGTAACGACCCGCCCCAAATGGTCATCATGGTGCTGGCAAAAGGTGTGTTCAAAAACACCAATGCCACAATACCCATGGGCATAATCACCATGGCGGTGAACGGAATGGCGATCATGTTGCTGATCATGCCTTGTAAAGAAATATGATAAAAATGATGCACCATAATGGGCAATGTCATCAAAGTAATGGATCCACTGGACCATAAGGAATCTGTAAAAAAACGCTTTGCCTTTAAGAGTGGTTTGGGGATCTTTTGGCGACGCGGTTTCCAAGGCGTGCTGTATCGTTTCTGCATTCGCCATTCGTACACAGAAATCAGGCCACCCACCGCGGCAAAAGACAACTGAAAACTCAGCGATAACAAGGATTCGGGTTGCAGAATTAAAAACGTGGCCGCACACAGCATCAAAATGCGCATAGAATGGCGTCTGCGCCCCACAATCATGCCCAGCATCGTGGCCGCCATCATGAAAAAAGCCCTCTGCACGGGGTATCGTTGACCCGAAATTATCAAATACATCCACCCGACCCCCAGCGACAACAAGGCGGCAATGCGATCCAAATTCACGTAAAGGGCCAATCGGGGGATGCAGGCCAACGTGCGTTGAAACACCATAAAACACAAACCTGATAAAATGGACATGTGTAATCCAGCAATGGCCAACAAGTGGGCCAATCCGGAATCAGAAAATTCTTGACGTACGTTTTGGGGCAGGGCGATTTTATCCCCTGTTACCAGACCACAGGCCACAGCCCCCAGAGGAGGAGGCAGAAACGCATGTAGTTTTCGAGTCAGCCCGTGACGCCATTGGCTGAGAACATTTGGATGTCGGGATAAAATGCGCGCACCAGTAAGGGCAAAACCCGATGCCCCAATGCCTTGAAAGAAGAATTGCCGTGCTGGATCGTGGGCACCAGGGAAACATGGGCCAGGCAATGGGGTTAATACAGCTTTTAAACGAACATGGTCGCCCTCTAATAGGGGAACACACGCCGTTCGAATGGTGATCATGGCTTTTTTGGGAAGGGCCCTTTTGGGCGTGCTGTGAGATTCTGGAGCTGTGTGTGATTTCCAGGACGATTGGGGATCATGGGGATCACGATTGATGCGTAAAATGATGCGTTGAAATAATGTGGATGTGGATGCGGGGTGATCAATGCCCTCGATGATTCCACTGATCCAGATGGGTCCAGTACTTTGGCTGATGGGGTGGGGGTTAATATGTTCCGTGCGCAACAGGGCCAAGAAAAAGCCCAATCCTGCCCAAAATAATCCCCATGATGCAAAGCCAATGATGCATGCTCGGGTGAAAAATCCAGCGGCCATCAATGCCACCAACCCCATGACCCAAAGGATGCGATGGTGCAAAGGGAAAATGGGTTCGCTGTGCAGCGAAAAATACCACGCAATGCCCATCCCCAGAGCCACGGGAATCCATAAAACCCAACGGGGGCGCTCTGATTCCAGCATTGTTTCCAGGTTTTGGTATAGGTGTTGGATCATGGTTTGCTGTGAAATCCAGCGTTTAAAAATAGGCCAGTAATGAATGGACATCTGCACGGATGGCTTGGCTTGAAAAATACGTTTACTGGAACCATGAGTTTACCCTGGAAATGGGAATGGTGTAAAAAGAAAGTTAAGATTGCGGTCTTGGGGTTGCTTTTCTGGCCCAACGGGGGTATGAACAAGGCATAGACTTTACAGTAATCATCATGGTTCAACGTTGCGCAATGGTGGCCGTTTTAGGTCAAGCCAATGCAGGAAAATCCACACTTGTGAATGCACTGGCGGGGGAAAAAGTATCCATTGTTTCAGCCAAACCACATACAACCCGATACGATATTTACGGCATTATTTGTCAGGATGATGCGCAGATTATTTTTGTTGATACCCCAGGGCTGATTGATCGACCTCAGGGGCCATTGCAATCGTTTATGGCAAAAATGACCACACGAACGGTGCGAGAAGCCGATTTATTCATGGTGGTTATTGATGCATCTCGGAAAATTCCCGAAACGACTCTGACGTTGCTGGATCGTTTAAAAGATAAAAAGCTGATGATCGTGTTGAACAAGGTCGACCAAGTTCCAAAAGACAAGCTGTTACCCATGGCAGAACATTATCAAGCTTGGTCCCCATGGATTGCCATGACATCTGGAAAAACGGGCAGTGGTTTGGCCTTTGTGATGTCGTCGCTGATGGAGCAGATTCCAGAAGCCCCTTGGTTGTTTGACGAAGACGCCATGACGCAAATTTCTCAACGCATGTGGGCGGCGGAAATGACGCGAGAAAAACTGTTCCAGTGTGTGCACCAAGAGGTGCCTTATCACGCCCATGTGGTCACGGATGAATGGAAAGAGAAAAAGCGAGAATTAACCTTGCGCCAAACCATTTATGTGGACGATGCCCGGTATAAAAAATGGATTTTGGGGTATCAAGGGCAACGCATTCGCCTAATCGGGGAAAAGTCTCGTATGGAAATGAGTGAGCATTTGGATAAAACCGTGCATTTGTTCCTGAATGTTTTGGTCGATCCATCATGGTCAAGCACCATTCGTACCGCATAGCAAGAATAGGGCAATGTTACGGGGACGTCTTTTTTGATGGAGCAATGATGGGTTTTGCAGTGAAACGCCATTGATTTTTCACATCACAGTGTCAGAAAAGCCAATGCGGAGAGATGGGGTTCTAACAAAACCACCTTCTGTTTTTTATCTATGGCCCCGCAACTTTTGAAAAAGATTGCCCCTGCAAAACGGGTTTTGAACGGGCTTTTCTATTGCATAGCAGTACAGTGTCCAGATATTACGGGGTTTAGAATATTCAGATCTTGCTTCCTGTTAACCATTAGACCGCTCATTACCGTTACCAGATGCTTGAAGTGTTTGGAGACCAAATATTGAATGATGAACCCCATCTGTTTCGTCCGCCACCACCCCAGCCACCGCCACCACCACAGCCACCATAGCATGCACCACCAGAATTATTGCTTTTTCGATTTGATTGATTCTGGCTTTTTGACTGAATGGTTACAGTATTGTTGTTTCCACTAATAACAAAATTGCTGTTACCTGTAATTGTGTTGCTTGATCCTGACGATCCTGCTGGACCTGCTGGTCCCTGCGCGCCTGTTGCGCCTGTTGCGCCTGTTTCTCCTGGTATTCCCTGCGCTCCCGTTGCGCCTGTTTCTCCTGGTATTCCCTGTATTCCCTGTATTCCCTGCGGTCCCGTTGCGCCTTGTGCACCGGCTGGTCCCATTGGTCCTCTTTGTCCCCTTAGATTGGTTGGTCTATTTATTGTTGTAACTGCATAGGGAGCTCCTATGGGATAGTTTGCCGCTTTCGTCTGAGAACAGGAAAAAAGATATACAAAAAAGATCAGAACAGATTTTTTATTGGAAAGAAGATTAAAATAAGGCATATTTGATGATTTTATTATTTTTCAATATTTTAAAATACTAGCAAAAAATGTTTAAAAAAACAAAAATAGTTGTTTAATTTTTATTAAAAGCTATAAACACCTTAAAAGATATATTTTGATACACAATCTTTGACAAAAACGTGTTTTTCCTGGCCTGCCCACAATGATAAAGACACGCCCCAGTAAAGGGGCGCCAGTCTTATGGTGTGGTATTGGGTGAAACAACACTAAAGGCAATTTCTGTGGTTACGGATGGATGCAAATCCAATCGCACGGTGTATGAACCCACTTCTTTAATGGGTTTGGCCAAAGCCACCTGGTTGGCGTGAATGTCAACATTAAAATCTTTTAACGCTGTGGCAATGTCTCTTGCGGCGACCGAACCGTACAACATACCACGCTCGCCGGCCTCACTGTACAGGACCATTTTTTGATTAATCAAAGAATCGGCCCATTTTTGCGCTTGAATGCGACGTTCTTCATCTTGCGCTTTCAGTTCTGCCAAATTTTGTTCTAATGCTTCCAGAGCAGGCTTGGTGGCGTATGTGATGCGTTTCAGACCGAGAAGATAGCGAAAAAAACCGCGCTTGATGTTAACAATGTCACCTGTTACGCCTAATTTTCGAACGGGTTCCAATAAAATAGCTCTTACCGTAGCCATGGTTTTCTCCTTGTATGTTTATAGAAAATACAGTATACAGACCATTTTATCATATTCTAAAACAAAAGTCCCCATGGTAAGGCAAAAAAGATCCAGCACTGGCCACAGATTGCACAAAAGCATCTGTATGGTGTGATTTTTAAGAAAAATTGGGTATGATTTTGAACAGAATGACCCTAACGAGCAGAGTCCATTGATGATTAATCCCATCATTCCAGAAAGAAAAATCTTGGCAAAAGCCTGGCTGTTTTGGTCTATAGGCGGATTGTTTTATTTGTATGAAATGGTTTTGCGCGCCTCCTTATCCGTTATGGCAGAGGATTTGCATACCAGTTTTCATACAAATCCCCAACAGTTTGGTCTGTTTGCATCCATGTATTATTGGGCGTATACGCCGCTGCAAATTCCCTGTGGATTGATCTTGGACAAAATTGGGTCACGCAAATTGATCACCGTGTCCTGCCTGTTGTGTGCCTTCAGTGCCGCATTATTTGGCTGGACAGAATCCCTGTCGGTGGCCTATGCGGCGCGATTTGTCATGGGTGCGGGGTCAGCGGCTGCTTTTATCAGTGCCTTGTCATTGGCCAGTGGGTGGTTTCCTGTGGCTTATTTTGGCATTATGGCTGGATTAACCAATTTGCTGGGGGCGATCGGCGGCATGATTGCTGGAAAACCCCTTGTTGTACTGTGCGCGTATATGGGAGGGTGGAGAGGTGCCATGATGGTTTTGGCCTTACTGGGCCTGGTGTTGGGCGCATTAACATGGTTGTGCATTCGCGATCCCCTAAAAACAGAGCCCCACACGTCAGGAAGCCATCTCTGGCTTCGATTAAACTCTGTGATCCGGCAGCCACAAATATGGTTGATTGGTTTGGTGGGTGGATTGCTGTATTTGCCCATTTCCACCTTTGCTGAATTGTGGATGATTCCATTTTTAGAAGGCAGCTGTGAAGGATTAAGCAAAGAAAAAGCCAGCTTGGCCCAAATGAGTCTGTTTTTTATGGCTGGTATAGGGGGACCCATTTTGGCAGCCTTGGCCGTACGGTTGGGCAGTTATATCTCGGTTCTAAAACTGGTGGCCGTCATCGAGTGCACCCTATTTCTGTTGATGGCGCTGGCATCGTTTTTGTCCTATCCCGTGGTTATCGGTTTGGCTGGAATGATTGGTTTGGTTTTTGGCGGACAAGTATTGGTTTTTTCTGTGGTACGCAGCCAGATCTCTGGAAAAGACCTCGGATCAGCTTATGCCTTTACCAACGCGCTTATTATGGGCTGTGGATCTATTTTTCAACCCTTGTTGGGTAAAATTTTGCAGATCAGTTGGTCTGTGATGGGGGGTGTTTACGCCGATGGCGTTCCCGTGTATACGGGGGGCATGTATGCCATCTCTATTCTCTCTTTGCCTATGGGGTTTTTGCTGTGTTGGGTGATGTTGTATTGGGTAAAGGATACCTATGGTCAAAAGACCTTGTCCGATAAAAATCCCATAAAAGCAGAGACCTAAAGTGTCTAATCGATCAATGCAGGATGGGTGTGCGGCTTCATGGGAATAAAACGGATTATGTTATGACTGGGGATAAGAGGGCACCAAACACCATTGCTCTGATGACTGGGGCAAGAGATGCTCCGTTGGCCTATGGGCTGGATCCAAAAACAGAGAAAAGTCCGTTTTGGCCCATGGGGGTGGCGCTGATGATGGCAGAAAAAGCCAAGCAATGTGGAGAGGTCCCCGTCGGTGCAGTGCTCGTCCAAGACAACCGCATCATCGCGCGAGCACATAACCAAATGAATGGCCTGAAGAACCCCATGGCACATGCTGAAATATTGGTTCTGGTCCAGGCAATGGCGGTGTTATCGTCAAAATACTTGAATGATTGCCATTTGTATGTGACGTTACAACCGTGTGCTTTTTGCGTACAAGCATTAATATTGGCGCGCATTGGGCGGGTTTATTTTGGGGCCTATGACACCAGTTTGCCAGCTCCAGAATCTTTTGAACGCATTGGTGGAGTATGCGAGCAACGTTGTCAGTCCATATTGCACGAGTTTTTTCATCAAAAACGCTGATGGGAGCGTAAGATTAACGCCCCCAGGAATGAAGCCTATCCACCATTAGGCAGCCGGGACGGCCGTTGGGGTGGCCGCTGTTTGAGGAAGCATGGCCGCTTGCATGGCTGCTTGCATGGCCAATTGCATTTCGTCTGCCTTCTTTTTTTCTGTTTTTTCATCGATTTCTGTCTGTTCGTACTGCTTTAAATCTGCCAACGATTCTATGGCGGACAATGCCATATAATAGGCAACATAAACTTGGGTTAATGTAAATGGGGCCGTGTTGGCCAATCGGCCATCGTCACCACATGGGGCGAAAAATTGATCGATATAGGACTGTTCCAGATACAGCAATTCATCCGAGGGAGCGGAATGAAAGTGATGTCCTTTGGGGTACGATGACCACTGTTGTGCGACAAAATGGACTGCTTGTTTTTGAGAATCCTTTTCAGGCAAATGATGGGTGCGGTCTATGGAAAAGGGGTGCAGTGAATCTGATGCTGGTTTTTGGTTGTTTTCACTGTATACAGCCGCGCATAAAGACAGATTACATTGTGGAGAACAGGCATAATACGATGGTTTTATGATGGTGCGTACAACGGTTTTTTTTGATCCACACATTGAAACAGGGGAGGGCGCACGAGATGGGCAAGATGCCGCCACGACAAAGAAAAAAGTGGAAAAATTTATAATTCTTGCCCCTAAACACAGGTTTTTTAAAATACAGTTTGTAACGGAACGCATGAAAGTTCTTGATTTTTTTCAGAAATATAAAATTATTAAAGCACATTTTTGTAAAAAAAACTGTGTATTTTCTGTTTAAGATTGATTTTTTAGGCGGGGAGATTTATCCCCGCACAATCGTGATGGCTTAGGAAGCGGGCAAGCACCCCGTCATCCTAAACCATGAACACTGAAACCCTGCTCATTGCCCCAGATGGCTGCCCAACGTTCCCCGTATTAACGTTCCAAAAAGTTGATTTTTAAAGTCAACATCACGCCGAACATCGTAATTTTCATGGGGTCAGCACTGAGTTTTTGAATGGAAGGAACGGTGCCAAAGGACTCGTATGTATTTGGCGTTTCGGATCCTGGGTTGCTCTGATAGGCAAACAATGCCATTTTTCTGTCGGCATAAGACGCCCCAAAGGCCTCGACACCAACGGACAAGCGTTCTGTCACGGATACATCGATACCCCCGCCGTAAATCAAACCATTGATATAAATGGGCAAATATCCAGACGATACTGGGCTTTTCTGAGTAGAAAGTTCGTCTGCTTTTGAAGACGTTGTTCGCAGGCAGCTCCAACCCAACTTCACAAATCCAAACAGACGTTCATTGAATTTATATCCAAACAATACACCCGCATTAAAGGACAAACCGTTGCTCATGGTGGATTGATAGTCATCAAATACTTCGTTTTCATTGGTGATGATAAGATCGCCGCTAGCCTCATCAACTTCTGTTTGATAGTCAACCGATGTCATAACCAGAGGGATGGTCGAAGATGCATTGAACACTTTAAGACCTGCAAAAAAACCTAAAAAGGCTTTTGTTTGCCCCAATGCGGCATTATACCCAAATTCAAAGGATCCAATGGGGCTGCCCGATGATATGCTGGTTCTATCTGTCTCTAGCACCATGCCGTCACCATAATTGGGGTTCAATTGAGTGGTTTCTGGATTGCCTAAAAATTTTGGTTGCGTGTTTGTGTACGAGGTGTTTGAAAAACTTCCTCTAAGATGGGTGTAACCGACTCCCATACTGAAATAGCCAAAGGATGCACTGGTGCTGTCTTTCGCATCCCAATTGTCATTGTATGGGTTGCAATAATTAGCACTTGAACACACGCCATCCGCATCGGGAGAGAGATTATCCGTTTGGTTGGTGGCTGTGACAGAGACCTTCTGCTGTTGGGTTGCTGATGTGATGGCCGTAGAGAAAATCATAACCGCAAAGGCGAGGAAAAAAGATTTATGACGCATAATTTTTTAACAATTCATTAATATCTTTTGAATGTACTCATTTTTTTAAAAGAATAGCAACGTGATGGGGGTGAGTAGGAAAAATCATGGCCATTGTGTTGCAAGAATGATACGCAATAATCGCTGGATCGGGCCCAAAAGCACTCTAGAGCGGTGGGTTGGCTGTATCCAAATTTTCACTGGGTTTTTTGGCACGAAACAGGTGTAAGCCCATGTTGTCCGCATCCAAAACGGCCTCGTGCATCATTTCTGAAAAGGTGGGGTGGGGAAAAATAACGCGCTGTAAATCGGCTTCGGTGGCTTGCATGGTTTTGGCAATCACAAACCCTTGGATTAATTCACTGACCCCAGCCCCCACCATGTGCGCCCCCAGCAATTCACCCGTTTTTTCATCAAAAATCACCTTAACCAATCCTGTGCTCTCTTCGTACGCCATGGCTTGACCATTGGCAGAAAAGGGAAATCGACCGACTTTAATGGCCCCTTGTGCGGCCGCCGCGTGCTCTGTTAACCCAATGCTGGCAATTTGAGGCATGCTATAGGTGCATCCTGGAATCAAGCTGGGATCGCTGGGGTGGGTTTTCAGGCCTGCAATGTATTCAATGCACGCAATGCCCTCGTGACTGGCTTTGTGTGCCAACCATGGGGCACCAGCCACATCGCCAATGGCATAAACACCCAATTCATCGGTGGTATGGTGGGCGTGGGTTACAATGTGTCCTCTTTCTGTGCGCACCGCTGTGTGATCTAGGCCCAAAGACTCTGTATTTCCAATGACGCCGATGGCCACCAGAATGCGTTCACCCGTCCAAGATTTTTCCGCACCCGTTTTCAGATTTTTTATGGTGGCGGTATAGGATTCATCCTGGTTTTTCACCACATGATTCACCGTGCATCCCGTTTCCAAAATCATGCCTTGTTTGATAAATGATTTTGCAGCAATGGCCACAATTTCGGCATCTTCTATGGGTAAAATGGTGTCTGATTGCTCCACAACCGTGACATCTGTGCCCAAAGTGCGATAAAAACTGGCGAATTCTATGCCGATGGCGCCGGCTCCGATAATCAGGATGGACGTGGGACGTTTTTCTGGCGTCATGGCCTGCGGCGCGCTCCAAATGCCCAAATCATCTGGAAAAAGGGTCCGAGCCCTGGCGCCTGTGGCGATCACAATGTTTTTTCCAAATAAATGACCAGTTTCTTTGTCCTGATTGGTCAGGCGCAATGTGTGTAAGGCAGAGCTGCGTGGGGTGTCGAAGTGCACGTTTGTGGGGCAGGCACCAGCACCAGAATCTTTTTCGGCGTTTTGTCCCAATGAACCTGTGGCTGGGTTGGACAAAGCCAAAAGATCCGCTGTGGACTGTAACCCATGGGGTGGTATGGGGCCCTTGTTCAGACCGGCAGAGATGGATTCAAAAGAAGCCCAGGCTGAAAAGACGGAAACGCCATTTTTGGCCAACAACCCCTTGATGCCCGATTGCAATGTGCTGGCCAGCTGTCTGGATCGCTGTACCATAACATCTAAATCAATGATTATGTCTCCTGGTGGTAAGGTCAGGCCAAAGGATTTCATATGGGATGCCGATGCCAGCATGGATGCGCTTTTCAGCAATGCCTTTGTCGGAATGCATCCCCAATTTAAACACACACCGCCCAAATGTTTTCCCTCAACAAGCGCCGTTTTTAATCCCAATTGAGCCGCACGAATGGCGGCAACATATCCGCCAGGTCCGCCACCAATGATGATCACGTCAAAGGGCTCTTTGGGCAGGGATTTCCCAAAAAGACACGGGCTGTTCGATTCATCACGATTGTCAGAAATCTTGGCAGAAAAAGACATGGCGCAGGTTGTAAATCAGTATTCCTGGTCTAATTTTATCACGCCAAGCCCACAGGGGGCAATGCCGTGAATATGTTGGAGCCAGTGTTAACTGTTATTTCTATTTCTGCTTCTGTTGTTTGTTTTTTTAGCCGGTTGTTTTTTGAATTTTCTGTTGTTTCTGCTGTTGACTCTGTTCTTTCCGCCTTTGATGTTTTTCTTAATTGCTTTTGTTTTTTCAGCAACCTTCTTTGTTTGGTTTTTGGCGGTGGACTCATCTTTATCACCCTCTTCGTCGCTGTCTGATTCCGAATCCACAGCGCCTTCATCACCAGCGTCATCCTCTTCGTCGTCCTCTTCGTCGTCGCTTGACTCCAAATTGATTAGGTTTTTGTCAGCATCTTCAATATTATCGCTATCGTCGCCAGCGTTATCCTTACCACGCTCTTCGATCAGCAGTTCTTCGTCATCCTCGACCTTTTTAGCAGCCTTCTTTTTTATGGCAACCCTTCTAGGGGATTTGCCTTTTTTCTTAATTGCTTTTGTTTTTGTTATTGCTGCTTTTTTTGACCTTGTCTTATTGAGAGTGTTATCATCGTTATCCCTAGCAGCCTCTGTAACCAGGCACAAGGACAGTGCGGCTAAAATCCACTTTTTTGTGAACATTTTTAAATCCAAAAAATTACTTTTATTCTTTTAGAATGACAAAAATGGATAAAAAAGTCAATAAAAAGTTGGTGCTAAGGGAAATTCCACTTGTGGCATGATGCAGAAACGCCCTTAAAACCATCATGATCGGGCAAAAATCTTGTGGTGTTTTTCAAAAAAAGAGGGTATAATTTTAGAAGAAATACGATGGGCTCGTAGTTCAGTTGGTTAGAACAGGCCGCTCATAACGGTCATGTCGCAGGTTCGAGTCCTGCCGAGCCTACCCTTTCAAGCCTCTTTATAAAATTGTGTATGGGCGTGATCCCTTCAATAATGTTGTATCTATAACACAATGAGCCAAAATAAGACGCATCTTTCCCCACTTGTCAAACCTTTATGACCCTGATCACAACACAATGCGTGGTGCCCCATTCTGTACACTGTGTTCGCCATGGGGTTAAAACTGTGCAGGAATATCCACAGTTTTTGCCGGGCTGTGACTCTGTGCGCCTGATGGATCAAGGTCAATATTTTTTGGTGGCGGATACATCCGTTTCAGGGTTCGTGTTTCGCACACGCATGCATTGGTCGGAAACAGATGGGGATGTGTTTTTCCACAATACCTTTGTCTCTGGGGTTTGGCATATGGTGCCTTGCACACCAGAGGAGCTTTTTGCATCAGATGGGGGGGGTGGATCGCAGAATGGTTGTACCCATCATACCCATATACGGTTGCGCATCACCATTGCGCCTGGTTTATTTACCCCCATTTTGCGCACCATTTTAGCAGCCGCTTTACCCAGCCTGCAAAGGGCTTTTCAGAAACGCCTGGACGACAGGTGTAACCCTTTTTAGGAGGTTTTGCTTTTTTTTAATGATTTTTGTTTATATTTTGAATTGAAGAAAACATAAAAATTAACAGGAGAATAGAAAATGAAAAAAATGACATATTTAATGATGCTGGTTCTGGGTCTGACTGCTGTAAATGGGGTTAACGCCGATCGTCCTACGGCCAAGGATAGAATAGCCAATACAAAAGAGATGATCAAAGATGCAAAGGCGGCTCCAAAGGGTAAAAAAGTCAAATCATTGATAAACAGCGCAAAAGCTGCGATTAAACGAAATAAGGACGACATCAATGAGCTCGTTAAAAAGGGAGAAGCAGCAATTGGTGCTGTTGGAAAAGCAGTAGCTGCTGCATAAAACACCATCCAAATGGACGGATGGTTTTGATTGAAACATGGGAAAGGGATGCTTTGCATTTCTTTCCTCTTTTTTTACCAAAATGATGCATCCTGAAAAAAACGCAAGCCATGGAAAAATATGCAAGAATTGTTATTACTGACCTTGATGAGTGTGTTGTCCCCTGTATCCACACAATGTACAGATCAAGGGGAGGGGGAAGAGGTGGTAGAAGTGGAAGATCAATCCGGTGAGGGCGAAGAAGAGACGGGTGATGAAGGCAGTGACAGCCAAGGGGAAAATGATCAAGGAAGTAACAGCCAAGCAGCACCTGACGGGGCCAGCGCATCAGAAAAAAAAGAAGATAAAAAAAAGGACGGGATTGTTGTATCGAATGATTTCGATTTTTCAGGGGACGAATTTAACAATAACAAGGAAGAAACAGGTACAGGCAGTATTTTTGGACCAAGCACCTTTGAGGCCACAGAAGGGGTCAAGGTAGAGGCAGCCGCAGTCCCAGCAGCATAAGATGGGGTGGTTCATTTTGAAACACACGCCTGATGAAACCAGCGCAAAGCCACCAGATCCGTTCCACATCAGGGCCTGCACCCATCGGAATGATGGACACCCATCATTCAGGTTGGGTGTCTGCGCTTGCTCCGTAAAAAAAGGTCTCCAAGATGTTGACATAGCATGACTTTAGTTGATGTAAATCGTCCACGGAAACGTGCTCGTTAACTTGATGAATGGTTTGTTCAGGCAATCCGACTTCTAGCACGGGGCCCAGTTGGGTTAAAAATCGGCCATCGGTGATGCCGCCTTGGGTGGTTTCTTGGGCCGATTGGCGGGTGGTTTTTCGCAGACCATGGTGCACACATGACAACCAATTTTTGTCTTTTGAATCCGATTTATTGATCAAAAATGGGTCTCCACTGATGCGAATCATCGGATCGGTTTGGGCCGTTTCACGACAAATGGTTGTTACTTTTTCAGCCAAATCAGCGGCATTCTGCTGGGTATTGAATCGAATTCCAAAACGCCCTTGACACTGTCCCCATATGACATTTGATGCGGTATTTCCAGTATCAATAGACGTAAATTCCAGACGTGATGGCTCAAAATCGGGATCTCGTGCCCTATCCAATAGCATGTTTTTCAGGCTGTGCGCACAAGCCACTACCTTGGTAACGGGATTATCAAAATGTTCAGGATACGCAATATGCCCCTGTTTGCCCAAAACCGTTAGTTGCCCCGTCAGGCTGCCCCTGCGTCCGATTTGTACGACGCTGCCCACGGTGTTTCCTGTGGGTTCGCCGATTAAAAAAACGTCGGGATTTTGGTTGTTTTCCTGCATCCAATCCACCATGCGTTTGGTGCCATTGATGGCATCGCCCTCTTCGTCACTGGTTAAAAGTATGCTAATGGATGCATCCTTGGGCAAGGAAAATGTGTTGATTGCGGATAAAAAGCATGCAATGCCGCCCTTCATATCGGCAATACCCCGACCAAATAAAATGCCGTCATGGATTTCTGCCTGAAAAGGGGGATGGTCCCATTGTTCGACAGGGCCAGTGGGCACCACATCTACGTGTCCGGCAAAACATAAATGAGGGCCCCCTGTTCCGATACGGGCGTATAAATTGGTGACATTTTCGTATATAACGATGTGGGTTTGCCAACCTTTTTGTTTTAACAATTGGGCCAAATGGGTTAAGCATCCCTGGTCATCTGGCGTAATGCTGGGGTATTTGACAAAATCTTGGGCCAAGGCGATGACGTCTTTATCCAAACTGGTCAGATAAATGGTTTGGTTTGTCATGGATTGGATAGGCATACAATTGTTTTTTCCATTATTTCATCAATATTATCTGGAAGGCCAGAGCCCCGTCAATCAAAAAATCCCAGTGATCATGTGGCCTAAATCATGATATTCTGGTGCCAGCGGTATTTTTAATGATGCATGGATGATGTCTGAAATTGATTCTAAAACAATCCCCGAAACCCCAGGGTGTGGAACGCCTGAACACGATAAATACCCCATTCGTATGGTGGAAAAAAAGTGGCAAAAGTATTGGTATGACCACCAGGTTTTTTCCGCCAAAGATAGCAGCCCACGCCCGCCGTTTTATGTGTTGGAAATGTTTCCCTATCCGTCAGGAACATTGCATATGGGGCATGCCCGAAATTATGCAATCGGGGATGCGTTGGCGCGATTTCGTTGGGCTCAGGGGTACGAGGTGCTGCACCCCATGGGATGGGATGCTTGTGGGTTACCCGCAGAAAATGCTGCATTAACCCATGGTGTTAATCCAAAAGAGTGGACGTACCGCAATGCGGCCGTGATGAGAGAACAATGTTTGTCCATGGGGTTTTCCCATGATTGGTCTCGGGAATTTTTCTCTTGTGATCCTGAATATTTCCGGCACGAGCAGAAGATATTTTTGGATTTTTATACCCACGGTTTGGCCTATCGCAAAGAATCTTATGTCAATTGGGATCCAAAAGAACAATCCGTTTTGGCCAACGAGCAAGTGATTGATGGCAAGGGGTGGCGTTCTGGTGCGCTGGTTGAAAAGCGTTTGTTGAAACAATGGTTTTTGAAAATCACAGACTTTGCAGGGGAATTGTTGGATGATTTGAATGATTTGAAACAATGGCCCGATGCGGTACGCGACATGCAAACCCATTGGATTGGTCGATCGTATGGGTTGAACTTAACCTTTCACAGGGCAGAGGATACGACGGGGAAAGATGGATTGGGTTCCCTTGATATTTTTACGACGCGACCAGAAACGTTGTTTGGGGCAGCATTTTGTGCCGTATCGTGGGATCATCCTTGGGTTCAAGACGCATTACCCGAATATCGGGCCGATTTGGATGCATTGATTCAAGAATGTCGACAACGCGGGACCTCTAGCCGGATTATGGAAACGGTGGCTCAAAAAGGGGCATTAACGGGGTTATACGTGCGCCATCCCTTAATGCCTGAAAAAACCCTGCCTGTGGTGGTGGCCAATTATGTCAACAGCGATTATGGAACAGGTGCCATTTTTGGGTGTCCCGGCCACGATGTACGCGATTATGCCTTGGCCAAAGATATGGGGTTGCCCATTACCTATGTGGTTCAAGCAGGCGATTGTGCAAGGGTGGAAGGGCCTTATCTGGGCGATGGTGTGATGATGGATTCTGGTTTTTTGGATGGGCTGTCTGTGTCTGATGCCCGAGCTGTGGTCATTGATCATTGTGTAAAAATGGGCCAGGGCGTGGCAAAAACTCTGTATCGTTTGCGCGATTGGGGTGTGGGTCGACAACGGTATTGGGGTGTGCCCATTCCTATGATTCATTGTCCCAGTTGTGGCATTGTTCCCGTTCCAGCAACAGATTTACCTGTGGTGTTGCCTGAAGATGTACGCTTTGATCAACCTGGAAACCCCCTGTACAATCACCCGACGTGGAAACATGTGGTCTGTCCATCGTGTGGTCAAGAGGCCCAGCGTGAAACGGATACATTTGACACCTTTATGGAATCATCTTGGTATTTTGCGCGCTTTTGCGATCCTCATAACTCAGAAAAGGCGTTTTCAGCAGAAAAAGCAGAGCATTGGTTGCCCGTTCATCAATATGTCGGCGGCATAGAGCATGCTGTGATGCATTTACTGTATGCCCGATTTTTTACCAAAGCCCTGAAAAAATGCGGATATTGGAATTTAAGTGAACCCTTTCAAGGCATGTTTACCCAAGGCATGGTGTGTCATAAAACGTACCAAGCCCAGGATGGATCTTGGGTATTGCCAGAAGAGGTGGATGATGAAGGCAGACGTCGATCGGATGGGGAAAAGGTGACCATTGGGCGCAGTGAAAAAATGAGCAAATCCAAATGCAACGTGGTGGGCGTAACGGATATGGTCAATACCTATGGGGCCGATGCGGTGCGATTATTTGTATTGTCGGATACGCCACCACAAAAAGATTTAGAATGGAGCGACGAAGGCATCCAAGGGGCATGGCGTTACGTGCGTCGATTGTGGACATTGTTTCAGCAATATTATGGGGTGTATGCCCATTGCTCTGATGATGGAATGCCGTCTGATTTATCCCAATGTGCCACCCGTTTGTATCGATCCAGCCATGGATTTTTGCACAGTTTAAACCAGGCCATGGATGGCTATGGTTTGAATAAATATGCGGCCCTGTTGCGTGAATGGAGCAATCTGTTGGGATCTGTGCGCATTTCCCAGCGGGGTACGCAAGAGGACATCAAGGAGGGTGAAATGGTTTTATCAAGTGAATCTGATTTTTGGATTTTGCGGCAATCCTGGACTTGGTTTATCCAAGCCATCGCCCCCATTATGCCCCATTTGGCAGAAGAAATGGCTAGTTTTTTGGGCATACCCCCTGGCATTCATCGTAAAGCGTGGCCAAAAATTGATCAACAGATGCTGCAACAAGAACACATTGTTATGGCGGTGCAGGTCAATGGAAAACATCGCGGCACGGTTTCGGTTTCTGGTACAGCCAGCCAAGAAGACGTGGTTAATGCCGTGAAAAACACGCCTGCTTTGCAAAAATACATCCAAGGAGAATGGAAACGAACCATCGTTGTTCCTGGTCGTATGGTCAGCATTGTGGTGTAACGGGTTAGGCCAGTGGTCCTTTGCAGGGGTAAGGTAAAAGGGGTAATGCCACGGACAGGGCCTGGGGGAGTGTTGCTCTGGCGCCCTGTTACTGATCCTGGACTGTTTTTTGTGTGGCTTTTTGGCTGGTTTCTTTAAAATTTTACTAAACAACAGGAGCAATGTTTGCATCCTGGGTTTTTATGTGTTTGAATGGGGAAAATTTTCAGCCCACAGGGTGCAGTGATGTTAGCCATTCGTTCAAATGATACGTTTCCATTAAGGCAAATTTTGACCGTCATTATTGGGGTTTGCGTAATGATTTTGGGGTCAAAACTAAAAGTTCCCATGACGCCCGTTCCTTTTACCTTTCAAACCGTTGGGGTTTTGTTGATTGCTTTGACGTGCTCGCCAGCCAAGGCCTTTTTATCGGTATTGGTTTGGATATCCTTGGGCGCTTGTGGGTTTTCTGTGTTTGCGGGTAATGCCGGCATGATTATGGGGCCAACGGCAGGATACTTTGGGGGCATGTTGGTGGCCGTGACGTTAATGTCGGCCTGTCAATGCTATATTGCACCCTTTTTTAATCGGTTGTTTTCCAAAAAAGAATCTGAAGAATTTTTGACCGTTCCTGCCAGCATTTTAGTGGGCTGTTTGGGGAGCATGATTATTTTAAGCCTGGGGTGGTTGAATTTAAGCCAATATATTGGTTCTGTTCAGGCATGGCATTTGGGTGTTGCCCCATTTTTATTCCTAGAATTGTGCAAAGTGATTGGTGTGGCCATGGCCGTGGATACCTTGCAGTGGCAAAAAATTGGACGCTAGTGGTTGACCCGTGTAAAAGCATGGGTGGAAAAGAGCGCGGTTCATCCCTTGTGTTGAGGTGTGATCCCGGTTTTTAGTCAGGTGTGATACGCCGCGTTTTAGTCCGGTGCGTGGGGTGGTTGGGGTGACTCTGGGGGTATGTCCGTTGGTGTTTGTATAGAGGGGGCGCCCCGATGATCCATTGTTCCACAAGGGTGTGTGATACGCCGCGTTTTGGCAGCATTGGCCATTTTGGGCGTATATAAAAACGAATGATGATGAGGAGGCTTATTATGCATGGTTCAACCCACACCCTTTTTGTACTGAGACACGTGATCAGTGTGTTGATGGGGGTTGCCGTTATGATTGTGACATCCCATTTATCTGTGGATATTGGCCCTGTACCCTTTACATTTCAAAATGCAGGTGTTCATTTCATTGCCATGCTGTTGCCACCTGGTCGGGCCTTTTTGTCTGTTCTGGTGTGGCTGGCTTTGGGTATCATTGGATTGCCGTTGTTTGCCTTGTTTTACAGCGGGGCAGAGCGCATTGTCGGTCCAACGGGGGGGTATTTTTTGGGCATGCTGATTGCGGCACCGGTGATGTCCATCTGTCAATTTTATTGGTATCCCGTTTTGAATCGTTGTCAGATATTCCGTCGTTTTCATTCTCGTTTGCCTACGGGACAGAGCGGTTTAAACGCGGCTGCATTATTTATGGTGGGCATGATGGGCAGCGCCATTATTTTGGTATCCGGATTCCTCTATCTTGGATATTTTTATTGCGGATATCCTCAGGCTTTTGAAAAAGGCGTGTACCCTTTTTTGATCCCCAGTATGGCAAAAATCATGTTAACCTCTTTTGTAATTTCTCGATTTAAATTATCCAAGATCGGACAGTGAACGGAGCAGAGCAGTGGCCGTTGCCTTGGTGTTTAGGCCAGGCCCCCACAGTGTGGGTAATACAGGAAAGACAGATCTTGGGTAAGGCAAGACGTTCAAATGAAGGTGCAAGATAAGGGATCATTGTCTCTATCCAAAAAATCGCATTTAATCACATTTCTTCCATCTGCTCTTCACAGGCGCGACTCTCTCTTCACAAGCCCGATTCTCTCTTCACAGGCGGGATTCCTCCTTTACCCCCGTTGCCACAACACAATCTGCCCCTTGGGGGGAGGAACCATCATGGCTCAAGACGGCTTTTGCCGCCGCCAAACGTACCCGAGGCAACGCCCAAGGTGAGCACGATACGGAACCAATGCCTATACGATGGAAAAAGCCAATGTTGCGAGGATTGGCTGCGTGCTCGCCACACACACTGATGGCAATATTTGGATTAACTGTTTTGGCTCTGGTGCAAGCCCATTCCATTAATTGTCCCACGCCCATGGTATCCAGAGCATAAAACGGATCGGCGATGCCCAGAGCATGATAGGTTTGAGTAATGGGATTGCTGTCATCTCTGGACAGCCCCCACGTCATTTGGGTTAAATCATTGGTTCCAAAACTGATAAAATCGACCCATTGGGCCAATGCATCCGCGATAAGGGCCGCACGAGGGGTTTCAATCATCACACCAAAATTCACACGGCGCAATCCAGGATTCAGAGAATAAAACAAAGTGCGCAGCGTTTCTAATTCTTTTACATGGGCAACCAAGGGTATCATGACGCCACAATCAGGCGATAATCCATCGGCCACAGCCTGATCCATTGCACCAAATAACGCACGAATTTGCATGGCATACAGTTCAGGAAAAGCCAGACCCAATCGACATCCGCGTTGCCCCATCATGGGGTTTGTTTCAGAGCGTTTTTCAATGCACCGTTCTATATCCTGTAACGATTGATCCCAATGGCGTGCCAACAAGGATTTTTCTTCCTGTGATGTGGGTAAAAATTCATG
Organism: Candidatus Finniella inopinata; assembly: GCA_945888455.1. GTDB lineage: Bacteria > Pseudomonadota > Alphaproteobacteria > Holosporales > Holosporaceae. The sequence goes on along the minus strand of CAMCZV010000003.1, from coordinate 13,254 downwards.
CAATGGCGGGTCCAAAAGACGTACGATGAGCCGCTTAGAGTTTGCAGCACGCAGCAGGGCCAATAAATCGTGTTGATGCAGCGTTTCAAGTTCCAACAGGGCGTGATTTCGCCAGTCCGCCGTCGGAGCTAAAATAAACTGTTGCATTAAACGCAGACGTTGTGTTTGAAACATCATGTGTTCTGTTCGACATAACCCAATGCCATCAGCTCCCCACGTCATGGCCCGCAGGATGTCTTCGGGTGTGTCGGCGTTGGCATAGACGGTTAAAGAGCGCACCTCATCGGCCCAAGACAGGACTTCTGTGGTTTGAAAGGAAAAGGAGGGTGTTTCAATGGTGCCTGGCCCATCAAAGAGAATGCCTGCTGTACCATCCATGGTGACCGTTGTGCCTATGGGGAATACGTGCCCGTTGATCTCTAGACCATTTGGTGTGATGGCGGCATTTTCCAGACCAGATATGCATGGCTTGCCAATACTGCGCATAATAACGGCCGCATGACTGGTCATTCCTCCGCGCAATGTCACAACCCCTTTGGCCATCAACATGGCTGGAACGTCTTCGGCCGATGTTTCGCGTAACAATAAAATGCTGTCTGGGGTGACGGCTTCGGGATCAAAGGTTAAACGCCCAATGGCGGCCCCAGGCGAAGTCGCCAACCCCCGAGCAATGGATAAAAGCCCATTGGGTTGGGTCAATTGGGGGTGCAACAGACCATCAATGGTCATGGGGTCAATGGATGTCAAGCTCTGTTCACGGGTGCTTTCATCCGCCATAACCCGATCATAGGCAATGCGAAACGTGGCATTGGCGGTGCGTTTTCCTGAACGCGTTTGTAAAATCCATAAGGTGTCGTTTTCAAAGGTAAACTCGATATCCTGCATGTCACCTTGTGCGTGCTCTAACGTTCTGGCGTAATGGCATAATTCCTCAAAGATTTTAGGGGCATAATCGGATAAATCCGACAGTGGCTGGGGGGTTACGGCGCCAGATACCAGGTCTTCGCCCTGAGCATGGGGTAAAAATTCACCAAAGAGGGTATTTTCGCCTGTATCCGGTCTGCGCGTAAATAGAACGCCCGTGCCCGATCGTCCAGAAGCATTGCCAAAAACCATGGCTTGAATAATGACGGCGCTGCCCCCATCATTTTGCAGGTTATGGTGCTGACGGTATGCCAATGCTCTGGGGCTGTTCCAACTGTGCCAAACGGCCTGAATGGCTTGCCATAAATGAATTTTGGGATCTTGGATGAGCAAACGTGGATTGGATAAATCTGGCAACGTGCTCCAACTGTTTTCCCAATCCTTATGCTGTTGGATGTATAAGGATTCGGTTTGAGCCAAAGACAGCCCTAAACGTTCTGCCAATGCAGGGCAGGTTTTTGGGACAAGACCAATGTTTAAAAAGGTGTCCATCATACCGGGCATAGAAATGGCCCCACCAGAGCGCACAGACAAAAACAAAGGACGATCTGGGTCGCCTAAATAACTGCCCAGTTTTTGCTCTAGGGTGGATAGGGCCGTTTCTATGTCTAGGGGAAAGGGGCTGGGGTGTTCTGATGATGACGGGAAGGTTGAATGGGCTTTAAGATCGTCACCATGGCAGGCAAAAAGGGGTTTTTCGTAACCAATGGGCAGAATAAACCCCATAGGAACGGGTATGCCCATGGCGGCCATGGTCATTAAGCTCGCGCCTTTTCCACCGTAAAGGCCCGCATCTGGTGTATGTTCGCGGGGGGTTACCCAGGATTTTTCAATGGACTGAATCATGGACGGATGGCCTGTATGGATTGTGATCATTAGTTTATCTGAATTTTTCATCGTACACGACGGGGGAGGGGGCTGATGGGGGGCATTTATTTTTCACATTTTGCATGGTTGCCCAGATTACCCCCCTTGACCTGTCAGAAAAATCCTTTAAAATGAAAGACAAGATGCGGGTGTAGCTCAGTGGTAGAGCACAACCTTGCCAAGGTTGTGGTCGAGGGTTCAAATCCCTTCGCCCGCTCTTATCGTTTTCTTGGGTCCTTTTCTAGTGAAAATCAAGGATTTAAGAGTGATTTTTCTATGCATTTCATCAGACATTTGAGCGTATTTGACACACAGCTTGTGGTATCTTTTTCGTATCAAATCCATTTCCGACAGCCCACTCCCCATCCTATTCCCAGCATCCTTGGCTTAATCCGCATGGCCTATTTTAGGTTAGTGTTTTCTGGAAATGATGGCGCACTCCCAGATCGGTTTTCTGTATTCTAAGAAGGGTAAGACGTCATATGAAATACCTTGGGTTCCACAGGCGCCGAGGTCTGTGCTTCAGGGTGCAATTCGATGACCAATTCTTGACTGTTGGGACTGTGTGCGGTCAGGGACATACCAGATTGGGCCAATAGGCGTGCCAGATAGGCCGATAAACTGTCCCTTGGGCTCTTGATATTGGTTTGGCCCAACAATACGCTGATATCGCATAAATCGGGTTTCAGGCAGGGGCTGTGAATATGAATGGCGTTATTGGTACGAGAAACGCACGTTTGGCTGCGCGCTTGAACTTGCTTGATGGCCCATAATGTCAATCCGGTAATGATTTTACTGTGGTGATCGGAATGCCCCGTAATGCTGATTCCCAAACTGGTGCCATAGGCTGTAATCATGTCTGTACCGCTGTGATCGGATCCATTTCCCTGAGAAAACAAATACCGCATAACATTTAGATACGCATTTAACTGTTGTCGAGAATGCAACAGCATGGGAAAAATCTCTTTGGCCATATGCAGAGGCATATCCAGCCCTGTAGAAATGGCTGTGAAATGAGAAATGAAATCGTGCAGAATTTGAGAAACCAAAAATTGGATTTCTTGAATCACGGCATCTTTGGGCATTTGGTTCAACATGCTTAGAATTTATTAGGAATTTGCTTACGTAGTGTGAACCAGAAAAAGTTAACAAAGCATTAATAGGAGGTGAAGTGAGCGATCTTTTTCCCTTATCTCTGATGGCTTATGGCACCAGGATTCACAAAAATCAGGGCAATAGAAAAGGGGGGGTATAACGGGTAAATATGGCCCAAGACTTGGGAATATAGACCTGACAAGGGGGTGGGGTGGAACAGACCCTGTCACACAGACAGAGTCCATCCCAAAGCTTTACGACGCTGCAGATGGGGCATCTGGGGTTGCTGCCTTCATCGGCATACCTTTTTTGTCCAACATTTCGACTTTGACTTGACCCATGATGTGCTCATTCAATTTCTTTTCCAAATTTTCTTTAATCTTAGAAGCAACGGCTTGACCCAACAAATCGCCTTCAATTTTTCCGCGTTTGACCACATAAAACAGAACGGTTTTTGCCGGTTGTTTTGGATTGTTGGGGTCGATCTGCGAAGAAATACTGATCACATCGCCCGTTTTGCATTTGATCAGTTTGGATTTTACAAACTCAGGAGCATCTGACAATAAGATGGGATCCAGAGTTTTTTGTTCTCCGCCAGAATTTTTAACCAGCTTGGCCCATTCTTTTGCCTTGGCCTCAGGATTGGTTACAAACTTCATCTTTTTAATGATACGAGACTCATCTGCGCTTTGATTGGAAGGAAATACGCTAAGGGTCACTTGGTCACCTTTTTCTGTGATGATTTGGGCTTCCATTTCTTTGTACATGGCTTCGAACCCGGCTTCTTGCAATTTTTCTTGCATTTTCGTCATTTCAGCCGATCGATAGGCCTCCTTGATGATTTTTTCTGTGGCACGTGCGATGGCTTCTTTGACTTTTGGTGTGTTTTTTACATCCGATGCCATGGCCACCAAGGTCAAAGCCCCATCTGAAATCATGTATTCACGAATCATTTGCTCGATGGTGATCATTTTGTCTTCAGGCAAATTTTGCCCGCTTTCTTTCAAGCTGTTGATTAAATTATCCAACATTTCTTGCAATTGACCATAGGTAATGGTCTTTTCTTCCTTAGAGTTGTTTAATGTCAAGCTGGCAAAAGTCAATGTGTTGACGGCTTTTGCGCTGTCATTTTTATCATCGGCAAAAACTGTTGTTACACACAAAGAGAGTGCAAAAAGAGAGGCTATTGTTTTTTTCATTGTTGATCCATTCTTAAGATTATGTACGTTATAGAGATTGCCCTATATAAAGGAGAAAAGCAAACAGCATTTACATTTTCATTCATAGCAGGACGAAATGCTATTGACATAAAATCTTTTTCTCCGTATCTTACCAATAATTTAAAAAAATCAAAAAACCCTATGTTTTACTGTAAAAGAGTTAATGCTTTGGTAATCTTTATTGCTGTGATCGCTGCCTGTGTCCAGATCAAGTCCGCCCCTGCGCGCGAAAGCAGTGTGGAAAAAACGAGCGCTAACACGAAGGGGCTGTTGCCCAGTCAGTTTCAATTTTTGCGAGACGGGTTTTCAAAAGTTGCCCACAAAGCCATGCAAAGCGTGGTGACGGTTTTGGTGTCATCGGATCGCTTGATGGGGCCGAATTTGGACACACTGTCGGATATTGAAATGAATTGGATGTTGTTATCAGGGGTGTATCCTAAACCCATATCTCAAAAAGTCAGGACTTCTGGCACGGGGTTTATCATTAAAAGTATTGGCGCGGATGGAAAAGAAGGGTTTTTTGTGGTGACCAATAATCATGTGGTCGAAGCTGTGATTAAAGGGTCTGGATCTGTCCATGTTCGGTTTTCATCAGGAGACGTGATTCCGGCCACCATTGTCGGTGTGGATGCTCGGACCGATTTGGCTGTTTTAAGCCTGACCACAGAAAAGCCATTGCATGGGTTGCCGTGGGGAAAATCAGAAGACGTTAAGGTGGGAAATTGGGCCATTGCCATTGGTTCTCCTGGAGGGACAGGGGGGGGCCACAGTCCGGCTATGCTGCTGGATTTCAGCGTAACCCACGGCATCATATCCAGCGTTAACAGGGTTGTTCCAGAGCTAAACTCGACCCACATTACCCATTTTATTCAAACCGATGCCGCCGTCAATCCGGGAAATTCTGGCGGACCATTGCTGAATATCGATGGACAAGTGATTGGAATAAACAGCATGGGAATCAGCCATTCGGGGGGCAGCAATGGTATGAATTTAGCCATTCCATCAGAATTGGCCATACCCGTCATCAACCAATTGGCCCGGAAAAGGCCTGTATTGCGTGGATATGTTGGCATTCAGATGGGGGACAATGTATCTGAAACTTGGGCAAAATATTTGGGCATGACGGGGCCACGTGGGGTCATTATTGATTCCATATTGCCCAATACACCCGCACAGCAAGGTGGGTTAAAAGACGGTGATGTGATTTTAAGCATTAATGGCACCCCTGTTTCTCATCATCAGCAAGCCCGCGCCATGATCGGCAGAATAAACCCTGGAAAACCATTGGTCATGGGCATATGGAGGGGTAAAAAAGAGCATCCCGTACGGGAAGAGGGCAGGGAAATGGAGATTAAAGTAACGGTGGGGCAATTGCCACTGGATATGGACAGCAGACCTTATGGGGCTCAAGTGCTGAATATCAAAGAATTTGGTGTTTCTTTTCGTCAAATTGGTGCCGACGCCATGGCCCGTATGCGTATGCAGTTAAGGGCGGATAGCGTCGTTTTGGTGGATACTGTAAGCAACGCCACCATGACCGATGAGACCGTTTTACCTGGTGATGTATTGATCCGAATCAACGAAACCCCCGTATCGTCGCTGGAGCAAGTCAAGCAAGTGATGGAAACATTGGTTCACAGCGGGGATCGAGCCGTTAAATTTTATGTGCATCGATACCTAAACAACCAGGGGTATCGTGAAATGACTAAAATATTGGCCCGTTAATGGGGGTGAAAACTTAAAAAACCTGTGGTGCATCGGGGGGGGGTAACAGTATTCGGGGTTAGGGGGTGTGCCGTAAAAAGCATGGGGGTTTCCTTTTCTGCTAGAAGCCCTCCCTTGTTTTATAGTAACCTTGTTTTGACATGCTTTCTGTTCAGGATTTTCCTTTATGACATCGCAAAATAGATCATTAAAAAAGCCCTCTAGACCATTTTTTTCCTCTGGACCATGCGTTAAACCCATCCAGTTGAATCAGGCTTATTACGACAATGCGTTGTTGGGTAGGTCGCACCGCAGTGCAGAGGGCGTATCAGAAATTGCCCAGGTGACCCAGTCTCTGCGGGCCTTATTGGGCATTCCTGACACCCATTATGTGGGTTTAACCCCAGGATCCGCCACCGGCGCCATTGAAATGGCGTTTTGGAACCTGTTGACCCCCGATATGCCCATTGATGTGCTAGAGTGGGACATTTTCAGCGCTTTGTGGGGGCATTCTATTGAAAAAGAATTGAAATTGCCCATCAACCGAATTTCGGGGTCCGTTGAGGGTGTGCTGGGGCGTTTAAACCCCAAATATGATTGTGTGATCACGTGGTGTGGGACGACCCATGGGGTTTGGGTTGGGGAAAATCAAGACTTTTTAAGGTTGAGAGCGGGTTCTGAAGGTTTGCTGTTTGTGGATGCGGCTTCGGCCGTTATGACAACGGATTTACCCTGGGCCGATATCGATGTGACCGCATTTTCTTGGCAAAAAGGATTGGGGGCAGAGGCTGGCTTTGGCGTTATTGTCTTGGGACCAAAGGCGTTGGAACGATTGCGGACCTATACTCCCCGTTGGGCCATACCCCGTTTAATGCGCCTAAAAGATGACCAGGGAATCATGCCAGGCATTTTCCGAGGAGAGATGATTAACACCTGTTCTATGTTGCTGGTGGCCGAATATCGGGCCGTTTTACAGGTGTGGCATGATCGCGGGGGGTTGTCCTCGGCATTAAGGGATACAGAGCGAAATTTCCAGGTCCTTCACGATTGGTGCAGCGGGCAAGAGCATGTGGCCTTTTCTGTCTCTCCTGCGTCGTATTGTGCCAAGGGACCCGTGACCCTGTCCATCCAACATCCCACCTTTCAGGGCTATTCCGTACCCCAGCAATGGGCTGTATTGAATCGGTTGGGCCAGTTTTTGTCTGATCAGGGTGCTGGTTTTGATCTGCTTAATCATGCCAGATCTTTTCCAGCCTTGCGCATTTGGTGCGGACCGGCCATAGAAACCCAAGATCTAAAAGATCTGTTTCCCTGGATAGAGGAAGGGTTCCGGGCCATATTCCCCTGGCTGGAGAAGGGGTCTGGGGTAATGGTTTAAAGTTTTTAGGGGTTTTTTGGGTTCAGCCCCTTGACTTGGGTTGGGGTTGAATTATACTGAATAAGAAATTTTTTATGCGCAATATATGGCACGTATAGCCGGTGTAAACATTCCTAGCGACAAACCGTTGTTCGCTTCCCTGCAGTATATTTATGGCATTGGTCTTCCCAAAGCCTTGGAAATTTGTGCAAAGACGTCCATTGAAAAGATGCGTCGTGTTTTTACGTTAACAGAAAAAGAGATCCTCACCATCAGAGAGCTCATCGATTCTGAATATCAGGTCGAGGGAGATTTAAGAAGGGATGTAGGGATGAGTAAGAAGCGTTTGATGGATCTGGGGTGTTACCGCGGATTGCGTCATAGAAGAAATCTCCCTGTTCGTGGTCAGAGAACCCACAGCAATGCCAGGACCCGTCGCGGACGTGCAAAGGCCATTGCTGGAAAGAAAGGATAATTAATTTATGGCAAGAGTTGTTGCTCAAAGAAAACGTCAGAAAAAGAATATCACCTCTGCTGTGGCGTGTGTAAATTCGACGTTTAACAATACTGTGATCACCATCAGTGATGTGCAGGGGAATGTTTTGGCTTGGTCGTCTGCTGGTGTGGCTGGATTTTCTGGTTCACGTCAATCGACGCCGTATGCTGCTCAGTTGGCTGCCGAAGATGTGGCGAAAAAAGCCCAGATTCATGGTGTTAAAAATTTAGAAGTTTTGTTAAAAGGTCCGGGAAATGGTCGTGAGGCTGCGGTTCGATCTTTGTACAGCGCTGGTTTTACCATCACGCTGATCAGTGATATCACGCCTGTGGCTCATAATGGATGTCGTCCTCCTAAAAGACGGCGCACCTAATGTTAAACCAAACCACTTTTGTTCCAAAGAGTTGGGATCGATTGATCCGACCCTATAAAATTTCATATGAAAAAATGTCGACCACCGAGTGTTTGGAAACAATAGTGGTTGAGCCTCTAGAGCGCGGTTTTGGTGTTACTTTGGGTAATGCGTTGCGTCGTGTTCTGATGTCGTCTATCCAGGGTTGTGCCGTTACATCGGTAAAAATTGGAGGGGCTTTGCTAGAATTTTCCAGTTTGCAAGGTGTGGTAGAAGACGTAACTGATATTGTTTTAAATCTAAAGGTTATGAAATTACGGTTAAATTCCCAAGAAGATTCCAGGTCGTTTATGTTGACGGCCCAGGGGCCTTGTGTGGTGACGGCCGGTATGATTCAGGGGGATTCTGTTTTGGACGTTTTGGATCCAAACCAAGTGATTTGCACCCTATCCGATGGGGGCAGTTTGTCTATGGAACTTTGCATCAGTAAGGGAAAAGGGTATCTTCCTGCGCCTCAGAACTCCTTTGCGGCCAAGCAGATCGGAGAAATTTTCTTGGATGCCAAATTTAGTCCGATTCAAAGGGTTACTTTTGAGGTAGAGGATACGCGCGTCGGGCAATCTACGGATTATGATCGTTTGTTGTTGACGGTGGAAACCAATGGTGCGTTGACGCCTAGGGATGCTGTGAACGATGCGGCGATGATTTTGCATGACCAATTGAAATATTTCTTGTCATTAGACACCCAATTGGCGCACAAAAATGTGTATGCCTTATCTGGTGATGTGGGGGCGTCCACGTTTCCGCCTGTATTGTTTAATTTGGTTTCCAATTTGGATCTGCCTGTACGTTGTTTGAATTGTTTGCGCAGCGCTCAGATTGTGTATGTTGGGGATTTGGTCAAGAAAACAAAGGATGATTTGTTAAAAACGCCTAATTTTGGAAAAAAGTCATTGGATGATATCGAAGATCTCTTGGCCGTTTTTAATTTGAAATTGGGGATGTCTTTTCCAGATTGGCCCCCAAAAAATATAGAGAAACACCATATTGAACAGGAAGGTTAAGGATTATGAGACACCAATTAGAGCACAGAAAATTTAATAGAACAACCAACCAAAGAAAAGCTCTTTTGGCTGGTTTGGCCATTAACTTGGTTGAAAAAGAGCGCATCATCACAACATTACCAAAAGCAAAAGAAATCCGTCCATTTCTTGAAAAGTTAATTACAAAAGGGCGCAATGCCAATCCTGTTAAGGCCTTTCAAACCATTTATGGCGTTTTGAATAACAAAGATGCCACGCTCAAGATTATTTCGGTGTTGACGCCACGTACGGCCACGCGTAACGGCGGATACTTGCGCATTATTAAGGCGGGTTTTCGGTATGGTGATGCGGCACCTTTGGCTGTGATTGAGTTTATCGATCGCGGTCTTTCAGAGCAGGCCTGATCAAAAAGGGGAGATATTGTGGAACAAAACTTTTATACCCTTTTAGGGGTTTCTTCGACAGCAACGGCCGCAGAGATCAAAAAAGCGTACCACAAAAAAGCATTGCAATATCACCCTGATAAAAATCCTGGGGATGCAGAGGCAGAGAAAAAGTTTAAAGAAGTGAATTTGGCTCATGAAGTTTTAAGTGATCCAAAAAAGAGGGAAGCCTATGACCGCATGGGGCATTCTGCTTTTCAGAATCAGCAAGGCGGCGGGGGGTATGAAGGGTTTCATGGATTTGGCGAGGGCGATTTTTCATCGATTTTTGAAGATCTTTTTTCAGATTTTGTTGGTGGTGGCCGTTCCAGATCTCCTCAATCGTCTCAAAAAGGTGGCGATTTACATTACCAAATTGCCGTTTCTCTGGAAGAATCGTTTTCAGGCATCTCTACGGAAATTCAATTTCCAACCTATTCCCCATGCTCGACTTGTCAAGAAACGGGTTCAAAATCAAAGGCAAAACCAAAAAGTTGTGGATCCTGTCGTGGCCGAGGCAGAGTTCATGTTCAGAGGGGATTATTTGCCATAGAAACAGAGTGCAAAGCCTGTCACGGCATGGGCAGCACCATTTCGGACCCGTGCTCTGATTGCAAAGGAGAAGGCCGAACACGGGGGCAGAAAAAACTGAGCATTTCCATTCCGGCCGGTATTCACGATCAATCTCAGATCAGAATGTCTGGAAAAGGAGAAGCCGGAAAACGGGGCGGATCCAGTGGTGATTTGTATGTGCAAGTGCACATTAAACCCCATGAATTATTTGAACGCAAAGACAACGATTTGTATTGCGATTATCCCGTATCCATGACGCTGGCTGCTTTGGGTGGGGATATCGAAATTCCATGCATTGACGGGCAAACCGTAACGGTCAAGATTCCAGAGGGAACTCAGTATAATCAAAAAATTGTGGTCCGTCACAAGGGCATGAGCCAGCTGAATCGCTCTCAACGCGGCGATTTATGTGTGATGGCCAAAATTTACATCCCCGTTCAATTAACGGCCAAGCAAAAAGTATCCTTGCAGGATTTTCACGAAGAGGAGAAGAACAAAACGCAGGAAGCCAAAGGTTTTTTCAGTAAAGTCAAGAAATTCGTAAAGAACCTTTCCGTCTGTGTATTGGGGTAATCAGACAACAGCCTTTGATTTTTGTTCTGATGTTTTTAGCCTGTGTGTGTACGTGCGCTGCAATGGGTCTTTGGGTAAGAAGAACAGTGAGGGAGGCGCCCCCCCCCCCTTAGGTGCAGTGGTAAGTGAGAGATATTACCCCTCATTGGATTAAGAAGGCAGCCTGTAGCGGAGTGTGTTAGTGCATATGTTTTATACACTTTTGTATACCAAATATGATGGAAAGTCTTATTTTAAAGACATTGGTGTCATTACACCCCATGCAGGAGCATTTTTGGGAAAAATTTCTGATCCTTTTTCTGTCTCACGCTTATGGTTCCGAGACTTTTGTAAAGGAGCATATGATTGGCATACCGTTCCACAAAAACAATGGATTGTGTATCTCTGTGGTAAAGTTTGCATTGAAACCAGCGGTGGTGAAATACGGTATTTTGGTCCAGGCCATATACTTTACGCAACAGATACGGATGGTAAAGGCCATCGATCAACCATTATAGAAGAAGGCCGATCGTTAATTGTTACAGCCGATATTGAAACTCAGGATGAATCATTACCACATGGCACAGGTGCAGGATCTTTAGGTGTGGGCAGTAATGTACGGGGAGATATTGTATGAAAAGCCATTTGTTGTTTGCTTTTAGTGTGCTCCTTGTACCAGCCGCCTTTTCTCAAGATAGGGATACAGTGTATGTATATCAAGATGAAGGGGTAAGCGAAGAATCTTTGAAACAAACGGTGTCAACCTTTAAAAGGTTGTTAAAAAAGTATAATGTAAAAACAATAAATGCTAAAATAGTAAAAGAAGGGCTTTGGACTAAAAATGCAGTTTTATTTGTTATGCCTGGGGGTGCTGATTTACCTTATGTGAAAAAACTGAATGGTAAAGGCAATAAAGTCATTAAAAAATACGTCACAAATGGCGGATCTTTTCTGGGAATTTGTGCAGGATCATACTATGGTTCTTCGTATGTAGAGTTTGACAAAAATGGGCCATTAGAAGTGCTAGGAAAAAGAGAGTTGGGTTTCTTTAGAGGAAGAGCCATTGGTCCTATTTTAGCGCCATATGATTACAAAACTCAAAGTGGCAGTAGGGCTGCAACAATACATACAACCTTGCCCAATGTAACAAAAACCACAGTGTTTTATAATGGCGGTGGATTTTTTCAAAATGCTGAACAATATCCAAATACCAATATAGTTGGATTTTACGACAATGGTCTGCCAGCCATTATTTTAATACATTACGGAAAAGGAAAGGTTTTACTGTCTGGGGTGCACTTTGAATATGATCCTTCTTTGATGAACTCTAAGGACCAACATACACAAAAAATCATAGAATCACTGCGCCAAGGTCATACGTTACGAGAAGTTTTATTCGAAGATTTAATGAAATTGGTTATAGGGAAATAATCGGAAAAATGACAATGAATACATTAATTGCACATAATCTCATAGCCGAGCAATTTGATTTGGAGAAGCGTCATGCAAAAAAATAAACGTACAAAAAGTAATCTAGGCCTTCCGCTGGAATATCAAAAATTACCCGAGTATTTCGATGCAGGGAACATCAGCGATGATACAGTCGCAAAAAATGCCGTTATTGAAAAATTGTTGGGTACATATCAAGTCCATACAATCCTCGATCTAACATGTGGAACGGGATCACAGGTGTTTTTCTTAAATGAGCGCGGATACGCAGTAACAGGCGCAGATTTTAGTCCTGATTTGCTAAACATTGCAAGGGGGCGAGCACTTAGAGAAAAAATCGATCTTTCCTTTATCGATGGTGATATGCGCACACTAAAAGTGGGTAAATTTGATGCCGTTATCACCATTTTTAATGCCATTGGTCATGTGACAAAATCGGATTTTGAAAAAACATTGCGCAATATCCACGAAAATTTAAATGATGGTGGCATTTACATCTTCGATATTTTTAATGTGAACGCTATGACCGACACAGTTGTTGCTGATTTTGCTTACCAGACTCATAAAAAGGTAGGCGACTCTCAGGTTCTTTCAGCACAATGCTCTACAATCGATCGCGAACGAGGTATCCTCACCTCATATGATGTTTTGTTGATTCAAAAAAATGCCGAGAAACCAGAGAGATTCTATAACACATTTTCCCTTCAAATCTATAATGCAACTGAGCTGAGAGCAATATTAGAGAGCAATGGCTTTGAAAGCCTTGGTCATTATGGCATGCAGGGTGAAAAATTTATGGAAGATACAACACAAAGCATCCTGACTGTGGCGCGGAAGAAGTGATGTTGATATCACGATAAAATAATAATGAAAATAATGAGTCTATTGTGTATGAATGCAGAAGGTAATAAAAAAGGCGCAAACGTTGTGAACAATAAAACGGCAAATATTGATGGATTGTCGCAGATATCCCATTGTTATGATGTGTTTATTTTTGATCTGTGGGGTGTGATCCATGATGGCATAACGCCTTTTCAGCACAGCGTCACATTTTGTCATTCTCGCACCCCATTGTGTCATTCTCCCACCCCATTGTGTCATTCTCCCACCCCATTGTGTCATTCTCCCACCCCATTGTGTCATTCTCCCACCCCATTGTGTCATTCTCCCACCCCATTGTGTCATTCTCCCACCCCATTG
>CAMCZV010000002.1 GCA_945888455.1 Candidatus Finniella inopinata | reverse complement strand
GTCCTGTTATATATTTTTTGACGGGATAAACTTATTGATCGTTTATCTCTCTTTTTTCAAACTTTTTCAAAGATCACTCCATCAATCTACACCAACCCCCACAGCCCCGTCAACACCCTTTTGCCAAAAAATACAAAAAAAATACTAAACCCCTTAAAACAGGGCTATATAGAGGTTTTTGGGCGGTCAAAAAAGTAGAGATAGGAAAAATACAGCCCCTTTGCCCACGCATATCCCGGCAACAATCCGCTGACCCCCGTATCAATCCATGCCCAATGGGATGATTGAACCGAATCAAGGCTGTGCAAAATGCCATAGGCATATTTAATGCAGAAAAACGAGCACAAGATCCATAATGTGCTGGGCCCACCAGGCAAGATCAGTCGTTTTGGAAATTTTTGCCAGGAAACCCTCATGTGTGACGCGACCATGCCGCCAATCAACAGACCCACAGTCAACATGCTGATGTATAAATAGGGCGCCCTGTCAAAAAAGATTGGAAACTTAAAACACATCAACACGGCTGGCACCAACAACAATTGCGGCGGATAAATTACTTGCTTTTTCAAAGACCGCACCCCAAACAAAATAATAATCCCCAAAATGATCCAAATCTTGAAGGGTGTGTGTATGACAGCGCTGATGACGCTGTTAGGGTATTGATCCATCGCGTATGACTCTCTGTATAAAAACGATGAGATAATTTGGAATAGGGGAGTTTGTTTTGTCAATGATTTTGCTTTTATTTAATCCTTTTGGAAAGGTACGAAAATCATCGAAAAATCGTTGAACAATCATCCGGCGCCAACCTCACGTGCGCCTCTTAAACGGTCGCTGAGCAAAGGACAAAATAAATGCAGGCCAGCACATGACGGCGGAAAGGGCAAAAAAGACCCACCAAAACGGCACCACATCCGCAACCACACATGAAAAATACGACACCGCTGTGCGCCCAAAAGATCCCAAAGATGACACCATGGCATAGCGCAATGTGTCTTGTTGGTCGTTGCCTTTACACAATTGGGACAAATAAGTCAAAATTGTGACGGCTCCAATGCCCCCAACCAAATGATTGGCCGAGACGCTGGCAAAAAACAATCCGAAGTGTTGATGATCAGAGCACGCATGCGCCACAAATAACAGCGCCATTAACCCCTGCAACACAGCCCATAATCTAAATCCTTGGGCGATGCCTTTACGCTCTATCCACGCCACACCCAAACGGATGCCTATAATGGTCGCGACAATACCAAATCCTTTGTCAATGGTCACAATTTGTTGTTTGGTGTATCCAACCTTGATAAAATAATGGGACCACATGCTGCGTAAAAAAATATCCCCCAATTTCTGGGCTCCAATCATGGCCAATACGCTGGAAAAGTAATAGGTCTTCTGAAAAAAAGACCAGCCCTGGGCCAACAATCGACCATATTGATGCAGAGAAAGCATCTCTTTCCAATGTTTGGGTTGAGGCAATCGCCATAAACACAGCATACTTGCAAACACCAAAAATCCAGAAATGCACAAAAAGGCAAAAAACCAGTTGTAACAAGAAAAAATCAATGCAATGCAGGTCGTACCCCACAACCCAATGCGATACCCCATAGAGTTTACCCCAGAAACAGCACTTTGCTGAGCCTCTGGCGTGGAATGAACCCGATAGCCCTCTAGGGCACAATCTTGCATTGCCCCAAACAAGGCTGTGACAAAACACAACCCACGGGCCAAAATCATGCGTTCCAATGGGTGAATCAAACTGAGGGCAAAAATACACGCCACAACCCCCATTTGGGACACCATAATCCAGATGCGATAATGGCCATAACGTCTGCCCAAAAATCCAAAGGATGTCATTTGAATAATCGGACCCAGAAAAATCTTTAAGCTATAGGGAATCATCATCCAGGACATCACCCCGATGTGGCCGGGCGAACACCCGTGATCGGTTAACCAAAACGTTACAACAGAGAGTAAAAAAGCCAAAGGAATGGCGCTGACCAAACCAAATAAGCCCATGCGCCATAAATGGGCAGAGTGGCGAATGGTTGAAATGGCATTCCACACGGATTTTATGTTAGATTTCATAGGCGCACCCCCGTCTGTTTAGGCTCTTGTTGTGATTAACGTGCCCCCAATTTAGTCGTACCAAACCATAGTATGCCAAACGGCCCAGGTTAACCAGCGCTTATGGCGCATTTGATATAGAAAAGATTCTGCCCGGATTGCTTTTTCCTAGTCAACGATAAAATCGGGGGAAAATATATTATTTATAGGCCACGCTCCAGACAGAACCCGTCATTTACTTGCATTTAAAAATGCATTTTGGTATGATTAATACCGTAAAATTAAACAATAAAAACAGGTCATTATGACGATTAGTCTAGAACAATACACTCAGTTTGTTGATGCCACTGCTTCTGATTCCAGTAAAAACTATACCGATTTTAGCCAGCGTATCGCAGATCTGGATCAAAAGGGGTTTTCAACCCAAAGGGTGCTGAATGCAGCCATAGGTATGAGTGCAGAGTCGGGGGAATTCATGGAAATCATTAAAAAAATTGTGTTTCAGGGGAAAGAGCCATCAGAAGAAAATATACACCATTTAAAGCGAGAATTAGGGGATGTTTTATGGTATATTGCCCAAGCATGTATCGGATTAAATGTTTCTTTATCAGACGTCATTCAAATGAATTTTGATAAACTGAGTGCGCGTTATCCACAAGGTTTTAGCATCAATCGATCAGAACATCGCCCACAATCTGATGTATAGGGCAGGGGAGAGTGGGGAAAGAGGAGCCTAAAGCGTAAACAATGGGATGAGGCGCATCGTAACCGGTGCGTTCTTGTGTTGATCCAGATGGTTTGTACACCCCCCTCTTTACGTATCGTGGATATAATCTGGTGTATATTGCCCCCTAAACCATGTCCTCTGGCGTTTTATGTATTGTGCCGTTTCTATTAAATAGTGTGAATGGCATTCGTTTTCAGAAATGTTTCCCTGCAACATCTCATCCATTGCTTTTAACCCCAGGGCCATGCTCAAAGGTGAGTTTTTCCAGTCAGGATGAGTGCAAAATTCTCGAACTTCGTCGTATACACCGGCCCTAACCATGGCACCCAGGCGTTTTTCTGCCCGATGCATACAGTATTCTTTTGATGGCCAAATTAATACGCGAAAAAAATCCAAATCAGGGGTAATCCGATCCTGACCGTGCCACCATGAAAGAGGCTTTTCCGTTAATTGATACACAATCCAGGCATTCAGCAAGCGTTGATGATCCAACAAATGTTCAGCACACACAGGATCCACAGGGCGCAGTAAATCCTTTAATTCTGCAACCGTGGCCTGATGATACTGCCTGCGCAAGTGTTCTTTTTCTGATCGATCACAATCGGGAATGGGAGACAATCCCCGCACAAGGGTATTCAGGTAAAATCCTGTTCCCCCCACAACCCAGACACGCTGTCCCTTACTGTGCGCCTGTTTTATCGTATCAAGGGCCTGTTTTACCCAGCGGGATACGCAATATTTTTCCCCATAAGGCGATAAAAAGCCATATAAATGGTGGTTCATGCGGGATTGATCTGCAGCACTGGGCATGGCCGTTAATACATCCAGACCATGATACAGTTGCATGCTGTCGGCATTAATAATGCATCCAACTGTGCCAGAGCCATTGGGTAGGGCCCCCTCGGTTGCTGCCTGATCAATGGCCCAATCGGATTTTCCAGAGGCCGTTGGTCCCGCAACCAGCATGACCGTTGTTTTGGAAATGCCCCCTAGAGAGAAAGGCTGTGCCACAGTTTTTGCTCTATGGTGGGCAGGTTTTCTTTGCTAACAGCCGATACCATCACGATGTCTGGACCAAATATCTTTCGCGCCAGGTCTTGTTGTTCTGGTGTCATCAGGTCTCTTTTTGTAATGACAATGCACTCTTTTTTGTCTAAAAAAGATGGACTGTATTGGTCTAGTTCGTTACGAACCATGCGATAAACCTGATCCAAATCCTCGCCCGTGCCATCGATCACATGCAACAGCATGCGACAACGTTCCCCATGACCTAAAAACCGATGTCCCAATCCTTTGCCTTCGTGGGCACCCTCTATTAAACCCGGTAAATCGGCCAAAACCCATTCGTCATAGGTCGGACTGATCATGGTCCCAAGTTGAGGGGTCAATGTGGTAAAAGGATAGGGGCCTATTTTAGGGCAAGCGCTGGTAATGCTGCCCAACAAGGTGGATTTTCCAGCATTGGGCAATCCTATAAATCCCACATCGGCCAATAATTTCAGCCGCAACTCCAGCGTCAATGCCACGCCCAATTCTCCTGGCGTGAATTCTCTGGGCGCACGATTGGTCGAAGAGGCAAAACTGGCATTTCCACGCCCCCCTAAACCCCCTTTGGCTACCATGACACTTTGGTCTGCGTGAATCAAATCAACCACCAATTCTCCATCTACCCAAACCTCTGTCCCCAGAGGAACATCCAGGTATAAATCGTCGCCGCCTAGGCCAGCTCTGTTACGCCCTGATCCACCCACTCCTGATTTACCTTTGTAATGGGGGCGAAATCGGAAATCGATCAGTGTGGAAAGGTCTCGACTGGTACGCAAAAATACGCTGCCACCCACACCACCATGACCGCCATCTGGCCCGCCAAAGGGAATGTTCTTTTCTCTTCGAAAACTGACGCATCCATTTCCCCCCTTGCCGCTTTCTACAAATATTTTTGCATGATCGCAAAATTGCATAACCAATCAACTTGTCTTTTTTAACAGTATAAGGGCGAAAATCAGCCAAGGATAGCCAAGAGGTCTGAGTCATGAAATCGGATTCGTTCTTGCTGCCAAAAGACCCATGGCCCAGGGAGATCAAACGAGAGGGTACAGTCTTTTAAGGGCGCCGGATGGGGCATTGCAAAACTCCCTCATCACTGTGGGGGGCAATACTGAATCCCCCAATCCACAGCGATTGGGGTGACACAGCCCGTTTGATTTAGGATTTTTGGTCAGCCCGGCACCTTTAAATCAGGCTCTGATCCCGCAGCAGGCAGCAGATCTTTCTGTCTTTGGGCATCGTTTTCAATGCTGACCAAGACGTTCTCTAGGGCACACACCAACTGCGGATCCGTCTTTTTTGCATAATCTTGGGGTTTAATGTCCACATCGATATGGGGAAATACCCCCTGGTTTTCCACGCTCCATCCTGCATCTTTGACCCAAAAAGAAAATTCTGGCTGACTGGTGCGCGTCCCATCAATTAAGGGGAAACGCGGCCAAATGCCCACCACTCCACCCCACGTACGCTTGCCAATAACCGTCCCCATGCCCAAGGTTTTAAAGGCATAAGCAAAAATATCACCATCTGACCCCGTATATTCATTCACCAAAGTCACCATGGGTCCCCGTGGCGCATCCATAGGATACGGGATATTCCCATGATATCGGGACTGATCCACACCCAATCGTTTGCGGCGCAACACATCAATCATGAAATAGGACACATTTCCACCACCGTTGTATCGCGCATCAACAATCAAACCATCGCGATCAAATTCTTGGGTATATCCCCTTAAAAACTCACCGTACCCATCGTTTTGCATATCGGGTAAATGAATGTACCCCACCTTGCCCTGACTGTGTTTGTGGACCCATGCACGGTTGTTTTCCACCCACTGACGGTACCGCCTATGGGGCTCTTTTGCTGCACTTTCTGGAAAAACCATGACCGTTCGTTTTTGTGTGCCATCGCCACGACTGACCACAACAGGAACACAATTTCCGGCTTGATGCATCAAAACATTCTGAGGTCGAACACTCTCTGATAATGCTTGTCCGCCAATGGCCCAAACCAGATCGCCAATGGCAATATCTAATCCTGGACGCTGTAACGGCACTGGTGCCCAAGAATCCCCTTGAAACATGTCGTCAATGGCATAGGCCTGATGGGTTTTGTCATAAGAAAATTCGGCGCCCAATGATCCCAAAGATGCCATCGTATTGATTTTTTCAGCAGGAATAACATAGGCATGAGAGGTGCCCAATTCCCCATGCATATCATGAATCACGCTGTACAGTTCAGACAAACACGCCACACGGTCAACACACGGACGATATCGGTTATAAATGTCTTTCCAATCGATATTCCCCATGGATGGCATCCAAAACAGCTCTTTTTGCAAATGCCAGGCTTCTTCGAACATGTGGATCCACTCTTTTCGGGGACTGATGGTCAGAGCCACGCGCTGCCAGTCTAACCAACCGCCTTTATGAAAAGACGTATCGGCATCATCGCTGGGTTTACTGCCTGCACGAACGGTTCTCAGCTTTTTATGGCTGGTATAACTCATCCACTGGTGATCACTGGAAAAGGTAAAGCTGTCGATATCGTGCAGCCAATTTTCTTCCTTTGGTTGCTTCAGGTCATAGGGTTGCTTCAGGTCATAGGCATACAAATCATTCTTTCCGTCTTGATCTTCTATGGTGTATAGCAACTGATCCTTTAAGGCAAACAGACTGGTGTACTCGCGTGGTTCCACAGGAAACGCCAAGATCCTGGTCTCTGGACGGTCAAAATCGATGACCACAGGTTTTACAGCTTTTTCTGCCTCTTTTTCCTTGTTTTCCTCTGTCTTTTTTGCAGCATCACCCGTCACAGAAGGCCCAGAAGGCGCAGATTTTTCCTCATCGGCTTTGTCCTCATCCGACTTGTCAGGGTCGCTGTGCAGCAGGGGCAAGACAAACGGAGATTCCTGATTCTTTTGCAAGATAAAAACAAAGGGTTGCACACCGGCACTGCACGCCATGGCCATGGCCAGGGCGTCTCTTTTTGGATCAAAGTGTCTGGTCGACAGGAAAAACAAATATTTCCCATCCGGGTCAAAAACAGGGTGGGTGTTTGAAAAACAATCGTCCGTAATTTGGTGGTTAACATCTTCTGTGGTGTCATAAATCCAAATGCTGTTCCCCCTAAGACGCGACTGCAGACTGTAGGCGATCCAGCGACCACAGGGAGACCATTGGTACCCTTGGATGGCGCCATAGATGCTGCGATTGATGACTTTTGTTTGGACATTATCAAGGGCTATGGTGTCACCCCATTGGATCAATACCAATTCATGACGATGATTGACACAGGCCAAAGTGGGCAGAGTAGGGTGGGCTTTGGCACCGTTGATCCGGCCCCACAAACCATCTTTTCCCTGACTTTCATTGGGTCGATACGTTACAGGGGTTACGCTGTTCTTGGCGTAAAATTCAAAGACATCTTCTAAACCCTGATCGTGTAATGTGGCCAAAGTTCCATCTTTGAACCAGGTGGCCCAGCGGTATCGAACACCATCCATCATTCCTTTTTGCTCTGCTGGCCCCTTGAAAGGTGTCAGGTCAAAAAGACGGCCACGGGTTATCAGCGCCAAGCGTTTTCCATCAGCAGATAGGGCGTACGATGTCAGATGCTTTTGCGGACTTTTGACTTGACGGGCCTTGTTTTGGGCACCAAGGTTCAGTTTCAAAGGCACGACCAGGTTTTCCCCAGTTGTTGTCTCGTAGGTCCAAATATTTCCTCCGCAGCTATAGGTTAACCTAGATCCATGGGATGAAAGTTGGCGGGGATAAAAATCTTGGTGATGGGTATGTTGTTGTACGTCTTCCCCCGCGATGGTACAAGAATAAATCTGCCCTGTTCCATCCTTGTCGGAAAGAAAATAGATGCGATCATTGATCCACAGAGGAGACAACAGGTTATGGGTGACGTCTGCCAATAAACGTTCAAAATTTCCAGATCCCGTGGCATCAATCCACAAATTTCCAGCCGTCCCCCCTTTATAGCGTTTCCAAGAAACATACCCATATCCCTGTCTTTGGATGACCTGACCCTGACCATGAGGTGCAAAGGATGAGAACTCACATGGGCCGATAGGCTGGTGGTGCAGTTGACCGGTTTTAATATCCAAACAAGCCAGAGTATATCCGCGCAAAGTGTTATCATTGGCGCTGGTTAACACCCACAGGTTTTGATCATCTTTCCATCCCAGCAATTCTACGCTGCTGCCATAAAACGTCAGGCGCTCTGGCAGGCCACCGTCGATGGAAATGCGATAAAAATCTTTGTCAGAAACAAAGGCCAACATCTGGCCATCGGGTGAAAAATGGGGATTCATGACACCGGTCATGGGCTCTGACAACAGCATACGTGGTACGTCGCTGTTGGAAATCCATAGGTTATCCCTAGACACAAAGGCCAAGGCCCCCTGATGCAGGGCAGGATATTGAAAATACATGATTTTTCGTATTTTTAGTGACCATAATGACAGAAATTTTGCGCATTTACAATGACTTTTACCTGTATTGGCAAGGGCATAAAATGGGTATATTATAATGATGATTGTAAAATGTCATGCATTGTGCAATTTCTTTTTAGTAAAATTTTATCTGATAAAACAATGAAAAGTCCCATGGATATTGATGAAAAAATACAAGCGTTAAAAAGGAATGTGGCCAACCAATATCAGGGCAATGGGGTTCACCATGGGGATGGCAACACGAATGATCAAAATGCGCCCCCCGGCATGTTAGAAGAGAATGGCGCACCGACATCGCCGTCCGACACAACAGGCTGTTCTGGCGATCCCCGCATTGCCCAGCAAGTCGCCAAAGACATGAAGCACAGTTTATCCATGGTGGGCTCTCAAATGGTCGCGTCCGTAGGCGTGTCTTATGCCCTGGCCTGGGGGGTGGGGCACCTGTTCACTTTGTCTTCATTTTCGCGTATTATCATAGGAGCACTACTGGCTTTTGCAGCCAATGGCTTAACGGTATACAGGATGATAAAACAATGAGTGGTCTGCAACCATTGCAACAATTTTTGGTCAAAACGTTAATACCCATTCATGTCCTTGGTTTTGATCTTTCCTTGACCAACTCTGCCTCATTTATGTTGGGGGCGACGGGTCTTGTTGTTGTGGGGCTTGGCTTGGGTTTAAGGAATGCAACGTGCCTTCCCAACCGTCTTCAAGCGTTTGCAGAGCTTCCTTTTTCCTTTGTAGAGGGTATGGTGCTCGAAAACAATGGGAAGGAAGGGTTACCCTTTGTGGGGTTTTTGACTGCTATTTTCTTGTTTGTTTTGATGGGCAATCTTTTGGGGCTTTTTCCGTTTGCGTTCACATTTACCAGTCAAATTATCGTTAATTTTTCATTGGCTTTTTTGATTTTGTGTGTCGTGACGGTGTATGGCTTTATCAGAAACGGAGTGGGCTTTTTAAGGCTGTTTTTACCAGAAGGGGTTCCATTGTGGATCGCCCCCGTTTTGGTTCCTGTCGAACTGGTTTCTTATTTGTCCAGACCGGTCAGTTTGTCCATTCGGTTGTTTGCAAATATGGTGGCCGGTCACAGCATTCTGAAAATATTTGCATTTTTTACAGCCAGTCTTGGGGTTTTTGGTATTGTGCCATTGGCCGTCAATGTGGGTTTAATTGGGTTTGAGTTCTTTGTGGCCTTTATTCAAGCTTATATTTTTACCTTGCTCAGCTGTATGCATTTAAATGATACGTTACATTCACACTAATTAGGAGGTTAATAACGATGAGTATGAACACGATTGCGGCTGCACTGGCAGTATTGCCGTTGGGTCTGGTGGCCTTGGCTATGGGGTCTATTTTTAACAAAGCCATTGAATCCATTGCGCGCAATCCGGGGGCCACTGACCCCATTAGAAAGTTGGTATTTATTGGGTTTGCAGTGGTGGAATCCGTGGCGCTGATTGCCTTCGTGGTTGCCGTTCTGATTTTGTTCAAATGAGTCAGAACCATGCCTCAGTTTGATTTCAGCGTTTATTGTTCTCAGATTTTTTGGATGTGCGTATCGTTTGGACTGTTGTTCTGGGCGATGCAAACCCTTTTAATCCCGAAAATCAGGCAATTGCAACAGAAACGAGCAGATGAAAAGAATGCATTGTTAGAAGAGGCTCAGGCCCTATTGGATCAGGCCGTTGCTTTGGAGCAAGACATAGAATCGAGACGGAAAAATGCCAGAGATGATGCGGAGGCTGTGGTAAGCCAGGCCCTGGCGTTGTGCGGACAACGGATGCAAGCAGAGCTTTACGCCCATCAGTCCTCATACCAGGCGCAATTGGCGCAGTTGGAAAAAACAATAGATCAAGAGCGTGCTGTGGCGTGGAAAACATTGTATGATTCTGTTCCAGATTTGTGTGACCTTTTGACAAAAAAGTGGGCCAATGCCGCAAACAACCAGGTGACCTAATCATGACCCTTTTTACTAAAATACAGCATGCTGTGATGGCTTTGCCCATGAAAAAACCGATATTTCTATCTGTTTTTGCTCTGTTGGCGCTGGGATTATTGTGGAAAGACGCCCTGCATTTTTCCATTCCTGTGGCCTTTTTTGTCTTTATCATCGGCGTTTGGAAACTGGCATCCCTTGTGGTGCAGCAAGAAATAGGGGCTTATCAAGATCAGATTCAAAAAGATCTGGACAACGCACAAGATGCTTTACAATCAGCCAAAGATCGCTTGATTTCAGCACAAAAGATCCACGGGGAACTGGATTTGGTTCTGGACAGTATTTTACAATCGGCGCACCAAGAGGCCGCGCACATTTTGAAAAAGACAGAAAAAGAGGTTGATGCCATGCAGGAAAATCAGAGACGCCAACTGGATCTGGAAAACCTTGTTTCGCGTCAAAAGTGGAAGGCCATTATGGCCAAAGATTTGGTATCAGCCATGCGCGAATCCCTTTCCGATCAATCAAAATCTGGGGAAAACACACC
The DNA here is from genome assembly GCA_945888455.1 of Candidatus Finniella inopinata. GTDB lineage: Bacteria > Pseudomonadota > Alphaproteobacteria > Holosporales > Holosporaceae. The sequence goes on along the minus strand of CAMCZV010000002.1, from coordinate 177,252 downwards.
CATGGCCACAGAATCCATATCGGCCATTATATCAAGGAAAATTGCGAAATCTTTTCAGCCGTAAACCAGAAATGCGGGGCAGGCTGCTCTGATTAAACCACAGAGATTGGGCCAGGTTGAGTATCTGAAATTCTGAGGCGGGCACAATACAGAAAAGGGTATTTTGATTGATTGCGTGCTGCCTATAATAGACATCCTGCGCAGATTATATTCTGAAAAACAGACCCAAAAAAGCATCTCCATCATTGAACCTCTGAAGCATACCGTTAGAAAAGGACAGGTTTATGAACGAATCAAGAAAGAACCATCTTATGGAATTTCTCAATGGCTCCTTTTCATTAAAAAGAACCATTAGCCGTCCTGAAATGGTCATGATGGGAGATGCAATATTTCGTCGCGAATCTGAAAAAGTTATAGAATATTGGGAACATGGGCATTACTTTTTGGATGGCGGTGCTCTAGAATTCTATCAAAAACGATATTTCATATTTGAATCTGGGATTCTGAGTATTTATAATAGCCAAAAAGAAATGATGCATGAGGCTATTCCTATCTTTTTATCAGAAACCCGATGCAGATTTACCCATGTTCATAGGTGTAAAAAAGACACGTATAGGTTGGATTGCAGGATATCGGATCCCATCGTCCATATGAATTATACCATTACCGGGCCGTTCAAAAACCATTCAATCCATACATGTTTAGAAAAAAATCACAAAGATCGTGTTGAAAATAAACCCTATGACCCAAAATAGAATACTGTTGACCCCGAGGCAAAGCCCGAAAAAATGAAATGATCAATCTGTTTAACCCGGTCAAAATTGATGATTTTGTCAATGATATTATAAATTGTTTGCCTGGATTATAGGGAAAAAGCAGGCGCTACAGGGTTCGAACCTGTGACCTATTGATTAAGAGTCAACCGCTCTACCAACTGAGCTAAGCGCCCTCCCTACTTTTTTATTGTAAAGGGTTTTTTCAAAAAAAACAACGCCCCAGGAAGGGCTCTATGTGTTCTGTTTTTTGCCCCACTCCGTACAATTCATTCGGCCCATTCCGTATAACCCGTTCGCCCAGTCATCACACCATTCCTCTGCCCCACATCATGATCACCCCCCAGATCCGCTCTGCATCGCTGTAATAGATTCCTCTTGAAAACATGCCTCTTGCCATTGGCTCCAGGTCATCATGTATACGGCATCGGGCGCTTGATTCAGGGCGGACAAAGCCTCGTAATTCAGCTGATGTCCTGGATTTAGGGCCTGAACTTTTCCGGCAATAAAGGCGCCTTGCAGGGAAAAATCCCCCATCATGTCCAAAATTTTATGTCGCGCCGTTTCATTGTCCAAAATCAAGCCCCCAGGATTAATCGGGACCCCTTTGTCCCAAACCAAAGCCACATCCAAAGATCCACCCTTGATGTATCCCCATTCTTTGATTTTTTTCACATCACACAGCCGCATAAAGGTACGTGCTGGTGCAATGTCATGCTGAAAAGAATCCACCAGAGGATCGAAAGAATATTCGTGGACAACACCAATATCTGGTGTGGAAACCACGGAAAAAAGGGGCCGTCCAGGAGAAAATTCAACCCAGCGATTTCCCTGATTCACACGAACAGGACGATTGATCACAGCCCACAAGGTTTCATCTGTTGTACTGGCCACCCATCCTGCCTCTAACAGCGCCTGGAAATACTGTTTTGCGCTGCCATCACAAATGGGCGCCTCTTTTCCTTCCACATGGATATGCAGGTCCGTTAAACCCAAACCATAACAGGCGGACAACAAATGCTCCACCATGGCCACACTGTGTCCAGATGCATTTTCAATAGTGGTATACAACACGGTATTTGTAATGTTTTTCCAATGGGCGACAATGGGTTCTGGGCAATGAAAAACCAGTCCATCTCCATATTTTGCCGGATGAAAAGTAACGCGAGAAGGTTCTCCGTTATGGACGCCTATACCTGATACATGGGCACATTTGGCAATGGTTTTTCGATAGCGCACGGATCCTTACAATTGGTTCGAGATAAGGTTAGTATATGGAAATATCATATGTTTTCAAGAAAAATGTCATCTTTTCCAACGACATTTTCAAATATTTTGGGCATTGGCGTGGATTTGGTCGACGTCCGACGCATAGAACGCGCCATGATACGCCATCCCATTTCTTTTGTACGGCGTATTTTTACGGATCAAGAACAGGATTATGCGGAAAGCAAAACGCGCCCTTATTTATCCTATGCCAAACGTTTTGCCGCCAAAGAAGCATTTGCCAAAGCCACAGGATTAGGCATTGGATCTGTGCTTGGGTGGCGTGATGTGGAAGTTGTTTCTCTAAGCAAAGGAGCCCCCCAATTGCGCATGTCTGATGGATGTGAACAGGCCTTAAAAAAGCGGTGGAATCAACCGGTACAAGGTTTTGTTTCCCTGTCGGACGAATTTCCTTATGCCCAAGCCTTTGTGATGCTGGTGGGCCTTTCCAACCATAACCTTTGCAACAACACCCTTGTCAACCCTAAGCAGGATAGGGCGGTGCAAGGGATGCAGGATTCCACATGTCCATAAATCAGGTCACACGTCAGAATGTATGGATCATTACGCCAGAAACATCGGGATTCCGCCTGGATGTTTTTCTGACAGAAATGGGACCACTGCACAGCCGTACACGCTGGCAAGAATGGATCCGACAGGGGTATGTCGCCATCGATTCTGTTCCTGTGTTGTTGCCCAACTATCGCGTACCGTTGGGATCAACGTGCACCATCATGGATTTACCCGAACCTGTGCCGTGTGATCTGACCCCGCACCCCATGAATTTACATGTGCATTACGAAGATTCTGATCTCTTGGTCATTGAAAAACCTGTTGGTCTTGTGGTGCACCCCGGAAACGGCACAATCGCGCCGACACTGATTCATGGGCTGTTGGCCCAATGTACAGATTTATCGGGCATTGGGGGGGTTCAAAAACCTGGATTAGTCCATCGTTTGGACAAGGATACCAGTGGTTTAATGATTGTCGCCAAAAACGATCAAGCCCATCATGGATTGTCTCGGCAATTTGCAGAACGATCCATGGAAAAAAAGTATTTGGCCTTTGTGGTGGGGCAACCCATGCCGTCCTTTGGACGCATCGATACATTGTTGGGGCGCCACCCAGAAAAACGATTACAGCAAGCTGTGCTGACTCATGGTGGAAAACAGGCCATTACCACCTATCGAACGGTGAAAACCAATGGCAAAATCTCTGTACTGGAATGTGGGCTGTTAACGGGTCGGACCCACCAAATTCGTGTTCATTGTGCCCATTTAAAGCACCCCTTATTGGGCGACAGCGTGTACGGACGCGGAACGGGGCACACCCGCCAAGCGTTGCATGCGTATCGTTTGCGTTTTTGCCACCCTGTTACGGGTGCCATCATCGAATTAACCAGCCCATTACCCCCCGATTTACAAGAATTGTGGGTTGCGATGGATGATACTGGCCCATAGGGCTCTTCCTTTTTGATCTGCCTTCAGGGACAGAAGGGGCTGCGATTTACCGGTACATTACCCACAGCGGACATGGATCCATTGGGCGGAAAGACCTTGGGGCATTTCTTTTGCCTTTTTTTCCCATTAAACTGGGGTCATATGGTTTTAAAGCAGATAAGCCGATGTTTGAATCCTTGGGACGTCGACTGAGTGACATTTTCGATCAATTGCGCAGAAAAAGCGGCCTAACAGAGGCAGATGTGACGGCGGCATTGCGCCATATACGCATTGCGCTGCTAGAGGCGGATGTGGCATTGCCCGCCATTGCTGCATTGCTGGACGATGTCAAAAGCCATGTCATTGGCTCTCAAGTTTTAAAGAGCATTGCACCCGATCAAATGATCATCAAGGCCGTACACGAAGGATTGATCCGCTTGTTGGATCATTCGGATCAAAACTGGATCATGGGGCGGAAAAAACCCACCGTTTTTCTGATGGCGGGATTGCAAGGATCAGGAAAAACAACCATGTCTGCCAAAATCGCTTGGCTGTTCAAAGATCGAAAAGTATTGATGGCTTCATTGGATATTTATCGACCGGCTGCGCAAAAACAATTGGAAATATTGGGTCAATCCATAAGCGTGGATACATTGCCCATTATCGAGGGGCAAGCCCCACTGGATATTGCACGCAGAGCGCTCTTGGCTGCAGAATCATACGATCTATTGATTGTGGATACGGCTGGTCGATTGCATAGGGATGCAGAAATGATGCAGGAATTGCGATCCATAAAAGACCTGATTCATCCAGACGAGGTCTTGTTGGTCATTGATGCATTATCAGGGCAAGACGGCTTAACAACAGCCAAAGAGTTTCATCAGGACATTGGCCTTACAGGGGTGGGGTTGTCTCGTGTGGATGGTGATGGTCGTGGCGGAGTAGCATTGTCCTTGCGTCATGCCACAGGTTGCCCCATCAAAGTCATGGGAATGGGGGAAAATCCATCTCAAGTCATGCTGTTCGAGGCCAAACGTTTGGCCGATCGTATTTTGGACAAAGGGGATATTGTGGGTTTGGTGGAAAAAGCACAAGTTCTGGCCGAAACCGTCAATCAAGAAGCCCAAATGAAACGCATGCAGAAAGGCATTTTTACCCTAGAGGATGTGTCAACCCATTTAAAACAATTGGAATCTTTGGGTGGATTAAAAGGTGTTTTGGGTTTTTTACCAGGCATGCGCGGCATAAAGGATCAGTTGGAACAACACCCAGATCGGGCCAATTTTAAACAGCAGCAAGCCATCATTTCATCCATGACCCTTACAGAGCGTCGTCGTCCCGAATTATTAAATGCATCTCGTAAACGCCGCATTGCACTGGGCAGTGGCACGGATGTTGCCGCCGTTAATCGCCTGCTGGAACAATTTTTTCAGATGCAAAAAATGATGAAATCCTTGAAGCAACAGCCCCCTAGAAAAGGGTTCCGGTCGTGATTTTTGGACGCACTGTGCCACAGGATAACAGGCGCGATTACATCATTTTTATGTAATTTTTAACATTGGACAAATGGTTTTTTCATGATACTATTTTAAAAAAACAGATGGATCACCATGAGTCGAGATCAAGCACTGCAAAGCGCCATACAGCAAATCGAACGCGCTTTTGGAAAAGGGTCCTTATTGCGTTGGGGGGATCAGGGAAAGGTTGATGATATCGAGGTTATTTCTACAGGGTCCCTTGGTTTAGACCTGGCTTTAGGTATTGAGGGATTGCCTTTGGGCCGTATTGTAGAAATTTATGGGCCGGAAAGTTCGGGTAAAACCACGTTGACACTGCAAGTCATTGCGCAAGCTCAGAAAAAAGGTGGCGTGTGTGCGTTTATTGACGTAGAGCATGCCATGGACCCCACGTACGCTCGAAAACTGGGCGTGGCCATCGAAGATTTATATATTTCTCAGCCGGATACAGGCGAGCAAGCTCTGGAAATTGCCGATACGTTGGTGCGTTCTGGTGCTGTCAAGGTGGTAGTCATTGACAGTGTGGCTGCATTGGTCCCGAAGTCAGAGCTGGAAGGGGATATGGGCGATTCTCACATGGGGTTGCAAGCCAGATTAATGAGCCAGGCATTGCGAAAAATCACGGGATCCATTTCTCGATCCGGGTGTTTGGTGATTTTTACCAACCAGATTCGTCAAAAAATAGGGGTTATGTTTGGAAATCCGGAAACGACCACGGGTGGTGTGGCCTTAAAGTTTTACGCCTCTGTGCGCCTAGACATTCGACGCATCGGCGCCATCAAGGATAAAGATGTCATTATTGGAAATCAGACGAGGGTCAAAGTGGTGAAAAACAAGATGGCTCCGCCATTTCGCGAAGCGCTGTTTGATATTATGTATGGCGAGGGGGTTTCTAAGACATCCGAATTAATCGATTTGGGGGTCAAGGCTGGCTTGTTGGAAAAATCGGGGTCTTGGTATTCATACAATGGTGAAAAATTGGGACAAGGTCGCGAATCTGTTCGGGATTTTTTATTACGAAACACAGAAAAAGCCCTGATTTTAGAGCGCGCCATCATGGATGAATTGCGGGTCAAGAGCTCTTTGCTAGAGCCTGCGCTGCAGAATAGAGAAAAAGGTGAGGTCATCGAGGCTGCATTTTTAGAGGAAGAAGAAACCGAATCGTCAGACAATTAATCCTGGGGCCGGTGTGATCGTCATACAGCAGGGCGAAAATTCGGCCAAAGACAGGAAGGGGCATTCCCCAGGCTGCAGATGATAGAACGGGCCCCACGATGGCATTTCAATGGGGTTCAACAGCAAGAGCAAAGCGGGTATTGGCGGATAACACGGGGGTAAAACAGCCCTGGTTTTTGTGGCATGATACCGTTTGATCTTGAGTTTTCAGGTTTTATTTTATACAATATGGGTATGATAAAGAACATTTTTTGACAAGGAGAATACAATGAGCACAATGCGTAAAGGGCGAATGATCGGTATTGACTTGGGTACAACAAATTCTTGTGTAGCCATTATGGATAACGGTCAGCCTCGGGTTTTGGAAAACAGTGAAGGGATGCGTACCACACCATCTGTGGTGGCGTTAACAGATACAGGAGAATTGTTGGTGGGCCAATCGGCAAAACGTCAAGCGGTAACCAATCCAGAAAACACTTTGTTTGCCATCAAGCGGTTCATTGGGCGTCGATTTGACAGCCCCCTGACCCAAAAAGACATTAAAACATCGCCATACCGTATTGTGGCCGGAGATAATGGGGATGCGTGGGTAGAGGCACAAGGGAAAAAGTACAGCCCCAGCCAAATCAGTGCGTTTATTTTACAGAAAATGAAGGAAACGGCTGAAAAGTTTTTAGGGGAAAGCGTAACCGAAGCGGTGATTACGGTGCCAGCCTATTTTGATGATGCCCAGCGTCAAGCCACCAAAGATGCGGGTCGCATTGCAGGGTTGGATGTCAAGCGTATCATTAATGAGCCTACTGCGGCGGCATTGGCCTATGGTCTGGATAAACAGAAAAATGGCATTGTGGCGGTGTATGACTTGGGTGGAGGTACATTTGACGTTTCTATTTTGGAACTCAGTGATAATGTATTCGAGGTTAGATCCACCAACGGTGATACCTTTTTAGGGGGTGAAGATTTTGACCAGTGCATCGTGGATTTTTTGGCCAAAGAATTTGAAAAAAGCAACGGCATTGATTTACGCAAAGATCGCTTGGCATTACAGCGGTTAAAAGAAGCCGCGGAAAAAGCCAAAATAGAGCTGTCCAGTGCCATCAGTACGGATGTGAATTTGCCTTTTATTACAGCCGATCACACTGGACCAAAGCATTTGCAAGTTAAAATGACGCGCTCTGGTCTAGAGAGCCTGGTGGCCCATTTGATCGAGCGCACATTGACACCATGCAAAAATGCATTAAAAGACGCAAACATCAGCATCAGTGAGATTTCCGAAGTTATTTTGGTGGGCGGCATGACCCGCATGCCAAAAGTGGTCGAGGCGGTCAAAGCTTTTTTCGGAAAAGATCCCCATCAGGGCGTGAATCCAGATGAGGTTGTGGCGCTGGGGGCCGCCATACAGGCTGGCATTTTGCAGGGAACGGTCAAAGAAGACTTGCTGTTACTGGATGTAACGCCATTATCCTTGGGTATCGAGACATTGGGTGGTGTGTTTACCCGTTTAATAGAGCGCAATACCACCATTCCAACCAAGAAATCTCAGGTTTTTTCCACAGCCGAGGATAATCAGACGGCCGTGACCATTCGCGTATTTCAAGGCGAGCGTGAAATGGCGGCCGATAACAAATTGTTAGGGCAGTTTGATTTGGTGGGTATTCGTTCTGCTCCGCGCGGTCGACCACAAATAGAGGTAACCTTTGATATCGATGTGGATGGTTTGGTGCACGTTCTGGCCAAGGACAAAGACACCAACCAAGAGCAAAAAATTGAAATTCGTTCTTCTGGTGGTTTAGATGCTGGGGAAATAGAGAAAATGATTGCCGAAGCGGCCGCCCATAAAACAGCAGATGGAGAGCGGAAAAAGCTGGTGGAGGCTAAAAACCAAGGGGAATCTGTTATTCATTCCGCGACCAAGCAATTGGATGAGGTCGAGGTTTCCGATGATAAAAAGAGCCAGGTTGAGCAAAAAATTCAAGATTTGCGTAAAGCCATGGATCATGATCAATTAGACGATATTTCGTCTTTAACCATTGATTTGACCAATGAAATAACGGAACTGGCTAAATTGCCAAAACGTGAGGGCGTTCAGGACAATGCCGAAGTCATCCCCGGAGAATCGCACGACGTTTCGTCTGATTCTTAGGGTTCTGGCCCCCTTGGGGGCCTCTCTGTGAAACGATACCGAAGGGGGTACTGAATTTTTGGATGGCGGTGTAATGCATATGGGGGATCAGGTCAATATCTCAATACTTGGGTGTTGCGCCTTGGTCTATGCTACCTTGGTCTATGCTTTTTATACCCCACCCATAAGAAAATTCTGGCCCGCAATCGGCCATTTTTAGGGAACACTGCAAGGCTTTTCTTCTTTGCATAGAATCGGTGACTTGTATCATAAATACCCCATGGGATTTAGGGGTAATCAAAAGACTGTGCATTTTTTCTTGTCTATTTTATGAGCTGTATCAAGAACAGTGGAATGAGGACACTGATACAGACTTCTTATTACACTGTACGTCAAACAATTTATGTATAAAAACATAGATTGATATCAACAACGTGCAAATGAATGCGCGGAAAATGAAAACAATCTCTCTTATAAAAACGCTCTATTCATTTCAAATAAGCGCATACTGGCAGCATTTACTCAGGGAACCTAAGAGTTCCAGGGAAAAAATTGGCCATAACGGTTTTGGATTGTGGCACGCAATATAAAAAACGGGCACCTGTATTTTTATCACATCTAGGCTAAGCATCTTTACTCTATTTTTTGATTCTCATTTTTGACTTTAATTTTTATAGATGATGTCACGCGATTTCGCTTTAAATTTTAAACTATTTTTAAAAAATTTAAAAATTTTTAAATTATTTTTAATACAATAAAATCAAAAGGTTGAAAAAGTATGGCAATTTTGCTTTTTATTTAAAAACAACAATTTATCTCAAATATAGACCAATCAAGCATTGTTAAGTGTTAAATAAAAGGTGTTTACTTTTGATTTTCTTTTGCTAATATTTGTTTGTAAAACAAAAGCAAATAACAAAATGAAGAAAAAGTTAATCGTAAGTTTTTTAAACCTTATTTTTATTAACACAGTGAATGTAGCACATTCTATGGATAAGACGGGTTATGATGCCACATTGAATAGAATTGGAGCGAGAAAAACAAAAGCCGAAAGCTATAGTTTTGTAGACAAAGAAAACAGAAATGTTCTTAGCAATCAACCTCAAAAGGAAAGCTTTAATCCTCCTAAAAAAACTCTTAAAGCCATAACCACGCAAGAAGAAACAAAAGAAGATTCAAGTGGGCAAAAAACCGCACATTTAGCAAATAGTGTCAAACAAAACAACGTATCTGTAAAAAGTTCGAATAGTGTTGATCAAACCACATCTTTGACTGCAACTCCCGATGGTTGGAAAAAGGTGATAGAAGATATTATGCCCAAAACCGCTAAGACTGCCACCTCTAGGGCCCTTATAGGTGGTGCAGCTACCCCGACAACACCTAAGGACATGCATAAGAGTCTTTATACTACAAAAGAAACGAATGAAGAATTTGCTAATAAAGTTGGAGATTTGCTAAGATTTTCGTTAAATAGTTATTATTATGATTATAATAATCGTTTAATTGATGCAGTCAAAGGAATTCTAAACAGCGGCTTTCAAGTAAATATGGGGGGGGATAAGCGTAGTTTTCCACATATTCATAACCATCAAGACCGTACAAAGGCTGCATTGCACGCCACAGTGTGTAATACATGTTATAAAGCGGAAAAAATCAAATGCAAGTCTTGCGGCAATCAAGAACCATACAAGGGGGAAACACTCAAAGGAAGAATTCATATGCGCAATGAGAGCTTCGGCAAAAATGGGCTCATCAACCACATAATGACTGTCAATATAAAGGATTCTAATAAACAGCTAAATGGAAAAGATAAAGGTCTTCATATAAAATTGCTACAATGGATTCCTAAAGATGTGGCTGCTACCCTAAACAAGATATTGAGTAACGGTGATCATAATATTGATATAAAATTTGACCAAGAACCTGTCTATACACCCAACTTCTATCAAACCTTCAATCAAAATTATGATCACAATAAAAGAAAATAAACAATAATTAATCGGTGCGCGGTATAAGTAACCCCCACTATTGTTCAAGGTGTGATGCTGCAGATCAATGGGTGGGGCAAAAAGATATAATAATCTGTCAGGATACTATCCAGCCAATGGACATCAAAGCGGGGTGTTTTTACTTGATTTTTTTGACTCCACAAATAGAGTGGGGGGACTGACATCCCCAACCACACGGCATAGAATAGGGATTTGAACCCTATCATGTTCAAAAGTAAAAAAACCAAAAAATCTCTGATATAGAGAGGGGGGGCAGGGGGATGAAACGTCACCCCCAAAATCCGCCAAAAACCTTTCCGGCTTAAAAACTACTCGTCAAGCCTAAGAATTCTCCCAGCAACAAGACGCACCACCATCCAACAGTCCAACCAAAATTAGGTGGTTGGCTGATCTTTTTTCGTCATTTTTTCAACAATCGCTTTTGGCACATCGGCATAATGATCAAATTGCATAGAGTAAATCGCACGCCCCTGAGACATGGATCGCAAGGTGCTGACATACCCAAACATGCAAGACAATGGAACCATTGCCGTAATTTGACGGGCATTCATTTGCTGATCCATACCCATAATTTGACCACGACGACTGTTGATATCCCCAATGATGTCTCCCATGTAATCTTCTGGGGTGATGACTTCGACCTTCATGATGGGTTCCAACAATTTTGGCCCGGCCTTTGCGATACCTTCACGAAAAGCCGCACGAGACGCAATTTCAAAGGCCAAGGTGCTAGAGTCCACATCGTGATACGATCCATCCAACAAGGTTGCCTTAAAGTCCACCATGGGAGCACCCGTCAAAACACCTGTTTCTTTGGCCATAACAATACCTTTTTCCACCGATGGAATGTATTCTTTTGGTATGGCACCACCGAATATTTTGCTTTCAAATACAAATCCAGATCCGGCTTCTAATGGCTGGAACAAAACCTTTATTTTCGCAAATTGACCCGAACCACCCGATTGCTTTTTGTGGGTATAATCCACTTCGTAAGATTTACTGATGGTTTCGCGATAAGCCACTTGAGGCTCCCCAACGATGGCATCGACTTTAAATTCACGCTTCATACGATCCACAATGATTTCCAAATGCAATTCCCCCATACCGGAAATGATGGTTTCCCCCGTTTCAGGATCAGAAGCAAAACGCAACGATGGATCTTCGCCCGACAAACGTCCCAGCGCCGTCCCCATACGCTCTTGGTCGACCTTGGTTTTAGGCTCAATAGAGACTGAAATAACAGGGGCTGGAAACTCCATGCGTTCTAGGATAATGGGGCGTGCTGGATCACACAACGTATCCCCAGTGCGGGTATCCTTTAACCCCGCCAACGCCACAATGCCGCCACAGCCTTCTTCTTTCAGATCTTCTCGTGAATTGGCATGCATTTGCAACATACGACCAATGCGCTCTTTTTTACCCGTATTTGGATTTAAAACCTGCATACCTGCTGTCATTTTTCCGGAATAAATTCTGAAAAAAGTCAACGTTCCCACATAGGGGTCATTGGCAATTTTAAAGGCTAGACCTGAAAAAGGTGCATTTTCACTGGCATCGCGATGCTCGATTGCCTCATTATCGGGGTTTTCACCTTCGACCGATGGCACATCCACGGGTGACGGCAAATAATCCAACACCGCATCAAGCAGCGTTTGCACACCCTTATTTTTAAAAGCAGATCCACAAATCACTGGCACAAAGGAAAAGCTCAACGTCCCTTTTCTAAGACAAAACTTTAAGTCTTCTGCCGACAGATCGCCATTATCCAAATATTTGTTCATGATGTCTTCGTCTTGATCGGCCACCAATTCCAACAGTTCTTTTCTGTATTTTTTCGCCATGTCCATCATATCGTCAGGAATGGCTTCATAGGTAAACTTGGCACCCAATTGTTCATCGTGCCAGACCACGGCTTGCATTTCCACCAAATCAACAATCCCCGTAAAACTGGATTCACATCCAATGGGTAATTGCACAACCGCAGGCGTACTGCCCAAACGATCGGTAATCATATCCACACAGCGGAAAAAGTTCGCACCCATACGGTCCATTTTATTCACAAAGCAAATGCGGGGTACTTTATATTTATTGGCCTGACGCCATACGGTTTCCGATTGAGGCTCGACACCAGCCACGCCATCAAACACCGCAACGGCACCGTCTAAAACACGCAACGAACGTTCCACCTCGATGGTAAAATCCACGTGCCCAGGTGTGTCAATAATATTGATGCGGTGCTCTTTCCAAAAACAGGTGGTCGCCGCGGAGGTAATGGTGATGCCGCGCTCTTGCTCTTGCTCCATCCAATCCATCGTGGCGGTACCCTCGTGGACTTCACCGATTTTGTGCGTCCGACCGGTATAATACAGAATGCGTTCTGTGGTGGTGGTTTTTCCGGCGTCAATATGGGCCATAATACCGATGTTGCGGTAATGTTGCAGGGATACAGAGGGGGAAGACACGGTTGTTCCTTGTACGATAAATAGAGTCTTTTCACCCCAAAGTTTACGACATTTCTGGGGTTTTGTCCACGGGGTTTTCCCATCAAATGCCACAGGTTTTGAGGGATCTGTGCCGTGCGCTGTTGACGCGCTGAACCTCGTGGGTGCACGCTGTGGCTTGTGCTGTCGGCGATGTGCCCATGGTTTTATGCAGAAAATAGAAAAGGGAGAAATCTCCCCATCGCTCTTCACAAAACTCATTTCCAGCGGGGAGGGGCGCCCCCCCCCTTTTTGCGATGCAGTGTCACTGGTCCAGTGAATTATCCTTAAGTTTTTGCATGGTATCGATGTGCTCTTCACCGGGTTGCATGGTATCGATTTGTACGTTGTCATTTTGATTGGGGGCGACTTTTTGAGCGTTCTCTGCCTTTGTTTGTGCCATTATTTTTCCCCTTTCTTCTTTCAATTTTTCGGCCCCCTTATCTGACATTGTAGAAATATGTTGTGCCGACGGATCCACATACTGCATAATTACACCCATTCCATCTAGGGAATTCAAATTTGTCCTACCATCTTTTATTTGCAAAGTAAGATCTTTGGCCAACTGTGATGCCTTGAATCCAGTGGGGGTGCCTCTACCAATATTGAACTTATTTGTGACAGCACGATTTATCTTAGGGTTATCCCCGGGGATAACTCGTGTATTTTTATACTCTTCAAAGGCTGTTATACTTGAGTTTTTATTGGTGGGTATTTTTCCTTCCAGATAATCGTTGAGTATCCGGTCAAGAATTTTGCCTAGTGCTGGAAATTCCTCCACATTTGCGCTCAGCTCTTTAAAAGTACCGTTAAAGTCAAAGTTGCTTTGCTTTTCCCGAAGGGCGATGAAAAAACGAAGAAAATCCATTTGTAAATCCACACCCCTATCCGCGTACCTCGAATGAACCGACCGCCACTTAGGCTCGCAATCCACCATAGCTTCTTTGACTGCTTCTAGGCTTGGTTTCATTGTATTGTTTAAAAATAGACGGTAAATTTCATCCGTATAAAATGTGACAGGAAAATTCTCGTGAAAACGTTCCAAAAACGCGCAGTCCATGTCCTTTTGGGTAATACTGTACGGTGCGCCCAAAAGATCTTGGATGATGGTGTCGGCATTTTCGTATTCGACTGCGTGTTTAATTAAGTGCATACTGATCATGTTCGCTTGTCGAAAATAATATCTCCCATAAAAGCTGTCGTCTATTGCTCGCATGCTTGCTTTGGTCACATGTTGGTTAACTTTTTCATAAAAATAACGGGCCTCCTCTCTCTTTCCTAGGTGCAGAGCCAGAGGAATCAGACCTTTTGCCAGACCATAGGCGATATATCTTGGAGCGCCAATTCCTTCAACATTAGGCACAATAACATCAATAACGTTCTTGGCATCAAGATTCTGCAATCTCTTTAAAAGAGATTGATATAACTTTATATCTTTTTTTGCAAAAACCCCAGCTTCTATTCCTTCTTCCAACAACTTTTCGCATTCTTCGTCCTGCAAAGAGCTGTTTTTTGGTAACAAAGAGCATTTCAAAGCAAAACCCAAGAAAAGAGAGAAAACATGAGGGTTGTTTAGATAGAAATAATGAGGAGGGTTTTGTGCGTTTGTTAGATCTTTTTTTAGATTTAAAAAAAGTTCTGTAAAGACATCGTAAATTTCTTGAAGTTGTGGATCGTTAAAAACATCCATATATTCTCGAGCGTTGGCTTGTGTAAAGACATCGTAATTTTTTAGAAGTTCTTCTGGCTTGAGATACCTAAACATAGTCGTATATTGTTGAGCGCTATCCGTTTTTAGAGCGTTATCCATATATTCTCGAAAGCTGGTTTCTTTGGTTTCTTCAAAGGCTCTCGAAGAACCTTTAAAAGCTTTCAAAGGTTGACGTTCTGGATTGTTCTTTTCAACGACTTTCAAAGAAGGACTTGAAGGACTTGCACCCACAAGAAAGATGGCAAACAAGCCGATATATTTTTTGACTTTTTTCATTTTTTACTCTGTTAAAACTTTTTATCTAACGGTCAATATAACCCATTAAAGTGAAAAACTCCGTAAAAGTCAATCCTTAAAAATACAGGCCCAATGCATAGGACCACTCTTTGTGGCTATGGGGCATGCTATGATATAATTAAAAAAATAGCTCTTGATCCAGTCTATGCCCTTTGACTCGAATGAGTGGTGGAATGAACACGGCCCGTTTCGATTGCTGCACGAATGTTTGCCCTTGCGCATGGCCTTTATTTTGAACAGGCTGGGTCAGGACAATCAGGACATACGCCATACAAAACAACCATTATTGGGTTGCCGTATAGTGGATGTGGGGTGCGGAGGCGGCTTAACCAGCGAACCTCTGGCCCGTTTGGGTGCCCATGTCGTGGGCATGGATCCCGAATCCCAAGCCATTATTTGCGCTCAAACTCATCGAAACCAATCCCAAGATGTCAACCTGGATGTATCTTATATTTGTCAAGATCCGTTAACGTGGTCATGCCCAAACCCAGTGGATTTAATCGTTATTTTCGAGGTTCTTGAGCATGTGGAAAACCCCCGAGCATTACTGGAAAAAATGCTGACTTGGTTGCGCCCAGGTGGTCGGATCATGGGATCCACCATCAATCGCACCAAAGCATCGTCTGTTTTAGCCATTGATTGGGCTGAAAATATTCTGGGCCTGGTGCCCGCTGGAACCCACCATTGGGACCTGTTTTTAAAACCAGAAGAAATCACTTCGGTATTGGAACAGCATGGCTGTGATTCCATTGAAACCCAAGGATACATCTATATCCCCACGGTTGGATGGCGATACAGCGCTTTTTGTGGCATAAACTACTTTTTTTCCGCACGCAAACCCCCACTTTATCATCCGAATCATTCATGAACATATTTTTCTTGCCCTCTGCCGTCATCGGCGCATTCATCCTGTCAGGATGCGCGGCCGTATTGAACCAAAAAACCACCCATCAATTGTCCCACGTGTTCATAGAGCGCATGGATGGCCGTATGGGCCAAGTGTTGCGCAATCGCCTGAACAATACGTTTCATCCGACTGTACCACTGTA
This sequence comes from Candidatus Finniella inopinata, assembly GCA_945888455.1. GTDB lineage: Bacteria > Pseudomonadota > Alphaproteobacteria > Holosporales > Holosporaceae. Next base: position 161,413 of record CAMCZV010000002.1, on the reverse strand, counting down.
TACTTTGACCTTTAGGTTAAGCGATAAAACCCGACCGCTGGTTTTAAATCGACAGGGGCAAAGCGCCATAGAACATTACATCCTTAGGGCCGACTATACCCTGTATCGACGCCAAGATGAATGCATCATTGGCAAGGGAAAAATCCGTGTTTATGGTGTAAAACCCATGACGGTATCCTATTATTCCCAAACGGTGATGGATCAGGCCACCCAAACACGCGCCTATGAATCGTTGGCAGAAAAGATCATCTATGCTGTCGCCATGGATTTGAATAGGGCACCAGCCTGTACATGCCCCCTGTTAAAACCCACCCCAAATCACGAGAGTTACACCACCCCAAAATAGACATTCATCAGACCAAAGGGGCAGGGCAGGCATTATCAAACCGGATGACAGGCGGCACGTCACAGGACAAAGTGTGGCTCTAGGGGGATTTGCCTTTGAGCTATGGGGCAGTGATAATAAAGGATCCTGTACAACGATGCACCCCATGAATCTGTCCAGTTCCGCAAAAAAAGCCTATGTCTGTCAACAGTGTGGTTCCGTTACACCAAAATGGAAGGGCAAATGTGATGAATGCCACCAGTGGGACACATTGGTCGTCGAAACCGTCAGCATTTCCATGCCCACAGATCCGTCCCATGCTTTTGAAACGTTATCCCAAGCCGATGAACACCAATTCCCCAGATTGTCCACAGGAATGGCTGAATTTGATCGGGTTTGTGGCGGAGGCATTGTGGCAGGATCGGTTTCATTGGTGGCGGGTGATCCTGGTATTGGAAAATCCACGTTGCTGTTGCAACTGGCGGGCATGATGGCGCCAAAAACGGCCGTGGTGTATGTGTCAGGTGAAGAGTCTTCGGCCCAAATTCGACTGCGAGCCAAGCGTTTAGGTCTGCAAGATGCCAACGTGCACATCATCAGCACCAATCAATTGGATACGGTTTTACCCATGATTCCAAAAGTTTTGGTCACAGGTGTGTTGCGTGGTTTTATCATTATTGACTCGATCCAAACCATGATGTTGAAATCAGCCGGCGCGACACCAGGCACATTGGGGCAAATCAGAGAATGCATCAATACTCTGATTACATTGGCCAAATCCACGGGGCTGGCCATTATGGTGGTGGGCCACATTACAAAAGATGGCATGATTGCCGGACCAAAGGTGTTGGAACACATGGTGGATACGGTGCTGTATTTCGAGGGGGATAATAATCGCCCCTATCGATTGTTGCGCACCATAAAAAATCGTTTTGGGGCCACCCACGAAGTCGGTGTTTTTGATATGGTCAGCGGCGGATTACGCGAAGTCACCAACCCTTCTGCTCTGTTCATCAGTCCGCGTCAACAAGAAATCCCAGGTGCCTGTATTTTTGCCGGTATGGAGGGCACACGCCCTTTGCTGGTGGAATTTCAAGCCCTGTCCACGCCATCCTTTTTAGCCAGCCCCAGGCGCTCTGTGGTGGGCTGGGATAGCAACCGATTGTCCATGATCTTGGCGGTATTAGAAGCCCGCTGTCAGCTGTGTTTTTCCAAAAAGGATGTGTTTTTAACCGTTCTGGGCGGCATTCGTATCACAGAGCCGGCGGCCGATTTGTGTGTGGCCTTGGCGTTATTGTCGTGCTTGAAAAAGCGACCCTTGCCAAAACGGGCCATTGCTTTTGGTGAAATTGGTTTGACTGGCGAAATCTATCCCACAGCTTTTGGGGAACACCGTCTTCGAGAAGCAGAACAATTGGGTTTTTCCCATGTTTTTATGCCCGATAGCGCCTTATCCACCCACAGCATGACCCTAACTTCGTTAAATCATGTTAAAGATCTTGATCTTTGGTTCCGCTCATGATCTTCTGATAGGGTCTTTTTCACTGGAAATACAATGGATATGGGATACTCGCAATTTAATACTTTTGATCTGTTGATTCTTGTAACGTTGGGGTTTTCTTTGCTGATTGGCTTTGCCAGAGGGTTTGTACGTGAAATTTTTGGGTTGGGCGCATGGCTGGGGGCAGCGCTCGTTGCCAAAAAAGACTTTCAATGGCCAAAAGACTTTTTTGCCCAGTGGATTGACAATCCCTCGATCTTGCAAGCCGCTGGATTTTTTTCCGTTTTTTGCCTCACTTTGGTGATTTTTTTATGCTTGGCCCAATGGCTATCCATGATGGTTCAAAAGAGCTTTGCCAAAACAGTGGATCAATCCCTGGGTCTGGTTTTTGGACTTGTCCGTGGTCTAGCCCTGATTTGTGGCGCCTATGTTGGGACGTTACTGATGTTTCCGTCCGACAGAATTCCCGTTATTGTCAATTGCTCGAAAAGTGCAACTTGGTTAAATTATGCCGCCTTTTTTTTCGCTCAGCATTTACCGGAATTTTTGAAAAACCACGATTTGCTGATTAAAAATTTGAAAGAGCTAGACCTCTCTCCTAAAAATTCTGAGGCCTTAACCCAATCGTTGTCTGCCCCTAAACCAGAGTCAGTAGATTAAGGGTACTGACTCTGCGCCGTTGCCATCAGGCATTCACCCTCTGCATGGGTTGCGCACTTTTCGCAGCCGCGGTTTGAGTGGCCTCTGTGGTCATCGGGCCATGATCGGTGGGTGCGGGTTGCACAGATTGTACAGCCCTTTGAGACGATGCTTGGGCCAGGTTTTGGGCTTGTTCCAACACGCGCAACAGATGATCGCAGGATTGATCCAAGAATTTTTTGCTTAACACCAAACCACTGTGGTGGGGGTCCAGCAAGGCTTGAAAATGATCCAGACCACAAAGAGGTTGGGATACCAGCAACACCAAATGATTTTTCAACCGATTCATTAGCCCCAATACTGCATTGCGCTGGGCCGGAACACGTTTTGATTGCATCTGCAAATCATTCAACCAATGGCCCCACAACATCACAGCCGTTTTTTTGCACAATTGATCCACAATCACGGCATCTTTTTCCGATAATTGGGAATGAATATCCGCCAATTCATCAATGGCCTTGCGCATCATTTCCCACTTTAATCCCATGGCTTTGTTGGCATACGGTGTCATCCCCAAATGGGCATCAGAGAAAATGGATTCTATTTTTTCATGCATGGATTGGTTCAAGGTATGCAATAATTGACCATGGTGCAACAACGCAGGCAAATAGTTCTGTAAAGAACCCCAATCTTGCCGCAACACCTTGAAACGATCGTTCAGTTTTTTACGTGTCATCATATGAGGAATGCCCACAAATGATTTTAATATGGATTCGTATTGTCCATTTAACTGATCCACCATCTGTAACAATGCCGCTTCAATGCCATAATCGTCTTTTTCAGCACCATCATTGTACTGGATGATCAGGTCTTGCAGCGCATTCATTTTTTCAGAACACTCTTTTTGATGCAAACGATTTTCTTGCAACAACGCACGCAAACTTTTAGGTGAAAATTCCTGTAAATCCAGGTGTATGGGATGGGCCAATGCCGCACTTTGGGCCTGTTTACGGGCCAGTTCTAATCTGTTGAAAATGCCTTTTGCATGGTATGCGATGCGATTAATGATGATCGATGGGGAAAAAAGGTATCGTTTTTCTATTTGATAGGCCAAATGTGACGCCCAGTTGCGCAACTGGTCATCGCTGCTGTGAGAGATATTGGCATTGATGGCAGGATTTTGTTCCAAAAAAGCATCCGTATATTCGGCCAAAACCGCAACGCGCACCAGCTGCATTTTCAGCGGTATGCGCTGTTTTTCTGGGGAAAAACCTGGCGCGCTTTCTGTAATGCTTAAAACCACGGACATCATGCTGACCATAAACATGGCTTTTTTATAACGCATCGTCACCTTTTTTACTGATTTATGACATTAACCTTACGACCAGTATCCTAAAAAAATCCTCTACAAATCAATGGGTTTTCAAGAAATAGACCACGGGTTTTTCGTGATGATTCCATGTCAATCCGGTCTATACCGCAACGCCCTTTAAACTGTTGTGGGATGACGATTGGATTTTAATATGCAAAATATCGCCCACTGCGCAAAATGGGTGGGTAAAATGCACGCTATGCATGTATTCACTGCGCCCCATGCATCCATGATCCTCGTCCACGCGTTCCACCAAAACAGGAATGGTTTGATCTTGAAAGGTTTGATTAAAAGCCAATCGATGGCGATCCAAAACCCCATTCAGGTGCTGTAAGCGCTCACTTTTGATATGCTCATCCAATTGCTTGACCATGGCGGCAGGCGTACCAGGCCGAGGACTGTACATAAAGGAAAAGGCTTGGGCAAAATGAACCTGATCGATCAAATGGCATGTGTCTTGAAAATCCTCGTCACTTTCCCCAGGGTATCCCACAATAAAATCCGATGAAAACGCCATTTTTGGATTATATTCCAGAAATTTTTCAATGATGTTCAGATAAAATTCACGGGTATATTGTCGATTCATACGGGCCAACACCCGATTAGAACCCGATTGTACGGGCAAATGCAAAAAGGGCATCAAAATGCCGATGTCTCTGTGGGCACACAACAAATCATCGTCCACATCCCTTGGATGCGATGTGGTGTATCGCAAACGGGTTAATCCAGGAAATTCCGCCAGCGCCATAATTAATCGCCCCAAGGATGTTTCTTTACCACCAGCATCCAATCCATGATAGGCATTGACGTTTTGCCCCAACAGCGTAATTTCCTTGGCCCCCAAATCCACCAAATGTTTGGCTTCTTGCAATACGTCCGATAAAGGACGGGAATATTCTGGACCGCGCGTAAAGGGCACCACACAATACTTGCAAAACTTGTTACAGCCCTCTTGGATGGACAAAAAGGCTTGTGGCCCCTTTAATCCGCGCTCTTGAGGCAATTCATCGAATTTTTCCATTTTGGGAAAGCCCAATGATACTTTTGGTTGATCGGGTTGGGCCCACAAAATGCGCATCACTGTTTCAGGCAATGTATGGTATGTCTGAGGCCCGACCACCACATCCACATAAGGCGCACGCTTTAAAATATCGGCTCCCAGTGCTTGGCCGACACACCCGGCCACAACAATGATGGTGGATTTCCCCCCATCTTTACGCTTGTTTTTAACAATACGGAATCGGCCCAATTCGGAAAACAGTTTGTCCTCTGCTTTGGCTCGGATATGACAGGTGTTGACGATGATCAAGTCGGCCGTATCCACCTGATCTGTGGCTTGAAACCCCAGGGGAACCAAGGCTTCTTCCATGCGTTCAGAATCATAGACGTTCATTTGACAGCCATAGGTTTTGATGAATAGCCGTTTGGTGGGGGTCGTTTCTGCGGGCAGGGTGGCAAAGCGTTCTGCGGCATCCAGAGGATTGATGGTCTGGGCAAGGCTGGAAAAAGTGCTCATAGGTCCGCATATTGAATTTTTATGATCATAAAATAAAAGCAGTGATGTATCAAGGTCAAAGGCAAAAAAGCACCCTGTATTTCGCTAAAAAATGGTATAAACTGAATGTATGGTTATTCCGTGGGCACAGTTTTTGATGGGCAATTTATTGGCATATCCAGACACCCCGTTACCATTAACCATTACTCAAATTTCAGGGTATTTGAAACAACACATCGAAAAAGGGTTTTCTGCGGTTTGTGTGCAAGGCGAAATTTCTGGATGCAAACAGCACTCCTCTGGACACACCTATTTTTCCCTAAAAGATGATCAGTGCGTCATGGATGCCATTTGTTGGCGTGGAACCAAACTGCAAACCCCGCTGCACGATGGGGCTCTGGTGATTTGCAGGGGGCGTATTACAACCTATGGCGCGCGATCTAAATACCAATTCATCATCGAGAGTGCAGAGCCAGCGGGCCAAGGGGCTTTATTGTATTTGATCGAACAATTAAAGGCCAAATTGACCAAAGAGGGGCTGTTTCAACTGGAACGAAAAAAGCCATTGCCTGGATTTCCTGGGTGCATTGGCCTGATTACATCACCCACGGGTGCCGTGATTCAAGACATGTTGGTGCGTTTTTCTGATCGTTTGCCGTGCCGATTGTTGCTCTTTCCTGTAGCGGTGCAGGGCAGCAATGCCGTACCCGACATCTTAAAGGCGCTGAGATTCTTTCACCAACACCCTGTACGTCCCGATGTTCTGATTATTGCGCGTGGCGGTGGGAGCATCGAAGATTTGTGGGCTTTTCATGATGAATCCCTCGTCAGAGCAGTGGCAGCAAGCGAAATCCCCATTATTTCCGCCATTGGTCACGAGACGGACACGACGCTGATGGATTATGCAGCCGATTGTCGGGCCCCAACCCCCACGGCGGCGGCCGAAATGGTGTTGCCGCTGATTTCCGATGTACACGATCACATCCACAACTGTATAACCTTATTGCGCCGTGCTTTGTATCATGAATACAGTTTAGGACGCACCCGATTAGACAACCTGGCCCATCGTTTACAATCCATGACATCTGCTCCATTCCCGGCAGAACAACGCTTGGACGATTGTTTTGATGCTTTGGTTAAACGCATTGCCCTCTTTATGACTGAAAAAGAGTACCGGTGGACATTAATTGGACAAAAACTGGGTCAAGGTCCCATCAGAGATATTCTAAGCCATCAGAACCACGTCATGCGTCTTGGTCAACATATAACGCGATTAATGGCTGAAAAAATTCATGCTTTTGAATCCCTGTTGGGGAATTATGATCGGTTGTTGGCCCAATTGTCGTACCAAAAAACCTTGGAACGCGGGTTTTCATTGGTATTATCTGGGGATAAAAAACTGTGCTCTTCCAGGGACATGGCCTTAAAAACAGATGGGCTATCCATCCAGTTTCATGACGGCAGCGTGCCCGTTTCTGTCAACAAAAATTTTGCTTAACCCAAGGTGGTGTGCAAAAACTTGGCGATTTTTATGCAATGGTGTATGATATGTGAAATAGATAATGATAGAGTCCATGGCTACTGATCCTTTGTCGATCCCTGAACAATCTCTTTCTTCATTTGATTGGCCATCTTTGCATGCGCGCACCAGACTGCATTTTCAAGAGCACGAGTGTGTTCAGGATATGGTTTTTTTTGATACAGCCGATCAGGTTATTTCGGCATTAAAAGAATTGTACCAACGTCAAGTCACCCAAGCGCGACAAAACATATTTTCGGATCAACGGTCTGTGGGGTCGCGCAGTTATCCCTATTTGGGCATTTACGTCCCCGTATGCGATTCTAGTTTGCTGCAATCCTATGGCCTATTCAGTCATCCTGGATTTTATGGTACCACCATTACCCAACCCGTTCTGTACGAGGGATACTTGCACCAACAAATCACATTGTTAATGCAATCCCATCAGATCTTGGTGGGGGTAGGGACCAGTGCGCGCCATATTCCGGCTTCTTTTTTACCAAGCATGCCGCCCATAGAGGTTGTCGATTCTGCAGAGACCCCGCCAAAGATGGCGATGATTGCCCCAGATGCAGGGCTGGATGCCAGCATGCGCGTGCACCTGCCATCCCTATACGGTCTAGATCAAGATTGCGAATATGAGGGCAAAGATTGGGATGCATTGCCCACCAAACCCTTGGGGCTGTTTTCTGCACCACGCATTGATTATTCTCTGGCCCGATTGCAACATTATTGCGGAACGTCGGCCGATCAATTTCAAAATTTCATCTTGTTAACCAACTACTCCCATTACGTTGATTCTTTTTTGGCCTATGCCCGTGAACCAGAACGTTTAAAGCAAGGATATACCTCTTGGTCAGGGCCTATGGGACGGTGGCATCGCCTAGACCAGGGCATTCCAGCAGAATGTGTGGACGAGGGCAGGGCCTTTCAAATGCCGGCCTATCACTTGCAAAAAGCTGACCGACAAGGCATCACCCTGATTAATATTGGCGTAGGTCCCAGCAACATGAAAACCATAACCGATCATTTGGCGGTGCTGCGGTCTCATTGCTGGATTATGTTGGGCCATTGCGGTGGATTGCACCACACCCAGAGATTAGGCGATTTCGTCATTGCAAATGCCTATATGCGCGAAGATCGGGTTTTGGATGAGGAGTTGTCTCTGAACATCCCCATTCCTCCTGTATCTGATGTGCAGCATGCGCTGCATCAAGCTGGGACTCGATTTTTTCCCGATCAGGATCAACTGTATCGTTCGTTACGTTCTGGAACGGTTTTAACCACCGCCAATCGCAATTGGGAATTACGCATCAAGTCATTTTCTCCTCTGATTCATCGATCCAGGGCCATTGCCATTGATATGGAGTCGGCTACATTGGCGGCCAACGCTTTTCGATTTTCCATTCCTTATGGGGCATTGTTATGCGTATCGGATCGGCCGTTGCATGGGGATTTGAAAATGCCACAATCGGCTCAGAATTTTTACAAGGATCGGGTGCACGAGCATATGCTGATGGGCATTACAGCCATGGAAATTTTATCCACCTATTGCCCCTTGGCGTTGCATTCTCGTAAATTGCGCGGATTTCAAGCGGCCCCATTTCGATAACGTCAGAAGGCGCAGCAGAGCGGATTCTATAGATCAGAGATCGTGTCAACATTTCTGACCAAAAAAAGGGTGCCTCTGCTGGGGAAAACGCTGTTGCAAACGATGACCCATCCCCATCATCCCCATACCCCATGGACTGGCGATGGATCTGTTCACGAGGGCATAGCCCATGGGTTTTTCTTTCAATATCGACTGGCGTTTGAAACCATTCATCATCACGCAGCCCGACGCATCAGGTTCAAAATGAACGGGGGTAACACACGGGATAAAAGGAGTTGACCCATCCATCGACAGGCCCCAGTGCATACCATCATGGCGTTATAGGTCCTGATGTTGCATAAAAAAAGGTTAAAACCCAAGGACAGGGGCCTCTGAATGACCCAAGGCACCACATCCACCGACAGGCCCCCAAGGCTATACCCCCAACAGGGTGTCCTTGGATTTATCATGGGGGGTTACACGAATGAGTGTAATTTGATGATTGTGCTTACGTAAAATCTTTAACGTAAATCCTTTCAGCGTTAAAATAGAGCCAACATCAGGAATGGACCGTGTTTCATTCAAGATCAACCCAGCCAACGTGGATGCCTCACTGTTATCCAGCGACCAGTCATACTGTCTCTGCAAATCGCGCAATGTAACCGATCCTTGGATAATATAATCCCCGTTTGTGGTCATGCGAACCCCAGGCAAGGCCGTATCATGCTCATCCGTAATTTCACCCACAATTTCTTCTAAAATATCTTCCAGCGTCACCATGCCCAATAATGATCCGTACTCATCCACCACAAAGGCTTGATGACTGCTTTTGGCCTTGAACAATTGCAATTGGTCAAACAAGGTGCTGGTATCAGGAATAAACCAAGGTTGCGTCATCATTTCAGAAATAACAACCAATTGATCCGATTGGTGACTGGCACGAGCCAAATGCTTGATGTTAACCACACCAATAATATTATCAGGGGTGTCTCTCCACAATGGAATGCGCGTATAGGACGCATTGAATATTTTTCGATACAGCTCGGCCGGGGGCAAATTAATGTTAAAGGACAAGATGTTTTTGCGATGCACCATCACCTCGTCCACCGTGACCAAGGACAAATCCAACACGCTGCGCAACATGGCGCGTTCGTGCAAGGCCATTTCTGCTCCAGTGTGTAAATCAATGGCACCGCGTAAATCCTCGACCGTATCCTTTTTTAAGGATAAATTCACACCTAAAAATCGTATGATATTGTGGGCAAAGGCATCCATAAACCGGGTAACAGGCCTTAAAATCGTGCGTAAAAATTGAATGAATCCCGCCAGAAATAACCCTACTTGTTCTGGAAAGTAATAGGCGTAAACTTTAGGCAAAACCTCTAGGCACAAAGTCATACCCGCCCCCATCACCAACGATGCCACAAATACGCCCCATTCGCTGAGAACAGAGCTCATCATCTGAGACGTCAGCGCAGCCATACCCGAAAACAGACAGGTGTGGGTTAAAATAATGGTGCTGATCAGCGTATGCATATTTTCTTGTAAGGACAACAGCAAAACCGCCCGCTTTTTGCCTTTTTTTGCCAATTGATTCAAACGCAGTCGAGATGCCATGGTTACGGCCGTTTCACTGGCCGATAAAATGGCAGACATCACACAAATGGTCACAATGATACAAATAGAAACAAAAGAGTTCATGGAGCTGGGTATACAGGGTACAAATGTTCTTTCAGCGCAATGATGATGCGATCAACCGCTTCTTGATAAAACTCATCATCGCTTTCCACGCAAATATCCGCCATGCCATAAATGGGGTACCGGTCTTTGACCAATGCTTCTAGAACCGCCTCGGTATTTCCCTCGATCAGCTGGGGGCGCATTTTTCGTTGCACACGATTGGCCAATGTCAAAATATCCGATTTCAACCAAACCGTAATGGTTCGATCTTGCAACAGCGTTCGCGTTTTATCGTGAATAAAGGCACCTTCTCCTGTGGACAGCACATGAACGGGCTCTGTGTCCAGCAATCGGGCAATAACCTTGTTTTCCGTCGTTTTAAAGGCGGCTTCTCCCCATTGCTCGTAAATGTCAGATACGCTGCATCCGCCAGCAGCCTTTTCAACAGCCTGGTCTGAGTCGCAAAAAGGTTTACCTAACTTTCTGGCCAGTCGACTGCCTATTGTGCTTTTTCCAGCGCCCATCATTCCGACAAGAGCAATGGTTTTTGGAATATAAAATGACGTAAAATTATAACTTGTCATTGCTTTTTCTCATTGTTTCCGATACAAAAGATTATACTTCAATTAGGTTACCATGCTCAACAAGATTTTCATATCCCATTGGAAAATTACCCTAATGATTTTGACTTTAGGCCTTATCGCCCTTGCCATTATTGCGGCACTGTATTGGATGCCCCCCATGGCACGCTTGGTGGAAATGCCCATTTCTGTGGAACAGTTAACCCAAGGGTCCAAGGATAATCTCCAATCCAGTCCTGCAAAAACCATTGCCTTTCACACAAAAAAAGATACACCAGTCTAACAGGCCCAATACGGACGGTTTACCCAACGCTTTACCAGCACAGAATACAATCAACATTACAAATCAGGGCATTTACTGCGTAGTCAAATCAGAACACCATTTTTATTTTTATTGACAAATCGTGAATTTTGAATCATATTAAAAATATCAATTTAAAAAATATAAAAGGCTGGCATACTGTGCTTATGATCTCTGGACCTGAAGGTTCCCTAGAAGGGTCTTACCACTGTTCACCCATGGAGCCCAAAGCACCTATGGTTATCTTGATGGCCCCGCATCCAGAACAAGAAGGCACCATGGAGCATGCCGTCATGCAGGCCCTGTTTCGCGTTTTTGCCCGTTTGGATTTCAATATTTTACGCTTTAATTATCGTGGTTCTGGAAAATCTCATGGCGCATTTACAAACGGGGAGGGCGAAGTTTCCGATGCTGCCGCCTGTTTGGATTGGATGCAAAACAAAAACCCAAATCCAGCCCAATGTTGGGTTGCGGGGTTTTCTTTTGGGGCCTATATTGCGCTGCAATTGTTGATGCGTCGTCCTGAATGCCACAGTTTTGTGGCCATCAGTCCTCTGGCCAATATGTATGACTTTAACTTTTTGGCACCATGCCCTGCCCCTGGGCTGGTGGTTCATGGGGATATGGACGAGGTCACACCAAAAGAGTCCGTCATTCGATTGACCCACCAATTATCCATGCAAAAAAGAGGCCACAAAATAGCCCTTCACCTGATTCCCGGAGCCAATCACGCTTTTTCAAATCACTTGAAGATGGTCGAGTCTATTGTTCAAGACTATGTATTAAGCAAACTGTGTCCGGCTGTGGGATCTGTGGAAAAAGCGCAGACTCGACCACACACGGCACTGGCTGGATAGCGCGCAGACTCGACCACACGGCACTGGCCAGCCAGTATCGGTCCCCTTCAATAAAATCCAAAACCTTTTATTTTTGAGACACACGGCACTGGCCAGCAATTCATTCAAAAAAACTTGAACTTTTTCACTCAAGAATGTTTTTTGTTGGTTACTATTTTATCGTAAACACTGAAAAACATAATTCTTCCCTCAAGCATATTTTTTTGCTTTCTTCATCACGATCTCTGTGCATCACGCTTAAAGCAAGTTCTAAGTGGGGATGAAGACTCGCATTGCAACCCAAAATTTCTAACACCAGTGGATCTCCTCCTCCTTTTAAAAAATGATTTCTTAACTTATTACGATTAATATCTGTATTAAGAAGGCTGAACACAGAGTGTTCTGACGCATATAAATCCTTGTATTTATCCCAACCTTGAATCCATTCGTCAATACGGATTGCTCCAATGTAGGGAAAATATTCTTGCAACATTGATTTTTGAACTTCTAATCTTTTTTGAATTTCTATGTTTTTGTTTAAGGTCAGATTTGCAAATTCTTTAACATCTTCGTTACTGGAGATGTTTTGGTCAAGAAAGCGCAAAGCATTTTCTTTAAGCAACCTAATACTTTCATCAGTTTTTTCAAGCAAAAAATTAATCCACTGTTTATAGTTGTTATTAAAATTTTCGAGATTTTTTTGATCAATGTTGTAGAAATAAATGAAATTAAGACCTGAAGCATTTCCGAAAGCCTCTTCCAACTTGCCCTTAAATCCCTTCACATGGACGTGAAAAATTGCTTTATTGTCATCGGGCCTAACGACCTTATATCCTAAAGAAGCCCATCTCTCCTGTTGTTTGTAAGAGTGTTCGAGAACGGTGAGTTTATTTTTATTGCGGGCTTCATCACTTGTTTGAATTTTATTATCTCTTAATAGCAGCGGATATAGTACTGAAAGAATTTTCTTTGAGGTGTTGCCCTTGAAAGTTTTATCCAAACAAGTAGCACTCGGTTTACTTGTCACTTTAACAAGCACTTTAGCCTCAGCCACAGCTTTTTTCTTAGTATCAAAGAAATTTAAGCAATTTTTCCGCATCCAATTAAATACGGATTTGTCTTCTTCCTTCGTATTCTTATTGTTACCCACTCCTTTTGAATTATCGGATTCGAATTTAGAAAGGTGCTCTGTCAAAATTTCAGAAAGGCGTCTAACTTCTTCCTTCGCATTCTTATTGTTGATATTAATTCATTTTTTTGTACATTTTTTCCACTGCACCGACATTATAGACTAGAAATAAAAATTCAAATTCTTAAATATTCTACTTTTTAAAATACGCTAATGCAATACCTATGGCATCAGAGTCATCCATTGTTGTAAATGCGAGCGTAAAGATGGTCTTAAACGATAGGTGTTTGGCAGGGTCATGCGCACAAGCAGCCCCCCCGACTCTGACGAAATGGTCACACATAGGGTTACACGGGTATTTCCGGATGGCGCTTGGCTTAGCAATTCACACACAAAGGGAACTTGGTCCTGTGGCACATTCAACACCACAGAACTTTCCCGCGTATAGATATCAATGGGGTACACCTCTGTGGCCGACAAACGGATGCTTTCCGCCGCCACTCGCCCTGAAACCTTTAAGGCAATGGCCGCACCAGGAACCAACATACCCCTGTGTTGGGCCAATAGCTCTGAAAACAGGGTAACCTCGTAACTGCCTGTCGGATCGGATAACTGCAAAAAAGCATACTTTTTCCCCGTTTTACTGATTTTTTCCGTCATTTCTAAAACCATACCCATCATGGGAAAGGTTTTTTGCTCTGTGATCATGTCTTGGGTGATGCATTCGGATAAAACAAAGCGTTCCGATGGATATCCCTCCAGTGGGTGCGCCGTCAGATAAAATCCGATGGCTTGACGCTCGTAATCCAATGCTTCGTACATGGACCAGGGCATGGCGTCTTTTAATACACAGGCCTTTTCTATGGGAAACAACAGGCCGCCCGTTTCTAGCGATCCACCCCCACGCAACAGGGCTTCCACGCTGGCCCACAATGCGGCCTTTTGCCCGGGGTGCACCCCATCAAAGGCCCCCGCAGCAATCAAACTTTCCAGATTCTTTTTGTTTAGACCCAACGGCCCCACACGCTGTATGCAATCAGAAACCGATGAAAAAGGACCATTTTGAATGCGATTTTCCACCAGTTTTTCCATCACGGCTGTCCCCACACCCTTTAACGCCGACAGGCCATAGCGAATACAATCCCCTTGTTCTATGGAAAACAGTCCATTGGATGCATTAATATCTGGGGGCAAAATGTCTATTCCCATACGCCGCGATTCACGCACAAACAGGCGTAATTTATCCACATTGTGGGCATCATGGATCATCAATGCCGTCATAAACTCTACGGGATAGTTGGCTTTTAAATAGGCCGTTTGATAGGAAATTAAAGCATACGGTGTGGCGTGCGCCTTTGGAAAAGCATAGCTGGCAAATTTGGCAATTTGGTCGAATAATGTTGTGGCACGCGTGCCATCACCACCATAGGTTTTCACAACCCCATCGACAAAGGTTTTTCGCTGGTCATCCATTTCTGATTTGATCTTTTTACCCATGGCACGACGCAATAAATCGGCCCGACCCAGGCTGTAACCCGCCAATGTTCGCGCAATTTGTAATACTTGCTCTTGATAGACCATGACCCCAAAGGTTTCTTTCAAAATGTCTTCTAAACAGGCATACGGGTATGAAGCAACCTCTTTTCCATGTCGACAGGCCAAATATCGGGGAATATCATCCATGGGGCCAGGACGATACAGCGCCACCAGCGCGATGATTTCATTAAAGTGTTCGGGTTGTAATTGCCGTAAAACATCGCTCATGCCTGCACTTTCCAACTGGAACAAGCCAACGGTTTCTGCCCGAGACAACAATTGAAAGGTAAGGGGATCATCCAAGGGAATGGCCCTCAGCACCACATCAACCTCTCGTTGCCGCAACAATTCAACGGTTGTTTGCAATACGGTTAGGGTTTTTAGCCCTAAAAAGTCAAATTTAACCAAGCCTGCGCTTTCCACATATTTCATGGAAAATTCTGTGGCGGGCAGGGCAGAGCCCTCGTCTTGGTACAAAGGAACCACATCGGTTAACGGTTCCTTGCTGATGATCACACCGGCCGCGTGGGTAGAGGCGTGACGGTACAGACCCTCTAGCTTCAAACCAATGTCCAGCAACTTTTTAACCTGATCATCTTCTGCTGCCATGGCCTCCAGTTGGGGTTCCAGCTTCAGGGCCTCTTTTAAACTGACGGGGGCGGCGGGATTATGGGGGATTAATTTACAAATCTTGTCCACTTGACCATAGGATATTTGCAATACACGTCCCACATCGCGTAACACAGCACGAGACTGTAACGTCCCAAATGTAATGATATGGGCCACGTGGGCGGCACCATATTTATCGCGGACATAGGCGATGACTTCGTCTCGGCGTTCTTGACAAAAATCCACGTCAAAGTCTGGCATGCTGACACGATCTGGATTCAAAAAACGCTCGAAAAACAATTCAAATCGAATGGGATCAACGTCCGTGATGGATAAAGACCAGGCCACCAAAGAACTCGCTCCTGAACCACGGCCTGGGCCCACAGGAATGCCGCTGTTTTTTGCCCATCGAATGAAATCTGAAACGATTAAAAAGTATCCAGGAAAACCCATGCGTACAATCATGTCGCATTCATAATCCAGGCGTTTTTGGTATACATCACGCAAGGCATCATGGTTGCATTCGGGATGCAGTGGGTATACCTCGCTTAACCGTTGATTCAGACCAGATTGGGCTTGATCACGCAATTCTTTGGGTTCGGCTTGCCCACAGGGAAAAGACGGCAAGGTGGGGGGTTGGGCACGCAACAAAAAAGAACAGCGTTGCACCAGATGGTGGGTATTGGTTATGGCTTCTGGCACATCGGAAAAGAGTTTCACCATATCGGCTGGACTGCGGAAAAATCGATAGGGACTGACCCGAGGCCTGTCTTCTTCGTAAACGTATCGCCCCAAGGCCACACAGCGCAGTGCGTCATGGGCCTCGTGATCTTCTGGATTTAAAAACATGACCTGATTGGTGGCAATCAAGGGTAAACCCAAATCAAAGGCCCATTGTATCAAGACCTCTTCGCTCTTCAAACGTTTGTCTGACAGCTCTGGATCAATGCACCCCTCTTCGGGCAACGCCTCTTCACGCTGTAATTCCACATACAGGCGTTGATCAAACTGTTGGGCCAGATGGTGTAAAATGGTTTTGGCTGTATCCAAACGATCGCGCTCTATGTGCTGGGTGATGGCGCCGTCTATACCGCCCGTCAGCACCAAGATATGTTCACCATACCGTTTTAATTGATCCCATGTGACAGACCCACGTAATGCCGAAGGTTGGTTCACCGTGGATGCACTGACCAGACGGCATAAATTTTGATACCCCTCGTGATTTTGTGCAAAAACCTCCAGAGGATAGGGCGTGGTGCTGGATGGATGAATCCAGGATATTTGTGTCCCTATGATGGGGTGAATGCCCTTTTTTTGACACGCCAGCGAAAATTCCAAGGCGCCAAATAAATGCCCGGTATCCGCAATGCCCAGCGCCATCATGTCGTATTCGGATGCCCGTTCAATCAATGTTTTTGTGGGTATGGCCCCTTCTAGCAAGGAATAAGGGGTGTGATTGCGCAAGGCATAATAAGGGCAGGTCATGCCGTGTACTGATAAATAGAGGTCTGCATGGCCTGATTTTAGCATAAAAACTTGACCCACCCCCAATCGGAGTTTCGTAATGTCGTGGATCCAAGCTTGACTTTTTATTAAAACGGTTGTGAAAAAAAACCTTTGCTAGAATTTTATATGTTGATAATTTTCAATCAAAGTGTTATTAACTTTTAATTTAAAACATATTCTGATAACAATCCAGATAAGCCAAATGATAGAGAGCCTGATTCTGTTTATAACAAGCTTATGGGGGGATCAAGGAGGGGTGCCAGGGATAAAACTAAGAGATACGCAAACGCTAGCTCAAATTAGAGATAATTTTCAACAATTGGGTGATAGTCCGTATCTTAGAGGAGAGGAGGTTGTTGGCCATGGCTGGGCTTGCAAAGAAAAAGAAGCAGAAGAAGGAGATGTTAGGGATATACTTATTCTTTTTCCTGGTCAAGAGCTTTCGAAGGATATGCGTGGTTCTATCCCGACAGAATATTTACAGCTTGAGGAAGAGCACTTAAATGGTCATTTTATTCGGTGATCCCTCAGACCAAAATAGTCTTGTGAGAAGACTGGAAGATTGGGCAAGCAGGGATGGTATAGCCGATTGATCCACGTGGCCAAAAGAGTCAAAAAAAGCCGCCTCTCTTGACAGAAAATTCTGGAGGTAGGGGTGGTTTTATGGGGTGAATTCTGGCATAATAAAAATTATATTTTTTAGAATGGGCTTATAAGATGGCAAAAAGCACAAAAAAAACGTTGATTCGTTTGGTCAGCACAGAAGGTTCTGGTGTATTTTATGTCGCACGGACAAAAGGGAAAACCAACTTGATGTTGCGTAAATATGATAAAAAGCTGCGCCGTCATGTGATGTTTAAAGAAGCCAAAATGAAATAAACAGGATTGGTCGATCTGTTACGGTTCGATCTGTTGCTTGGGCGGCGCGGGAAATCATGACGAAAAATCTGTGTAAAACGTTCGTCCATATTTTTTCTAAGAAAAAAAGACTGGCTTAAAAGTCGCCACGCCATTGCCCCCCCCACAATTCTTACACCGCTGCGCTGTGTGCCCCCCACCTCACGATTTCCCATCGTAATGTTACGCCACTTTGGTCAAAAACCGCCTTTTTGGCTTGTTCCGCCAACGTTTCCAAGTCTTTTGCGCTGGCATCACCAAGGTTGATTAAAAAATTGCAATGTTTTTCTGAAAACATGGCTTGTCCCAGTTTTTTTCCACGAAATCCTGCTTGATCTAGCCATTCCCAAGCTGAACCTTTCTGGGGGTTTGCAAAGGTGCTGCCCCCTGTTTTCACCATGATGGGTTGAGTTTTTTTTCTCTGCAGATCCATTTCCGCCATGGTCAGCGCAATACCATCAGGTTCACTTGGGGTGCAAAGAAATCGCGCACTCAGAAAAATCCAACCCGATGGCAACCCGCAAGACCGATATCCGTAATTCAGCTCTTGGGGCAAAAGGATGTGAATTTTTCCAAAAGGATCCATGACGTTTGCGTGCACCAAGCGATCGGCAAAACCTGCCCCATAACAACTGGCATTCATGGCCAAACCGCCACCAATGGTTCCGGGAATGGTGGTCATAAATTCCAGTCCAGATAAGCCCAATTTCTGGCAGCGATCCGCCACATAACGATCCAACAGGCCCGCCCCCACATCAATATGGGTATCCGTGGCATGAAACGTTCGGAACCCTTTGCCCATTTTAATGACACAGCCAGCAACCCCGCCATCACGAACCAAAATATTGGATCCTGCCCCCAAAATATGGGTGTTTTTTTGGGGAAATTGCTGTAAAAATTCGGATAAATCCTGCGCATCGTTGGGATGAAACATGCATGATGCTTCGCCGCCGACGCGCAACCATGTCATCTTGGACAGGGGAACATGATGCTCTATTCGCCCAGAAATTGCGGCATTTTTTAGAGAGATCATCAGAACTGTGGACTCAGCTTTTTCTGAATCCAGTGTAACCGATCTGCGTATATAACAAAACAACAAAATGGCTTTTTTACCCCTTGCTTTATCCCGTGGGGCTTTTCAAAACAGAGGGATAACCCTATACTTTCTAACAAGTCTCTTTGTAAAAATGGGGTATTTTATGTCTGAAACATTTGCGATCGATCAAATTGCCACCATGCAACGTTTGGCTCGATTGTATTTAACCCCAGAGGAATCCGTATCATTGAGCCAAGATTTGGCCAAGGTATTGTCTTGGGTTGGACAATTAGAAGGCGTTTGTGTGCGCGGCATGCCGGAATCCCAGCAACCAGCCATGGCGCTGCGCGAAGATGGTGTAACAGAAGGTGACCAAGTCGCATTGGTATTAAGCAATGCCCCTTGCCCAAAAGATTCCTTTTTCACCGTTCCAAAGGTTTTGAAATCATGAGCCCCTTACTGAAATTATCCTTGGGTGATGTTCTGATTGGTTTACAGAGCAAAGCGTTTTCCGCCACAGAATTAACCCAAAGTTACCTGGATCAAATCGAACGCACCAGTGGTTATAATGCCTATATTACCGTTACAAAAGAACGAGCACTGCAAGACGCCAAACGCAGCGATGAACGCTTGGCTAATGGCACAGCCAGGTTATTAGAGGGGGTCCCCATTGCGGTAAAAGACGCCTATTGTACCAAAAATATTCGAACCACCGCGGCATCCAAAATGCTGCATAACTTTATTCCGCCCTATGAATCCCACGTTACCCAAAACGTATCGGATGCTGGGACTGTTTTATTGGGAAAAACCAATCTAGATGAATTTTGCATGGGATCAACCACCACGCCTGTTCATACTGGCCCCACCCACAATCCTTGGAATTCGTCTTGTACGGCTGGGGGTTCTTCAGGCGGTTCGGCTGCATCCATTGCCAATGGATCTGCCTTGTTGGCACTGGGAACCGATACAGGGGGGTCTGTACGTCAACCTGCTGCATTTTGCGGTGTTGTCGGTGTAAAACCCAGTTACGGACGCTGTTCCCGGTGGGGGGTTGTGGCTTATGCTTCGTCTTTGGATACCCCTGGGCCTTTTGCACGATCAGTCAAGGACTCTGCGCTGTTGCTGAATGTGATGGCGGGATATGACCAAAAAGATGCAACCTCTTTAAATCTGCCTGTTCCTGATTTTACACACAATATTGGAAAATCGTTGATGGGCAAAAAAATCGGCATTCCAAAGGAATGGTACGAGAATGCACAAATGGATCCAGAAATAATGGATCTATGGAAAAAAGGTCAAGATCTGTTTCAAAAAAATGGCTGTGAAATTGTGCATGTGTCCTTGCCGTACAGCAGTTATGCGTTGCCATGTTATTACATTTTGGCGTGTGCAGAGGCCGCATCCAACTTACAGCGTTATGATGGTGTAAAATACGGTTTTCGTGCGGAAAATATTGAAAATCTAGAGGATATGTATTTTCAAACCAGGGGTCAGGGGTTTGGGCCAGAGGTGAAAAGACGGATTCTATTGGGTACGTATGTGCTTTCTCATGGGTATTACGATGCCTATTACAACAAAGCGCAAAAAGTGCGCCATATGATCCAACACGATTTTCGTCAAGTATTTCAACAGGTTGATGTGGTGTTGACCCCCACAACGCCCACACCAGCATTTTCCTTGGGTGCAGCTGCATCAGACCCTGTGGCCATGTACTGGAACGATGTTTTAACGGTTCCGGTTAACGTGGGCAATGTGTGTGCCATTTCTGTACCTGCTGGCCTGTCGAATACTGGATTACCATTGGGATTGCAACTGATTGCACCATCGTTGGCCGAAGATCGCTTGTTTCAATTTGGTCACATTATTGAATCCAGCGCATCCATGCCTGATTTACCCTTTTAACCGGAATAATGCCATGTCATCTGTTTCCTCTATGTCGTCAGCCGGATCTGCAGCCTTTGAAACCGTTATCGGCTTAGAAGTTCATGCCCAAATCGTTTCACAATCCAAACTGTTTTCTGGGGCCAGCAGCCAAGTGTTTGGAAAAGAGCCCAACACGTGCGTGTCCTTTTTAGACGTGGCCATGCCCGGCATGTTGCCGACGCTGAATCGAGAATGCGTGGACCAAGCCATACGGTTGGGTCTGGCCATCAGCGGCACCATATCGTTGGTTTCTGTACTGGATCGAAAGCATTACTTTTACCCAGACAATCCTGCGGGGTATCAAATTTCACAATATCAAAAACCGGTGGTTCAAGACGGTGCATTACAGATTTTAAATGCTGAAAAAGCCTGGAAAACCATTCGCATTCAACGCATTCATATCGAGCAAGATGCGGGCAAAAGCATGCATGACCAAGATCCCCATAAATCCTATGTTGATTTTAACAGGGCAGGGGTTGGGTTAATGGAAATTGTCTCTCATCCCGACTTGTCCAACTCGGACGAAGTGATTGATTATGTCAAACGGTTGCGTTGTTTGATGCGTTACCTGGGCGTTTGTCATGGGGATATGGAAAAGGGGCAATTACGCGTTGATGCCAACGTTTCGGTACGCCGACCAGGAGAAAGCTTGGGTACGCGCGTAGAGTTAAAAAACATGAACTCCTTGCGGTTTCTGCACAGTGCCTTGAACTATGAAGTCAATCGCCAGATTGGCGAAATTGAAAATGGGGGATGCATTGTACAGGAAACACGGACGTATGATCCTGCATCAGGAAAAACACGCCCCATGCGCACAAAAGAAATTGCGGATGATTATTTCTATTTTCCAGATCCAGATCTGACACCTGTGGTTATTTCATCTGATCATGTTCAAACCATTGCATCCTTATTACCTGAAACACCCTGGGCAAAACATGCACGATTTGTTCAGGTGTATGGATTATCGGAATATGATGCGGATTTATTGGTCGAGGACATGGATGTTTCATATTTTTTCGAGCAAGTTGTATCGTATTTATCCGATCCAGCATGGGCAAAGTTGGCCGCCAACTGGATTTTAGGCGAATTCTTTGCCACATTAAATCGCACAAACACACCATTTTCTGGCACTCAAATTCAACCTGAAAACATGGCGGCTTTAATCCAAGCTGTGGCAAACAAGAAATTATCCAATCTGTTGGCCAAAGAAGTATTCGGGATTATGTTTGAAACAGGGGAAAATCCTGAAAAAATTATGGAACAGCGCGGATTGGTTCAAGTATCCAATCAAGAGGACGTTCAAAATTGGATTTGTACGGTTTTAAATCGAGAAAAAGACAATGTGGCGTCCTATTTATCCGGAAAAGATAAATTGTTTGCCTTTTTTGTTGGTCAAGTCATGAAGGAATCCAAAGGCAAAGCCAATCCTCAAGCCATCCAAGAGCTGCTGGCTGAATCTTTGGAAAAACTGAAAAACACACCCTGACTTGTACGCTTGTATCACGCTATCCCCCAGATCCACTGACCAAAGGTAGATGAACGGGCTCTATGGGGGGTGGAGACTAAACATTCATGCATGTCCAAGCACAAAATGAACTCACCCCCCCGTCATAACTGTTGTATTACTACGCGGTAACCCACGCGCATCTTAACCACTCTTTCGATTGGCATTGAATTTCCCCATTTCAAAAACTTTCCCCATAGGCCATCCACAATTGTACTGACCGTAATTTGGTCCTATTGACTTTTTTTAATTGACGGGGAATACTGGCCTTGAAATCAAAACATAAGGAAAATTTTATTTAAAAAAATTAACTAACCGGAGAGCGTTATGAAAATAAATAAGATGTTTTTTTTGCCTGCCATAATCTTAATTGCAGGTTTTAACTGTATTTATGGGACAAACCCAAACACTGGTCACAGCAACCCGGCGCCTGATGCTATTGAAACGATGTTCCAAAAAATTAAAGATGATGTGTCTGACATTAAAACTAAAACCTATCGTATTTTAAAGTGCATTTCATGCATTTCAGATTCAGATTTGAAAAAAAGTTTTTTTAAAACCAGTCTGACTAATTATATGCAAATTAATTTAAACAATAATCACAACAATAATCATATCAACGACTCAATAGATGCTCCTTTGAATGATGAATACATAGAAAAAATAACAGGTACTGTGAAAAAACTATGCCAAGAAAACCTTAAACAACGCACGGAGTTCAATACGTATCACCAAGATTTTTTGAATCACGGTATTCAAACTGATCAAACTGATAGAGATATATTTGTGAATGGTGTAGTTTTAATTCAATTAGCAATTGATTGTACGCATTGTACAGATCACCAAAAATACCTATATAAAAAGCACAATGACCTATCTAAAAATCACATTGATAAAAATACCGAAACATAGGGCTGATGGTCCTGCTGGCCAGGGCACATGGTGGTGACCAAAACGAGGGCTGTTGCCCCCATCACCTAACTGCCAACACAATCTCATAGGATGGAGCCCCTGACCTCTGTGTTGTCATCCCCGTGAAGACGGGGATCCATCACAGGGATTTACTAGATTCCCGCCTACGCGAGAATGACTTAGAAGTGTGCGAGAATGACATAGAAGTGTGGGAGTATGTCTAGATGCCTTTGAAAAATCAGGATATTCTGTACAGAACAACACCATCATTAGCATCGTACGATGAACACGATTACTCTGGTTGATCTCGAAGGATTGGCAATAGGCAGTGGCGAAAAAATGGCTGTTCATCAGCAAGGATTGTTGCACTTGGCCTTTTCCATCCTGTTGGTGGATTGCATCAAAAATCCCAAAAAAACCATCCTGCAAAAACGTGCAGAGCACAAATATCACAGTGGGGGATTGTGGAGCAATGCCTGTTGTGGTCACCCTATGCCCCAAGAAAATACGGCTTATGCGGCCAAGCGTCGTCTTTTTGAAGAGCTAGGCATCCACGGGATTGATCTGATTCCATCAGGCACCACCATGTATCGTCTGAATGTGAGCAATGGATTAATCGAACACGAGTACAATCAGGTATTCATGGCTGAAATGCCGTTGACACAGGTCATTACCCCTAATCCAGAAGAATTAGACCACTGGAAATGGATGGATCTAGAGGAACTGACTCAGGATCTTGCCCATAATCCGCATTCCTATAGCCCTTGGTTGCCCCATGTATTACACGTTCATTGGACGTGATGATGGAGTTCTCTAAGGGGTAGTGGCGGAAACCAAATCCCATAGCCAATGGGCCCTATAACAAGGAGTACGGATCCCTGTCTATATCAATACCCACACCACGAGGCCAATCTGTGGTATGCAGCCATTGCTTTAAAAAGGCATATACTGGGGCTCTGGGCTTGGTTTTCAATAAAAAACGCCACCGGTATCGGCCACGCAAAGGGTTTAATGGCGCTGGTGCTGGACCAAACACGTGAATGTCAGGATGATGGGGGCAGCTTTTTTGCAACGCTGTGGCGATCTTTTCTACCTCCCATTGTTTGGCATGAGACACAATAACGGCCGTCATCCGCGTCATGGGTGGGCAATCCAAGAGACGTCGTTTTTCTAATTCTTGTTGGACAAAATCGTCCCAATTGTAATGGCGCAAGTATTTAAACAATGGGTAATCCGGTTGCATGGTTTGCAAAAACACCTGTCCAGGGCGATGCTCTCTGCCCGCTCTGCCTGCGACCTGATACAGCAATTGAAATAGGCGTTCACTGGCTCTGAAATCCATATCATTCAGCGCAAAATCCGTATCCACAATTCCAATGCATGTTAAATAGGGGAAATGATACCCCTTTGCAATTAATTGTGTGCCGATTAAAATATCAATCTCTTTTCGGGCAATGCGATCCAAAATATCGGTCATGTCCTGCGTTGACCCCACATGATCGCTGCTGAGTAAACAGGTTCGGGCTTTTGGAAAAACTGTGGCTACTTCCTTGGCAATACGTTCTATTCCTGGCCCCATCAACAAGACCCCACTTTGATCATGACACCCTGGGCAGGCATCAGGGATGGGCACGGCATATCCACAATAATGGCACAATAATTGAGCTGGTTTTTCATGAACCGTCATCCACGCACTGCATTGATGACACGCCGCACGATACCCGCATTGATAACACATCCATAAACAGGCATACCCTCTGCGGTTTAAAAAGAGCAATGTTTGCTCTCCTTTATTCAAGGTTTCTTGAATGCTTTTTCGCAATAATGGGCTGATCCAAGCATTCTCTTTTGGGGGATGAGGCCGCATATCAATACACGAAAATGAGGGCAATTGGGCGCCACCATAACGATTGTGCAAGCGGACATGGCCATAGCGATTTTGTAGCACATTCATACGGGTTTCCATAGACGGTGTGGCCGAAGCCAACACCACAGGAATTTTTTGGCTGGCCCCACGTAAAACAGCCATATCACGGCCATGATACAACAGGGTATCGCTTTGTTTATACGACATTTCGTGTTCTTCATCCACAATAATCAGCCCTAAATCTGCATAGGGCAGGGCCAAAGCAGAACGAGCACCGATGATCAGTCGGGTTTGCCCTGTCACAATATTTTCAAAACCTTCTTGGCGCATACGCGGACTCATGGCCGAATGCCAAAACGTCACGGGCATGTCAAAATACTTTTTAACACGCTTGCACCAGGGATAACTGAGCATAATTTCCGGTAACAGCACCAAGACTTGTTTTCCCGTATCCCAAAAAGACTGACTTAACGCCAGCAGGACCTCTGTTTTGCCCGATCCTGTAACGCCCTCTAACAGTACGCAAGGCCATTGACTTAACCCAGAGAGGGTTTGATCCAGGGCATCTGTTTGTTCAGCATTCAGGGTCAAGGGTTCTGACGAACCTATGGGTGTAGGATTCAAGGGCAGGGCGGGGCTCTGACACCCGATCAATTCCTTTTTTTGCACCAATGATCGAGCATTGGCCAAGGAAAGGTCTAGTTTGCTGGCCCATTGCCGCACTGTTCCTGTATACGAATTCACCATGGGTGATTCTGTGAACGATTGCGCCAGAAGGAGGGCAGAGTGCTGTATGGTCTCACAGTCCGTCCCAGGCCCTCCATCATCAACCCCATCATCAGATGCAACGTGATTGCAACCAGCCACAGCAGAGGCTTTTTCTGTGGGCATCTCTGCTGTGGGTATTTTTGTATACAGAACCATTTCTGCATATTTTATCGCTGGTGGCAAAGTCATTTTCACAATAAGGCCCAACGGACAAACCAAATATCGCGCCATAGACGTCATCCATTGCATCAATGATGGTGATAATATCAATGACTGAAAGGCAGACAGCTCTAGACCTGAAATAATGGTTTTTAAGGGCTTTTTCGGGGTGTGCGGGCAGGGGCCAACTTCTTTCCAAAGGACCCCCCACATTAATCGGGAACCAAAAGATACCAAAACTACAGCTCCAATAGGAAGATTTTTGGGCGCAAGATAGGTGAATTCTTGCCACAACGGGGTTGGGACAACCACATGAACAGGATGTAAATCAATATCAAGATCCAGCATCATCTGATTCTGTATGTTTTGATCCAACCGTTTTTGATCAAACAACGTTTGATTTGGTGGAGGGTGTCTGTTTTTGATGGTTGATTCAATGGTTGGCTCAATACTGGGATGCATAGAAAAAGATAAGCGGAGTACCCAGAAAATCAAACAATTTTTTGATTAAAAATTAAATCTTTTCCAAATATAATAACACCAGAAACGCTGGAAAACAATTTTATGTTCAAAAAAATCAGTACGACTGGGCTTGCTATTTTTATGTTTACACTATCTATATACGCAGCCGATTCAATGAAAAGTGCTTCAAACTGTAAATTATGTAAGGATGGATTAAAGAAAGAAATCTTGGACTTTGTCTAAAGATTTTCTAGACAACGCAGATCAATCCAATGGTCCACATCAGAGCCATGAAACGGTCCAGAAAATGGATCAGAACATGGGATCATCAGAAAATCAGGGGTGGTATGATTTGATCCCAGCTCTACACAAATCCATACCCGTTGCCATCAGTGGCATCTGTCACAATCACGTATCTGTAGAGCTAAAAGGTAAAGCTGAAAGATTGTTGGCAACTTGGCAAACAATCTGGATACCCAAAGTGGCTAGTCGTCCATTGCAAACATATTACCAAAAATGGGCAAACCATCAGAAAATCATTATCTTGTCTTGCCATGTCTCGATCGCATAATTGGTATTATGGAAAATATTTGATGATGGATATTTAATGATGGATACGCAATGGTCTGCATTGGTATGGATCTTTGGGCTCTGATATGTGCAGATGAATGGCAATGAATCTGGCTAGGAATCCTTTTGGCCGCTTCGCTCTCTATCATCATCTCACAGCAAAGTCCGATGAACCGCTGGGACAGATATTTTCAGGCATCCTCTCTATGGCGCGTTTGCAATAAAATGGCCGATGATATAAAGATAATCCATGCTGTACTATGGATTTTTGATGGGCTTGCGTACCGTACCCTTTGTTTTTATCCCAGGAATACATCGGATTTTCCCCGTGTAATTCATCCATATTTTCATCTCTTGCCACTTTTGCCAAAATAGACGCCAATGCCACGCTGTAACTTTGACCATCGCCGCCAGGACATGATTTTTGTACCCATTTTGCGGGCAATGCATGTCGACCATCCACTATCACCCCCTGAATGGTGTTCAAAAAAGGGGTCAATACGCCCTCCTCTCTCTGAACCCAAGATCTAGAGTTCAGTCCCCATAATGGCTGTGGCAATACCGCGGATAAATAACCATCCAGACATTGAACAGCCTGAACCATGGCTTTCAGCGCATGTTTTAACACCAATCCTTGGATAATATCTCTTACGGGAACATAGGCAATGGCATAATTTCCCCACATTGGGTTTTGAACAAAAGCCTGACATAAATAGAGACGTTTTTTAGGGCTTAATTTTTTAGAATCATTCAGTTCTTTTAAGAAATCATCCGGTATCATCCGGCGGTTAATCCAAACGGCTGCCACCACAATGGCTCCTGCC
The DNA here is from genome assembly GCA_945888455.1 of Candidatus Finniella inopinata. Taxonomy (GTDB): domain Bacteria; phylum Pseudomonadota; class Alphaproteobacteria; order Holosporales; family Holosporaceae. The sequence continues at coordinate 133,871 of CAMCZV010000002.1, read as the reverse complement.
CATGCGCCATAACCCACCTCGTCCACCCCCACAATATACGGGGTCACGCCGTCAATAGGCCTGACCAAGCTGTCTTCATGATGGAAATGCAATAATGTGTTGCTGGCCATTATTGTGATAAAACACCTGTGGATGCGGGATAGGTAAACAAGATCAGGTGCAACAGATTAAACAAATAGTGAGCGGCCCAAGCATACTGGATACGCCCTGTTTGATCATAAACAATCCCATAAAACAAACCGACCAGAATGGCCAATGCCCCATAAACCGGGCCACCTTTGATGGCATGATCTATGCCAAAAATCACAGCTGCAGCCAGAATATGAGGTCTGTAACCCATGATGTTTGGGCTGAGCACACGCGTAAAACCCTGCTTTATTTGACCTTGTAAAAACCCGCGGAACCAAACTTCTTCGACAAAACAAACAAAAAAGATATTATTTAGGGACCACAAAACCTGAATGCTTGGCCACTTGATATCCCATTCGATGTACCCAATGCTGAGAGCACACAGCGCCACACCCGTTACAGTGGCCGCAAAGCCTGCAAGAATCCAGAACCCAGTGGCCGGATTTCTGTGAAAAGATTCAGCATGTTGTGTACGAAGCACCCCATACATACACAGCACCATGGCTAATAACGTGCGATCAAAATTAAACCACATCGTATAAGGCACAGAATGTTCTGAAACTTTGTAACATGACAACGCGCAAACATTAAAAAATCCTGGCAATTTATGATGTAAAACACCGTAAAAAATGGTCACTATACAGAAAAAAGCCACGGCTCTCAGAAAGGATATACCCCTATTTTTGACCGTGTTATGGTGAAAACCAGGCAAAAGGTCTTTGACCCCGTAGAACACCGCGCAACAGCAAACAAATAGACCCAAAATCATGGCTCCATACCCATTCATCAGTCCAGAGCCCCACCCCAATGCGCATACCAGATTGGACACAATATAACGGTCTGACACCCAACCACTTCGCAACAACGTCTTTTTAGCCCACAATCTGGGGTAAAAAACAGAGGCTGTATTCACTGCAGCAAGAATTACAAAACAAGCAACGACCAAATAATTATCAAAACCGAACATTGAAAATACAAGAATTAAAACAAGTTAATAAAATAAAATGTGCAAAAAATCCTGTTGACGAACCCGACTCGCGTTTTCCATGGGGGCTTTTGTGGGGATATGCCCCCCATTATGAATGGCCAAACGCACGATCCTCTTGATCACACCTTATAAGGCACGAGCCTGGTTAACGGCCGTTATGGCGCGACTCTGCTGATCTTCGTCTGGACCAAAAAATCGAACATCGGTATGCATGCGTAAAAAGCCTCGAATGTTCAGGGCATCTTCATCCGTAATGGCTACGCGCACTTCTATAACCCTTAAGTCCTGGTTTTTTTTGGGATCGGATTCCTGTAACGTGTTGGATCTCACAATGGTGGAAATATAATTCACATATCCTGTAATGGGAGGCATTTTGTTTGGAAAAGAAATTTCAGCCCTTTGACCCATAAAAATTTTAGAAATATCGTTTTCGTGCACTTCGGTTACAATTTCCAACCGAGTTACATCGGCCATCATTAACAGACCTTCATTGGGCCTGCATTGTTCTCCTACCTTGCCATTCAGCATCAAAATGACACCATCCATGGGTGCACGAATTTGACATTGCTCTAACAATTCCTTGCACAAGGCTATTTTTTGCTCGGCAATATGCAGCACGATTTTTTGCTTTTCCACCAACAAATCGGCTTCTGCTGAATCTTTTTGAATGTTTTCAAACTCTTGACGAGAAACGGCCTTACTGGCGAGCATTTTTTCATGGCGCCCCAGCTTTTCTTTGCATTTTTCGGCCTTATTTTTTGAAATCTCCAACTCTGTTTTGGCCAAGCTGTATTCCAATTCGGCCACGATTTTTTGGTTTTCTCTAATCTTATAATGGCTGGAAACCACCAGAACATCACCTTTTTGAACACTCTGTCCCTCTGAAACAGAAATGTCTGAAATTACCCCCATGCTGGCTTCTTGGTTCGACATGGTCAGGGTTACGATTCCATTGACGGATTCTATATACCCTTGGGCGCCAACACCCAATGAAACCACGTTTGATGCTTGGTCAGATGATGATAAGAGAGCAGCTTTGTCACCCACGTTGCCCTCTTGGGACTTATCCGCATTCACACAAAGGGACATGACCATAGCCAAAAAAACAACGTGTTGCGGTGCAGAACGATACTGCCCCACAGACTTTAAAATCCTGTTATTTTTACAGCTAGCCATGGTTGCCTCTCCCTGTTTGAACAAAATCCTCTAGCGTGACACTCTCTCTTTAATTCTGGACTTTTTACGGCTAAGTGTTCTGACATAATACAATTTGTTTCTGCGCACCTTTCCACGCCGTGTGCACTCGATATGATCAATGACCGGACTGTACAGAGGAAATACACGCTCTAGACCGAACCCCCCTGTTACGCGACGTACGGTAAATGATGAATGCAATCCGGCATTGCGTCGGGCAATGCACAATCCTTCGAACCGTTGAACGCGCTCTCTTTTGCCATCCAAAATACGAACATATACAGTCAAATTATCACCAGGCCCAAATACAGGTATGGGTTTTTTCCCTGTGGTCAATCGTTCAATTTCTCGACTGTTAAAATCTAACAAGCATCCCATGAATTTATGATTTTTAGAACAAAATATGATTATTTATACCACGCTATTGCCCCCATGGGTAGACCATAGGACTCTCTTTTGCGACAATATTGCGCATCAGGCCGTACCAAGTTATAATAGAGTAATATTAAAAGTCCACATGGGCATTTATCGCAACAACCACACCATCTAACTTTTTACAGATTTGGGGTGGTTTTTCTATCTTTTTCCGCGAAAAGCGCTCCTTTTTGTGAAAAAGATACATTGTTTTTGCTTGAAAAATGCATCGTTTGGCCACCCCCTTGAACAAGGAAAAGGTAGACTTATGCTGGGAAAATTTCTGCTCATCGATCAGCGCTTGAACGAAACCCGTTTGGCCATCGTCAAGGATACGGTCCTAGAGGATTTTGATGACGAGCTGTCCACCAAAAAGTTAAAAAAAGGAAATATTTATATTGGCCGCATTATGCGCATAGAGCATTCTCTGCAGGCCGCCTTTGTGGATTTTGGCTTTGAAAAGCACGGATTTTTAGCATTTTCTGAAATTATCAATCCCGACACCGCCACCACACGACCCGCACCGGCCAAGCCAGAAGAGCCAGAAACCAACGAATCCTCCATCACTCTCGCCCCGCCCATCAACCCAGAAATTGCCCCAGAAATCAGCGTCACAGAGGATGACGAGCGCCCTGCCCGCCCGCTGGGTATACACGGAAAAATACACGATTTTATCAAGCGCCAACAACTGATCATGGTCCAAGTCATCAAGGACGAGAGAGGCAGTAAGGGCGCGGCGCTGACCACCTATATTTCCTTGCCCGGTCGTTACGGATTTTTCCTGCCCAATACGCCAAAAGCCAGTGGTATTTCTAAAAAAATCACAGATTCAACAGAGCGTGAAGCCCTGAAAACCATTTTGGGCACATTAGAGGTTCCAGAAGGTATGAGCTTTATTTTGCGTTCTGCCGCCATTGGCAGAAAAAAGAGCGAAATCAAAAGAGATTACGATTTCTTGATGAAAACATGGACCACCATCACCGCCCATCCTGTGACCGCCATTGGTCTGGTGTACGCCGAACAAGATTTGCTGATCCGTGCCCTGAGAGATTTTTACAGTAGCGATGTTCAAGAAGTGGTGATACAGGGAGAAGAAGCATTTAAACGGGCGCGATCGTATATTCGGGCTGTTTTCCCCAGTTATGCTAAGAAAATACAACTGCATAGTACCACCTGTTCTTTGTTTGAAAAATTCAACATTGAATCCCAGATCGAGGCCATTTACAATCACACGGTGTTGTTGCCCTCTGGGGGATCAATCGTTTTGAATCAGACAGAGGCGCTGGTATCCATTGATGTCAATTCATCCAAATCAACCCAAGAAAGAAACATCGAAGACACGGCGTTGAAAACCAATCTAGAAGCCTGCGTTGCCATTGCTAGAAATTTGAAATTGCGGGATTTATCGGGATTAATTGTCATTGATTTTATCGATTTACACCCCAACAAGCGCCCTGTCATAGAAAAAGCATTAAAGGATGCGTTGGCCACGGATCGTGCCCGATTAAAAATTGGAAAAATCAGTGAATTTGGCTTGCTGGAAATGTCCCGCCAGCGTTTGCGCCAGAGCTTGATGGAAAGCAACACCCATTTGTGCACCACGTGTCACGGGGCAGGACGGCTGTTGTCATTGCCCATGCAATCCATGCGGGCGTTACGTGCCATAGAACGCATGGCCGCAACCCAGAATTCCAAAACCATTGAGGCTTCTGGATCGGCCGATTTGGTGCTGTGTTTGCTGAATACGCACCGTGGGTTTTTATGGGAAATAGAGAAAAAGTACGGAACAACCATCCTAATTTCTGTAGACGCTTCATCCGATTCTGGGGCCTTGAATATTGCAAACCCTATTCCGCTGGCAGACGTTAAATCCACGGACATTATTGCTGCGCCAAAGAAACGCCGTCGAAATCGATCCAAAGCTGGAAAAAACGGAGACAGTACGGTTGTTCAAAATCCATTAGATTTAACCAATGCCCACAGCAATGCCGGCACCAATCTAAGTAAAAATGACGCCGCTGACAAAGCAGAACACCAAGATTCCAGTCCAGTGCCATCCAGCACCGCCATGATCATTCCCTTGACCCAAGAGGTTTTACCCTCTTCACCAGCCTCACCCATCAAGGAATCCCGCTGGGCCAAATTACGCAAACGGCGTCAAGCAAAAATTCAGGCCAATACGGCGTTTGATGGACCGTTTTTATTGACCAACCCCATAGGCAGAGATGCTGTTGAGGATGTCGCACCTGGGGGAGAAGCGGAGTCTTCTAAAATTCCTGCATCCACAGAAACAAGTCTGTTTTCTTCTGTATCGTCGGCAAAAGATATTCCGTCCGTCAAAGAACAACCCATGGAAAAACCGCTAGACAAACCAAGGGAAAAGGGCAAAAAACGGACAGATCAAAACGCACGCTCTAAAAAGCCCCTGAAACACCATCTGCCCCAAGAAGCTGCACCGTTTGAACCCAAAAAAACACCCGATACAACACAGCAAGCAGTGCCCCAAACAGAGGTTGTCACATCCAAAGAAAATACCCAAAAGGTTCCAAAAACCCATCACAGACGACCCAATGCTAAAAAAGACAGGCCAACCCCAACGGCATCCAGCGCGCCGATTCCAGGCAATGCTGTGATCCTTGAGGTAATGCCTGCCCCATCTGCTCTTGGGGAAAACCCATCGCTGGTTGTTTCAGAATCCAAAGAAATGATGGCAACGCCACGCAACCCATCAGACGAGCGTCAGAAAAAACGCCAAAAAAGCAAGAAACTCGTACCAAAAGAATTGACTTTACACCCTTCGCCCACCCCGCTAGCAAAGGCGGCAGACCCCGTTAAACCATCTGGGATCCCAGAAAAATCAAAACGTGCCCCAGAAAAGGCATCCCCTGTTCGGTTCAAACCGTCTGGTGGCATTGTGTTGCTGCCCACCCGTTCACGATAAGGTTTGGCATACGGCTTTGGGCAGGTGCCCCAGAGCCCGGGCTATTGAGATCATCCCCTAGATTTGATAATCTCTATACAGAGTGTTTGGGCAAAATATCGATTCACCTGGTCAGGTTTGAAAAAAAGCAGCCAAAATCGAACCATTTTGGGTCAGGCACTCTGTCTTTCTATTCAAAATTGGTCCAACTGATGTCTATGGGGCTGGCGCGCAAATACAGACCGACATTGTTTCGCGATGTGGTGGGACAAGATTTATTTGTACGCATTTTACGTAATGCTCTGGCCCAAGGGCGCCTGAGTAGCGGATTGTTATTAACGGGTATTCGTGGCGTGGGGAAAACCACACTGGCACGATTGGTGGCCAAGGCTGTGTCGTGCAGCGCTCGGGATGCCGATCAAGAACCGTGCAATGCGTGTCCATCCTGTTTGGCCCTGATGCAAGACAAACATGTGGATATTTTAGAAATGGATGCCGCCAGTCATACAGGCGTTGATGACATTCGTCAGATTTTAGACAGCTGTTCGTACAAACCATTGTTGGGAAATTGCAAGATTTACATCATTGACGAGGTGCACATGCTGTCCAAGAGTGCCTTTAATGCCTTGTTAAAAACGCTGGAAGAGCCGCCAGCCCATGTGACCTTTATTTTTGCGACCACGGATGTGGCAAAGGTTCCGCTGACGGTGATATCGCGGTGCCAACAATTGCATTTGCATCGTGTCAAATCAGACATTTTGGCCAAACATTTAAAAGAGATCACCGAAAAAGAGGGGTATTCTGCCGATCCTGCGGCCTATGATGTACTGGCCGAATACAGTGAAGGGGGGGTGCGTGATGCCCTGTCCCTACTGGAGCGTGTTTTGCTGATTTCATCCTCAGAATCCCCGATTACTGTGGGTGATGTGCTGTCTATTTTGGGTTTGCCACGTACGCAATGGCTGGATCAATGGTTCGAATCTTTGTGCCATGGGGATGGCCCAGGCATGATCTCTTTGATTCGACAACAGTATCATCAAGGATCAGAGCCCATCACGTTGCTGTCGCGGTTTATGCAATTGATTCATGAAAAAACCGTATCATGTTTAAAAAATCCAGCAGCACAAAATCCGCCCATTGCCCTGGATCGTTATGATCAATGGTGGCAATTGGGGCAAAAAGGATTGGCAGAGCTGTCGGCATCACCCTTTCCCTTATTGGCGCTAGAAATGGTGGCGTTACGCATGGCTTATATGACACTCTTCCCTACCCAATCTCAAATTTTATCCTTCATAGAGCCTCCATCCATTTCAGGGCCCAGTTCTGGGGCATTGGTACACAAAACCACAGAATCCCAAGGTGCACCAACCAGCAATCATCAACAAGCCCTGCCCCACACCAGCAACCGTTATACCCCAGAGCACTCATCCCAGGGTGGTTCCTCTTCTGGCGATTCTGAATCTGAAAAAAGGACAAAAACGCCCCTTCTTGTATGGAATAAATCTAACATTGTATCCTTGGATGACCTGTTATTGGCGCTGGCCCAAGCACGCGAAGGCTTGTTGCACACCCATGTTCGATCCAATGTATCGTGGGTGGGCTGGGATGATGCCGCCTTGGTGTTGCATTGGGATAAAACACGCGGTGAAATGCCCAAAACATTTTCTTCAGGTTTTGATCAATTTTTCAAACAACACATTCAAAAAGGCCACCACATCCGATGGAATGACACGGCCCATGGCATGTCGCAACTGGCACAAGAAGAGCAAGAAAAAAACCATTACGATGCATTGGCCAAACAAAATCCTGCTGTGCAAACCATTTTAAAGACCTTTCCCGATGTGACAATTGAACAAATCACCAAGGTGTGATGTAATCAAGTATCAATGGAAAAAAGCAGATGCAATGGATTTTTCAAAACTAATGAAGCAGGCCCAAGGTTTACAAAAACAGATGGGCGAAGCGCAAAAAAAGATTGATGTGCTGGAAATCGAAGGCGTGTCTGGCAATGGGTTGGTCCGTATTTCCATCAGTGGAAAGGGTCATTTGCTGAACATTCGCCTGGATCCCTCTTTGCCCAACGACGAGGTCTTAGAGGATTTAATCGTTGCTGCCCATGAAAACGCTATCCGTCAATTAGAACAAGCCAAAGCAGACATTATGGGACCCATGAATGGGTTGGCCAATCAAATCCCGGGTTTTTAGAGTTTTGACGGGTTTTTAGAGTTTTGACATGAGCAGGTCTTCAGGAAAACAGCCAGAAAGCATTCATCTGTCTCAAGGAGAAGTACCGGATACCACCCTTGAGGGGCCTGCTGTTGATGTACCTGTTCCGCCTGCGTTACGCGCCCAATGGCAGGATCTGCAGAAACAGATTGGGGATAACGATTTGGCCTATTACCAAAATCAAGAACCTGTATTATCCGACGATGCATACGATGCCTTGCGCCACCAATTGCACATCCTGGAGCAGCATTACCCCGCATTAAAAACCCAAGACAGTCGGTCTCAGCGCATAGGCCATGATCCCAGCCCTGTATTTTCCAGTGTGACCCATTTATGGCCCGTATATTCGCTGGAAAAAACCAGTGATTTTCAAGGATTTTTAGATTTTTCAGATAAGGCCGCACGATTTTTAGGGGTTTCTGGGGATTCTTTGGGGCCATGGATTGCGGAACCAAAAATTGATGGATTAACCTTGATATTGCAGTATGAAAAGGGGCGTTTGGTTCGTGGCGCCACCAGAGGAAATGGCGTGATGGGGGAAGATGTAACACAAAACATCTGGAATATTCCAACCATTCCTCATGCATTAACGGGGTACGACGGTCCACCGGTCATAGAAATCCGAGGTGAAATTTACATCCTCTTAAAGGATTTCCATCAATGGAATGCAGAGCGTCTGGAGGCAGGATTGCCCGCCCTATCCAATCCCAGAAATGCGGCTTCTGGTTCATTGCGTCAAATAGATGCCCGCATTACGGCCAGTCGTCCCTTGTTGTTTATGCCGCACGGCAGCACGCTAAGCGATGAGTTGTATCCTGGGGTTTCAACATACCGGGATATGGTGTTGGCCCTGAAACAATGGGGGTTTCAACAACAAGCGGCCTGGAGGACTTGTGAAAAAGTCCAAGACATTCAGAATTATTTTGAATGGATTGCGGAGCAAAGACCCCTATTGGGGTATGAAATCGATGGCGTGGTGTATAAGCTGAATGCCTTAGTGGATCAAAAACGTTTGGGGCATTCTGCCCGAGCCCCACGGTATGCTGTGGCTGCAAAATTTCCAGCCCACGATGCCATGACCCATATTGTATCCATTGATACCCAGGTTGGTCGTACAGGCGTGATTACACCGGTGGCCCATGTTCAGCCCGTTTGGGTTGCAGGCGTGATGATTTCCAAGGCCAGCATTCATAATGCGGATGAATTGGCACGAAAAGATTTACGTATCGGTGACCGGGTTCTGATTCGGCGTGCAGGTGATGTCATTCCTCAAATTGTGCAGGCGTTTCCAGACCAACGTAGGGGTGACGTTCCCTCCTTTGTTTTCCCCACGCATTGCCCATCGTGTCAATCTGTTTTAATCCGGGAACAGGGTGCCGTGGCGTGGCGTTGTGTATCCGGATGGCGATGTGGTGGCCAAGCCATTGGACGATTGCGTCACATGGTGTCGCGTGATGCCATGGATATTGATGGTTTGGGCGCAAAACAAGTGGCCTTTTTATACGAACAGGGGTTGGTGCGGATTCCTGGTGATTTATTTCGATTAACCGTTGATGATTTAACGCCACTAGATGGCTGGGGAGAACAGTCGGCGTCTCAATTAATAACGGCAGTGAATAAAGCACGAACATTATCATTGCATCGTTGGATTTATGCCCTAGGCATTCCATCCGTGGGTTATGTTTCTGCAAAATCCTTGGCCCAATATTACCAAACCCGTGATCATTTTGAACACTGCATTCAAAGGTGCGTGACAGAATATGACCCCACTTTACGGAATGTTGGGGATAATGCCTATACCGATTTATTGAATATTTCCGGCATTGGTGTGGATACGGCCCAAGAAATAATGACATTTATGAGCACGGAACAGGAATGGGTCAAGGATTTGGCCCAATATATAGACATCGTTGCGGAACGTGCACAGAACACAAAAATGACCCCCCTTTCGGATAAAACAATCGTGTTTACAGGAACATTGCCCACCATGACACGGGCAGAGGCCAAAAAACGGGCAGAGGATGCCGGCGCCAGAGTTTTAAGTGGGTTGTCTCAACGGGTGGATTTTTTGGTTTCTGGGGAAAAAAGTGGCAAAAAAATAGACCAAGCGCGGTCTTGGAATATCACGGTTTTGGATGCAGAGCAATGGCAAGCCTTATTGGATTTATCCATTTGATTGGTCTGGAATAACGGATCTGAATCATGATATGGAATAAAGGATCTGAAAGGGCGCAGACGACCATTCCATCAGGCATCATACAGGATGCCCTGTTGATGGAGAGCCGTGGCCATAATGATTCTCTGGTGACGGACAGACGGTCCATCACCTCTACCCTTTAGGATTGCCCCCTCTGGTACCTTGCCAAAACAGATGACGGTATGACATGATCAAATCAAGCATCTTTTTTAAGGTATGGATGATGTCTCTAACCAGCACATTGGGGTATGGGTCGTTGTTTTCTGAAACCAGCGTACAATCCGTTTTCATTATGGTTTTGTGTACATTCATCGGGTTTTGGTCCGCCTGTCGCGTCAATTCTGCTTTTCACGCGCCATTGATGGGATTAACCAATGCCATGTCCAGCATGATTCTGTTTTTAGCCGTTACATTTTATGGGGCTCTAGGCCCAGGCACTGGATTTTTAAGGGCATTAACCACCATAACCATCTTTTTTCTAGCCATGAATTTAATGGGGGGATTGCTCATTACCCAACGCATGTTGTCCTTGTTTTCCCCGAGCAAAACAGAATAGGTCTAGGAGCTTGGAGCATATGCCTATGGGCCAGCGCGAAATAGTGCAAGACATTGTGCAGCCATTGGCCATTTATATTCATTGGCCGTTTTGTCGGTCCCTGTGCCCCTATTGCCATTTTAATCGCTATGTGGTGGATGACGTGGATGAAGCCGCCTGGGAACGTGCCTTTATTTCCGAATTAAATTATTGGAAAAATCGTGTGGGAAACCGCAACGTTGTTAGCATTTTTTTTGGTGGTGGAACCCCATCTTTGATGTCTCCTGATTTGGTTGGGCATATTCTGAAAACCATTTATGCCTTGTGGAATGTGGTGGACGATGTGGAAATCACCCTGGAAATGAACCCCACGGATCAAGAAAAAGCAGGCCATTTTTTCCATGCCGGCATCAATCGAATTTCTATGGGTGTTCAATCCTTTCATGATGAAACCTTAGCATTTTTAGGTCGAAATCACAGAGTTTCTGATATTCAGGCGGCATTAAACCATTTAAAATATGTCGGGTTGCGTTATTCTTTTGACTTGATTTATGCCCATAAAAATCATCAAGATCATCAACAGTGGGGCACAGAGTTAACACTGGCCACCCCTTGGATTGATGACCATGTATCCATTTATCAATTGACGTATGAAATGGGGACACCATTTTATAAAAAACGCCATCAAGAATTGTCGGATGAATCGGTTTTACATCTGGAATCCATGACGGATGAGGCTTTTGCACCTTTGGGATTACAGCGTTACGAGGTTTCTAATTATGCAAAGCCGGGTGCAACCAGCATTCACAACACCATGTATTGGACGTACAAAGATTTTTTAGGTTTGGGGCCGGGGGCCCATGGACGCATCAGTACCCATGATGCCCATGGAAGAACAATCAAAATGGCCACCCATAACAGAGGATTACCCGATCAATGGATGGACAGCGTCAATACCCATGGACATGGGCTGATTTTGGATCAGGCGTTAACACGATCTGACCGGTTACAAGAGCAATTTTTAATGGGGTTACGTCTGCAAAGCGGTCTGGATTTAAATGCCGTATTGGATGCTGGAGAATGTCTTCATCCCGAATTGATTCAACGCATCCACCACTGTATACAGGCCGATCTGGTTGTTGCAGCCGACATACCCCTTGCCTCTGCCTCTGCCTCTGCTGGTGTTTTACCACCCCTGATCTTATCGAATAAGGGTCGCTGTGTGTTGAACAGTGTGGTGGATTTTTTATGCCGTGGCCCTATGGTGATGGCTGTTGAAAGGCATACCGTGGATGGTGGCCTGCCCATCATATAGATCGGTTCCTGCATCCAGCTCTTCCGTATCCTGGCCATCATCTTGCTGCTCTGTGCCCATGTCCCCCTGCCCGTCTTTCTGCTGGCTATCGTCGGCCTTGTCGCTTGCTTCCAGGTCGGCTTCGATGTTTTGCTGCTCTGTGTCCATGTCGCCCTGCCCGTCTTTGTTTTCACAGGCCAGACCCGCTTCGTGTGGGTTTTCCAGAGCGGCCTCTGTTAATTCCGTTAAAGCTGTCATTTGCGTGATGATGTCCGCGTCTGGGGCATCTGTATCTGGAACAATGGATCCCAGCTTTTCCACCGTGGGCACAATGGTATCCTGAAACAGACCGAGCGCCGATTGATAGGCCAAATGACTATTTTTCAGAGCTTTCCCCACGCCCAACAAATGGTCTTGGAATTTTTCTAATCGAACAGACAGATCTTGACTCATGGCAATAATGCGGTGGGTTTTTTGGGAAAACAGGTCCTGACGCCATCCTTGGGCAATGGTTTTTAACAGGGCAATGCACAGCATCGGTGTGGCCAAAATGATGTTTTTTTCCGCAGCCAACTCTAATAAATTGGCATCCCCTTCCAGTGCAGCGCTTAAAAATGATTCTCCTGGAACAAACAGCACCGTTAACTCGACGGCATGTTCTTGGTACGACCAGTATTTTTTATCCGACAGTGCCTTAATGTGCATCCCCAAAACACGAGCATGTTCTTTAATTTTGGCTTGATATTCGGTGGATGTTTTTGCCGATGTGGATTCCAGATAATGGGTCATTGGCGCCTTGGAATCCACAATAATGGATTTTTTACCAGGCAATCGAATGATCATATCTGGTCGAACGCCATGCTTTTTTTCCGTGCTCAGTATGGGATGTTGTTGAAAATCACAATAAGGCAACATGCCGGCCAGCTCGACCACACGACGCAATTGCATTTCCCCCCAACAGCCACGAATGTGCGGCGTGCGAAAGGCATTCATCAAGGCGTTCGTTTCCAAGGACAGAACTTTTTGCCCTTCTGCCAAATGTCCGATTTGTTCCTTTAATCCAGAATACGCCCCCACACGGGTTTGTTCCAAGGCATGAATATGCTGTTTCATATCTTGCAAATAATGTTCTAATGGACCAACCAATTGGGTCAAAAATGAGGACTGTTCCTTTAATTGCCCCGTGGTGGATTGCTGGAATTGAGATAAAATGGGCTGCAGATGGGATAAAAATGTTTTCTGAGCCCCAACCAATGTTTGACTGCAAATTCCCTGTAATCTGTTTTCCATATCTTTTCTAGAATCGCGCATGGCGGATGCTTGTTCTTTAAAAACCGTTTGCAGGTGGGTATTCATTTCGCGCAAATGATGGATCTCTTTTCGACTGGCACTCCATTCTGTTTCCAGGATTTGGTACCGTTGCCGTAAATGGTTGTGCTCCAATTGCTTTCGATAACCCAACAGCTCTCTAAAAACCCAGCATGCCAAAACACCCGAACCAATAACAAGCGACATACTTATATCCATTTTAAACGATAAGAGAACAGTGTTAGTAATCTAGAGTACCAGGATCTGGCTTTTTTTCAAAACATTTTTCAGAGTAAAATTAAATAAAAAGTTAAAAAAATCTTTTTCAAATCCGTTAACCTCACTGTAGCTTTAAAAAATCATTAATACTTTTTTTTGATTAGAGTTTTTATCGTTTTTTAGTAAAAATAAACTATTCAAAAATACAGAATCAGAAAAGTTCTGCTTTTATTTATTGACTTAAACATCAATTGCCGGTAGGTTTTAAAATAAGTTTTCTAGGGAAAGGCCAATAGGTTTATGAAGAGGTGGTATTTTGCCAACATCCTTTGCCTCATCGCTGCTGGATGCTCTCAAAAATCAGAAAAAGTGGTCTCAAAAAAATCACAACTGTATTCCGAGAAAATATCTTTTTTAAAGGACTTGCACTCTCAGTTTCCCAGCTCTTTTTCCTTGGCGCTGCTGTTAAGTTTTATTCAGAAAAATCAACTCAGCGAAGCATCCAGTTACATCAATAAAACACTGGAAAATTATCCAAACTGTGCGGCATTGCACATTGCCCAGGGATTCATCTGGGAAGCGAGAGCGCTGTTGGGAGAGAGCAATGCAGGAAAAATGGCGACTGTGGCGTATCAAGCCGCGTTAACCGCAGACCAGTCCAATCCTGCAGCCCATTATTTGCTGGGTCAGCAATACTTATCCCAGGGGGATTCCTTTATGGCGCAACGTCACTTTGCCCAAGGTGTGATGATGCGTCCAGATGAGCATAAATTGTTGTATGTCTTGGCGTGCGCCTCTTATCGCAATGGGGATATTAAAACAGCCTATTGCTCCATTAAAAAAGCTTTGTCATTGTGCTCGAAAAATCCATTGTACTATCGTACGGCCTCTGTGATTTACGCCGCCAGTGGGCATTTTCAAGACAGTCAGGTGGCCTTTGATTGCTATGCCAAGTTGGCAGGAAAATCCAGCAAAGGTGATTTGCAGCACATCAGCAACAGAATCCAGTATTGGAAAGGATTGCACGCCAATACTAAAATTTCTCGGATGGCGGACAATGATGAGGGCAAAAAAGATGACAAAGATGCGGTAAAAGAAGATGACGTACCCAGCATCATCTTGAATGGATACATTTTATTGGTCAACCAAAGCAACAACCAGCAAAAAGGGAACAACGTATTTAATGCTTATGATCAAGTTAAAAATGTAACCAATCCTCTGTCGGTGGTCTTGGGTGGATCAACGGCGAACTCTACGGGTAGAAGCCCGTTGCTTTGGTGGGCTCGTCAACAAACCAGCACGTCTGCCACACCATCGACTACATTAAAGGGGCACACCTTTAATTACAACATCACACCATCGGCCTTGAATTACGCCCTAAATATTGCCAATGCATCACGATCCATTGCCACCTATTCTTCTCGGCCAACCATTTCTACGTTAATGGGCAAACCGGCTGCCTTTTTTGCAGGCAGCGTTATCCAAGCGGCTCCGGCTGGTGGATCGTTGGTGACCATTGATGCGGGAGATAAATTAGAAGTTAAACCCATTAATATTACAGAAGACGGGCTGATTACCCTAGATATCACGATGACATCGGCGGCGGCGGTGGGCGATGGGGGAAGCCGAGTATTGTCCCAATCTGCCATATCCCAAGGGCTAGGCGATCAGTTGGTTCAAGTCAACAGCTCTAAAATATCGACCATTGTCAAAGTATATGCGGGTCAAACCATCATTGTCGGTGGATTAAAAACAACCGTGAAAAAAGTGGCAGACTCTAGATTCCCAGTGCTGGGCAATATTCCTATTTTGCAATATTTCTTCTCTGCGGTGAATAACAACACTTCGGAAGCCACCATTTTGTACCTTCTCAGCGTTCAATTGGGCGGTCAAGCTAAAACAGCGTACACCAAAACACCGGATCAAAGTGAGGTCTTTAAAGATCTGCAAAGGGCCGATCCATCTGGGTTTACCTATTCTGGTCCATCCACATACGCCTTGATTTTAAAACATTTGGGCAGGATGTCTCTGGTTAACGGTTGTCAATCGGGGGATGCGTTGGTCATTCCTGAATCCCAATTAGAACCATTGTCAGAGCGATTAAGCAATTTATCCAGCTTTTTCTATTTTTAAAAAGGAGTGTTATGAAACAGTCTATGATGGATCGTGTAGTCTGGAAGACATTCGTTGCACTGGCCTTGTCTTTGCTGGTACAACAAGGGTGTCAAAATCGAAAATCGCGATCTGTTGCTATGCCAGCGGCGCAATCCAGCCCAATGGATTTCTTGAAACAAGGTCCCATTTCATTCCCATCCTTTTTTTCCCTACCCAAAGTCAAAACCTTTATCCAGCAAGGCCAGTTAAAAGAAGCCTCTCTGTACGTCAATCAATCCATCAATATCGAGCCCCGAAATGCAGCTCTGCATTTATTAAATGCGTTTATTTATGAATCTTTGCTGGACACGGGTCAAGATGACTGCAAAGAATTGATAGAAATTGCTTATCGAACAGCCATGGATTTGGATCCATCCTTGTGGCTGACCCATTATTTGCGCGGATTAAATGCATTAAAAATGTCGAAATACAAAGAAGCTCAAAAATATTTCGTAGAAGCCTATTCCCTATGTTCTGTTAATCCGGATGTAACCTATTCGCTGGCGTATGCGTCTTATTATGCTTATGATTTACCCGTAGCCCTGACATTTATCGAAAAAGCTGCAAAAATGTGTCCAAAAAAACCAGAAATCATTCGATCTGCAGCCATGATTTGTGCCGCAGCAGGGGAAAAAGTAAAAGCAGAACAATACCTGAATGCATACAGTCAACTGGTTGGCAAGAACCAATCTGATATTGCCGTGATGAAACAGCGACTGAACCAGTGGGCAAAAACAGGCACGCGCATTCAGTTGATGGGATCAGCGCCAAGTACAGAAGCAGCAGGCTTGCGCGCCAACACTGAATTTTCATCCTTTGAAAGCAGAAAGGGTAATGATGAAAAGAATCTAGAGACAAAAGCAAGCACAGACTCTCCACCATCGTTGATTTTTGACACGACTCTGATCAGTTATTCTGATCAAAAAACAGAAAGCAGGGGGCAGAATATTTTCAACAGCTTGCAAGTTGTTTTGGGTGGGACAGGCGATAATTCCGGAGGTCTTGATGCATCCCCGCAATGGAATATTGCGAAAAAATTTGCTACCAGCAGCGTAACTGGATCTAAAGACTTTTCCAGCACTGTCAGTACGCTGGCTTACGGCATTACGCCTTTTGCTATGCAGTACAGTCTGAATATTGCCAACTCTGGACGATCAAAAGTGGAATTGGTATCGCGTGCCAGTTTGTCAACAACCCTTGGTCACTCTGCCTATTTTTTGCAGGGCGCTCAATATACGGGTTCGACAGCAGGAAACCTGACTGGTGCGGCAACCGCATCCATTGATGCCGGTATGAAAATCGAAATTCGTCCGGTCTCTCTGTCTGAACAAGGGGAAGTTGTATTGGAAATCACGTTGGTGGGTTCAGATTTTGTCAACTTACCCAATTCTGGAATCGGAATATCCAACCAGCTAATTCAAATCCAGCGCTCTAAGGTATCTACCACGGTCAAAGCCATGCTGGGTCAAACCATTGTGATATCGGGCATTCAAACCCAACAACGTAACGAAAGCAGAAGCGGGTTCCCTCTGCTGCAAAGCATACCGTTGGTTCAATACTTTACCTCTAGTTTCCAAAAAAATGACGACATCACGTCGGCCATCTTTTTGATGACCCCGCGGTTAGGTGGAAATTCTCCCCTATCGGCTGCACAAACCCAACAGCAACGTTCCATTGCCCAACAATTACAAAAAAGAGGCATCATGTCACAGCTGGAATATTCAAATATTTATCATATCCTGCGAACCATCCAATCCTTTCAATTGATGGCCTTTTCTCAGTTGCGCTCAGGTGATTTGCCGTCCCCTGTTCGGGCCTATGATCAAAAAAATTGTCGTGAAAAAATATCCCAACTGGCATCTTTTTTGTGGTACTAGAAACCCTGTTGGCCCCTGAATTGCCACTATAGATTATAAAAAATATACGGCTGATTTGCGGGCTGATTTGCAAAAAGCCGTGAAAAAAGTCTATGCTGAATAAAAGGACATATTAAATTGTTATGATCATAAAACCAGACCGTCTGCCCAGCGCCGTATTATTTGATTGGGATAATACCTTGGTTGACACCACCCATGACACCTTGCGGGCACTGAATGCCGTGTGCTCTGCCTTTAATCGCAAGCCCATGACCCTGGATGAATTTGAAAAAAAACCATCCCTAACCATTCGATCTTTTCTTGCCAGCATTGTGTCCCCATCCGATATCAGCGCAGCAGAATCTGTGTTTTTTAAACACACGACCCATCTTGAATTGGTGTTGATGCCGCATGCGCACGCCGTTGTGACGTGGTTGCATCGTCAAAACATTCCTACGGCCATTGTCAGCAACAAGGGCGGAGATCGATTGCGCAAAGAAATCAAACATTTGAATTTATGCCATGTGTTTTATTGCGCCATTGGCTCTGGGGATACGCCTGAAGATAAACCGTCCATAACACCTCTGCTGCATGCGTTGGCGCAAAACAATCTGTCGGCGTCTCGTAACATTTGGTTCGTTGGAGATTCGGTTGTGGATATGATGTGCGCCCATCACGCAGGATGCTTGCCCGTTTCTGTCAGCCAACAAGCTGATCATTACGAACATCCAAAAGTCAAAGCTGGAAATTGTGAAGGTTTGTTACAGTTGTTAAAAGAATTTCATAATGAGGCATAATCCGAACCCAGATCTTTGAATGATTCATCGGTTCTTTCAACCTGTTGATCTTGAAATAAGGACAGGTCTTGATCAGCCGGCCCCTGCGTCTTGTTGATTCCGACCTGAGCGGGTGGATTCATCTGGAATGCATTCTCTATAAACAGATCTTGTGTATCCTTGGGCAGCCCTCCTCTGCCCTGCAAGGGTTTTTAACAGAACGCGTCATTGTATTGGGATTTTCCAGGGGGCAACCCTTTTTGTGCATAATTTTTTTGTGCATAATTGTTTAGGCAGAATCGGGGGGCGCCATCGCAATACGTCTCTTGCATTCAGAGAGCCCCAATGAACAGCCCTCTGCCATCAATCTGCCCTTATCATTGGGGTTCTTATTTCTGCTTTTTCCATACCCTTTTCTACACTTTTTTCCATACTTTTTTCCATACCCAAATGGGTTTGGCCATTGGATTGATCGGGCTGAACAGGGTATTTCATATGGGATCGATCAAAAAAATGCCCCTGCTGCATCAGATGGATGGCTGAAACCAACTCTATGGCACGTGTCATTTGATGATCATAAGGGGTTTCCGGTTTTTTTCCATTCTGAGGTGATGGGTTCTGATTGTGATCCACATTTCCATTCGATGGCACCACAGCCTCTTGACCCATGGCACGTTCGGATTGATCGGATTGTATAGGGGCAGCATTGGACAGGACTTTTGGACGTAACGTTCCCGATACATTTCGTTCTCTGACCACCAAATCAGGGTTTTGCACAGATTTTGCCGATTCCATTTGCTCTACAACAATATCAGGCACAATACCTTGACCCTGGATGGGTCTTTGGGTTAATGGCGTATACCAACGGGATATGGTTAATTTTATGGCTCCAGCATGATCATCTAATGGAATAACCTCTTGGGTGGACCCTTTGCCATAGGAAGAAACCCCCAGAACAATGGCTTTTTTATGATCTTGCAATGCACCGACCATAATTTCTGCAGCCGAAGCCGTTCCCTCATCAATCAAAAGCACCACGGGTGTGTCATGCACAATGGCCAACCCTGGCACCGCGTACGTCACCTCTTCTGGCAATTCAGGGCGCCCCTTAGAGCGCACCAAAACGCCCTTATCAATAAATAACTGACAGCATTTAACGGCCGAATCAAACATACCTCCAGAATTTCTTCTCAGATCAATCACATACCCTTTCAGCGTGTTTTTTAATGTTTTTTGGACGTCTAAAATGACTTTTTTCAACAAATCTGGGGTTTGATCATCAAAACTGGCCATACGAATAATGGCGATATTATCAATGATGTGATGTTTGACAGAAAGACCGGATATAATATTGGTGCGTTTTATCTTGAAATTCAGTCGTCTGGAATGGCCTTTGCGTTCTATGGTTAATTTGACAGTGGTCCCCGGTTTGCCGCGCATACGTTGGGAAACCTGGGAAAATCCATCCGATTTTCCTAAAACCACATCATCCACTGCAATAATAATATCCCCTGATAAAATGCCTGCTGTGGCTGCCGGTGAGTAATCCAGACAGGATATAATTTGCATTCGACCTAACCGATCCACATTCATCACCACACCGATGCCACCAAAAGCCCCTTTGTACTGTTCTTGTAAACGGGTAAAGTCTTTTTCGCTGAAAAAGAAAGAGTGCGGATCAGCCGCATAACACATCCCTGTTATGGCCCCATTGAGCAATACGTCTTGATCAATAGGCTCGACATAGTGCTTTTGAATGATTTTCATACAGCGCAGCAAAAAGGTCATCATCTGGGCTTCTGAGCGATTACCCTTGGTTTTTTGAACCCTTTCTGGTTTTTTAGTGCCTTTAAGATCACAAAAAAGAGGACACAACAGTAAAAGCAAAAGAACACACGACCCATATTTTAAAACAGTATTTTTGATCGGCGTTATGCGCATCAGCACGATTTGTCTAAAAAAAACCATATCCCATTATACTCTGTTTTATAAAAACTTTCGAATCCAGAACGATTTTTGAAAAATCATTAAGAGTTCAGGGTGTCATTTTCAGGTTTTCGGGGTTCATTTACAAAAAAGTGAAATCATTTTTTAACAAAATATACAAAAAAATGTATTTTGTATTTTTCCCACACGTTATTTACACAAAACGTTATTTACACAAAAAATAGTATTGATTTAAATAAATGCAGGTTTTTGTGCCCGAGGCCGGAATCGAACCAGCGACACAAGGTTTTTCAGACCTTTGCTCTACCAACTGAGCTACTCGGGCAATCTACTTCAATAATATAAATCATCTGCTCACCTCTTGTCAATACAAAATGACCCCAAGATGCCATTATTCCGGTCCTTTCTTTTTGTTATGGGTCAGTCTCTTGATTTTTTACACAGTTGGCGCACAATTAAAAAATCCAGGAAATTAAAGGGGTTATATTTGCAAGTTAAAAACTTTGATAAAAAATACAAAAACATAAAAACAATTTTAAAAAAACACATTTTTAATAAAAAACGAACGAAAACATAAAAAATTCATAAAAACAAAGGGTTACAGGGAAAGAAATACAAAAAACTGCATTTTAAATGTATTGACCTGCTGATAGAATGCGTTTAAAAAAAGAGACCATGATTATATTAAACCTTTTGAAAGAATTCGTTTGCTATAACATAGATAACACTTACTAAGGAAACAAAATGAAAATTCTTTTGGTTGAAGACGATCAAGTCACTGGCGAGCTGATTACCCGCTTTTTGCGCGATGAAAATCTGTTCTGCGACTGCATTACAACAGGGGAAGAAGCTTTTCAAATCGGTAAGATTTACGATTATGACGTCATTGTTCTGGATATTGGTTTGCCAGATATGAATGGTCATGAATTGTTGCAAAAATTACGCGATTCGGCCATCAGCTCTCCGATTTTGGTGTTATCTGGATTCCAATCCATTCAAGACAAAGTCAAAGCACTTGGGTTTGGTGCCGACGATTATATGACAAAACCCTTTGCCAGTGAAGAATTAATCGTGCGCATCAAAGCGTTGGCCAGACGTGCAGAAGGCCATTCATCGGCCATTATTCGTGTGGGTGAAATCCAACTGAATCTGGATACCCAGCATATCGAAGTGGCTGGTCGTCCATTGCAATTAACGGGTAAAGAGTATCAAATTTTAGAATTTTTGTTGGTGCGTAAAGGGGCAACCGTGACCAAAAACAACTTTCTAAACCGTCTTTACAGCGGAATGGATGAGCCAGAGGAAAAGATCATCGACGTCTTTATGTGCAAAATTCGCCGAAAGCTGCAGGATATTTTGGGTCCAGTGGGTCGCGAATATATTGAAACCATTTGGGGTCGGGGCTATGTTTTGCGCGAGCCGAACAAACAAAATCAGTCGCCAAGCAATGTCATTTCCGTGCATCCCAGCATTACCAGCATTTCTCCATTTTCAAAAAACATTCCCAACACATAACAGCAAGCCATACTACACCCAATCCCAGAGATGGTGCATCTCCTCTTTGGGCCCCGTGGCCCAGCAGAGGCACTGTGTGGTACCCTGTCATTCTGGCGGGGCATAACAGAATATAATGACCGATTGTTTAGAACTTTTCAGAGGGTATGGTAAAACCATCCAACGTCGTCCAGGCGTTTTTCAACTGCATGCCCCTTTTCAACCCGCTGGTGATCAAGAAAATGCCATTTCGGCCCTGACATCGGGCATAGAAAATGGTGAAAAAAATCAAGTTTTGCTGGGCGTTACAGGATCTGGAAAGACGTTTACCATGGCCAATGTCATCCAAAATGTTCAACGCACCACATTGATTTTGGCGCCGAACAAAACGCTGGCTGCCCAACTGTACGGAGAAATGAAAGCATTTTTTCCCCATAATGCGGTGGAATATTTCGTATCGTATTATGATTATTACCGTCCAGAAGCCTATATGCCCAGCAGCAACACCTATATTGAAAAAGAAGCCACCATTAACGAACAAATCGAACGCATGCGCCACAGCGCCACGCGCGCCCTGCTGGAGCGTCAAGATGTGGTGGTGGTGGCCAGCGTATCGTGCATTTATGGATTGGGCGCCATTGAATCCTATCAAGGGTTGGCCGTACCCATTGTTCGCCATCAACACGTGCCATTGATGGGGTTTTTACGCCAATTATCGGATTTGCAATACAAACGCAACGACATGGATTTCAAACGGGGCGCCTTTCGCGTTCGTGGCGATCGCGTAGACGTTTTCCCCGCCCACTATGAAGATCGTGCCTGGAGCTTTTCCTTTTTTGGATCACAGATTGAAAGCATTCATGAAATCGATGTGTTGACCGGTGGAAAAATTGCCCCATTGGATGACGTCACCATTTATCCGAATAACCACTTTGTTACCCCAGGTCCCACGGTACAACAAGCCATCATTCATATTGAAAAGGAATTGGCCCAGCGCATTACCCAATTGCGTGACGAAAATCGATTGATCGAGGCCCAACGTTTGCAAGAACGCGTAACCTATGACCTAGAAACGTTGCGAACAACGGGAATTTGTGCAGGCATTGAAAATTATTCATGCTATTTAACGGGCAGACCTTTTGGTACACCTCCCCCCACCCTGTTTGAATATTTACCCCAAAATGCCCTGGTCATTGCCGATGAAAGTCACGTCGCCATTCCCCAATTGCGGGGTATGTATCTGGCAGACCAGACGCGCAAAAATACTCTCGCCCATTATGGATTTCGCTTGCCATCGTGCTGCCACAATCGTCCTTTAAAATTTGAAGAATGGGACGACATGCGTCCGCCAACCTTATTTGTATCCGCCACACCCGGCCCCTGGGAACTGGAACAATCGGAATGCATTGTGGAACAAATCATCCGACCAACAGGATTGTTGGACCCAGAATACACCATCCACCCCAGTCATAATCAAATGGAGCACTTGCGTTCTGAAATTGAAAAAACCATTACCCAAGGGGGCCGTATATTGGTCACCACGTTAACCAAACGTATGGCCGAACAGTTGTCTGAGTATTTTACAGAGGTTGGATTCAAAGCGCGTTACATGCACGCCGATATTGATACATTGGCACGCATTGCACTGATTGCGGATTTGCGTAAAGGGGTCTTTGATATTTTGGTGGGTATTAACCTGCTGCGCGAAGGTCTGGATATCCCAGAATGCCAACTGGTTGCCATTTTGGATGCGGATAAAGAAGGGTATTTAAGATCCAAAACGTCTCTGATTCAAACCATGGGCAGGGCCGCACGCCATGTGCGTGGTCATGTTATTTTATATGCGGACAAAACGACTCTATCCATGCAGGCGGCTCTGGGGGAAACCACACGCCGTCGACAAATCCAGTGGGAATACAACATCAAACATGGCATCACACCCCGATCGGTGAAATCGCCATTATTGCACATTGAACACAGTGATTCTGATCATGATACGTGGGCGACCTTGTCTGACGCCCAGTTGTATCAAGCCATGACCAAGGCCGCATCGGATATGGCGTTTGAACAGGCTGGAAAAATCAAGCGGGCTCTGGAATACCGTGGGTGGACGGCTGCTGATATCGCATTGGGTTGTAAAATGCGTGAACACGTTGATGAGCCCGACTGCTGACCGTGGGCAAACATGGATCAGTGGGGCCAATGTTTGCCGAGAATGGTGCAAAGCGTAATCAAAGCAAGACCAATGCCGTCGGGGGAACCCACTCTATACCCAGCAGAGGAGACTATCCCAAATAGCGTTGATATTCCTTCAAGACTTTTTCAGAACAATGGCCAACCAAAATAACGCGATATACGGTTTTTCCCTTGATGGTTGCTTTTTGAATTATGGGACGCATATGGGGGGGGATTCGGCCTTTTTTCCGTATATTTTGAATGATTTTTTCTGCTTTTTCTGCCTGAGATTGAATGGTTCCAATTTGCAAGCGCAGGCTGATGCCTGTTTGTTTTGTACTTTTGGTTGAATCATTTTTAGCCCCATTCTTTTTACTGGCAACAGGGGGTTTTGACTTGCTGACGGGTTTCAAAACGGGCGTTGGCTTTGCAGGCATTACGGGCTTTGTGCTGACTTTTTTATCCGTGTGTGGGGTAAATTTTTCTGCAGAACCGGCCGATGCCACAGCAGTGTTCGCGCTTTGATTGTGTGCAGAGGCGTTGCTGCTTTGATGGGTTACAGGGGCGGCAACAGGATTTTCCTCTGCGTCCATAGGATTCCAATCTGGAACTTCATCTGGTGGCAACAATCGTGTGGCATCGTGTTTTGATTGTCCTGCCAAACGATCATAAACGGCATAAGTGGTTTGTTTTATGGGAATTCCGCGTGTGCGTTTTGGGTAATCTCTGCCCGCCACAACGGGAATAGAACTGGATTGAGGGTTGAAATAACAATATGCCGCTAAAATAAGACCGAATAGGCCCAAAAAACCAATGGTTTTCGGATACCAATACGATTTTTTTGCTCTTTTACCTGCAGATTTCTTCTTTTTAGCCATAATCCTGTATGGTGATGATTTTTGTCCCAGATGATGGCGATGAACCTGTTACGACCCAACCAAAACCTTATTCTATTCATCATACCTGAATTACCAAAAGGTGTGAATGATTGTTAATGGCCGTTGGGACATGGGTGTTCAGACTGTTTTGACTATAATTTTGAATATAACAATGGTGCAAACCATGAGGCATTCATTGTCCTTACCCCATTGAGGCGGGATTATATTTTAGATTTAATTGTAAATAAAAAAACCGCTAAAGATAAAAATAAAAATACTAAATATAATGTAAAGAGTGTAAGTACCAGTTTGCACACCATTTGTGCTACGTGTACCGCTGGATGTTCTTTGTCATCCTTTTCAATATAGGGGTCTTTTTCTGTGTTGGAACGTTTTACAGGGCCAGAGGCATCAATGGTCCCCCTTTTTTCTTCTTTCTCCTGATCTGGTGACATATTCGATCTCCTCTATGCGTGATGATGGTCTGCACAGGTCTGAAATAGTCAACAAAGATCATCACCCATGACATCGGGTGCATGACCATTCTTTTTTATGATGACATTCACAGCAATCAGAGCGCTGCATGATACGATCAATGCCAGCAGTAATAAAAAAACCATTATTTTTGTCCTCGATTTTTTCTGGACAAGCTCTGGCACCAGAGGTCAAAAGACCCCCAGGCAAGAGCGAGTATGCGCGTAAAATTAGGCGCGTGCAATTTCCCTTTCTTTGTGATGCAACATTTCTTTTAATGCGTGCCATTGCATTTTTAACCCTTCGGCCATGGCAATAACGCTGGGGTCGATGTGCTTACCAAACCCACCCACGCAACTGTAAAAGGCATCTTTGCTGTGGCAAATGACTTCGGATACCTTTTCGACTTGATGCTTGATGTGCTCTAATTCATTGACGGTCAAATCGGCAGAATGCAATGCACTCATTTTGCTGCCCAGGCAATCATAGGCCAACAAAAAGGATTCTTTGAACAAGGCAATTTGATGCATTGAATCGGCTTTGTGAATGGTTTTTGTTTTCAATCGGCACAATTCCAATTTTAATTGCATGATTTTTCGGGCGACAATCGGACCGAATTGCACATATGGATTGTGCATGGCCACATGGTGGGCGCCAAATTCATGATAAAAGTGGTGCAAAGCGTGCTTGACGCTGTGCTTGTGGTGCTTGTTGGCACACAACAAGCAAACCTCTGCGCGAATGACTTGCAATTGGGTGTGGCTGAGTTCTGGGCAATGCAATTGACCCATGACCCGTTCCACCTGACGCCACTTTGGACCCACAATTTCCATGAACAGATTCAACGCTCTGTGATGGTGATGGTGATGATGGTTGTGGTGGTGATGATGATGGTGAGGACCATGGTGATGATCGTGATGACCTGCCTCGTGACCGTGGTGATGACTGTGGGCTCCATCAAAAGCCCCTCCAAATAAACAATGTTTCATTTTTAATCTCCATTTTATTAGTTTTGTTTGCTCTATAAAATGATAGTTGAAAGTATTTTCTAAAAAGTTAATTTTTTTTAGCGAATTATTATTTTATATTTTTTCGTTTTAATGACACCTTTTGTATCCATGACTCCCGTTTCAATC
Organism: Candidatus Finniella inopinata; assembly: GCA_945888455.1. GTDB lineage: Bacteria > Pseudomonadota > Alphaproteobacteria > Holosporales > Holosporaceae. The sequence continues at coordinate 107,557 of CAMCZV010000002.1, read as the reverse complement.
TAGGGACTGTTGTTTCAATGATGCCCATTGGGCCAGCGCCAATGATTTTTGCCATTCGTTGTGATCGCGATGGTTTTCCATGGGGAAAACATAATCCCAACAGCCCGCATAATTCATTTTTAAATAGGCAAAAGTTTTTTCAAAAGGCATGTCAAAGCCATCGGGCTTGCCGCCTGAAGAGGACACCATCACAGCGGCCGTTTTACCTTGCAATTGGGTGGATAGCTCTTTGTGATGATACAATAAATCTGTAATCCGATCCCAAAAGGTTTTCATGCGTCCGCTCATGCTATACCAATACACGGGTGTGGCAAAAACCAAGGGGTTATGGTTGACCAGCAGGCGAATCAGGGGTAAAAAATCGTCTTCTTCGTGGGCGCTTTCATAATGATATGGCCCAATATTTCGTTCACACAAATGCACCATAGGGACATCACCCAATATATCTTGAACCGTGTGCAGGGTGTTGCCTTCTTTGTGTGCGCTCCCAAAAATGACCAAGGGGCAAAAACCAGTGCCCATGGATTGGGTGTGTGGTTCTTTGAACAACACCATTGATTTTCTCGTTAAAACAGATGCACCAGTATACCATCATTGGCCAGCATTTGGGGTGAAAAAGTTTTTAACAAAAGGCGCTTGACGCCCACAACAAAGTGGGTCAAAATTAAAGAGATTAGACGGGGGCGTAGCTCAGCTGGTTAGAGTGCTGGTCTGTCACGCCGGAGGTCGCGGGTTCGAGCCCCGTCGCCCCCGCCAGTCCATCATCGTTTTGTGCAACGCAAATACTCAATGCCCACCACTTCCTGGTTTTCCATGCTCTGCTTTAAAAGGGTCTGCGCAATGACTGCAACGATCACGGCCTGCTTTTTCGAATAGGATGGAACTCTTATTGGAATTTTTATCAGAACTGTTGTTTGAATTTTGTCTATTCAAAGGGTTCAAAAGCATGGTTTTTTTGGTAAACCGCATCAAAGAGCTTTGACCATCGTGCTTGCTCCCCCCCTTATGCACACAGGAGGGGGATTCAAACACGGGTTCATGACATGACGATGTGGCCCATGTCTGGTCAAATGGGGCTGTCCTGTGTAAGCTGATCATCAAGAACCGTATGCTGTTATTGGGGGATTATTCATATGTTCGTTGATATTCAGGACCAAGATCGTGTTCATCGCAGCAGCATAACCCAGGCGGTTGGCATTGATTTTGGAACGACATTTTGTGGTGTGGCGTTGTGTCAACAGGCCAGAAAACCCCAAATGATTGGTCCGTTGATTCCATCCATTGTGGCCTATGTGGGTGATCAAGTGTTGGTGGGCGATGCGGCCAAAGGTCCTCAGGAAATTCGATCCATCAAGCGCTGGTTGGATGCCTCTGCCTATGATCCCATCATGGATGAATGCTTTAACGGGCGCAGTCCTTTTCAAGTGGCCGTGGATCTGTTTTTAGGCATCAAAAAACACCTGATTCATCATTTGGATCACGATATTCCAGAAGCTGTGGTGACGGTTCCGGCCTATTTTGACGAAAGCCGTCGTCAAATCATCAAGCATGCCGCCTGTAATGCGGGTTGGCAGGTTTTGCGATTATTAAGTGAACCCACCGCCGCTGCCCTGTGTCATGACGTAGAAACGGAGGGGCTGTACGGGGTGTATGATTTGGGCGGAGGGACCTTTGATTTTTCTGTTCTCAGTTTAAAACAAGGGTTGTTTCGTGTTTTGGGTACAGGAGGGCATGCCACCTTGGGGGGTGATGATGTGGATTATGCCTTGGGCCATGCCTGGTTTCCCGATGATCCCATGGGCGCAGAAAAGGCCCGCAGCCTAAAAGAATCTGGTCGCGATTTGTCATCCATTTATGGCAATGATTCCTGGAAAAAAGTGGTCCATCCGCTGATCGAATCCACCTTAGCGGTGTGTCAAGAAACCTGCGATCAATTGAATATATCGTGCGATGATTTATACCAGGTGTTTTTGGTGGGGGGTTCGACCCATGGCACCTTTGTTAAGGATAAAATTACAGAATTTTTGGGACGTCCTGCCAGCACCCTGTTAAATCCTGAAACAGCCGTTGCCTGTGGTGCGGCCATTTATGCCTATAATTTGGTGCATGAATCGTCTTTTTTACTGCTCGATGTCAATCCATTGTCGCTGGGTATCGAGACTTTTGGTGGAGTCATAGAGCGTCTGATTCCGCGTAACGCACCGTTACCGGCAGAAAAAGAGTTGTTTTTTACGACCCAGCAAGACGGACAAACCTCCATTAAGATTCACGTGCTGCAAGGCGAGCGTGATATGGTATCGGGTTGTCAATCCTTGGGAGTTTTTCATTTATCGGGCATAGAACCTCTGCCCAAAGGCCAAGCCAAGATTAAAATCACTGTATCGTTGGATACCGATGGCTTGCTGTGTGTCATGGCCGAAGATGCATCCAGTGGGAAGCAAGAAATGCTGCATATTAATGCCGCACGCCATGTGACCTATGATCGCATCGAGCAAGAAATTTCTAAAAGTGGCGACGACATTTTGGATCGCATTTTGGTTCAAAAAACCCATCAATCCCAAGATGCATTAAACGAAGTACGCCGTGTTTTAAAACTTTATCCTGATGAAACCATGGAAAAGGCATGCCTGCCGCTAGAGGAATCTATTCTTTCTGGTGATGTGGTGAAATTGACCAAAGCATGGGATGTTTTTTCCAATCATGCCCTGCCCTTTTTAGAAATGTATATGACGCATATGTTAAAAAATATGCCGTCTAATATGCCATCTGTTGATCCGCAAGAAAACCCATGAACGCGTCCAGAAAAATAGGTGTTCACAGGCTGGAATTATGCTAGGATGAAAAAGCAACCGGCTCAAAAGAGATTTTATGACAAGTGATACCCTCTATCTGACCCCAAAAGCTGCCCAAAAGATTGCCGAAACGGATGGGGTTTTACGTGTTCAGGTCAAAGGCGGTGGCTGTTCAGGCATGCGGTACGTATTTACCATGGAACCCAAAGCATCGGAAAAAGACGTGCTGTTCACCCAGCATAACAGCAGCGTCATCACAGACCCCTTGTCGTTGCATTTTATTGGGGGATCGACCATTGATTATCAAGAAGAGATGATGTCATCCCATTTTGTGATTATCAATCCAAAGGCCAGTAATTCCTGTGGGTGTGGGGATTCCTTTTCCGTATAGTGGGCATGACTATAGTGGGCACGAAGATGGGGCTGCCAGGAATGTCCAAAGGCACGCCAGGCATCCAGTGCCCCCCTCTTCCTGGGGTATCTAGCATGCGGCCCGGAAATTAGGTATTCTGGTGCCCAAATGCCCCGCAATTGTTCCCCCTATCCATGTATTTGATCGACAGCCATTGCCATTTAGATCGTTTTTCAGATATTGACAGCGTTTTGGATCGATCAAAATCCTGTGGCATTCATCAATGGATCAGTATTTCCACCTCTCCCATTACGTTTAAGGCTTTGCTGCCCATTGTCCATCAATATGATGGTGTGTATGGTACGGTTGGCCTGCATCCTCGGGAAATTCACACCCTGTCAGAACGCGCCATAGACCATTGGTTAAAAGAGGCCATCCAGCATCCTAAAATTGTGGGTATTGGGGAAACAGGCCTGGATGCTCTGGAATCATCACCCCCCATGGATCAACAAGAACGTTGTTTTCGTCACCACATTCGTATGGCCATAGAAACACAGTTGCCGTTGGTTGTGCACACACGAAACAGTGATCAGGATTTTCTGTCCATCATGCGCGATGTACGGGCCAAAGAATCGGGTGGTAAAACGGTCAAAGGGGTTTTGCATTGCTTTACAGGATCCGTAGATTGTGCCAAAGAGGCCATCGATTGGGGATGGAAAGTCAGTCTTTCTGGTATTGTGACCTTTAAAAATGCCCCTGATGTGCATAAACTGGCCACGCAATTGCCCCTGTCGGCCCTGTTGGTGGAAACGGATGCCCCGTGGTTGGCACCCACCCCGTATAGAGGAAAGGATAACGAGCCCGCCTATATGATGGAAACGGCAAAAGCCATGGCCTTATTGCGTGGATGTTCTTTAACGGATATTGCCAAGGCCACGGTGCAGAATACCCTGGAGTTATTCCATAAAATGCCTGGTATGGCCGCCAAAGATTCACGGATGTCGGATGGGAAATTTTAATCTGTTTTTTAATCTATTTGTTGCATAGATGAACCATGGGGATAGGGCGATTTAACCATCTTTTAAACCTCCTTTTTATCTAGACGAGTTTTTGGTATGATCCAATCAAATCCCCCATGGATACATCCTGATGCCGAATCGTTTACCTCATGAGTTGTGGACAGGATTGGATGTTGTAAACATCATCAAAGGCGAAGGCCCTATTCATTGGAATGCCACGGGTATATCCATTGATACACGCACCTTACAGCCAGGCGATTTATTCATCGCATTGCGTGGTCCAAAAATGAACGGTCATGATTTTATACACGATGCTTGGGCTTTGGGAGCCTGTGCCGTTGTGGTGGATGACATTGGGGCGTTATCCACGGATCCGGCGTACCCGACGGTGGCTGTACCCGATACATTTCAAGCCTTAACACAATTGGCGGTGGCGGCCAGATCTCGCTTTCAAGGAACAGTGTTGGCCTTGACGGGCAGTGTGGGAAAAACCAGTGTCAAGGATGGATTGGCCCATGTTTTATCGGCTGTGGGGGAAACCAGCGCATCGCGCAGCAGTCTGAACAATCATCTTGGTGTGCCTTTATCTCTGGCCCGATTGCCCAACCAGGCGCGTTTCGGTATTTTCGAAGTTGGCATGAATCACAGCGGGGAAATTACCCAACTGGTGGCCAGCATACGTCCTCAGATCGCACTGATTACCCAAGTGTCTTATCAGCATGGAGAGTTTTTTTCCGATCTGGATGAGATTGTTTTGGCTAAATCAGAGATTTTTTCGGCCCCTGCCCCACTGGTAGGCATTATTCCCAGAGACAGCCCCCATTATGAGGCCTTATTGCGCCATGGGCAGCAGACAGGGCATGTCACACAATGGATCACCTTTGGCGAACATCCTGAATCCCATATCCGTTTGCAATCAATGGAACCTGGCCTGATGGGGCAACGGCGCATCAGCATCACCATTAACGGAACCCCGTGGGCTTATGATTGGTCATTGCCTGGATATCACACGGTGTATAACAGTTTGGCCATTGTGGCCGGTGCCTTTGCCCTGGGGGCTGATATGGAAAAAGTTATGCAGGCGATGAAGGGCATCACAGCCTGTGATGGCAGGGGAAATGTACGCATCGTTGGGGGAATAGAGGTCATTGATGATGCCTATAACGCAGCACCTGCATCCATGCATGCAGCGCTGGAAACCTTTGCCAGATTGCCTAGGGCTAAGGGAAAACGCTATATTCTGTTGGGACAAATGCGAGAATTGGGCCATTACAGTTACGCCTGTCATCGCGATTTAATCCCTGTCATTCAAGCATGCCATACGGATGGTGTCTGGCTGTGTGGCCCCGAATTTTTTCCCTTTTTAACAGAAATCCCGAATCTTTTAGGGTACGCTGATCGCGCGTGCGACATCATCCCTGATGTGGTCAAAACCCTTGATTCTGGCGACTCTATTTTAATCAAGGGGGCAAACAGCATGAAACTGTCGGCCCTGATTCCTGCCCTGGAACAGTCTGTTGCACAAAGGTTTTCCAAAACGCAAGAACATGAGTAAACGGAAACAATTACATCAGAGTAAAAGACAGTAAACCCACCTCAGCTTTCAATGGTTGTTTTCACATATTAAACAAAAAAACATGAAAAGCTGCAATGATTGGAACATTATTTTATGCATTGGATTTTGGCTATGACCGCATATATGGGCAATATGCCTTGGATTATTTTATGGCTCAGCATTCCCTGGATTGGCAGCCTGATGACGCTGTTGGGTAATCCCAATGGATTGTATTCTCGGCGTGTGCTGGGGTGGTCTATTGGGTGCTTTTTGGCATTGTCCATGGGATTATGGTTTGCAAATCCAGAACTGTTTATGACCGATATGGTCGTGGGAGTTTCAAAATACAACACCACACGGGGAATAATTTTTACAGGCATGATTTTTTCGGCCATTATGTTTTTGTTTACGTGGCCAGATGGAAAAACAGCCAAGGGATTGACCCTATTGGGCAGTGCTTTGCTCTTGATGGTTGGGATGCGTTTTGGTCTACCTCAATACATTTATACGGAATTGCAGGGTGTTTTAACCCCTAATGCGTTTGGCTTTTTCGTGATTTTCACTACGATATCTGCGGCCGTTTTATGGGTTTTATGGGCTTTATCCATACCTTATTTAACAAAAAAGAATACGTTGGCCTTTGATCAGGCCCCATTATTCGGAAAGTTGATGTACTTTTTGCGTTGGTCTCTGCTATTTTTGCCTCTTGTGGTGTTATTCACATTTTTTGACAATCTCACGAGCGAAAATCTGGCGAAATTTTTTGACAATCCCATGACCGATCCCCTGCCAATGGTTGTTGTGTTTATTTCGGGCATTTCATTAATTTATGCATTATTCAGTATTGTTGTATTGGGCGCGCAATCCTGGCGTATTCCTGGATTTTGGAGAAAAGTATCCCTGATGGTGTTCTGGCCTGTTTTTTACTTGGTCTATTCACGTTACACCTGTCGTGCGCCATTATCTGGGGATAAAACAGCCATATCCAACGAGGCTTCACCCGAATTGGTGCATTTCTGGAATCCATGGACCCTATTAAATCGCGGGATGATCATGGCCTTTTTTACAGTATTGCTGGGGCTAGGGTCACGAAACGATTCCATGTCTTCATACGATTTCACGTCTTCAGAGGATGTGAAACTAGACCTGACAATCGTCGAATGTATGTATGATATGGGAATAGCCCTGATCATGGCATTGCATATTTATGCGTTGTTTCAACCGCGTGCCGTACCTTATAGAGGATTGCTGTGGTGCTCTATGATTTATTTACTTGGCACATACTGCATTTATGGTTCATTGTTCCACGCGATATTCCACGCGATAGGCTGGCTAAGCCTTATCTGGACCTTACAAACGGGGTATCGGTACAGGGCCATATTGGAACAGACAATGCCCATTTCCACACCACCTGTGTTGTCGCGATTTTGGGTTTTATCCTTACTGGGTACATCCTTCTCTGTCGGCCTGTATTTTTTATATTGGTTAAGTACACAAAGCCCCCTATGAAATGCCATACAGCCACATCGTACGCAAAAGGTGTGGCGGCAGAACATTTGGCCGCAGAATATTTGCAGAAAATGGGGTATATATTACTGCACAAACGGTATAAAACACGGTATGGCGAATTGGATGTGGTCATGCATCGGGGGGACACATTGGTCTTTATAGAGGTTAAAAATCGTGAAAAATTGAGCGATGGTCTGTATGCCCTGACGTTGAGGCAACAACAGCGCCTGTGGCAAGCGGGGGAGTATTTTTTACAAAATCATACCCATGCTGATCCATGGTCCACCATTCGCTTTGATATCGTGGTGATTGCTTTATCTAGACCACCAGGAACCGTGCTTGCCCACATGGAAAATATACTAGGCCAAGCCTAGGTCCCAAAACATGGTTTATTTTCGACGTGAGTATAGCAAGGGCACTTGATTCGGGCGTGGAACCTGATGGGGAAACGCAGCATGTTTGCCTAATTCTTGCTGGCATTTGATCAAGAGGGTGCGCTCTTCTTTGTCTCTGGAAAAATCTTGTAAGTGTTGATCGATTATTTTTTGTAAAACCTGAATAACATTTGGTGAAAAATCCATTGGAAAGCATACTTTTCGAATGATTTAGGGTCAGAGTACATCCTGTATTGTAAAAAAATCGTAAAATTATTGATAAATGCATGGATTTATGTGCACCTCCTGTGATGAGAATCGGATTCAACCGTGCATTCAGCGTATTGAATCTGTTATTCTAAAAACAGCATTTACGTTTTTGTGTGATTCCATGAGTTCCGGTTTTTTTCCTCAATATCAGCACGTATTACACGAACTGGGTGGCGATGCCTATGGCATACCACGTCGTACTGCCTTTTTCCTAAATCCTTCTCCTAGAAAGGACGATATCCTGTACCATTTAACGGGTTTTACGGGATCAAGCGCCTATGGGTTGATGAAACGCGATGGCTTGTTTTTATACGTTGACAGCCGATATACCTTACAAGCCAAAGAAGAATGCCCAGAGTGCACCGTCATAACGTGCGACAATCCTTTGCAAGAATTACACAACCAATGTCCGACAGGAACACGTCTGATTGTATCGCCTTGGACACACAGTCATTTTGAATTATCCCGGTATGCAGAGACCGCACGAATGCAGGGATGGACATTGATTGATGATCAGCATCAGGCCTTGGATTCTGTGATAAAAAAAGAAACAATCCCGTCCAATTCCCCCATTTATGCCATCCCAAACACCTTGTCTTTTCAAGAAAAATGCCGATCTGTACTGACCAATCAAAATCAAAAATATTGGCTGATTTGTTCTGCAGCCGATATCGCCTGGTTAACCAATTTACGCAGCAGCGATCATGATTATGTGCCCTTTTTTGATGGCTATTTGTTGATCACGCGTAACGAATCAAGTCATCAGGGGGGCGATTTTTTGGGGAAACTATACACCTCTATGCCGCGATCCATAGAGGGCCTGGATCCAAACATCCAAGTCCACGATTTTAAATCCTTAAACCTATTAGGTCATGAACAATCAACAGCACCAGCGGCTGAAAACCCTTTGGATCAAGATATCACCTATGATCCGAAAAAAACACCAAAAGGATTGGTACGCCGCCATTGGATTGCCGATGCTTTGGAACAGATCGCAAAGAATCGCAGCATTAAAAACCCTTGGGAATTAAGTCATATCACCCAAGCGCATATCTTGGACGGTGTGGCGTTAACGCAATTTTTGCATTGGTTGTCACAAATCGATGATGCACGCCTTGACCAGGGTTTAGAAACAGAATGGTCCGCTTGTAAAATGCTGGAAACCTTTCGCCAAAAACACGCCTCTTATAAGGGCCACAGTTTTCCCACTATTTCTGCCATGGGGACCAACAGCGCCATGATGCATTACACGCCATCATGTTTGCAATCAGATCCACTGACATCGGGTATTTATTTGGTTGATTCTGGTGGGCAATATTTTTATGGCACCACAGATGTGACACGCACTGTGTGGTTGGGCACGGATCATCCATCCAAGATCTGGCAGCAAAAATACACGGCCGTATTGCAAGGACACATTCATTTATCCAGCATGATTTTTCCCTATGGAACCACGGGTTGTCAGTTGGATACCATTGCGCGCAGCTTTTTATGGCAAAAAGGATGGGATTATGCCCATTCTACAGGACATGGTGTGTCGTGTTTTGGGCCTGTTCATGAAATGCCACCGATCATTTCGGCCAGAGCCACCCATGGGAATATCCAAGAAAATATGATTTTTTCAGTCGAACCTGGGTATTATCGGGCGGGTTTAGGTGGAATTCGTTTGGAAAATCTGGTGCGTGTCATGGATCACAAAAAGCCTGTGGCAAAAACCCAAGATGCCGTTCCGGATGCGGTGCAACACACTGTGCAAGAAGAGAATCGCCTGTTGTATTTAAAGCCACTAACCTTGGCCCCTTTTGATCGTCGTCTTATGGATGTTGATGCCTTGTCTTATGACCACAAACTGTGGCTAAACCAGTATCACAAACAGGTCTATGATGCATTGGGATCTCAATTGCCCGAAGAAACCAGAGCATGGCTGTATGCACAAACCCGCCCCCTATAGATTCCTTATGGTTTGGCTGTGCTCAGAGAAAACCAGATCCTTCGGGTCAGCGAAAAACCCCTCACGAAGGATCTTTTATGGTGCTCCCACCCCACAAAGAATAGGATGCCGTTGCCTGAGACGTTACATCGCCGGTTAAGAAAGGGGGAGCGGTGTTGACGCGTTACGTCGCAGAATGCTCTGATGGGGATTTGGCCACAGTAACCATGGCGGGTCTTAACAAGCGATCTTTTAACATATACCCATTTTGCAATACAGCAATAATGGTTCCAGGTGCGACTTCTGCATTTTCTTGTTCCTGGACCACCTGATGCTGATGGGGACTGAACGGTTGATTCAATGCATCAATTTTGACAATGCCAAAGGTGCTTAATACACGCTCTAATTCAGCCAGAGTCATGCTGACCCCTTGATACAGGGAATCCTGTTGACCTTCTGGGGTGACCACACTGGCCACAGCCCATGATAATTGATCCGCAATACTGATGATATCCTTTGAAAAACGGAACAAGGCATAATCGATGCCATCTTGTTTTTCTTTTTCCAAGCGTCGTCGCAAATTTTCGCTTTCTGCTGCGGTGCGCAAACACTTTTCTTTCCAAAAATCTTCCGTGTGCTTTTGATGCTCTGGGTGCTCGCATTGGGCTGTACAATGTGAATCCAGATTAATTTCTGATCCATCTTGTATGTGTTCCTGTGCAGTATTTTCCCCAGAGTCGTCCTGATGAGGCGATGGTTCACGCGGTTGATCGTTATCTTGAAATTCCATGAAGTGGTTCATTTAAATGTTTTCTCTACGATTTTAGCCATACCATTAATTATAGGGATAACGCGACGATAGTCCATATGCAATGGACCGATGATACCAACCACCCCCTTATTTTCCCTGCATTGATACGGCGCAACCACAACCGAACACCCTTGAATATTGGCAAAACCATCATCATGCCCGAAAAAAACTTGCAATTGGCGTTTCAAGATCACTTGATGCAGCATAGAAAACATCAACTGTTGTTTTTCAACCCACGTTAACAGCATTTTGAATGCGCTGGCACTGTCCGAATCACAAACCGCGTCCAATAAATAACTGTGCCCTTTGATATCCAAACGACCCTCTAGATCCCCCACCCCATTACGCAACAAATGCATGGATAGCAAGAATAAATATTCCGATGTCTGCCCCAAGGTTTTCTCTACATGACTCAAGGCATCGCTGATGGACCGTTGATGGACCAATTGGTTCAAAAAATCAGAGACTTCGGTCAATTGTTCTGCTGTAATATGAGCCGGAATGGAAATGACCCGATACTCTGTTTTGCCACACATCATTTCCAATGCGATTAATGATTTGCTGGCGCTTAGGCGTAAAAATTTTATGGATGAAATAATCAAATCTGGTGGCGCGGCAAAGAAAATGCCTGCCCCTTGGCATAAATCAGCCAGCGTTTGACTGACCATGGTGCTGTCGCTATACTCCAGTGCCCGTAATGCTGCCCAATCGCCATCCGATAAAGTTTGTGTGCTGCATTGATTCACCAGACTTTGGGAATACAAACGCCATGTCTTTTCCGTGGGCATACGCCCAGATGAACTGTGGGCAGAGGATAAAAATCCTTGTTTTTCCAAATCAGCCATAACCGATCGCATGGTTGCAGGGGACAACCCCATGATTCCAGCAATGCGATGAGACGGTACGGGCAACCGTGTTTCTAAAAAAACATGAACAATATGGGACAAAACATGATCCGCCCTATCACCAATCATAAACATCTCATTATTGGCATCAATACACCAATAATCATATCAAAAATACAGTCTGAATTCCAGGAGGAATCTATGCCCAGTTCCTGTCTTCCCCATCCAGAGCCCCCTGTTGATCAACCCCAACAAGAGTCCTGCATGTGTTGTACCAGCCGTTAATCCCTGTGATATCATCTCTGATAAGGGGCCAAGACACACACGTTTTAACGGGCACAAGAGCAATCTGATGAAGACCCTATGGTATCCCCCCGAAGGCTTGTGCCCTGGGATCAACCCGCGATATTCTTATGCACTGAGATCTGATCCTGAAATAATTTCGATGATTTCCTTGGTGATACGGTCTTGGCGCAATCGATTGTACTGTATTTTCAAGCGTCGAATCATATCCTTTGCATTGCTGTTGGCCGAATCCATGGCATTCATACGTGCGGCATGTTCGCTTAGTTTATGCTCTTGAGCAATGTTTTTCATCATGGCTCGAATCCAAAGGTCCAGCACGCCATCAAGAACCCGATTGCCATTGGGTTCGATGATTAAATAAGACGCCTCCTGTGTGATGGCCTGCCCAGAATCAGGGGAAACCCCATCGTGGGAGATCCCATCTGCCTCGCCAGAGCCCCCGTCCTTTCCGTTCGCTTCACCCTCTGGCTTTAACAATGCCTCATGAAAACCTGCCATAGGTGTTTTCATGTCCGGCTCAGATTCCAGAAACAAAGAAGGTAAAATTTGCACAATTTCAGGTTCTTGCTTTAAAACATTGAAAAATTTCCCGTAAACCATGGAACATCCTCGAATGTTTCCACCTTTAAATAGGTCGCAAATCCCAGCCAACGCCTCATGCATATTCACGCTTTTTCCCGATGCATTTCCAGATGTATGGTCTGATGCACGGCTGGCTGATGGTTCCGAGGATGAGTCCACTGCATTGGCTAGACCATTAAATCCTGTAAAAAATGTAATGTCCGCTTTTTTTTGTAAGGCAGAGGCCCCCTTTTTCCCCAAACACAACACCTGAACCGATTCGTGTTTATGCTGATCCAACCACTGCAAGGCAGCCTTTATGATTTTTTGATTAAATCCCGCGCACAAACCACTGTCCGACGTCATGACCACAAAAAGCCATGGGGCATGTTTTGGCCCCTTGTCAGTAAAAACAGACATCGCGGTGCGATCCTCTGATTCCAATTGTGCAGTGATGCGTTTTACCACATGCTGTAAAACCTGTATTAGATCTCCCTTTTGGCGTATTTCGTTTTGTGCGGCCGTGTACCGAGCTCTTGAAATCATTTTCATGGCGCCCGTCATGCGCTCGATCACCATGGCTGTTTTTTGACGCCGTTTTAATTCCTTTAACCCGGACATGGCTAGATGCGCTCCTTTTTAAACTGATCAAAAAACACACGCAATCGCGTGGCAATTTCTGGCGTCATTACGGACTGGGTGGTCAACACGTCGATCACCTCTGGCATGGTTTTGGCCAATGCCAACAATCCTTCTTGAACCCAACGGGATAAATCATTCACACACACATCATCCAGATACCCATTGACCCCCATAAACAGCTGCACCAACTGATCCCTCAAAGAGACAGGCTGGTACGGCGGCTGTTTTAACAACTCCACCAAACAATTGCCTCTATTTAATTGTCGATTGGTGGCAGCATCCATGTCAGAAACGAACTGAGAAAAGGCCGATAGTTCTTTATATTGGGCCAGTTCCAACTTTAATGGGCCAGCCAATTGACGCATGGCCTTGGTTTGTGCTGCTCCCCCCACACGACTGACAGACAGACCCACATTAATGGCGGGGCGTATTCCGCGATAAAACAGATCACTTTCCAAGAAAATCTGACCGTCTGTGATGGAAATAATATTGGTGGGAATATAGGCCGACACATCACCTGCCTGGGTTTCCACAATAGGTAACGCCGTCAAAGACCCCCCCCCTTTGGCATCACTTAATTTGGCTGCGCGCTCTAATAGGCGAGAATGCAAATAGAAAATATCCCCAGGATAAGCTTCTCTGCCCGGAGGACGACGCAACAGCAAGGACATTTGACGATATGCCACCGCATGTTTGGATAAATCGTCATACACGATCAAGGCATTCTGACTGTCATCTCTGAATGCTTCACCCATGGCGCACGCCGTATACGGTGCCAAAAATTGCAATGATGCGGCTTCGGATGCGGTGGCGGCCACCACAATGGAATAGCGCATGGCGTCATGATGCTGTAACAAACGCACCATTTGAGCCACAGTGGATCGTTTTTGTCCAATCGCCACGTACACACACACCACCCGTTGATGCAACGGTCCTTGGGCATGTTCTTTTTGATTTAAAATGGTGTCCAGGGCAATGGTCGTTTTTCCGATTTGACGATCCCCAATGATCAGTTCACGCTGTCCTTTTCCAATGGGAATCAAGGCGTCAATGGCTTTAATTCCAGTTTGCAACGGCTGAAAAACCGATTGACGATCCATAATGCCAGGCGCTGCACATTCAATGGGAACCATTTCAACGTCTTGCAATGGGCCGCGACCATCAATGGGTCGCCCCAACGCATCCACCACACGCCCCAACAACCCTGGTCCAGCCGGAACCTGCATCATATGTCCGGTGCGACGCACAATATCGCCTTGTTTGATCATTTGATCTTCTCCGAACAAGACAACGCCCACACGATCGGCCCACAAATTCATGACCATGCCCTTGATCCCAGACGAAAATTCCACCATTTCCCCAGAACATACGTGGGTCATTCCCCATATTTGGGCCGTACCATCGCCCACCGTTAAAACAAAGCCTACTTCTTCTATGGCATTTTCAGCATCAAATCCGAAAATTTTTTGCCGCAGCAACAGAGAAATTTCAGAAGAATCAAGAGCAAGTGAAGACATGATCGATCTCGGTGTAAAGGTTAGAAAACAAGCTGCTTAAAGAAAGGTCTATCATCGAATCATTCCACAACAACACACCACCCATTAACAGGTCAGGTTGTTCTTTTTGGACCACCACGATTGGCTTTCCAAAGGCATCAGACAAGGTTTTTTCCAAGGCCGACACATCACTTTGGGAAAACTGTTTCGCTGTATGCCAATACACGGTGGTGCTGGAACGTTGATTCTCGTTTAAAACCTTTAAAATATCCTGCAAAATATTCAATCGTTTGTGGGCAGCCAGAACGCGCAACGTGCGCAACGTCAAATCCTGACAGGTGTGGATTTTCTGAAATTTTTTAAAAACAGACTCATGCCACCACAACGGCAAGGAATTTTCACCCAACAAAGATTGTAACACAGGATGGTGTTGAATCCAAAGGACAAACGCACCCAAATCGGTCATGGTTTTCGCAGGTAATTCTGCAAAAATTTTTGCATAATGCCGGGTAATGTCATCAAAAAACACAGGTACAGAGGCAACTTTCATATAAAAACAGACCCATTCAAGCATACCCATACTCTAGCATACATTTATGAAAAACCCAAGAAAAAGTGGTCAAAAATTGTTCAACACGATGATACAAAATCGCGCCATTCCAGGGGGCCTGTGCTACACGCCAGAACCACCAGACCCCGTCCGAACGCCTCTTCACCCTAGTTTTTTACCGACTCTTCAATGACGACATAGGCTTTTTTACCCTCTACTTCCCATCGACATCTCAGATTATGTCCATTAAAAAGGAATTTTACAGCGGGTGTTCCACTAATCGGACGATCCGATGTAATGATTAAAATTCGTTGTCCCAAGGGAACATTTTTATCGTCGTAAGAATCCAGCTGTACCAAGGTTTTGTTTAAATTGACCTGTCCCTTGATGTCAAAAAATCCACGCTCTTTAACCATGGGCATCTCTATGAAGATGGTTTTTGGCTCAAACACCACATTGCGCAAAAGCCAAGACCATTATTGGGTTTTTGGCTGTGTTCGCTGGAAAATGGTTGCTCATCACTTCCCACCCCCACTTCTCCGGTCATGCGTGTGGTGTGATCACAATCAAAAGCACATACGCCATAAAAATTGAATTTACCATCGAGGGTATTTCCATCGGATGGACCTATTCTGATATTAGAATGATGCAAAATCAATTCTTTGGGCACGGGACCATTAAACACAACTTTGGAACGGGCGATAATATACCATCGTTTAGGGGTTAGGCTGCCGTTGATCGTCACTGTGCTGGGAATAAGATTATTTTTGAAAAAAAGGATCCTGACATCAGGCCTTCCCCTAAAGCATGGCCCTTAATTCCAATAAAAACAGCCGAATCATTCAGATTCGAATGACTGTCCAGAACCAGATAATCTCCATACAGAAATAACGGCATGGTGATTTCTTTGGGCAACATCATATGCAATGGTTTTTTACCCGAATTAGAAACACACAATGCTGCAAAATCTGAGGTTTCTGTGTTTTTTTCACAGAGTTGTTTCCAATCCTGCATAGAAAAGTCAGATAATACAATTTTTGGATTTTTAGGGTCAACCGTTGGGAGCAGCTTCTGGGTTTGATCCGTTTTCAAAGGCAAAAATCCATACAAGCCTGAGGATTGTTTGTACCAGGTTGTGACCGAACACAGAACCCAACAAGGGCAGAGGGTGCAAACACACCCCGCCTAAAGATCGAGTGATGTTTTCTTAAATAAGGGATTGTTGGTTTTGGATTGGACAGCGGTTTTAATCATATTGAAAGCCAACACGCCTAACAGGCCGACCCTACGGGGTATGGATTTTTGGCAAAAAACCCACTGCAGCGAAAATCTTTTTAATGCCCCCTGTTTCAACTCGCCATTCTTTAATAGATTGTTCATTTTTTAAACGCAATGGATTTTTAAAACATTACATCAAAAAAACCCCTTGGGGAACTTCTGTTGGTGCCCTGACAACTGTTTGTCGCCAATAATGCTCAAATTATTCCCTTCAATCTTGCATTTAATCTGCCAATGGGGACCACATTTTATTTTTGGCCTTCCAATAATGGGACGATCGGATCGAATAACATGCTTAGTCAATCCGATACGGGTATCCTTTGTCATTGGTTGATCGGCTCTTAAGTCCTCAATGTGTATGGTCGTATCCGTCAAGTCCACTTGCCCCTTGACGAAGATATCTCCACCAAATTTGTCAAAAGGAAAAGAAATGACCAGTGTTTTCGGGGCAAAAATGACATTGTCGAAATGGGCCATGCCATTGTTTAATCCATCATCGGGATCTGTACGAAATGGCGTCCACTGATTTTTCAACTCCACATCCCCATTAATGCGAGTTGTTTTTGCACATACCACCTTGGTCGGTCCATAACATTTTATTCCAAAGGGCTCATCATTTTTTTCATCTTGCCCACCCAACACACGGACAGAGGCGTTCGACAGACGCCAATTTTTGGGCAAACCCTTTTCCAATACAACATGGCATGGGAACCTACCACATGGGGAACCTACCACCAAAACACCGCCCCTTAAACGACCCTTGATCCTTACGGTGCTGGGCACGGTACGGTCGGCATAAAAGGGGCATCCAGAAGACAGTGCGTCCATCCTGCGGGGATCGACGCCAATGATGGTAGCCCCATTTTCTATGCACGCATTATTTTCGATCACCACATTTCCAAAAATAAACAGCCGCATAGAGATGAATTCAGGCAACGTCACAAACAGCGGAACCTTGCCTTGATTAGAAATACTTAAAGCCACATCATCGTTGATGCTCGATTCTGAGGCCTGATAGAGTTTTTGCCATGTGCTCATGGAAAACAAATGCAAGGGGAACCTGGGGTTTTTCTCTTGATTCAGCAATCCAATGCGGCCATCCTTACCATAATTCAACCCGCTGAATTTATCGGCATTTCCTCCACTGTCACTGATGGTGCAAACGGAAAACAAACTTTTTGGGTTAATATGTCCCCCATTTTTTCCATCATAATACAAAACCAATTCGTTGGGGTGCGTGATGTCTCTGGGCTGCTGTGTCGATATCACCGCCGTTGAGCCATCTGTCGTCATGGATTGTGGTTCGGGCGTTACAAGCTTGACATTGTCGGCATTTACAAGCGTGGTAAGGGCAAAGAACGCCATGGCCAGCAGGGACGTCTTTGAAAAACGGCCGGGATTTTTCTGTGATTTTTTATAAAGATTTTTCGTTCTTTCTATATTTTGCTCGATTTGAAACATTTTAAAAACCAGAATGCATTTTTCAAAATTTTAATGTAAAAGGAAAACAAATTCAACGCGTCTGCCCCCAGTGGAACATCGAGCACATCCCACCAGCATCGTGCCCAAAATCAGATCCCAAAAGAATCAGGCCCCACCGAAATCAAAACTTCTTCATAGTGCTGGAAAAAGAGGGCCAAAGAACCCCCAACGCGCCTGCCCCCAGTGGAACATCGAGCACATCCCCGCAACCCAGTGTCTTCGCGCGGTCAAGGTGCAAAAAAAAGGGGAACAGAGCGTCCAAAGACTCCCCATTCCCCCCAACCCGGCATCATTACGAATTAGGAAACCGTAATGTGCTTTTTGCTCTTTCTTAAGAAAAAAGAAACACGGCCCAGCGTCAGAGCAAACAACGTGTGATCCTTGCCCATACCCACATTGGGTCCAGGAAAAATCTTTGTTCCTCTTTGACGCAGCAATATGTTTCCTGGCATTACGGATTGGCCGTCAGATGCTTTTAGACCTAACCGCCGACCTGCCGAGTCGCGACCGTTACTAGAACTGCCGCCTGCTTTTTTTTGTGCCATTTATATTATTCTCCTGTGATTACGCTGCAGCCGAGACAACATCGGTAATTTTAACCCAAAGCAATTGCTGACGATGACCGTTCTTGCGACGATAATTGTGGCGTCTCTTTTTCTTGAAAACAATAATCTTATCTTCTTTAAACACACCTATGGCTTGCGCATGAACGACAACCTGGGTTACCCCTTGGCTGGAAACGCTGATTCCTTCCCACTGTATGTGCTGGTCAGGTTGACAATCCATGAGTTCTACACGAACTGTCTGGCCTTTAACCGCACGATACTGTTTTCCACCTGTTTTAAAAACGGCGTACATGACATTGCTTTTAAACTCGCTTATGCTCTTACTATATCAGATTCACTGCACCAACTCAATCGTGATTCCGCATCTTTATGTTCATTGTGAATTGGCCCCTGAATGCCAGGTTTTGCTGTCTGCCCCACAACACCACTATTTAACCAAAGTCATGCGTTTAAAGGCAGGACAAAGCGTGCGTATTTTTAACGGAAACCAAGGATTATGGCAATCAGAACTGGATGGCAATTACCTGACCCACCTTCAGAATGTATTGCCCCAACCGCCATCTCCACAGAAAATGGCCCTGTTTTTCAGCCCCATCAAGGCGCAAAATTGGCTGATTGAAAAATGTGTCGAAGTGGGGGTAACGGATTTTTTTCCCATTTTATGCCAACGCACCGTTGTGCGCCATTTTTGCCATACCCGACACACGAAAATTGTATACGAGGCTTGCGAACAAAGCCGTCGTCTGAATATTCCCACCATTCACCCACCAGCCCCTTTGGTAAAACGAATCCAGAATCCGCCAGAACCCTTTGCCAATTCTTTGGGCGTCTTAATGCTGGATGCACCTGCCCCCTTTACCGCACCTTTTCCCAGCGGCATGTTTATTGGCCCAGAAGGAGGATGGAGCCCAGAAGAAGTCACCTTGTTTTCTGGGGCCCTAAACATTAAACCCGCACACCTTGGATCATCGGTTTTACGGGCAGAAACCGCCGCCGTTGTGGCCAGCACCCTGATGCGTTACGCTCTAGCGCCTTGAAAAGGTGTGCATGACACCGCCTTAATTATTTCAAGGGCACAACGCCTAAATCTTGGCACAGTGCGCTCCACAAGGGGGTGGATATGGGACTGCGGTACAATGCCGATGGATGCTGGCAAGACAGGACAGGCTCTCCCATCGCAAAGGCATGTCTGACCCCCTGATCCATAGGAAACCTTAAAAAATGCACACTGCTGGTTTTGTCCAGTGTACGCAACGGTGTGCTGGAATGGTCCAATTCTTCTTCCGAAACGACACCAGAATCACCCTGATCTTCCCCAGAGTGAACACTGTGATCTTGGACCTGCTCGCCCACGTTTTTACCCTCTGTACTTTGCCGGAAATCTCTTTGCCCATCCTGGACAAACCCCACCTCTGCACCGATGGGAATGGCCTCTGAACGCACTCGGAACCCTGCCCCTTCTAGAAACAAGGTGTTCTCTATGCCTGTGCGTGCACCGAGCACTTTTTTGCGCAATACAGGGTCAAAAATTTCGATCATCAAGGTCAGGGTTAAAAACTGGGCGCTGGGCAGCATGGGGCTGTAAACCGACCATTCTTCTTGCAACTGCTTTTCCCCACCCTTCTCTATGCGCAGCATTTCTTGAATGTGCCACCAAACCAACCTAGAACTTTCAAACAAAACCGTCATGTCTGGCCCCAACGCCACACGCCGCATGGATTTCAAGGCCATAATGTCTTGAAGCAATTGGGGGCGTTGCAGACAAAACTCTGAATCGCTGATGAAATTCATCGACAAAAGATCATCCATGTACGGGCTCTCCTATAGAAAAAGATGGTGCTGGTACGAATGTTTCGCCAGCTTTGAAAAAACTTGGGTCCACGGCCATGGCTAATAATACCACAGGATGAATCACCCACACATCACGATGTCCCATTAAGCGGGCCTGTTGCTGTAAATGTTTTGCAGCCATAGGACACTCACTGGTCACAATTCTCGCCCCCACAGACGCTGCTTGACGTATAACAGGTTTGCCTACCGCCAATGCTTCTTGAAAATGTTCTTTTTTATACCCCCACATCCCGCCATGACCTGAACACCTCTCAATCAACGTAATGGGGCTGGCCGACAATTTAGACAGCAGTTCATAAGAAGCATTGCCCTGATTTTGAGCACGAACATGACAGGCCATATGCATACTGATGTCTTCTGGCAACGACATCCGAATGGGCTTAGAAGATAATGCCGCCACATCGGATATATAGCGCATCAAATCCGTTGTACGATCAGCCAAATCCCTCACACACCCATCATCTGGCAACAGCGCAGGCCATTCGGATTTCAACATCAACGTACACGATGGCGTCAAGGCTACAACGGTCCCCAAACCAGCCAGAGCTGGCGCCACTGCGCGCGCACGCGAAATGACATCATCCAAATGGCCCTGTTCCAGCAAAGGCATGCCACAACAGCCCGGATAAATCCCGTGAACCCGCACGCCCCAATGGGCCAACACACGGGCGGCGGCCTCGGCCGTGACGCTCTCGTAATAATTGCTCAGACAGGTCAGATAAAACCACACCTCTTGGCCATAGGCATGACCCTGGGGGTTGGGTTCAGGAGACACCCACGTTTTCTTTAAGGCTTTTGATCGAAACTCTGGCAAATCGGCCCCACGATCAATGCCCGTCACGTACTCGGCCACATGGCGCAATGGGCCACACTTCATCACCGCATTGCCCACAGACGAGCACGTCGTGGCCAACGGCAAATACTGGTCCACATGAGCCAAACGATGGTCGACAAATCCTTTATACGATTTGTTCTTTTTCGACATAATGGCCTTGTACCGTAAAATGGCCCTAGGGAAATCCACATTCCAGGGGTGCGGTGGTACATACGGACATTTCACCATATAGCACATGTCACACAGGGTGCACGAGGGCAAAATGTCGGCAATATCCTTGGCCGTCAGTTTTTCCACATCGCCATCAACCTCGTCGCTGTCCAAACGATCAAATAATTTTGGAAACAGGCCGCACAGGTTAAAACACCGCCGACACCCATGGCAAATGTCAAACAAACGCCGCAATTCTTTTTCAGCTTTTTCTTGATTGTAAAAGTCTGGATCATTCAGCGGTATGGTGCGCGCCATTGATTTACCTATAATCCTTTTGCCCTCAGTTTACTCCCTTTCCCTCATTTTTGAACAGTGCCAGACCTGCATCCACTCTGATAAGGCCAATCCTATTCATTTGAAAACAAAAACATCCCTTCTCTTTTGTGCCTTTTCCGCAACAGCATCTTGTTTTTTGCGCATTTTAAAAATTAACGTTGTCTAAACGGTGGTTTTAAATAAAAATTTACAACCAAAAATTCATGATGGGTATTGCATTTATAAGCATCGTCATGGAAAATAACAAAAATATCCGTACGAATAATCATCTTGTCCAAAAAAAGAGACGGTTTTTTGACAACCATTTTGATCGTTGATGATGAAAAGGAAATCTGCAAGGCGTTAAAGGGCATCTTGTCAGACGAAGGATATCGCGTTGTCACGGCGCACACCCCAGAAGAAGCTTCTGTGGCGCTGACCACAGAAAATCCTAACCTGTTGCTGTTGGACGTTTGGTTTGGAAAAGGCTCTTGGGATGGGGTCTATTTTTTAGACCGTATTCAATTGTCCCATCCATCCATCCCCATTATTATGATCAGCGGACATGCGACCCTAAGCTTAGCCGTCAGTGCACTGCAAAAAGGGGCTTACGATTTTCTGGAAAAACCCATCAATGTCAACCGTCTGCTCTTGTCGGTCAAACGCGCCTTGGAATTCAGACAAATTCGGTCCCACTTGGTCAGCCATCAAAACGCAGCCTCCTCTTTATGGCCTCTGCCCATGGATGCCCGATTGAAAAAACTGGCCATGTTGGATGCACGCATTTTATTGATCGGAGAAAAAGGCACGGGCAAAACCCGATTGGCAAAGCACTTGCACCAACTGTCCCCCAAGCATGAATCCCCCCTATTGGTGGCCAGCAGCACCATGCTGAATGGGATGGATGACCATACTTTTTTTGGATCACAATTGAGTGGGAAAATTGAAAAATTGGGATTTTTTGAGCATGCCCAGGGGGGAACCGTCGTTTTGAGAAATGTCCACCGGCTGAATCTAGAGCGCCAACGCACTCTGTCAGAACTCTTTGAATCGGGCACCATCACACGACTGGGGGGCGATCGACCCGTTCCATTAAACGTGCGTTTTATTGCCACCGCCCTGCCCCACATTTTGGGCTGTTCTGTTCAGCCGTTACCACGCCCCGATTCTGTCACGCCATTGCCAGAACATACCATCTGGCCACAAGACATGGATCGGTCTTTTTATGACCGCATGACATTAACCTATTTCCACCTGGATGCATTACGCCACAATATACCCAATATTTCCCTATGGGCAAAGGCATTGTTGCAAGAATTGGCCCAAGAACAGGATGTGCCAACGCCCCAATTATCCGACGATGCCTTGCTGTACCTGAAAACCTTTTCTTGGCCAGGAAATGTGGCCCAGTTGCACTGTATCCTGAAACGCATTCTACTGGATGGTTCAGGCCCTATTATCGATGTCCATCATTTGCCCCAAGAACTGATCACCCAAGATACCCGACATTTAATGCGCGCGCTCTCGTTACCCAAAAACATCTATTCTCTGCCGCTGAAACAGGCCCGTGCTTGTTTTGAAATCAGTTATGTCAAAGCCCAAATTGCGGCATCAGAAGGCAGCGTCACAAAGGCGGCCGAAATCATTGGCATGGAGCGATCTGCCCTGCATCGCAAAATAAAGATGTTGTCCCGTCAATTGCATGATCCCCCCCTATAAAACAAGGGGAAATCTTGGAATAAACATTTCATTCTTATACAGTGACAAAAACATTTTTTGTTTGTTTTTTAATGAAAAAAAGGTTAAGATTATTCTTTTTCTCAAAAATTGCAAAACAATCCATGATTTTAATCAGTCTCATTTTCTTTACTGACCACACACATTCATCCAGAGTATAAAACCATGCCCGACACAACCCACATTGCCTATCACGATCACAGCATTCAGCTGAGCCCAGAATCCAAAATCACCATTACGACCGATCAAATCAGCGATGTGTCCAAAATCATCGATCATTGTCAACTGGGTGATGTGATTTTCGTAGACATTGATGACACCATTCAAACCATTTCATCCTATTTGTTTCAAACCAGCCCCCAAGACCCTTTATCCCAAGGAGGAGGCATCATTGATGCCATGAAAAAGGAAAACAACCCGTCTTTTGCCAGGTTTTTGGGGCTGTGGAGATTATCGCGCTGTACCCAACTGGTTCATCCCGATTGGCCAGCCTTGATCAAAAAAGCGCGAGAAAAAGGTCTGCTCATTTATGGATTAACCCATATGGACACCGGAAGGTGCGGGGTCATGTCGCGTATCGAAGAGTGGAGGTACAACGAATTATCAAAACTGGGCATTTACTTTACGCCCACGTACCAAGAAAACCAAGACATGTGCTTGATGGATCCAGCGGATTGCGAGCCAAAATCACCACCTGTGTTTTACAAAGGCATTTTTTTCACAGGATCCGTATCCAAAGCAAAAAACCAAGTACTATCAACTTATTTAGCCCAAAACATCCCGAAAACAACTGTGATGATTGATGATCGTCTGGGGCAAATTCAATCGGCCCAAGAATTAAACTATCCATCCAGTTTTATCGGCATTGTGTTTAGGGGTGTTGACCTGTGTATTCGTCCACCCCTTTCAAAAGATGTTCTGGAAAAGGTGATTGAATTGCAAAAAGAATACCTGGAAAAAGAACAATGGATAGAGAATAACGAGGCCATCAATATGGTGGATCTGCAGGCAAAGTCGGCCTAATCCAACACCTGCGCCCCCTGTTTCAAGTACGGCAAGCAAAAATACAACGCTGTTGGGTTGTATTTCATGGACAGGGGCATTAATTTTCGATACAGTCATGGATAGAATACTTATTCGTGTGTAACCGATTATGCCTCCTCTTTCTAACGCCCTAAGCTCTGGTGCTTTAATTGGCCCCCTGCCCATTTATTTAGATTATCAAGCCACGACCCCCTGTGATCCCCGAGTCGTTACGGCCATGTGGCCTTATGTCACGACGCATTTTGGAAATCCACATTCTCGAAATCATCCTTATGGTTGGAATGCCGAAGAAGCTGTGGAAAAGGCCAGAGCACAAATTGCCCATGCCATTGGTGCCGATCCACGAGAAATTGTTTTTACCTCTGGCGCCACAGAATCCAACAACTTGGCCTTAAAAGGATTGGCCCATTTTTACGACAAAAAGCATATTATTACGGTTCAAACCGAACATAAATGTGTCATTGAAACGGGGCGCGCCTTGGAACAAGAGGGGTATCGTGTCACCTATTTACCCGTATTGGCCTCTGGTTTGCTGGATTTAAATGAACTGGAACGTGCCATGACACCGGATACGCTCGTTGTATCTGTTGCTGCGGTTAACGGAGAAGTGGGGGTCATTGCACCGTTGGCCGATATTGGTGCGCTGTGCCGATCTCGTGGGGTCTTTTTTCATACTGATGCGGCCCAAGCACTGGGAAAAATTTCATTGGATGTTAATGCCATGAATATCGATTTGATGAGCCTGTCATCGCACAAAATTTACGGACCAAAAGGGATTGGCGCATTGTATGTGCGCCGTCGTCCTCGCATTCGTCTGCGTCCATTGATTCATGGTGGCGGGCAAGAGCGCGGATTGCGTTCTGGTACGCTCGCGCCATTTTTGTGTGTGGGTTTTGGTGCCGCTGCGGAAATTGCAGAACAAGAACGGGTGCAGGAATCGGAAAGATTAAAGGGGTTTCGGGATCATTTTTATGCCACCATTATGGCGAACCTAGAAGCCGTTTACCTGAATGGGGATTGGGATCAGCGTGTGGCGGGTAATCTTAATCTGAGTTTTTTCGGGGTGGAAGGAGAAGGATTGATGATGGCGTTAAAAGAACTCGCCATATCCTCTGGATCAGCCTGCACGTCCTCGTCACTAGAGCCGTCCTATGTGCTGATGGCTATGGGGGTGGGTGATGCGCTGGCGCACACCTCTTTGCGCATTACATTTGGTCGATTTACCACCGCCGAAGAGGTTGATACAGCTGCATCGGCTCTGATTCGTGCCGTTAATCATTTGCGCCACCTGTCACCTCTGTGGGATATGTACAAAGAAGGCATTGATTTAGACAGCGTAGAGTGGATTGCCCATTGATATCAGAAGGCACAGCGGGGGTCTCTTGATTTAACAGCTAACCCACCGTGTGAACTGCGCCACTTATGCACATTAAAACAGTTTGTGTGTATTACGCAGAGGGGGGGGCACCCCCCCAAAAAAAAACATCTCACGGGCCCTTGCACCATCTTCAGATCTTGTCTGCCCAGCGGCCTTCGCCCGGTTTATGCGCTTATGTATTTTACGTTTTTTTTTGTGATTTTGACCTATTTTAGTGCCAATTGGATTTTTTTATAATTTTGTATTTCGTTTCAAAAGCGTATGGCTTTTTGAATGGCTGATCAAACATTGAAAAGATGGAATCATCCCAATAAAAATCCTTAATAGACTCTGTTTTTACCTCTAACTTTCCATCTGCATTTCGAAACAATCGGAAAGATTTTTTTCCGTTTACCCTCTTCTTTGCCTTATTTTTTGCATAATCAAAAATAAGATCTTGAACGTCTTTGTCTAATTTGGAAAAGTATCTTTTTTGTTGTAATATTGGTTTTTTACCAAAGTGATAGATGGCTGTAATGCCATCATCATCTTTTTTACAGATAATATGTTTGTCCCTCTTTTTATTAGTATATGCACAAAAGTCGTTAGCCAACAGTTTCTTTTTATAACCAAGATTATTTGTAAGATGGCCGTCAATAACATTGAAATTATCTTGAGTATACTGTTTATTACAGTCAATATACTCACATTTTACCCCCTCTAGAGACAGCTTAGCTAATTCCTGCTTAATCTGTTTCTCTAGATTATTTGTGGGGTCAATAACAATGTCTTTATTGTTATATTTATAGGGGCCACGTGAAAAGCGGTATATATCGAGGCCGTTATTTACTACTCGACCTTTCTTCTTAAGTTTGACATCTAATTCGCCCACTTTAACGCACAAAAATTCGTTTTGGCCAGCAGCTTGTAAGAGAGAAACAGCGCCGATCATACAGGTCAAACCCAACACCAAGCCGACCATGGAACCTTTTTTAAAAATATTTGTCATTTTCGTTATAAAAAAACTCATCATAAAAGAACTCAATTGATATATAGCATAAAAATGCTTGAAGTTCAAACACTGCAGCAAGAGTTTTCATTAACCATCTGTATTGTTTTTTGAAACCCAATGATGCACATGAACATCGCGAGTGATTACGAATACCCATGTTGATTTTTTACGCATTCCCATGGTGTTTCCTGAAAAACCCGTCGTGTTCTTTTACAGAAACAATGTATTTTGATTTATTTAGAAATTTATAGATTTACCTGAAATGTTTTGAAAAAAAGGATCGGTTTTTCGTCCTAAAAAAAAGCAGGCCCTGCAGGGTTCGAACCTGCGACACCTTGATTAAAAGTCAAGTGCTCTACCAACTGAGCTAAGGGCCCACAATCTCTAAATATTCTAAAATGCATTGCGGACAAAGTCAATGGCTTTTTCCCATCCCCTGCCCCATTTGTGGAATATTATTGGATGAACTTGATCCAATGGGGCAAAAAGTTTATGCTTTAGATAACGGTTTTCCACGACAAAGTGCATGCATTTAGGGAAAAAAGTTGTTCACGATTCGGCCAAAGCGTTGCTGGATTTACATCAAAACTTTCCAGAATTCTTTCAAGACATTGTCCATTTTTTATCGGACATATCTGGCAAAGTGGTGTGCACAGGCATGGGAAAGAGCCATCATGTGGCTGAAAAAATTGCGGCAACCCTGTCGTCTACGGGAACACCTGCTTTTTTTGTACACCCAGCAGAAAGCATGCATGGCGATCTGGGTATGATTCAAGACCATGATGTGGTATTGGCCCTGTCTTTATCGGGCGAGACGGCTGAAACCATTCAATTGTTAAAACACAGCCCCACACGATTATCCATTGCCATAACGGCAAAGCCCCACAGCACCATTGCGCGCCTGTCTTCTTGGGTGTTGCCTATCCCTGAATATCCAGAGTCATGCCCACTGGGCCTGGCACCCACCACGTCGTGTGTGATGATGATGGCGCTGGGGGATGCGCTGGCCATGGCATTGTTATCGCACAAAAACTTTTCAAAACAGAATTTCAGGGCGTTTCACCCCTGTGGATCCCTAGGAGAGGCCCTTAGACCAGTGGCAGAAGTGATGCAACCAGCCCCCGTTTTTCCAGAAAACACCTCTTTTAAAACCATGCTTATCCAATGGATTAACCTGCAAACACCGCTCGTTGGCCTGATTGATCAGCAAGGCATCTTAACGGCCACCATAGCCGCCAGCGATATTCAAAACTGGAATGCATGGGATGCCAAACCCCTGTTATGTTCCGAGATGCCTGCCGCAAACCCATTGATTCAAACCCAATGCGTCTTGGACAATACGTTGTGGATGGATGCGGTTAAAATCATGCGTGACACTGGACAAAAGGCCATGTTTGTCGTTAATGAACGAAATCAACCTGCGGGCATCATTCATGACGGCTTAGGAAAAACGTCGTGATTCAGTCCATACAAAAGCCAAAAAAATGGTGGTTTTATCACCCCTATACCCGTGGTTTGATGCGCTGGGGTTTTCTGTCTTTTGGGCTGGCTGTTACGGGAATATCCATTGGCTATATGTTAAAAATCAGGAAAGAGTACCTTGCCCCCGTTTCCATGCGCATAGAAGGACCAGATTTTTACTCCATTTCTCCTCGCGGGCACCCCTATCATATCCATGCTGAATCCATTGAACACAAAAAATCAGGTCAATTCGTATTTTTTCAACCTTGGGCACGCTATGATTGGTTTAAACAAAAACTGAATGCACGCAGTGGAACAGGGTACTGGAATGATACAATCCAAATGTTGACACTGGAAAAAAATGTTCACATTCACGATGATCAAGAAAACCATTTATACACCCAATCTGTGCGCATTTTGTATCAAAACAAAGAAATGCACAGCCAGACAACCACCACAGGATCCAGTCCCCAGGGTCAATTTCAATCAAGCGGATTTTCTTGGACAAAACAGGCGCTGCATCTTCATGGTCCAGTGACGATGAGGCTGAAAACCCTTGGTCCTGTTGGGAAGGGCCATCAGAAAACAGGCCATCGGCATCACAAAAGCATCCCGCACTCTACACTCTAAAACATCCCCCCAGTACAGGAGCCCCCAATGTCCCTATTTACCCCCTCTGAATGGATATATATTGACACCCTATCGGCCGTCATGATGGGGGTGGTCAGCGGCATTGGTGTCTTGGTGGCCTTGTTTTCAAAAAACTATCTTCAAGGAGATCGCCGATACGGCATCTTTTTTATCCAAATGGCGGTGCTCATTGCATCCGTGATCACCATCAGCATGGCCAATCATGTGGTTCTGCTTTTAGGGGCCTGGTGCGTATGCAATGTGACATTGTCCCGCATGATCGCCCATAAAACCACATGGTCAGCGGCTCGATTTTCAGGAAAAATGGCGCTGATTCAATTGATCTTGGGCACCAGTTTTCTGGCAACTGCCCTTTCTTTGATGTATTACGCCACAGGCAGCCTGATCATTCAAGACATCATCCAAACCCCCTTGGATTCTTGGCCCATAGGTCTTGCCTCAGTGGCCATTATCCTGGCAGCCATGACCCAATCTGCCCCATACCCCTTTCACCGTTGGTTAATCAGCTCGGTCAATGCGCCGACGCCTGTATCGGCTCTGATGCACGCCGGTGTGGTCAATGGTGGCGGTTTTTTATTGTTGCGATTTGCCCCATTGTATGCCAACAACACTTCGCTTATGAACACCATTTTTATAGTGGGCTTTTTCAGCACACTGATGGGATCATTTTGGAAGGTCATTCAAAATGACATCAAGCGCATGCTGGCCTGCTCGACCATTGCTCAGATGGGATTTATGTTTGTTCAAATCGGCCTGGGTGTCTTTACCTCTGCTTTGGCCCACATTTGCTGGCATGGCCTGTTCAAAGCCTATTTGTTTTTATCTTCGGGCAATGCGGGCAAGGAAAAACGAAAAGATTTGGATCATTATCCTTTTGTTCCAGCCCTATTTTTCTCATTTTTCAATGGCTGTTTATCCACTCTTGTCTTTGCCAAAATCAGCCATCATACCCAATGGGATGCAGGAGTGGTTATTTTGGGTGTGGTTTGGATATCCAGCACCCAATTATCCCTGTCTATTCTGTCCACCAAATCCATTAAAAGAGCCCCCTTTGCCCTAGTGGTCAGCACAGCCTTTTCGGCCCTGTACGGTCTAAATGTGCATTACTTTGATCGCTTGTGTTCACCATTGTGGCCCAATTTACAACCCATGGCGATTCAAAATGTACGGCCGCTGCATCTGGTTGCGCTGTGTGTATTGGCATTGGTCTGGATTCTGGTTTTGTTTTTGAAATACGATAAAAAAACACGATTTTTTCCCCATTGGGCCCTATTTTTGTATGTTAAAATGCTGAACAGCAGTCAACCTTACCCCAAAACCATCACAGACAATCGCAGAGGATATGATTATGTATAACAATGCTATGCCGCTTTTGGAAAAGCAGATCAATCCTATGATCCAGGAAGCTTGGAAAACCATTGCTCCCTTTTGGCCACTGCGCAATCTGGTATCCATCAATCCTTTACAAGGATTGGAAGATTTTCCCATAGAGCAAGCCTTGATCAAGGCCAATGCCCTATTCCAATACGCGGATTTTCCCGATGCCATGGGGGCGATCAATCGACAAACCATTAAATGGATGCAGGCCTTTTTTGATGGTGGTCAAGCGACGTTAAACATGCCCATGCGGCACCTTGGCCTGTATGCTTCCTGGAAAAAGCTGGCCTGGTTTGATCAATACATCCACGAAGGTGATCAAGCTAAGAAATTGTGGCTGAAAAACCTACCCAAATCGGCATGCGGCGCCATCATTCAGGTGCTGTCAGAATGGCACATTCCAGAACACCAGCTGCCATTATTTTTAACCCTGATGTTAACCACGCTGCCTGGTTGGGCTGGACACATACAATATCGGGTGCATGACGATGGGGCACAGCAATCCTTGAAAACGGATTATCTGGCCCTTCGATTGATCATGACACGTCTGATGTGGCCTAGGGCCATGCCAGATCTGTTGGCATGGCACACACGGTGTTTGGATGATGCGCGGACAACTCCCTGCCCTCTGGCAGAAATAGAGAAAAACGAATTGTCTTATATGGCCAATCTTTTGCAGGAATTGTCCCTAAATAGGGTTGGTACAGGGGATGATGGTGGCGCGGTGGGTACAGGTGGGGAGGCCAACGGTGGGGATGATTCAGGCCAGTATGCAGCATCCATTCATGCCCAGTTGGTGTTTTGCATTGATGTGCGATCAGAACCATTTCGAGGGATTTTAGAACGCACAGGCCCGTATGAAACCTTTGGTTTTTCTGGATTTTTTGGTTTACCCATTGGCATTTGCAACACCACAACCGGACAAAAATTTGCATCATGCCCTGTCTTATTACAGCCCAAATATTACGTCAAAGAAGGCCCCATTTCCACAGCATTACGTCTGCGTGATGCTGCAGGGTATGGGCGATTGTCGATTTTTAAGAATGCCTATCAATCCTTGAAATACAACATTGGTACGGCCTTTGCCTTGGTGGAATGTTTGGGTGGTTTTTCGGGCATTTGGATGGCGATTAAAACCATCTTTCCTGTGCAATCTGTTCAAATCAGACAAAAACTGGCTGCTCTTGTTCGTTCACCCGTGGATATGATGCCAACGATTGAACACATTTCTCTGGCCGATCAATGTCAATATGCGGAATTTGCCTTACGCAACATCGGATTGATTTCAAATTTTGCACCTGTTTTGGTCCTTTGCGGACATGGGAGCACGACAGAAAATAATGCTTATGCCAGCCTTTTACATTGCGGGGCGTGTGGTGGGCAACACGGTTCACATAATGCTAAAATTTTAGCCCTTATTTTAAATAATCCCAAGGTCAGAGCCCATCTGGCAACGGTGGGCATTGTTATTCCTGAAATAACACGCTGTATCGCCGCAGAGCATAACACCACAACAGATGTCATGGAATTGTATGAATCCTGTTTGGGTGATGCTCCCCCTCCCCAGATGATGCCCATTATAGAAACTTTGCGCGAGCATTTAATTCATGTCCGCATGGCAAATGCCCAAAAACGCTGTAAAACCATGGGATTTTACGGGGATCAGGCCGCTTGTTCCAGGCATGTACAAAAGCGCAGCAATGATTGGTCGCAAATTCGACCAGAGTGGGGATTGGCTCGCAATGCCAGCTTTATTATTGGACCACGATCCCTTTCAAAGAACACGGATTTACAGGGTCGGGTCTTTTTACATTCCTATGAGCATGACCAGGATAAGGACGGCCATATTTTAAAGGGCATTTTAACCGCGCCGATGGTGGTCGCCCAGTGGATTAACAACCAGTATTTGTTCTCTACGTCTGACCCTGTGGCCTATGGTTCGGGCAGCAAAATAACGAAAAACATTACAGGTAAAATTGGTGTGATGCAGGGGGTGGCCAGTGATTTAATGACGGGATTGCCTCTGCAATCGGTTTATCGAACGGATACGGATCCGTATCATCAGCCTCTTCGACTAAATGTGGTGGTTCATGGGCCTCGCGCTGTTTTGGACTCTATTGTATCGGCTGAACCCGTTTTGCAAAAACTGTTTGGCCACGGCTGGATTTTACTGACGTGCATTGATCCCCATCATCGGGTCCACTTTTTGAATAGAGATTTCACCTGGCGACATTCCTTGATGGAAGACTATAGCCGCGCTTGATCAATCCAAATTTAAACGGAATATTTCACCTTTGTTCCAGGCATTCACGACATAACTCATCAATAATACCGTTGCATGATTCTTTACCAACAGGTAGGCGATTATTGCTGATTTTATGTTCATGCTGCTGCAATTGATCAATCGCCTTTACTATATTTTGCTGATCAATAGGCATGTACGGAAAGATTTTTAGTCTAATGATGCGTGGTTCCTCAATTTCTTCATCCACCACAGCACCAGTGCATCATCAAGCAGATAGCTATTGCCAGGTATTGCTGGCTGGTAATTATAAGTAACACCTTTACCGTCAGGGATATACCCACGCTTTACATAAAGCCTTTGAACCGATCCATAGCCACCATCTTCACCTGCATATAGACCAACACCGATGCCCACAACTTCGCTTTTTGTTAGCGCTTCTTTTTCAGCACGATCAAGCAGCAAGGAAGCAATGCCCATTTTTCGATAGACCGGCAATACGTTTAAATCCATAATCTCTGGGATGTTTTGACCTTTAAATGACGGATATTGTGATTGCCAATTCAAGGTTACGTAACCGGCAAATTCGCCCTTGAAGTAAGCCATCCAAACGAGTCGCGCTCCTTGCTCTACTTCTTTTAAATATCCTTCGAAAAGCGATACGGGTTTATTCCAGCCGATTTTTTTAAAAGCCTCAGTCATAGATGCGATATGATCTGATGATAGGGATTCGCAAGTTACAAAGCATTTCTCCATAACGAAATTTGTCAGTTCCATGCCACGAACCTGCACCGTTTGTGGCTTTATCACTTGAAATTCTTTGCCCACAAAAAATGGTTTGGCAGTAATGCTGACTTCTGCATACATGCGAGGTAATAATTTTTCTCTCGCTTCCATCTCAATTTCACGCATAAGAGCCGTACCAACTCCAGCACCTTGAAATTTATGATGGACATAAAAGCAATCGATATGGCCATTTGGCTCAAACTCTGCAAAACCAACTATTGTATCATCTATTACAGCAACGAAAGGATTGAGCTTTGAACATTTTTCTTGCCAAGCAGCATAATTATCATGGTATGGAGCCCAAGCATTAAGCTGCTCTTTAGTGTAATCTTTGGCGTTGACTGTATGTATAGTGTTATAATAAATACTAGCAATATGTTTGGCATCCACATCTTGATAGCGTCTGACTATAACCTTTGTTCTTTTATTCATATTATTTAACTCTGATAAGATATGATTCATAACTCTTTCCTGATTTCTGTCGTTGCCTTCCCATCTGCAATTGTAAAATCAATTTGCAATGCCGCATGATCAGATATTTCTTCTGGTAAAACTTGAAAATTTTGAACATCGACGTTTTTAGAGGTATAGATATAATCTGCAAATCGCTCTAGCCCGGGATAAAAAGAGGTTCTAGTAGATTGAACACTACTCATTTTAATATGATCATTCATCCCTTTCGCTAAAATCTCCAAACTTTTGGTATCTGGCTTTAAATTGAAATCTCCACATAAGATCTTATGGTCACTTCCAGAATCTAAGAAATTTCTTATCTTAAGCGATTGCTCAATTCTCTCGGCGCTATCTCCTTTACCCATGCCATTCCATAGCCCATGCACGTTAATCACAGTGAGTCTTTGGCTGCTATATTCAATTTTTGCATATTGCAATATTCTAGAGTGAGTTGGGCCAATACCTATGTAATTATCATTAGCATGGATAATGCGCTCTCCTTCTTCTATTACAAGCAAATGCTTTTTGACAAACATAGCGATACCATATATTCCTTGTACTACAGGCCTAAAATATCCGGTATGATTTGGCAATAAACTCTGAATTTCGGAAAATATATCAAGGTTGATATACCTTGTTTCATCGCTAATTTTTGCTTTTGCTTTGCAATACACCTCTTGAAAGCAAAAAATATCAATATCTTGTTTTGATCTTACAAAATTAAGCAGGGGCCCTTCAACATGACCACCCCATATGTTTAATGTTATTAATTTTAATGAATTTGCGCTGTTCATCTATTCGTCTCTCATACTTATTGCCAAGCGATTAAACGCATTCATCAGAGAAATACAAATCGTAATATCGACAATTTCTCTTTCGCCAAAATATTTTGAAAGCTCTGTATTCTGAACCTTCTTATTTCCATCAAGCCTAGTTAAAGATTCTGCCCATTTTAAGGCTTCTTTTTCAGCATCAGAAAATAAGCTAGATGCGGTAAATTCAGATAAACTCTCAATTTTATCTTGGTTAACCCCTAATTTTACTGCTTCATTTCTGTGTAGATTGCAGCAATAGGCACAGCCATTGATTTGAGATACACGCAATTCTATCAACGCCTTTAAATCAGCGGCCAGCGGTGATGCGTCGAAGCTTTTATATCCTGCATATAAATGGCCTATTGTATCTTTCGAAATTTTTGTATAATCCATATATTACTCCATTAATTAGATTGACTATCATCTTCATCAGAATTTAAGTATTCCGGATTTTCAACGATCTGATTGCCTGCCAGGCCTGCATTCAAAAAGAACACCGTTGGACAAAGGCCCTGATCAAGAATATTTTGATACACCCTACTCGTATCAGATTGATTGGAAAGATCGCACGTCATGGGCATGAACAGATTTCCTAGATTCCCCATTGTGTTTTTGATTTCATCCAGCTTTTTCTCAGATCGCGCCAGACCAACCACAACCCAACCTTGCAACAGCAATTCGTTCACCAAGGCATTGCCTATTCCAGAAGAGGCGCCCGTAACAAGAGCTATTTTCTTTTGATGCATAGGATTTGCTCTCTGGCACATGTCACCTTTGTTACCAAGGCATTTCGCGATTATTTTGGACATCTATAAATTTTCCCGTATCCACCAATGACATTAATGAAATGGTTTTTTGTATCAGCGCAGCGCTTTCATTAGGTTCCATTCCTTTATATTCTGTCATTTCTGTCTTTACTTGCCCAGGATGCAGCATTAACACTGTAACGCCTCTTTTTTTCAGATCCATAGCCAAGGCTACTAATGCAGAATTCGCAGCAGATTTTGACGAACGATAAGAATACCTTCCCTCATACTGATCCTTAATATTGGTTTCATTACTTCCTCTTCTACTCGTAATGACAACATATTTTCCACCTTTTTCTATAAATTGTTTTTCTAAAGCAAAAGCGACTTCTATTGGTGCAATCGCGTTAATTACAAATGAATCAATCCAATCTTGACGATCGAGTATGGGCCCCTTGTTTGATTGATAACCAAATTTTCCTGCATTATAAATAATAATATCGAATTTAACACCTTTAAAAGCCTCTGATAGAGTCTGAATACTTTTCGGATCAATTAAATTAATGTTAAGATAGGCCACATTCTTGTGGGTTTTATCAGGATTCGTATTATTAAATGTTGTATATACATTGTAATTTGATTCTGAATATGCTGCTACAAGGGCTTTTCCGATCCCTGAACTTCCTCCTATGATTAGGATATTTTGATTATGCCCATGGGTGGATGCAGAAAAACAATATACCGACAGTGACACCATAAAAATGGTTACTCTTCTTGATAAAAATAACAAGATCGAACTTTTGGATTGGTTTTTTTTAAAATTCATTGCACAAGAGAAGTTTTTTATAAATTGTTCTATTTTTATATAGCATGGTGCAAAATGCATTTTTTTTGTAAAAACTGTATCATATGATGTTTTTATATAAAATTTAAAAGTTTGTTTCCCTTAAACTGCGCTTTGAAGATCATAGCACAGAAATTTGAAAAATTTTTTATTATTTCTGTGTTTTTATATAAAAACAAAAGTAATATATATTCTAGACAGCATAAAAGTTAAATTAAATGCTGCTCCGCTTGACCAAGATTTTAAGATAGAAATCACAAATCAAAAGGTCAAGCGCCTATACAACACCCTATTTTTATAGGCTTGGATCAACGGTCAGGACAACGCGCAAATGGCTAAAAGTTAAATTAAATGCTGCTCCGCTTGACCAAGATTTTAAGACAGAAATCACAAATCAAAAGGTCAAGCGCCTATACAACACCCTATTTTTATAGGCTTGGATCAACGGTCAGGACAACGCGCAAATGGCTAAATGGCTTAGTAATTCTACCCATTCTGCTGCGGCCCTTGATATCCATACGACGCAAAACAATGGCACGACCAACGGTTGCCTCTGTTACGATCAATTGATCTACATCCAAATCAAAGTTGTTTTTTGCATTTGCAACGGCTGAAATTAATGTTTTATAAACATCATGAGCGGATCGCTTTCTCATGCCTTTTAACAAAGCAATGGCTTCGGCAACGGATTTTTTACGTATGGGCTTGGCTACTTCATTCAACTTATACGGACTGATGCGCAACATATTCAAAGAAGCTCGCGCTTGATTCATATACATATTCTTTCCCTAGTTTTTCTGATCATTTTTTTGCTTTTTTGTCGCCAGAATGGCCATGAAACACACGAGTTGGAGAAAATTCCCCCAATTTGTGGTTAATCATTTCCTCTGTTACAAAAACAGGTATAAATTTTTTCCCATTATAGACGTGAAATGTCACCCCAACGAACTGAGGCAAAATCACGGACCTACGGGACCAAGTTTTGATAGGGTCCTGTCTGCCAGATGCACGCAATTTTTGTACTTTTGTCAAAAGATATCCATCTACAAAAGGACCTTTCCAAACGGATCGAGTCATAATTTTATCCTTTATTTACGACGACTAATAATAAATTTAGAAGACGACTTTTTCTTGTTCCTTGTCTTGTAACCCTTTGTAGGCTTACCCCAAGGTGTAACAGGATGACGTCCACCAGATGTTTTTCCTTCTCCACCACCATGAGGGTGATCAATTGGGTTCATGGCCACACCACGAACAGCAGGCCTCCATCCTAACCAGCGATTTCTACCCGCTTTTGCAATGCGTTGGTTTTTCAAGTCGATATTAGACACAATACCAACCGTCGCACGACACTCTCCATGCACCCGACGAACTTCACCTGATGGCAGTTTTAACAAAACGTACCCACTATCTCTACCCATAATCTGAGCCCAAGACCCCGCAGCACGAGCCAACTGCCCGCCTTTTCCAATTTTTAGCTCTATATTATGAACCGACAATCCAACCGGAGCATTTTTTAATTGTAACGTATTTCCAACCTTGATCTCCGTTGAATTTCCAGAGGCCAATCGATCTCCAATTCCAACAGTATCTGGAGCAATAATATAAGAGTGCTCTTGGGTTTCTGTATTTTGAACCAAAGCAATAAACGCACTGCGATTTGGATCGTACTCTACGCGCTGAACCTCTACCTCAGAATCTTTTCTCTTAAAATCAATCTGTCTATATGATCTTTTATGACCACCCCCGCGATGGCGCATCGTAATGCGTCCATGGCTTCGACCCCCTGTGCTTTTTTTACCAGAAGTCAATTTTTTAAAAGGCTTTCCTTTCCAAAGACCAGAATAGTCTACTAAAACCAAACCACGCTGGGATGACGTCGTCGGGTTATATTTTTTCAATGTCATGCCATTTCTCCTTTTTCAAGATCAATCGAATATCCATCCTGAAGAGAAACCATTGCCTTTTTGACATCAGATCGAACTCCAGAACGGCCCTTAAACCGCACTGTTTTCCCCTTTAATGTCGACGTATTCACTGCCTTTACCTTGACATTAAAAATCTTTTCCACGGCTGTTTTAATAAAAAAT
This sequence comes from Candidatus Finniella inopinata, assembly GCA_945888455.1. Lineage (GTDB taxonomy): Bacteria > Pseudomonadota > Alphaproteobacteria > Holosporales > Holosporaceae. Next base: position 69,450 of record CAMCZV010000002.1, on the reverse strand, counting down.
TTTGTGGCCCAAGACTCTACTACAAAAAAGTATCGCCCTTTTTCTCTTCCTATAGTGGATTTTTCCGTCACAATGGGTCTTTTTATCACTTGATACAATGTCTCTTGCGATAAATTCTTGTGTCGATCTCGAATAACATAACGATGAACCATCTTTTTCCTCTTTGATAAAACTTTTTTCTGCTAACGCCCACTGGTCTTAAAATTTTGACACCCTCAGTCCGAAGAAACAGACAAAAAGTTTTCAAGATACCGAACGGCGTCTCTCGATAAAATCAATTGATCGTGTCTGAGGATATCATATACATTAATCCCGTGTCGAGGCAGTAAATTCAAAGAATGAACATTGGAAATGGCATTTTTTAAATTTTGACACACCGTTTCTCCGCCAATCATCAGCACAGAACCAGAAAAAGCATGAACGACGTCCTTTGTTTTTCTACTCTCCATGGAAAGATCGTCCATCACAAACAATTTATTTTCCTTCATCCGCGCAGATAATGCACAACGCAAACCCATTTTACGAACCTTTTTAGGCAAAGAAAAACTGTGATCCCTAATTACTGGGCCAAAAATCACAGCTCCACCTCGCATATGCGGAGAGCGCAAAGAACCTTGACGGGCGCGACCCGTTCCTTTTTGACGATGGGGCTTTTTTGTCGTTCCCGAAATGTCACTGATACCCTTAGCTTTGTGATTGCCAGACCGACGCTTGGCTAGCTGCCACTGCACAACACGCGAAAGAATATCCTTGCGAATAGGCGCCGCAAAAACTTCTGAAGAAACAGAACATTCTTCAAGGGCATCCCCTTGAAAATTTCGAACAGGAACTTTTAACATTATAACTCACCTTAATACAAAAATAAAAAATTAAACAGCTTCTGCTGCGCTACCCTCAATGGATGAAATCTTCACCCCGTCTAGAAGACCTTTTGGATGAGCCGGTTTTTTCACCGCATCCCGAATGGTCACCCAACCCCCTTCATATCCGGGAATATTTCCCTTCACCACAATCAAACCACGCTCTATATCAAAATCAATGACTTTGACATTTTGAACGGTTATTTTTTGACACCCCATATGGCCGGCCATCTTTTTGCCCTTGAAAACCTTTCCAGGATCTTTTCGATGCCCCGTAGAACCATGGCTTCTGTGGGAAACAGACACACCGTGAGAAGCCCGAAGCCCCGAGAAATTGTGACGCTTCATGGCACCAGCAAAACCTCGACCAATGGTTATCCCCGAAATATCTACCCAGCAGCCCTTTTCAAAATAATCAGCCTGAAAAACAGATCCAACAGGGATTTCCTTATCAGAATCGACGCGAAACTCGCGTAAAATTTTCTTTGGCTCTACACTGGACTTGGAAAAATGACCTTGCATAGGCCTTGTAACATTTTTGGCTTTTCCGCTGCCCACTTGCAGTGATGTCAATTGGCCATCATTGGTTTTCTTGACTGCCACGACCGTGCACCCTTCTATGGAAAGCAGGGTTACAGGGCATGCTTCTCCTGAATCCATGAAAACCCTTGTCATGCCTAGTTTTTTAACAATCATTCCAGAACGTTGAGTACTCATACCTTGATCTCCACCTCGACTTCAGAAGCCACTGTCAACCCCATCAACGCCTCTAGCGTTTGAGAAGTGCAGTCTACCTCCAAAAGTCGGTTGTATGTTCTACGCTCAAACTGATCCCGCGCCTTTTTATCAATGTGCGGAGATCGTAAAATCGTAAATTTATGAATTTTTTGAGGCAACGGGATAGGGCCCCGTACACGAGCCCCTGTCCTTTGCGCGGTGTCCATGATTTCGCTGACTGCACGATCCAGTACACGATAATCATAACTCCGCAAACGCATTTTAATTTTCTGGTTCAAAATTACCCCCTAGCCTTTGCAGCGGCGGCTTTTGCGCCAGCAGCAGGAGCAGCAGCCTCAAGAATCTCGGTTACGATACCAGATCCAACGGTTCTTCCACCCTCACGAATAGAAAAGCGAGATCCAACAGACATCGCAATCGGAGCAATCAACTCTACTTGCATTTTTAAGTTATCCCCAGGCATCACCATTTCTCTGTCCGCAGGCAATTCAACTGCACCTGTTACGTCCGTTGTTCTGAAATAAAACTGAGGACGATAGTTGGTAAAGAACGGACTGTGACGACCACCCTCTTCTTTGGTCAAAATATAAGCTTCACACTCAAAACGAACATGGGGCTTTATGGTGCCTTTTTTGGCCACAACTTGTCCACGCTCTACGTCTTCTCTCTTTAACCCACGAACCAAAATACCGACGTTGTCACCGGCTTGACCTGAATCCAGCTCTTTGCGGAACATTTCAACGCCCGTTACAGTGGTTTCCTGGGTTGGACGCAATCCAACAATTTCGACCACATCACCAACTTTGATGATTCCTTGCTCGATTCTACCCGTCATCACGGTTCCGCGACCTGAAATAGAAAAGACGTCTTCAACAGGCATCATAAATGGCTTTTCAATGTCTCTTTCTGGAATAGGGATATAGGAATCCAACGCAGCCAGCAATTTCTCCATCGCAAGGGAACCCAATGGCCCAGCATCACCACTTAATGCCATAGTCGCAGAACCATGAATGATAGGAATATCATCGCCAGGAAATCCGTTGCTGCTCAACAGCTCTCTGACTTCCATTTCCACCAATTCCACCAAATCAGGATCAGCAATATCAATTTTGTTCAAAAACACAACGATATTCTTAACGTTTACCTGGCGAGCCAACAAAATATGCTCTCTTGTTTGTGGCATAGGACCATCAGTAGCCGCAACGACTAAAATCGCACCGTCCATCTGAGCCGCACCTGTAATCATATTCTTAATATAGTCAGCGTGTCCAGGACAGTCCACGTGACCATAGTGACGTGCCGCTGTTTCATATTCAACATGCGCGGTAGAAATGGTAATACCACGGGCTCTTTCTTCCGGAGCCTTATCAATTTGATCATAGCCTTGGAATTGAGCCAAACCTTTATCCGCTGAGTATTTTGTCAGCGCTGCGGTCAAAGTTGTTTTACCATGGTCAACGTGACCAATGGTTCCAACGTTCACGTGTGGTTTCGTTCGAACGTATTTTTCTTTCGCCATAAAACTTACCAATAAAAAATAACTCTCTCTAGATACCATATTCTCAACAATAATTCAACGGCGACAGCCAAAAATTTTCTAAAACTGTACAAAAGAGTTACCAGCCAATGGCGCAAGCTCTCCCTGGTATGATCCACACGGATTGGGATATACTGAGGAACTCCATGCTGTTTTTGGCCATTTATATGTCTTTAATATCAGGTTTTCCAGAATGGTTACCAGAACAACAACGTGTCTTGAACCAATGGAAACGGCTTTTAGAAACCCATTTTGAACAATTTTGCTTTACCCCCATGGATACACCTGTGGTGGAACGCATGTCCACCTTGTTATCCAAAGGGGATGATTCTGAAATTTATACCCTTGGCCGTTGGGCTGATCTGGCCCAGGATCATCGGGTCAACCCATCTGAAAATGACGTAAAAAATCCAGCATCTGATCTGCACAAAAAACCCCTTACACCAGAGCGTCAATTGGGCCTGCGATTTGATTTAACCATTCCACTGGCCCGATACGTTGTTCAACATCGCGGGGTTTTGGTTTTTCCTTATCGCCGATACCACATTGCACCCGTATGGCGAGGAGAGCGCCCCCAAGAAGGACGATTTCGTCAATTCTATCAATGCGATATTGATGTGGTTGGTCAAGACACCTTGCCCAGTGCCTATGATGGTGACACGATTTTTATCATGCATCGTGCGCTGGAATCTCTAGACATCCAATCTTTTTTGGGCCCCGTTTGCTGGCACATTAATCACAGGCATGTATTAACCTCTTGGGCTGATTATGCGGGGATTTCAGACGTCACGGGGGCATTGCGGGTCATCGACAAGTGGGAAAAAATTGGGATAGAGTCTGTTTTGACGTCGTTAAAAGAATTAAAGGCATCACCAGAATCATTGGATATTTTGTCCTCTTGGGCCCATGATACGTCATCGGCATCTGATCAGATCAACCGCCTGAAATCCCTGGATTGGCCTGCTGCGTTTCACGATGCATTACAGCACCTAGATCAGACCGCTCAACACTTGGGCATGCGCGGTATGAATGCTGAACACATTCGCTTTTCCCCTCTGTTGGCCAGAGGATTGACCTATTATTCGGGGATCACCTTTGAGGCAAAATTGCCGCAACATGGGGATTTGGGCAGCATTTGCGCAGGGGGGCGCTATGACCATCTTGCCAATATGCTCTCATCAAAAAAGGCTTTTCCTGGCGTCGGTGCATCCATCGGGTTGTCCCGACTGTTTGCTCGATTTATAGAGCACCATGCCCCCGTGTCCCCATCAGGTGATGTGTTGATTTGTGTCCAGGATGCCCAACATTTGGGCGCATCCATTCAGCTGGGCGACACGTTACGCGATCTCGGCGTTCGGACAGAGGTGTTCTTGGGCATGTCGTCGTTAAAAAACCAATTAAATTATGCCAATCGAAAAGGGTTTCCCTTGGTGGTGCTGGCCAATGCCCAAGAATGGGAAAATCAGTGTGTCCAAATCAAAAACATGTCCTCTGGCCAGCAAAATCTTGTGCCCATATCGAATCTGCCCGTCGCTGTTATGGAGCACTTGGCGAAAATAAATCAACACCCTGATGGAAACCCAAACCAGATTCAGCCCTAGCTTGGTTTTTATGCTGTAGGCGAATGCCCAGAAAACCACCCCTTCAGGGTGCTCCATAATCCTGGTGCAGAGACATCTTTCTCTGCCACCAGCGGCATCACCATGGGGGTCAGTTCATCAATAAGAATAACCAGTTCACCCAGTTTTTGATCTTTTTTGATGGGTGCTGTTAACGGCTGATAATAACGGGCCACAATTTTCGCGCGATGCAATGTTCCTTTTGGCAGCGTTACAGCCAAATCGGATTCAGTTACCAAGTTAACGCTGCCCTCTTTCCACAAACTTAATGTCGAAATATGACGCCCTTTGGGTACGACCAGAGACTCAAATCTCTGAAATCCCCAATTCAACAACCGTCGAGCCTCTGCGGCACGCAATGATGCACTGGCCACCCCATTAAGAACCAATAATAATCGCCGAGGTGGATGCCCTGGCCGTACGGCTGTGGCCACAATGCCGTATTTTCCCGCATCCGTCATGCCCGTTTTCATGCCGTCGGCAGAACCGTCTTTTAACAAATCATTACGATTGGTCTGTTGTATGCCATTAAATTTAAAGGACGTCATTTTATAAAATTGGGCATATTCTTTTGGGAAATCTGTGATGGTGCGTTCGGCGATAATGGCCAAATCCTTGCATGTGCTGTAATGCCCCCCATCGGGTAAACCAGAGGCATTGGTAAAATGAGAATTGTTCATTCCCACATTCAAAGCCAACCCGTTCATTAATTCTGCAAATCCTTCTTCGCTGCCCCCCAAATGTTCGGCTATGGCTGTACATGCGTCATTACCGGATGTCACCACAATGCCCTTGAGTAAATCGATCACAGGGATGCTTTCTTCTGGTTTGATGAACATACGGCTGCCAGGTCTTTTTGCCGCATTTTTGGATACGTAAATCAGGTCTAACCAATCCAATGATTTTTGTGCCAATGCCTGTAACATCAAGTATACGGTAACGATTTTTGTCATGGATGATGGTGCCATGGACTCATCAGCCCCCTTGTCCAACAACACGCACTGGGTAGATAAATCTTTTAAATAGGCATACCGACCCTGAACCGTTGTGGTCGGCATTTTTAATCCAGACGGTACAGCAGAGGAAGAATGGGTTTTTTCGTCTGTTTTGGCCACAGCCGATGGAACGATTTTTCTAGAACCTTTTCCACTGGGTACAGCAGAGGATTGCTTGGCCACAGCCGATGGCGCCGCCCCCACAGCTTTTTGCTCTTGGTTTGCTCCAGGGGTTCCACTAACCGTATACAAAACCAATGTCAGAATAATCAAGTTGGTGGCCATCATGCCGCCGCATCCCCATCTAGAGCACCCCCATCTGGATTTTATGGGTTGATCGCATGCCCCGATGTGACCGCTTGTTTCTTCCAAATTTGCCATCACATCACCCCGCCATCTTCATTGATCTATAGAGTGTATAGTGCCAAGAAAACATTTGCTTTTCCACCACTTTTACAGAAAATTTCAGAAAATTCTGCCCCTGTTTCCATTTCTTCCGTTTTTCCTATCTTGTGACAGTATTATGTCCCTCTGCGCAAAACAAACTGGACTTATGATGTAAAATTTTAATGTATTCTAACCATCATTTCGAATCCGGCGCAGAAGAATCTGTTCCAGATTGTTCTGCAGTAACCAACTCTATTTTAGATTTGGCTTGTTGCAACTTCACCTCGCATTGCTTTTTTAATATAGTCCCGCGGGTAAAAGCTTCTACAGCCTGGTCCAAAGTCAATTGCCCTTCCTCAAATCGCTTGACCAATCCTTCCAGCTCTTTCAATGATTCTTCGAAACTCTGCTCTGTTGATGGGTGTTGATCGTTTGCCATAATGGGCCCTTTTTGTTCATATTTTTACACAATACCCTGCCCTTTCCACCATTGTCAAAGCCGGAAAACCAAGGTTTTTTACCAGGCGTGGCGCTTGTTATTTTATGGTTGGATTTTCCACAAACTCCATCGCGCCCAGTAATTCTTCCCGTGTCAGACGTTCGGATAACACAACCCCCTGGGGATGCTTGGCATGAATGACCATATTAAATGGTATAGCGGAACGGCCATATTTTCGTAAAAACATCATCAAGGCTGGATCTCCTCTGGTAAAATCGCCACGCAAACACAAGACATTTGGCCGTTGCAAGCGTTCTTGGACCGTGTTGTGTTTAAATACGGACTTGTTCACCATGCACAAGGCACACCCCATCCCCGTAATATCCACCACCACCGTTTTGCCTTGCATCAGAGCAGATTCCAGAGTTTTTGATGAAAACACCTGCCACGATAGGGACCCATCTTGCATGGAAATGGGGTGCTGTATGGGGCCAGGCAAAGCCGGCAAAATCAACAACAGGACAGAAAAGATCCCAGGAATGCCGTACACCAACCCCTTGTACACCTTTGGATTGAATGAAATGGCCCGGATTCCAGCCACAAAAGGGATCACCAGCCATACTGACCACAGGCCAAGCGCCACCTTATCCCAAGGCACCCCTAATAATCCCGCCAATGATGTGCTGACAAACCATCCGGCCGATACCATTAAACAAAATCCCAGAATTTTTTCAAAAGTCACCATCCACTGTCCTGGCCGAGGCAATATTTTGTGAATGGGGAAAATCAGACCCAATAAATAGGGCAAGGCAAAACCCAAAGCAATGGCCGTATAAAATACGATAATCTCTATGCCCTGCCCTGTCAGAGCAAAACCCAGTGCTGTTCCTAAAAAGGGTGCAGAGCACGGCGTAGCCAACAAAACCGCCACCAGACCAGATAAAAAGGCCTGCGTATACGCCGAACGCCGCTGTGCCGGAGCCAGCAACGCCCCCGCCCATTGCGGAGTGTTGACATGAAACAACCCCAACAACCCAAAACCACCAAACATCATGATGATGATCATGCACGCGACAAAATAGGGGTTTTGCAAATGCATGCCCCATCCAACTTGTTGTTGAAAGACCGTTTTAACCAGGATGGTCAGTGCCGCCAATCCCCAAAACCCCGTGACAATGCCCCCCATTGTAACAAGACATATGGATCGAAACATATCTGGCCCTTGTTGGGTCAACCCTTTCAGCTTTAAGGCCAAAACGGGTAAAACACAGGGCATAATGTTCAAGATCAATCCGCCTAAAAAGGCACACCCCAACATAAACCACCAATCCGACCACGTCATGGCGGGCGGAGTCAAATTCAAATCCGGCAATGCGATATCAAACGGTTGGCATACCTTGGAGCACGCCAAACCGCGAACCACCATCTTTATGCATGCTGGGGCCCGCTCTTTCAAAGAGACATCAAGATTCACGGTTATGAGTTTTTGCACGAGACGGTCTATTTCTTCTTGATACAGATCGCCCCCCTTATACGTAAGTTTAGACATTCGGGTGAAATCATAGTCAGGCCAATGGGCATCGACATGCCAAATATTGGTCGATTGATCCCATGTAAGGGTGGTGGGCTGACCAATATCGGTGTCCTTTAAAACTGGACCATAAATTTTCCAGTTGGAACAGACGCTGATTTTTAATGGTATGCGCACATGGGTCGCCGAGGTCCATTCTGGTTTCCCCCAATCCATGGTGACGGGTCCAGCCGATATAACGCATGCCATGACCAATCCCCACAGCACAATCCATAACCCAGACACCACAGACCATTTAAACCGTGACCATCTGCTGAACACACCAGAAATCCAAAACATTGACCAACCTTATGGTATCAGGACAAAGACCCCAAAAATAATCCCAATCATAGCACCGATCCGGGGGTTTTGCCATTTTTGTATACAGAAAATATTGGTTTTTATTGGAAAAACATTCTGGTTTAAAAGCCCCAACCCATTATTGACAAGGGGCATGATAACTTTGCAGACTGCCTGTAGGGATATCCATTTTTTGATGCTTTACCATGATTTCCAGTGCGGATACCCTTGCGGCCCATCCATTGCCCAACTATGACCCTGGTTTTCCTATTTGTATTGATTTGGACGGCACATTGGTCCGCGAGCACACCATTTGGCATTTGAACCTATCCCTTTGGGCCGTGACAAAGGCTTGGGTGCAAACGGATTTAAGGTCCCTTTTTCCAAAAGTCTTTTGGCCAGGTGTTAAAACCAGAATGGCCAATGCAGCCCATATGGATCAATCAAAAATGACCTATCATGGCGGACTTTTGTTGCAAATGCGCCATTGGCATAAACAGGGGGTGCCGCTGTATTTGGTCACAGGAGCACCAGAAAAAATCGCCCATTATGTGGCCGATCGTGTGGGGTTGTTTACAGATGTCTGGTCCAGCTCTGCCCAATATAATTTGGTGGGAGATCAAAAAGGCAACCTGTTGCGTCATCGGTTTGGGCCTTTTGGGTATACCTATATTGGGGACAGTTGGAAGGATCAGGCCGTATGGAAAACGTCCGCTGATGTGATCAGTGTCACCAAGACCCAGAGTGCTTTGGCCCAGCACCTGAAACAAACTGTTTTACCCACGCAACGCCTGTTCTTCTTTCCCCACGACGACGTAGCCATCCTTTCGCCCAAGGGATAACCACAGATCTTGGTGTTTTCGATCTTGTCAGCATCGATGATTTTCATCACACTGGGGTATACACGATCAGTCCATGATCCAAGAGTCTCCCCATGACCATTTTATGTTATCATCGCAGCGCAACGCATCACTATTCCATAACAGAGCGTTTTGAATGCGGCATGGTTTTAATGGGCAGTGAGGTCAAATCTCTGCGCAAAAACCAAGCCAGTATTGCCGAATCCTATATTTTGGAACGGGGCGGAGAATTGTTTTTACACAATGCCCACATTAATGAATATGCCCCATCGGCTCAATTCAGTCATACTCCGCGAAGGGATCGCAAATTGTTATTACGCAAACGTCAAATTTCAAAAATCATTGGGCAAATTACGCGAAAAGGCATGACGGCCATCCCATTAAAAATTTATCTTAATGCCAAGGGGTTAATCAAAATCGAAATGGCTCTGGCGGTGGGATTAAAAACCCATGACAAGCGTGCGGCGTTAAAAACCAAGGAATGGAATCGACAAAAACAACGCATCTTGAAACAAGGATCGAACGAATGATTTCGTGGTGCTCTTTACCATCGCGTGGGGTGATCGGCATTGCTGGTCCAGAACGCCTGGCATTTTTAGAGGGATTGTGCACTCAGAAATTATCCTCCAGCGAGGCATCATTTTCTGCCCTTTTAACGCCAAAAGGACGATTCTTTACGGATTTTTTGACCCTTCCCGTGGAAAACAGCCTGATTCTTGATTGTGCCAAGATCCATCATGCACCCTTAATGAAGGTGTTACAGTTTTATGCCCCCCTGCACGATGTATCCTTACACGATTACAGTTCACGTTATGCGGTGTGTGCGGCCTTGGGTCCGGATGGGGCAAAGTTGAGGCAAGAATCTCCGTTTTATGATCAAAAAAATCTGGGAGCCCTGTTTTATACAGACCCCAGGCATCCTGATTTGGGATTACGCGGCCTGATTCCCTATGACTTATGGAATGAATTGCCGCACCCTTATTTAAACCCATGCCCAGAATCTGTCTATCACCACCATCGCATCCATTTGGGTATTCCAGAGGGCGCTTATGACCTTGTTCATGATCATTCCATTATTTTAGAATATGGGTACCAGAACATTAACGCCATTTCTTGGACCAAGGGATGTTATATGGGCCAAGAGCTGATGGCGCGCACCTTTCATCGTGGCGTTATCCGTAAGCATCTTTATCGTGCCACATTGCAATGGGGTGCCTTTCCAGAATCTGGCACACCCTTGGTTAACGCAGATCAGGCCCGCATGGGTTGGATGGGCAGCCATTGTGAAAATGTCGGTTTAATGGTATTGCACGAGGACATTCATCACAATAAGGGTGAATTTGAGGTTGTGACACTGGATACCCCAGATCAACAGCCCTTTTCTGTGCAGATTAAAGCCTGTTAAATCAAACACTGCGGCTTTAGGTATGTACATCATGGCAATACAGGTAAAAACCTATGAATCTCTGCAGGAAATTTTTAACCAATTTTTAATCCTATTTTTGTAATATTAGATGTGAGTAAACTAATATTAAAAGGATTTTGAAAATGAATAAAAATAAATTATTGCTGCTTTGCTTGGTTCTTACGGTGTCTATGAATGCTGTTGTAACGACTACAGAGGCTACGCAGACAGCTTCTACCGGAACAACCAGTGCAAAGGCGCCTGCTAAGAGTAAGAAAAAGACCCGTACTAAGAGCGAGACCCGTACTAAGAGCGAGACCCGTACTAAGAAAAAGACCCCTCCTAAGAAAAATCCACCTACTAAGAAAAAGGCCGCCGCAACAGGTACAGCCGCAGTAGAAGCAGTAAAACCAGCCGCAGCCGTAGCAACAGGTACAGCCGCAGTAGAAGCAGTAAAACCAGCCGAAGCCGCAGCAACAGGTACAGCCGCAGTAGAAGCTAGCACAGTTACCCCAGTAGGACCAGGTGAAGTCGGTTACGGTCCTATAACACTGGAACAACATAAAAAAGAAGCAGCGGCTGCAGCCCTGCAGAAGGACGTTGTCCAAGTTAAAGCAGACGCAGTTGCAGCAGTAGAAGAAGGAAAACCAGCCGAAGCCGTAGCAACAGGTACAGCAGCAGTAGAAGAAGGAAAACCAGCTGACGCAAACAAGGCTGTAGAAAACACAGCTGTAGAGAACAATCAAAAACCAGCTGACGTAAAACTAGCCGTCACGGAAGAAGCATTGCAGGCGCAGGCTAGATTGTTAAAACCGGCACCTCAAAAAGATAACTCACCGGAAAAAGAGAAAGAGATGGCAATAAAAGGCGCAGATGCTCAAAAACGCGCATTAGAAACAAAAATCAAATTATTAGAAGATGATAACATTAAGCTAGAAGATAGAGTCAAGTTAAATACTCCACTATTAGAACAACGCAAAATAGAGCTTGCTGCTGAAGAAAGCAAAATGTCATCACAAACAGATGCGAGCGAAAAAGAAGAATCAAACAAGAAAATATCAGATTTAAAAGAGAGAGTCAGCAATATTCAAGTAAAAGACATTGACGGGTCTAATAAAAAAATCGAGGAAAATAAAAAATCTATCGAACAAGCAAAGAAAGATTTAGAGGTAAAAATACAAGAACTGGCCGCAATGAAAGGCGCAGCATAAAACCCGACGTCTAAATATTGATCGTTCCGAATGCAACGTGACACCAGAACAGTCCCTTGGGTTTTAATCCAGCGGGGCTGTTTTTCCATGCCGCCCAAACAGAGCAAGCCTGTTTTCACCAGGGATCAACCTGAACACTGCCCATTGATGCGAAGAAACTTTTTTAAACCCCGTTTACATAAAATTATTCAAATATTGGTATCATTGTTTTAAACTTGCATATAAAAAAGAAAAGAATTAGGTAATGAATATTGTAATAACGTCTGCGGTTTGTTTGGCTCTTGGGATTTTTGCATCTTCTGCTGATAGGGTTCATGCGGACCAAATTCAATGGAAGCAACAGGCAAGGTAATGTCATTAAGTCTAAACCACCTACTGCACCTACTAAACCTAAACCGCCTATTCAACCTATTCAAACTTTGTCCAAAGAAAAAGATCATCAAGAGAGACAGCCGGAAGATTAACGATGTTATCAAAATTATAAAAAATAAAAATAAAACAAGAGGTGTCACAATGAAGATAATAGAAATATCCACAGTACTTGTTGCTGTTTTTACCCTAATGGTCACAAACCTGACTGCCCGCGGAGGTGCTGGTTTTCATGGTGGCGGTGGACATATGGGTGGTCACGGCGGTGGTTTTCATGGTGGCGGTTTTCATGGTGGCGGTTTTCATGGTGGCGGTGGACATATGGGTAGCATAAATCATGCAGGGGCTCACCATAATGCGAAGACCTATCGTTCGCAATCAAGTTATCCAAAAGCACACAACGCCGCTCACAATCATCCAAACGATACTGCTCGTGCAAAAAACGCCGCTCACAATCATCCAAACGATACGGCTCGTGCAACAAATGCTGCCCACAATCACAACGGATCAGGCAATCACGGCACAAGGAATCTGAACAACGATCACAACGATAACGGCAGAAGGAATCTGAATAACGATCACAACAGCAATCACAACTGGGATAACAATAATCACCCCAACTGGAATGGTGGTGGATGGGGTGGCGCTGGTTTGGCCGCAGGTGCCCTTGCTATGGGTGGATTAGAGGGTGCAGCCATGATGGGCGCAGCGGCTGAATCTGTTGGCAATGCTGGTTTTATTGCGCCCTATCCCACCGAAATGATTGCAGCGCCAACCGAGGTAATACCAGGTGGGCCAGTGATCCAAGAAGTAGCAGGAAGACCAGTGATCCAAGAAGTGGATCCTGCACCAGAGACCATTGTTATAGAGCAGGATTCTGAGGCAAAACAAGATGTCAAGAAAAAGCACCCCAACCATAGCCATCACGCTGATGATAGGGCAGAGCAACCTGACCCTGAAAATTCCAAGAAACCCACCAATGGGGACAATTCACTGCCGCCACCTGTTGTTATTAATAATATTACCATGGCACAACCTGCCACGATTCCGACCAAACTGACAGCAGAAATGATGTCAAAGGCACCGTCTGAGTTGTCTGTTTCTCCATCAGAACTAGGCACTCCTGCAGCATAAGAATAGCGGGGTCATCACAGAAAAGGAAAGAATGAGTCAGGGGGATCGGGGATACAAAGCCATCAATAGGTTCTGGCTGAGACCCCCCGGGCCATCCCCCTAGAACTCCCCGCACTGTGACCAGCATTGGGATGCCGGGTGCCATTGCAAAACACCCTGTTTCAACCACAAAATGCCTTGATGGATCCGTTTTTTCGGATAAATTGGGCCCATTAAATCGGCATACATTTGCATCTGATTTCCATAGGGCATACTGTCCCACGATTCTGTCATACGCGTACTTTTGAAATCCACAATCCAAAGGTCTGCTTCGCCCACCAATACCCGATCCATACGTCGAATGTGTCCTGGCCCGCACCACTCGACCTCTGATTTGGCCTGGAAAAACAAGGGCTGTAACAGGGGTTGATGCAACAGGGCCACCACACGCTTTGCCCACATATCCGCTTGCTCTTGCAAGAGACCCTGTTGGTGTAAAAATCGCCGGGCAAACCCATACCAATGCTGGGGATCGCTGCGTGGCAATTCATCCAACAGTTGGTGTAAGGATTCTCCACGACGTCGATAGAAAAATGCATCACGAGAAAATGACACCGCTGTGTTTTCTGTACAAGGGGGCTGATGATTTGGCACGCTGGAATCACCCCAGTCGTTATTGGCCAGCCCAGAAAGCAACCACGCAAACGATCCATAGGCAGGCTGTTGGTCAGAAAAAGGGCTCTTGATGGGGCTTGGGTCCTGTCCTTGCCTTGGGCCAACTCTTTGTGGGCTTTGCTGGGTCTGGGTCCCCTGGGATAAAGGCTGTGTATCCAGGGGTTCTGACTCAGGTTCTGACTCAGGTTCCAACACAGACTGATGTGCAGGCTGGAACACAGGTTCCAACGATTTGTCCGACAGGGTATAAGAAACAATGGGCAGGCGGTCATCTGACCTCTTTCGCTCTGGCAACCCAGCCCCCATTATGGCGTGATCAATGGCCTGGTACCACGGACTGGTGGGTTTACAGGATGATATATACAATCGATCTTGTGCGCGCGTCATGGCCACATACAACAAACGCCAATATTCTGGATCATCTTTTTCGACACTTTCAGGTAAATCGGGTAAAATGACGATGGGAGATTGGGCGCCCTTGGCCCCATGAATGGTTAATAGGCGAATTCCTCCACCCATGGGGTATTTAAACACGGTATCTGATTTGATTATCCAATCTAAAAAACCAACGGCATCTTCTGGATCATGCCAGGTTTGCAACGCATGAATAAAAACATCCACAGCATTTTGTACGCTGTGTTTGTCCTCGATTAAAGCCGATAAAAACGTCATGCCACCATCGACATAAATCCAATGGATCACCAAATCCAACAGCCGCAGAGAGGTTTTAACCCCAGAAATATTTCGAATATAGCGTGAAAATGCTGAAAAAAACCGGTGTTCGGGTTGGTTGGAAATGTTTTGCCAAATGGATCGTCGACCCCGTTGATAGGCGGATGAAAAAACACGACATTCTTTGGAAAAACGCGACATCCCCGACAACAGTCGTGCCAAAGCCACATCATCATCCCCATGAACAACCATGCGACACCAGGCCACCAGCATGGCCAGCACAGGGTTGTCTTTGCACGTCATATCTTTTCCTGTCAACAAGCCCGATTGGTACAATTGATCTTGTAATATTTTGAAAAAAGCGGTCCGACGGGGCAAAACGATCATCATATCTTTGGCTTGAGCGGGACGATTTTGACTGGGTAAAAACACTTTCTCTTGCAACAGGCGATGCAATGTGGAAACCCAAGCGGCCGACAAATCGGCATACTCTAATCCTTGGCCGGTATGCGCCCAAAACGTGACCATTCCTGGTCGCCCTTGGTGCACGCTGGTGTGTTTTAAAAAATCCATCCCAGTACGTTTGGTATCGGAAAAAACCGCATTCACCAGATTTAACAGTACGGGGGCGGATCGAAAAGATACGGTCAACGACACATCATAAAACAATCCCGATTGGGCGTTCACCCATGCTTTTACAAATTGCCGCATCAGAAAAAACCCCTCTGGGTCCGCGCCTTGAAACCCGTAAATGGATTGTTTGGGGTCACCCACAACACATAGGGTTCGCTGGGGTTTTTGGATAATGGCCTCGATCAAAACACGCAATATTTTCCATTGATGTCGACTGGTGTCTTGGGCTTCGTCCACCAAAATGTGTTCTATGGTCTGATACAACGTGTGCCCCACCCAGCCTGAATACAGGGTGTGTTCCATCAAATCAAGGGTTTGTATGGTTAAATCATCAAAATCCAACGCACCATGCTTGTTACGCCCGTACTCGGCCATGGTGGATTGAAACAGAATGGTCAGGTCATGTTCTTTTTGGGCCTTTTTTTGTCGATCTTGCCATTGGTTCAATTCTTGCATCCACACCATTTCTTGCTGATGCCACTGTTGCAAGCATGGATGTTGCAATGCTGATTTTTTGAGAATTTTTGCCAAAATTAAACCACAATAGGCCACAGAACCCCTGGGAATATCCCGAAATTGATCACACCATTTTTGATCAGATGGCCCCAAACCATCGGGTTCAGGCATGATGTTGGGTCGAATCTGTAAAAAATCTTGACTGGAAAAATCCATGGCCGCCCGATCATATTCTGACCTCGTCAACAATCGCCGTTCAAACCATTGCGTTAATACGCTGGTTAAGGTCACACCAGAGTCCATCATGCGCTGTACCATTTGGCCCAAGGGGGATAGAGGATCCATATGACGCAATACCGTATCCAATGCTTTGTCCCACAGGCGAATAGAGGTGGGGTGGTCCAGAATCTGCAAGGGAATATTCAGCCCCGATTCTATGGGAAAGCGCATCAAGGTGTCATGACAAAAACTGTGAAACGTTTGGATGCTGACAGGGGTTTTTTGACACGATTCGTATAGGGATCTGGCGCAAGCCAAGTCTTCCTGCGATGGATGGTACCCCAAAATAATGGCCAAATCCTGGGCCAATTCCTGTTCTGGGCACAGGGACCATCGGGATAATTTTTGATCCAGACGCTCTTGCATCTCTGCAGCACCGATCTTGGTAAAGGTCAGACATATCATGGTACGTCCGCTTATTCCAGATAACAGCAATCGCACCATGCGGGCCACCAAAAGGGTGGTTTTTCCAGATCCCGCCGATGCATTAACCCAAACACTTGCCCGAATATCCAGCGCTTTACGCTGTTCTGGTGTCATGCCAGAACAAGATCAATGTCAAGATTGGGTGTTTCGCCCCCTGCCCGTTCGCCCGCATAAACAAAGGGCGCTAAGGCCTGCAATGCTTCTTCTATGGCACTGCGCCCAGAACTGGAAATAGGACCCAAAGGAAACCGTGTATGATCATTACCCCAGCCCAAAACCGAGGCGGCATATTTGATGGGCCCTGGATTAACACCACAGGCCATGGCGCGATGCAGTGGGTTTAACATTTGGGATTTTTCTTGGGCCAATGGCCATTTTTGGTTTTTCATGGCTTGCCAAATATGGGTGTACAGCACGGGTAAAATACCCGCTTGGACAGAAATAATGCCACTGCCCCCACCGGCCACAAATGGTACAAATGTATTGTCCTCGCCAGACAAAATCTGAAAATGTGGATCTTGAATACGCGCGCGCATGGCACTGGGTCTGGATAAATCCGACGTGCTGTCCTTGATGCCCACAATGCGTGGATAAACGGCCAATTGGCACACCGTATCGATATCAATATTTACACACGTCCGTCCAGGATTATTGTACAACACCATGGGTAAAGCGGTGTGCTCGTGAATATGGTGAAAAAAGGATAACAACCCTTTTTGTGAGGGGCGAATATAGTGTGGGGTCAACACCAACACACTGTCTGCTCCTGATTTTTCGGCACCAGCAATCATAGAAACGACCTGATCGGCCAAAATGCCAGAAACGCCTGCCATGATGTGTTTTTTCTTATGGCTCCATTCCGCCACTCGGGATATCAACTCTTGATATTCTTTTACGCTCAACGCCATGCCTTCGCCTGTGGTTCCCGCCACAACAAAACCGGAAATGGGAGTTTCACACATCCCAGTAACATAGTTTTTCAAGGTCATCCAATCGATAAGGCCTTGGCTGGTCCATGGGGTGATCATGGCGACATACACACCAGATTTGACGATACTCACTGTGCGCTACCTTTTTTATGTGCAGATTGCTATACTGATTATACTGTGATTGTTACCCAACAAAAAGCGAAAAAATTCATGAAACGAGTCCTTTTTTTGGCGTGTGTGACACACAGCATCATTTTATCATTGCCGGTACAATCCGATTGGTCTGCCTGGAAAACGGCAGGCTCTCAAATGATTCATGATGTAAAACACTTGGGACCCCTGATCACTCATGGTGAGGTTCGTGACGTAAAGCTGTTACGGGGTTTGTTTCCCAATCATCAAAATCCTGTGCTGCAATTGTTGGATGTGCATCAACGGCACCCCTTGTGGTGGCAATGGTTCCCTCAAACCATGAAAAGCGTACAAATGGTGGCTGAAAAAAAGGGTCTGCCCATGCAAAGTGGGTCTCAATATTACGCATTATGTGCATTTTTTGATAAAAATCCGCCCAGAACAGTCCAAGGTTGGACATTTTATAGACAATTGGTGGTGGGAAACAAGCGCAAACGTACGGCCATTTTTGATGAGAATTTGGCTGGGTTTCTTGCCCAGGCCAGTTTGAATCAATTCTTGGATATCTATCCTCATCTAAAAACTTTGGGGGTTCAATCCATAGAAAGGGCACTGTCTCCCTTGCTGTCCCGTTTGATTCTAGAAGGCACCACGAAAAGTTTCAGCGAATTGCGCACCATTTTGGAAAAATGGAATCCCAAAACCCCGCGATTTAATCTGCTGACCCGATTAATGAGTAAAAATCCTGATGCAACGGTTTTACACGATTATGCCACATGGTCACGCACCAACCCCTGGGATTCGGTTTTATCGCTGGCCATGATGCGATGTGCCACTCGGAGTAATAAAGGCCTGGCCGCCGTGACCGAGCGATTGCGCATGCCAAAAGGATACATTCAACAGAACAGCCAATCCATCAACAAGTTGGATGTCTATATTCTGAAACAATTGATGCAAGAAGGTCAGGAAGCTGTGACAAAAGGAGACATGGCTGGGGCAAAGACGCTGTATCATCAGGCATTGAATATGCCCATCGTCAACCCAACTTGTCCTGGACAACCATCCGCGCTGGGCGAGGATACGGCCAATGATGCCTATTGGGTCAAGGGATTAATTTGTTTTACAGGATTGCAAGATTATGCCCGTGCCCACGAATACTTTATTCGTTCTGCGCAAAATCTGCCCATGGCTGTCATCTCTGCTAACGGCATTATGCGTTCGGGGCCAGCGCTGAATACAGCAGTCAAAAAAGGATTACGTCGTCATGATGTTCGTGCCTTGTTTTGGGCTGGTGTGTGTTGCCAATATTTGAAAAAACCAGATCTGGCAACGGCCTATTATCGTGCGGCATCGTTGTGCTCAACCTTTTTGTATGGGCAATTGGCATGCTGGAAACTGGGCATTCCCGTTAAACCCAATTTTGCCCATCCTGAGCCAACCCGAACCGATTGGAAACAGGCCGGACAACAAGAGGCATCCCGCATCATCACCATCTGGCAAGAAAACGTGGGAAAAAATGGGAAAAGTGTTAAAAATGGCGGCAGAAAATCTGGGACCGCGTCGTCTGTTCCGGCCTATGAAACCACATTGTCGTTATACAGGGATTTGATGGCATTGGCGAAAACACCCGGTGATTATGCTCAACTTTTACAACTGGTCGGTGTCATTTATCCCGATTATGTGGTGGAATGTGCCAAGGGTATTGCCAAAAATTCCAACACGGTTTTCAAAAAACTGTACCCCATTTTGCAAAGCATACGGTGCAAAGATCCCGCACTCATTCACAGCATTATTTTGGCCGAATCGTGTTTTCGCCCCAGAGTCATCAGTTGGGATGCCGGCATTGGATTGATGCAAATCATGGCAGAAACGGCAAAAAAGGCTGCAAAGGATATGGGCATTGCCTTGGATATGAACCGTTTAAAGACGGATTCAGCGTACCAAATTCGTATGGGAACCCATATCATTACTGATTACATGAAAAAAGTCGGGTCCGTGTATGCCCCAGGCATAGCAGCCTATAATGCAGGGGTGCATCGGGCAACACCGTGGATTCAAAACACGCCCAATTTGGGCATTCCCGAAGATGGCATTGTTTGGATGGAAAGCATTCCGTACAAGGACACCCACCATTATGTTTTGCGTGTTATGGAATCCTATATTACCTATCGATCCATGATGGGGAAGCCTGTGATGGGACAAGAGTGGACATCATTGCTGCGGGCGCACCCTGAAACGGGTACTGTTCTAAAGGCCTAGTGAAGGTGGGGGTCTAAATTCATCAGGATCCCTGGGATTCAGGGCCCCTGCCCTTTATTTACAGAAATAATAGACAACCGTAAACAAACCCTCTGCAAAGCTGCCACCAGAGGAGGATGCTAACCCGTTGACTTGACTGCTTAAATCCGACATGGGTTGATCGGCAGAATAGGTGGAGGAATCCACCATCAGGCGGTCTCTTTCAGGGGCAAAATCGGTGGTGAAAGAACCCACATAATGCAGGGTTGCCGCCAGTTGCAGCGCAATGGTATCGCTCCAGTAATAGCGTAAGCCAACGCCCATGGACACCTGGCTGGTTGGCGAAAAATTTTTGAACAAACCGGTATCTGTTGGGCGTCCCCCTCCAAGGGATACATAACATTGGGCACGATCGTACTGTGCGCCAATTTCAAATACAGAGGGCACAAAACCATTATTAAAGCTGGCATGGGATGCTGGGCCCAATGGATCTAGGGCTCTTGGGAAATCCTGACCCCCGTGATCTGACGTCATGGCGCAATGGTATGTAATATTGTGGTACAGGGATGCCAGCCGTGACATCCAAGACGCGCCCGACTCTGTTTTTTCATCCTTGGCCTGAAAAGAGCTATAGGGGTCACCGCCACAAACGGGTATACACAGCACAGCAAACAGCGCAAAAGCCCTTAAAAAACAACGTGCAGACCAAAATGACAGCAATAGCCATGGCATATAAGGCTGATCAAACAAAATAATAATCCTTATCAATCTATCAAATGACAGGAAGCATTCCAAGAGCAACCCCAAATGTGGCCCATATTTTGCAAATAAATGGCTTTAAAAGTCACAACATCCTTTTCCCTCTTTTTCCATTGAAACCGCGTGTCAAAACCCTTATAGTAGGGTGAATATACACAGCATCCACGCCCTTGACGTTCATTTTGGCCTCTCAATCGCCGTCACGGTTTGCTTTGTTAACACGATTGGGCATTCCTTTTGACGCTCATCCAGCGAACATTGACGAAACCCCTATTGTCAGAGAGCGCCCCACCCTCTATGTGATGCGTATGGCCAGAGAAAAGGCTGAAAAAGTTTCCGAGCAGTTTTCAGACCAACCGATTTTGGCGGCCGATACCATCGTGGCGGTGGGGACGCGTATTTTGCGCAAAGCGGAAAGCGAGCAAGAGGTGCATGACCAATTGCGCTTGATCTCCGGTCGGCGCCATCGCGTATATACGGCGCTAGCCTTACGCATGCCATCGGGGGCCTATTACACCCGACTTTGCGTAACCCATGTGGCAGTAAAAATTTTAGAACCCCAAGAAATCGCTTTTTTCATTCAGTCAGGGGAATGGCGCAATGTGGCCGTGTATCGTATAGAGGGCATCATGGGCATGTATATTCGCATGATTCGTGGGCTGTCGTCGACGGTTCAAGGCTTGCCCCTGTGGGATGTATACGCCCTGTTAAAGGGTCATGGGCTGTGGAAGAATCCTTCAAGCGTTGCTCTGACTGCTGGGGAATTGCCGTCCCTGTTATCGGCATGATCTTTATGGGCATGGCGAATCTGTTACGCATTGTTTGCTGTTTTTGCTTGTTCGTTGGGCAGACCCAAGGGGCGACCTATAGTGCGGTCATTACAGAGCTAAAAACGGGAAATGTTTTGGCGCAAAGTGATGCTCAGACCCCTGTTTATCCAGCCTCTTTGACCAAATTAATGACGCTGTACATCCTGTTTCAGTCCTTGGAACAAGGGCACATTCGTATGGATACCGTGTTTAAAGTATCGGCCTTTGCCGCCAGACAACCCCCATCCAAGTGGGGATTAAAACCGGGATCTCGAATTTCTGTACGCCAATGCATTTTGGCTCTTTCCGTAAAATCGTGCAATGATGTGGCCCATGTGGTATCTGAAAACCTTTACCAATCAACAGGATTGTTTGTTAAAACCATGAATGCCACGGCATTAAAATTGGGCATGTTGAAAACCGTGTTTCACAACCCATCGGGGTGGCACCATCGATTTCAAAAGACAACAGCCCATGATATGGCGATTTTAATGCGGGCGATTTGCATGAATTTTCCTCAATATTCTGGGTTTTTAGGCATTCCAAGCATTCAAAAAGGCAATGGCGTGGTTCGCAATACCAACAAATTATTGGGGCGTGTACCGGGATTATATTTGGGAAAAACAGGGTACACATGTCCATCTGGATACAATTTAGTGACGGTCACCAGTCGAAACAACCAGCCCATTATATCGGTTGTTATGGGGATGCCGTCTAAAATCCAGCGGGACCAATTAATGGCCTCTTTGATTGAAACCTGTTATAAGGACCCCAGTCGGCTGCATTTGGCCATTGCCAAACCTATGACCACGTTGTCCAAAACGCCCCACTTGATTTTGGCACAGTTAAGCAAGCCCATCGGAACAAAACAGGTTAGAAATAATAAAACAGGGAATAAAAAGAGAAAAAGCAAGCGTTTAGCAGCCGTAAGTTTGGCCAAAATACAGGGCAAATCACCCAGGAAATATAGGGTTAAATCCATAAAAAAGACGGTAAAGCCCATCGTCATTTCCCAAAAAATACGCCCGCAACAATCCAAGAAACAAAAGACCTTACAGGCAAGGAAAACCAAAAAACGGAGCATGATTAGGGCGAGTAACGCTATACCACGACATGCCAAACGTCGTGGCCCCCTTAGAAAAGCGCAGAAAAGACAATCGCTGATCAAACGGCGCCAGGCAAAGCAATCGCCTTCAGGCATTTGATTGCGGCCATCTTGATACGGCCTGTCTTAACGCCTGCCACGGTCATGGAATTTGGAATTAAAGATCTGGCTGGTCGTTCAGCCCTTAGGGCGCCACCCACCACCTAGAGTCCAACGATGCCCTCCTGCGCTGATCAAAACGATCCCCAATGTAATAAAGGTTGAATAGACTCTTCTGGCCATGATTCCAGGGCTGTTGTGCCTTGATCCTTGTACCGTTGGGCCAATGCGTTTGTCTGATTGACGCCCTCTTGAAAAAGAATTTGAATGTGGCAAAGCAAATCCAATTGTTTGGGGGAAAAAGGTTTGGGTGGGTAAGCAACGGCTGACCAAGATGGGGTTAACCC
Source organism: Candidatus Finniella inopinata (assembly GCA_945888455.1). Taxonomy (GTDB): domain Bacteria; phylum Pseudomonadota; class Alphaproteobacteria; order Holosporales; family Holosporaceae. Next base: position 46,488 of record CAMCZV010000002.1, on the reverse strand, counting down.
TGGCGCAGAGGACAGGAAAGCCCCAATATTCCACCCCGCTTGTGTCAGAACAGGATCGATGGAGTGATTCTGGGTGCACACCATTTTTTGAATATCTAAAATGTCGTTCCATTTGGCAACAGAACACGATTGTCGGGTCAGAATCCAGGGCAAGGTGAATTTATTTTGACAAAAATCGTGACCAAAGTCCCAAGATTCAACAGGTGCAGCATACTCTGCTCCATCGTCTTTTAATTGATAAGCCATCCCCATGGCATAACCAAATTGCATCAAGGTGTGAATGATGGCATGACTGGCACCAGAAATCATGGCTGACGCTTGGGCTGAAACGGCGAACAATTCGGCTGTTTTATACCCAATCATGGTCAAATACTGGTCCTGCCCGATGTCGGATGCCATAGAACAATCCATCATTTGTCCCTGGACGAGAGGTTTCATCACCCCTTGCACCGTTTCCATCACGCGCCTGTCTTGCAGGGTCAATACCAGGGAAAAGGCTTGGGCAACGTACCAATCGCCGCCCAAAATCGCCAAGGTATTGCCATATTGTCTATGCATACAGGGCCCTTGTCTGCGCATTTGCCCTTGATCAAGAACATCATCATGCAACAAGGATGCCCAATGCAGGTATTCTATGACACAAGCCAAACGGTGATGATCGGTCTGTATATTGCGCAACAATTGTGCCGTAAAAAAGACCAACTGGGCCCGCAATTCTTTTCCTTTTCTTGTCGACATATCCGCAATGATGGGGTGCACCCCGTGGGCATTTGCATTCAAGGTCTGGTCAATGTGATGGCATTCTTGTTGAAAATCGCCCCAAGACCCCTCGTGCATGGAATAAGGCGAAAAAAAGGATTTCATTGGATTCGCAAGAATCATTGTCATAAGTCCATCCTAACCTGTTTTCTCCAAGATGCCTACCTGAAATCGGTTGAGGAACTCAAACGTCTTGTATCCTTGGGTTCTGTTCTTTAAAATACAGAAACGGAGTGTAGCGCAGTCTGGTAGCGCGTCGCTTTCGGGAAGCGAAGGTCGTGGGTTCAAATCCCGCCATTCCGACCATTCTGGACCCTGTGTTTTTGGGTCAGATCATGCTGACAGCCGATTGCTGAAAGGCAAAAATGCTGACGGTCCATATAAAAAATACTAAAATCATAATCAAACCCTGTTTCATTTCCTCAGAGTGTGTCATGATTCCATTACAGTGTTTTTGTTTGTTTTGTTCTCTTGACGCGGTGGTTTTTCGTTTTTACAGCAATCATTGGCAGCCTGGGGTATGTCGGCTATGCCTATCGGCAGGTTGCAGCAGGTGTTTTGGGATTAGAATTACGAGAAATTATTGTATTGGGTCAAAACCGTACCAGCAATCGATCTCTATTTTGGGCTTTGCAAATGGCCAAGGGTGATCATATGTGGGCCCAAAATTTAGTAACCATGCATGCACGCCTGGAATCCTTGCCGTGGGTAAAATCGGCCTGTATACAAAGACGTTTGCCCTGGACACTTGTCGTTCATTTGGTGGAAAAAACGCCCATGGCCATTTGGCAAAATGATGGGAAAAAATGCATCATTGATCAGAATGGAAAACCCATTGTGGGGGCTGTACCAAAAAACTTTGGCCACTTGATCGTTGTGGCCGGAAAAGAGGCACCAGAGCATGTGCGCTCCCTGCTCAGTCAATTGCCAAAAATATCTCGTCTGCCCGCCATCAAGGCTGCTTGTTTTTTGCGCAGTCAGCGATGGGATTTGTACCTGGAAAATGGTATGCGCATTCAATTGCCAGAACACAATCGGGGAAAAGCCTTGTCAAAGCTGTTGCGATTTTGGCCTATGCTGCACAATGCCAGTTTAATTGATTTAAGATTTTCCGATGCATTAATTTTCAAACCAAAAAACCCATTGCCAAGCTCATGAATTTTTTATCCCGCTTTTATCAAACCGCCATCGATCTGGGCAGCAGTCAACTGTCCTGTTGGTTGGGTCAAGAAAACGAATCCAAAGTACTGACCGTTCTGGGGGCAGGCCATATTGCATCCCGAGGTTTATGGGGAGGGCAATTGACGGATGTCCGGGCATTAGAAGAATCGTTGGTGCGTATTTTATACGACACAGAGCAGCAATCCAAGATTCACATTCGTCATGCCACACTGGTGTTAAACGGGTCCTTTTTTATCTTTGAGCGCTGTGTTTTAAAGACCCCTCTGAGGCAAGGCGTCGTAACGGAGGGGGATATTCAAGCCATGACGTCCCAACTGCACCATCCCCAATACCACTGTACTCAAATCATTCCTCTGGAATTCAAGGTGGATCAGCAAGAAAACATACGCGATCCCAGGGGCATTGTTGGGAAACAGTTGACGGGTCAGTTTCATGGCATTTGGATGCATAAGGGACGTTATGACACCATTGTGTCGTGTTTAAAACGCTGTCAAGTTCAAGTGCAAAATGTTCTTTTTTCTGGATGTGCCAGCGCTCTGTCCTGTCTCAGTGCCGACGAGCGTGAGTTAGGAACGTTATTGATTGATTTGGGGGCCAGCACCACCAGTGCCTCTATTTTCCTCAATGGCTTGTTTATGGATCAAATGACCGTACCCATGGGGGGGCATTTGATTACCCAAGATATTGCCAAGGCTTTTGAAACATCGTTGCTGCATGCAGAGCGTTTGAAAATTCTTCATGGGGCGGCTCTGGTCACGCAAAGCGACCATCATGAAACCATTCCTGTACCCTTGCTGAACCAGTGGGATACGGATTCAAGCAATCCTGTTCCGCGTTCGGCACTCATACGATTAATTCAAAACCGATCCGAAGAAATGCTGACTTTGTTGAAAAAACAAATGGATGCTTGCCCCTATTCTGGCTCTGTTCAAAGAATTGTTTTAACCGGTGGTGGTGCACAGTTGCCTGGGCTGAGAGAACTGGTGCAAAGGATGTTAAATCGATCCGTACGCCTTGCCCGTCCCATGGCTCCAGAGAATGCGCCACGGTATACCTCTGATCTTTCAGGAGTTATTGGTGGGATGATTTATCATGGGTTACCAAAGGACCCTTTGTTGCTCTCTCCTAAAAAAGATTTTGATTTCTTTTCTTGGTTACGAAAAAAAATGTGATATAATTGTAAATCATTAATGAATAATAGAGTTTTGTATGATAGGAAATCACGAAAATCGATCAGATGACTTGATCCATGAAACCAGCCTAGAGCGCATTGTCCCAAGAATTGCGGTCATTGGTGTAGGCGGAGCCGGAGGAAATGCGGTTGACAACATGATTCGATCGGGTTTACAAGGGGTCTCTTTCTTAGTATGCAACACGGATGCCCAAGCCTTGAGTCAATCTTTGTGTCCTGAAAATCAGCGTATTCGTTTGGGCTTTGGTGTGACCCAAGGATTGGGTGCAGGGTCATCGCCAGAGGTGGGGCGTTTGGCCGCAGAGGAAAGCATTCAAGAGGTTATGCGTCATTTAAAAGGCATTCATATGGTCTTTATTACGGCGGGGATGGGCGGAGGAACAGGAACAGGTGCGGGGCCTGTTATTGCCGCTGCTGCCAAAGAGCAAGGCATTTTAACGGTGGGCGTTGTGACAAAACCGTTCCATTTTGAAGGAACCCAGCGTATGCGGGCGGCCGACAAAGGCATTGATATCATTCGTGATTGTGTTGATACCTTGTTGGTCATTCCCAATCAAAATCTATTCCGCTTGGCCACACAAAATACAACCTTTGTCGAGGCCTTTGCCATGGCGGATGATGTGCTGCATTCTGGCGTACGAACCTTTACGGACCTGATGATCAATCCGGGTTTGGTCAATTGTGACTTTGCCGATATTTGTACAGTGATGCGCAATACTTCGGGTAAAACCATGATGGGAACGGGTGAAGCATCAGGAGAGTCTCGTGCCACAGAGGCCGCTGAAAAAGCCATTGGTTGTTTGTTATTGGATGATGTGTCCATCAATGGGGCGCAATCGGTATTGATCAACGTTACGGGTGGTCCGGATTTGAAATTGTATGATGTGGACGAAGCCATTGGTCGCATCAAGCAAGAAGTGGATCATGAGTTGCCTGGGCGCGAATTGGCCCGCATTATTTTTGGTGCAACGTTTGAGAAACATTTAGAAGGTGTGGTGCGTGTATCGGTTGTGGCCACGGGCATTCAAGATCCATCCATTGTTCCGAATTTGGCGGCGGTAACGGCCTCTGTTGCCAACGATTCTTTACTGGCGGACGATCCGTTGTCTGACACATTTTCCACGATGGGTTCGCGCCACAGCAGCTATGAATTCGAGGACACAGAGTCCTTTTCTTCTTTTGCTTTGAACGAAGAGCCCCAAGAAGAATTTGGGTACAATACGCGTGCATCGGAGGAGTCTGATTTTGGGTATGTTTCAGAGCGTAAAAAAGCCAAGCCTGCACCGAGTACTTTTTTACAACGCTTGATGGGGTTAACGCGACGAAAAGAGGCAGTACCGTTGTATCCAGAAATGCCTAAACATTCGGATAAGTTTTCAGATAAATTTTCCCAATCTGGACCCGAAGATTTGGAAATCCCGTCATTTTTGAGGCAAAAACCCCCGAAAAAATAGGACTCTGTGGCGGCAACAATGTGGGGCTTCTGTGGGGACAGAGCTATGCCGCCCTCTGACTGGGGTGCTGGATGGCGCTGAACATATGCTGTGGGCTGATGGGCTGGATGCCTCTATTGGTTTGGATGCTGAATGTGCGCTGGGGCGCTGGACGTAAGATCTTGTTGTGGTGGATACCTATTGTCCGGGCTTGTTATGGTTCATAACCAACGGATTTGGTTTCCCCCAGCCTCCTTTTGTATTCCTCCTTGCCTTTCCATTTGGGGGGGCTTGGGTTGGCTTGAACCTTTTATCCTATTAAAAACGTATCGCGGGCTCTATTTTTTGGATTTTTTATAAAAACAATAAAAAAACTTGAAAGTCCGTTTTTTTTGTTATAAGATCAAGATGTTAGTGCAAACTAAATATGATGATAAATGCTAAATAGAATAAGCGGGACGGACTCGGGGGCAGAACCCGACGCCTCCACCAGAGCACAGCATGGTGGCGTTTTCCGGTGGGGGCGATACAGGATCGACGTACGTAATAAAGGTTTAGGGTTCATTCGCGATTGTTCCGACGTTACCGGGCTATTTTATAAATGCAAACTCTAATAATGCATTGAACACAAAAGTTGCTAACATGGCAGGTGTAAGCCTTCCTGTAGCAGCCAATTTGACAGCAGCAGCAGCGTAAGCGTTGTTTTTGTTGAATTAAAACGTTCGCGGTGTGGGGGCTGACCGGGCAACAGAACAGCCCCCCTGATCAACCAGGGGAAAAAATTATGGATTATATGATTTGGATGGAAAAAAGCAAGCAAGACGTGGTCAAGCGTGCATTAAAAAAGGCTGCTCAAGATGGTCTGGATGCGCCACACCATTTTTATATTACATTTAGAACTCAATTTCCTGGCGTTTCCATTCCTTTGACTTTAAACCAGCGATATCCAGAGGAAATGACCATCGTTTTACAGGATTCCTTTTGGAATTTGAACGTTCAGGATGATTATTTTGCTGTTGATTTGATGTTTGACCATAAAAAGAGCACCTTGCGCATTCCTTTTTCATCCCTTTGTTCGTTTATTGATCCCAGTGCCGATTTTGCATTGCAATTTGATTGGAACAGCGTGACACCGACGTTTTTTGCGGATAACGTCTTGTCACTGGATCATTTTCGGGCATTGCGCCAACAGTAATCATGGGGGGCGTTTTTTTAACATTTATTTTGAATTCTGACTGTTTTTGGTGAGCATGTATTTTCTTGATGAATCTGAGTAGGAGTGCACTGCCAACAGTTTAATGGATCAGATTCTGACTGTTTTTGGTGGGCCTGAGTTTTCAACACTCTTTTACTGAACTGAATTTGGACTGTAACGGTCGAACTAAGTTTTGAAGGCTTTCATGGGGTTCAGTCTGTTCTGATCGACCTAAATTTTGATTGATCTTTTGGGGTTTAATTATTTTACCTTTGGTTATTCACAGATCACACTTCAAAAAAGTGTTGGGATCCGATACCATTTTTTAGAAATTTTTGACTAAACTCTTGTTTAAATAACGCCAAAGCCACATCTCCTGTACAGTGGCACGGAGCAATAAAATCAATATTTTCATTTTTCAATCCACTTATGATAGTATTTATACTTGACTTTAAAGACCTCAATAAATGAAAACCCCCTAGCAATACATGTATTTTTTCATTCATAACATGTCGCGTTAACTTGGCAATATTCAGTATACCTGTATGACTGCATCCCGTTACAGCAACTATTCCTTTTGAAGTTTTAATGCTTAATACCAGTTCATTAATCCAAAAGTTTTTTGATACGATTAAATGAAATGTGTCGTTGATGCGATGATGATTTTTAATACGATGTATTTTATTAACAGGTACAGGCAAACTTTTTTCTAAATGATTCGTCCACGTTTTTGGAACATAAACGCTGATGTTTGGATTTTGCTCCAATAACCAACATGCTCCCCCTTTATGATCCCAATGTTTATGAGAAATAACAAGATAATCAATGGATGCAGGGTCAATTTTTAATTTTTTTAGATTATTTTTTAATATTTGGTGTTTAGCACCCGTATCAAATATCATGTTTCCTTTTGGATGCTGAATCACACAAGAAAAACCCCAATCATCTAAAAATTCAGCTTGATCCAGGTTGTTGTCGTATACAGTTGTAATAATGATTTTGTTTTCTGCATTCATAGATAATGACCCCATCTTTATTGATTTGACATGCGAATTAAAATCCTTCAGTATTTTAACGAGTTAAAACCATCAGTTTTTAGTATTCGAATTAACTGGTCTCGTTGAGTCGCCATATACACGGAAAACCATTTTCATAAAATCTCATTTCCAATCTAAAATATATTCGAAGAATCTGTATTTCCAGATTTTTACGATTATTGAAAACACGTATGATATTGCGGATATTTGATTTCAAACATTTCAAAAAATGAAAAGCCTGCTAGAAATACCATTTAATTTTCAACAAACCCGCGTTTTATTCTTATAAAATTAAACACAAAATCAAAAAAAAACACTAATCAATGTATTCAAACTGATTAATGTTTTTTTGAAAATAAAAAATTATTTCTATTTTTTTAAACTAAAAATTCAAACCAATGGATCGAGCAGAATCAGCCAATGCTTTTACACGACCATGGAATTTATATCCACCACGATCAAAAACTACTTTTTCTAATCCAGCGGCCAAACCACGTTCTGCGATTTTTTTTCCAACCCATTCCGCCGCCAAGCAATTAGAGCGAGAAGTTAAATCACATTCTTTTTCAATAGATGACGCTGAAACAATCGTACAATGTTTTGAATCATCTATTATTTGAGCATAAATATACCTGCCGGATCTAAAAACAGACAGTCTTGGCTTTTGAGCAGATCGAACAGCCATCCTAGTTCTGTTTTTTCTTCTTTGGCTCGACGAGCGAATATAACGAGTATTCATTTCTTATCCTTTTATTACTTTCTTGTATTACTTAGACTTTCCTTCTTTCATTCTCAGGAATTGACCAGGAACACGAACGCCCTTGCCCTTATATGGTTCTGGTGGTCGATATCGAATAATTTCCGAAGCGGTTTGACCAACTTTTTGCTTGTTTGCCCCTAAAATTTTAAACGCGGTTGGCTTTTCCATTTGTATCGTAATACCTTCAGGAATTTGATACAGAATATCGTGACTATACCCTAAAGACAGTTTTAAAATAGAATTATTCTGCAAATCAGCCTTATACCCTACACCAACCAGCTCTAATTTTTTCTCAAAGCCCTGAGCAACACCCTGCAACATATTAGAAATATTACGACAAAAAGTTCCATACAGGGACGACGTTTTTTTATCGAGTTCACTGGTTTTTACACCACCTTGAACGACAACATTAATACTTGCCCCATCGACAACCACATCAAATCCATTGGGCAGTGTATTTTTCAAAACGCCCTTGGAACCAGTGGCGGTAACTTCTTTTTGACCAACCTCAAAAACGACACCTGCTGGAATTTTTAAAGAAATTCGACCAATGCGCGACATAACTACCTCACTGTTAATAAAATTTTTCCACCCACATGACTTGCCCTAGCTTCTCGATCAGACAAAACACCCTTGGAGGTTGTAAGAATAGCGTTTCCTAATCCATTTCCAACGGGCTTCATATTCCGTATTGAGGAGTAAACTTTTATACTTGGCTTAGAAATGCGTTTTATTTCTCGAATCACAGGATTTCCAGAGAAATACTTGATGTGAACTTTCAAAGCTTTTTCAAGAGTATTCGGATTTTCCAAATCAAATCCTCGTATATACCCCTCTCTCAGCAATGCTTCTAATATTTGCTCTTTTAATTTAGAATGAGGAACAACAGCAAAGGGCTTGCTTCTCATTTGAGCATTTCGAATACGGGAGACCATATCTCCCACTGGATCTGTAAACATTTTTCCTCCTACCAACTAGATCGACGAATACCAGGCAGAAAAGCGTGAACCGCCATTTGCCTTAAAACAACACGAGATAGACCGCAGAATCTATAAACACCTCTAGGTCTTCCCGTCTCTGCACATCTGTTACGAACACGAACTTTAGAAGAGCTACGTGGTATTTTGGAAAGCTTTATAGAAGCCTCAAATCGTTGCTCTACCGAACTGTCTCTGTTCATAATCTGACTTTTCAGTTCTTTTCTTTTACTTGCATAATCAGCAACTAGATTTTTTTTTCTTTGGTTGCTTTCCAACAATCCCTTTCTCGCCACTATAACCTCCTAATTGTAAAATGGAAGACCGAATTCTTCTAACAGCGCTTTTCCATCCTGATTGGATTTTGCACTTGTAACAAAAATAATATCCATACCTAAAATATCATTAATTTTATCGTACTTTATTTCATGAAAAATATAATACTCTTTAACGCCCATTGAAAAATTTCCATGGCCATCAAAACTCTTGCCAGACAATCCCCTAAAGTCACGGATTCTAGGCATAGCGATATTAACCAACCTCTCCAAAAACTCATACATTCTATTGCCACGCAAAGTGACCTTGGCTCCCAAATTCATCCCCTCTCTGATTTTAAAACCAGCTATGGACTGCTTTGCTTTTGTTATACAAGGTTTTTGACCAGATATATCAGCTAACCCCTCGACAGCGGCCTCAAGAATGCTTTTTTCTTGCATTCTCCTTCCCAGCCCCATATTAATCACTATTTTTTCCAAATTAGGAACGGAGTGAATGTTTTTATACCCCATTTTTTTCATCAATGATTCCCGAATTTTGGTTTCATAAAGAGACCTAATTTGGGGTTTCGAATTATTTTCGCTCATGTCATATCCTTATTGAACTCTATCACTTTAAACGACAATTATCATACAATCAACATTAGACAACGCCTAAAACGGATCCATCTCTCTTAGCATATCGAACTTTTACATCGGATTCAAAACGAAAACCAATCTTGGTCGTCATTTTTTTGGACCAATGAAATGACTCACCTGTACCTGGGGCAACCAGAGCAACATTGGATATATGAATAGAAGCTTCTTTTTTAACGACTCCGCCCTCTGGATTTTGCATAGATGGCTTTACGTGGCGAGAAACGACATTCACTCCATCAACTATAACTCTGTTTTTCTTACGATCTACCAAGGAAATTTTCCCCTTAGATCCTTTGTGGTCTCCTGCAACGACAAAAACGTCATCGCCTTTTTTTAACTTCCAGGCCATCAATACACCTCCGGCGCAAGAGAAACAATCTTTGAATAAGAAACACCAAGCTCTCTGGGAACTGGGCCAAAAATGCGTGTCCCCAAGGGTTCTCCCGTTGGCTTAATCAAAACAACGGCATTTTCATCAAAAATAATCTTAGAGCCATCTGGACGCTGGATCCCCTTTGACGTTCTAACGATCACTGCTTTTTGAACCGTTCCTTTTTTGACTTTGGATGTGGGGCTTGCATCTTTGATGGATACAACAATAACGTCCCCGGTAAATGCAAAGTTTCGATGAGATCCACCCAAAACTTTAATGCACATAACTTCTTTGGCTCCAGTATTATCGGCAACCTTTAAACGTGTCTGCATACATATCATTGAAGGCCTCCATCTGCCAGACCAACAATCTCCCAATGCTTTGTCTTGGACAAAGGACGTGTTTCGCGGATGGAAACCCAGGCCCCCTCACCATACGCATTGTTCTCATCGTGAGCAGCATATTTTTTAAAAACGATAACATCTTTCTTGTAAATAGGGTGGCGACTTACTCTGCTTACCCTAACCATAGCGGTCTTGTTCATTTTATGACCAACAACCTTCCCACTTAAAACACGTCTTGGCATTTTATTAGTGCTTAGCCTCCTTTCTGAACTTTTCAGAGAGCGCTGTTTTGAATCGCGCAATATCTCTTTTGGACAAACTCACATCACTGGACCGAAAACCCTCGGCTCCACTGTTCATTCTCAATTGGAACAAACATCTTCTTCTATCAACAATAGATTTCTTAATATCCTGAATTGACATTTTTTGAATATCGGCAAATGATTCTTTCTTCATACCCGCCCCCATTAATTTAATATTAACGATTAACCGCCCCTAGAACTGCGCTGAACAAAGCGTGTATCAATGGGCAACTTGCGAGAAGCCAATCGAAAAGCTTCCTGAGCCAGCTCCATAGGAACCCCACCAATCTCAAACAAAATTCGACCTGGCTTTATACGACAAGCCCAATAATCAATGCTTCCCTTACCGCTGCCCATACGAACCTCTGCAGGCTTCGAAGTAACAGGAACATCGGGGAACATTCTGACCCAAACTTGCCCCATACGCTTGACGTGGCGACTAATGGACCTACGAGCAGACTCAATCTGCCGAGCTGTAATACGATCTGGCGCCAAAGCCTGCAAACCATATTGCCCAAAAACAATATCGGAACCCTGGGTGGCTTCCCCGTGAATTTTACCCTTAAAAAGCTTTCTATGCTTTGTTTTTCTAGGCATTAACATGTTTCGTACTCCTCACCACTTTTTAGAAGATTCTAACCGCTTGTCCACACCTGAAGATTCCAAGGAATCTAAAATGTCTCCTCTGTAAATCCAAACCTTTACCCCGCAGGCACCGCTGACAGTGTGGGAAACGCTAGAGGCAAAATCAATGTCCGCACGCAAAGAGTGCAAAGGAACGCGACCCTCAAAATACCACTCTGTTCTCGCAATTTCAATACCACCCAACCGTCCAGAACAGTTGATTCGAATTCCTTTTGCGCCCATTTTCAGGGCCGACTGAATCGCCTTCCTCATTGCTCTTTTGTAAAAAACGCGACGTTCCATTTGCTGCGCAATATCATTGGCAACATAATGCGCTTGAAGCTCCGGTTTTCTAACTTCTACGATATTAAAAGAGCAGTCAACATCGATGGCTTTTTTCATTTTTTCCAACAGCTGATCCACCCCAGACCCTTTCTTGCCAATCACCACACCTGGTCGTGACGAGAATACGGTCACTTTTGGCTTTGTACCTGGCCTTTCAATTAAAACCCGAGTCAATCCGGCGCCCTGAAGGTTCTTTTCGACGAATTTGCGAATTTCAATATCTTTTTGAACAAATGCAGCATAGTTCTTTTTAGAATACCATGCAGAATCCCACGTTTTATTAATCCCAAGTCGAAGACCTATTGGATCTGCTTTTTGTCCCATTTTGGTTACAACGCCATCGTAATTGTTAAACCATCATACCGCGTCATAAACTTTTTGACAACCCCCTATCCACCTTTTATCCAACACACTTGCTCTGTTGGGTGGGAATCTGAAACCAATCCTAACAGAACATGCCCCAATTCTAAACCGACGGACGATTAATGCTGTCTAGAAAGTCATCATTATTCTTTGTCATTTTCAGACGCTCTAGCAAAAAGTCAGTGGCTTCTGCAGCGCTCATGGGGCTTAACGCCCTTCTCAGCAGCCATTTGCGCTGCAACTTGGCAGGGTCAACCAACAGCTCCTCTCTTCTTGTCCCTGATCGCGTAATATCAATGGCTGGAAAAGTCCGCTTATCCGCCAACTTGCGATCCAAGATCAACTCAGAGTTGCCTGTTCCTTTGAACTCCTCAAACACAACCTCATCCATCCTGGACCCTGTATCCACCAATGCCGTACCGATGATGGTCAGCGATCCCCCCTCCTCAACATTTCTAGCCGCCCCAAACAAACGCTTTGGCTTTTGCAAGGCGCTGGCATCCACACCCCCTGTCAAGACTTTTCCCGATGAAGGCACAACCGTATTGTACGCTCTGGCCAAACGGGTAATGGAATCCAAAAAGATCACCACATCTTTTTTGGCCTCTACCAAGCGCTTTGCCTTTTCAATGACCATTTCCGCCACCTGAACATGCCGGGCAGCAGGCTCATCAAAGGTCGAACTAATCACTTCGCCATTCTTGACGGTGCGTGACATTTCTGTCACCTCTTCTGGACGCTCGTCGATCAGCAAAACAATCAAGTGCACTTCTGGGTGATGATGCATTATGGACTTAATCAACGTTTGCAAAATCACGGTTTTCCCAGTTCTAGGCGGTGCGACAATCAAACCGCGCTGGCCAAACCCTATGGGGGCAATCAAATCCGTTACGCGCAAAGTCAAATCTTTGTTTTTTGGATCCACCCCCTCGGGGGCCTCTAGCGTGATTTTTCTTGTGGGAAACAAAGGCGTCAACTGATCAAATGGTATCCGATTGCGCAACATGTGAGGATCTGAAAAATTAATCTTCGTAATCTTGGTAAACGAAAAATAGCGCTCTCCCTCCTTGGGTGCCTTGATCAACCCCTCTAAAACATCACCTTTTTTCAAATGCATTGATTTAATTTGCTGAACAGTGACATACACATCGTCTGATGCAGCCAAATAATTGGATGATGCCGATCGTAAAAACCCAAACCCATCGGGCAAAATTTCCAGAACCCCCTCTGCTGTAATGGCCATATTCTGCTCAGATTTCCTTTGCAAAATTCCAAAAATCAAATCGCGACGCTTCATGTCCACGGCACTATCCAGACCAAGAGTCTCAGCCAATCTCAATAATTCAACAGGAGACTTTGCTTTAATTTCACGTAAATGCATATAAATAAAAAAACTTTAATAAAGATGATGGAAAAAGGGTCAAAGGAATTTCAACGTCTATACCGTGCTATTTTACTGACAAGAGGTTGAAGACGCAAGGGGCGCGCGCGCCGAAACCCGCTATAGCCTTATGGGCGTATCCGTTACCACAGACAGCGCAGCCTGATACTGGCCCCACAGACCAACGTCTCTTACAGCATCCTTAACAGAAACGACATATTCGGGGTCAATTTTCCAGTTTTTTGCCCAATGCCCTAATCCACCACGCACAACATCACGATACAGCCCCATCAGCAAAAGCGCAGCGGCCAGATCCCCCATTGTTCCAACAATTTTTTGCCCCATTCGATGGCCATTAATCTGATGATCCAGCATCACCAATGCGCGAACAGAATCCATCACAGAAACGCCCAATTCTTGCACAAGAGAGAACAGCTCTATAGGACCCAATAAATCCACAAACCGATTCACGAGCATGGTTATTTTGATCTCTGAAAACAAGAAGTGATCTTTTAAGAACGAGGAAAAACGCTCTTGTATGGCTCTGGGAAAATAACGCACAACATCTTCTTCCCCCAATTCAGACAAGTCCATTTTCTCTAAAACGCTCCTTAAATACCGTTTGACATAGGCCAAAACAACCGCCATCTCTGGCCTGGTTACACCTGCATCCTTTTTTCGCCCCTGCAACCCATCCAACAACGCATCCAAACCATCGTCTGCCACAAAACAGGTGGCCCTGTACGCCTGCAAAAAGCCAACGGTACGATCCAAAATCACCGATTGATCCCCCAGGGCAGAAAAAGTCAGTGCCAAATTTTGCCAAGCATTTTCCCGAAGCACATGGGTACAGACATCCTCGGTGATGGCTTGCAATATAAGGGCGCGCTCTGACTGATCGATATCGCCGTGTTGCACAACCTGATCCAACAAAATCTTGATGTTGATTTCATGGTCGGAACAATTCACACCTGCGCAATTATCCACCGCATCTGTGTTTAACAGACCACCTGCCAAAACATACTCGATGCGTCCGGCCTGAGTCATGCCCAAATTGGCCCCCTCGGCCACGATTTTTGCGCGTAGATCTTTGCCATAAACCCGCGTTTCCGCATTGGCCGCATCCATGACATTTTCTTCTGATTGCGCCTGAACAAATGTCCCTATTCCACCTAAAAACAATACATCGACCTGCATTTTCAAAATGTCTTTGATTAAATCATTTGGACCGATGAAACGAGAACTCAGCCCCAGCATTTTACACGCCTGCTCTGACAACTCGATCTGCGCTTGATGACGGCTGTACACCGCGCCACCCAAGGAAAAATCTGAATAATCTGACCAGCGAGAACCCGGTAAGTGAAACAACCGGCACCGCTCGCGGTAACTGGCATCGGGGTCAGGATTGGGGTCAATAAAAATAGATTCATAATTAAACGCTGCCAACAGCTGCACATTACTGTCCTCTAGCATGCCGTTGCCAAACACATCCCCCCCCATATCCCCAATACCCACCATTGTCAAAGGGGGCGCCCCATCATACCCCAGTTTGGCCAAGTGATGGCGTATAGAGACCCAAGCTCCACGTGATGTAATGGCCAGATTTTTATGGTTATATCCATTGGACCCCCCAGAGGCAAAGGCATCTCCCAACCAATACCCGCAACGCAATGCAATGGCGTTACCATAATCAGAAAAGCTGGCTGTCCCCTTATCGGCCGCCACCACATTGTAAAAATCGTGACCATCATAACAGCGTACATTTGTGGGCGAAATCACACTTCTACCCGCCAGATTATCGGATATATCCAAAACACCGTGGACAAACATTTCATAGGCCTGCAGTGGGGAAAGCTTGTCGTCTTTTAGCAAAAACGCCCCCTTGGACCCAGATGGAACAATAATCGTATTTTTCAAAACTTGCGTTTGCATCAATTGCCAACATTCTGTTCGAAAATCTTGACGATCGGACCAACGCAGCCCTCCCCGCGCCATCATGGCCCCCTTTAACATCACCCCTTGAAATGCCGGATGATCCATAAAGATTTCAATAACCCCACTGTCGTGTACGATTTTGATCACAAGGGCTTGGGCATCCGGGCAATAAAAATTGGTCCGCACCGTTTGTTCAATGGCGCAAATCATGGGGCCAAAATCACCCTTTTTTAATTCATCCACATCGGACAAAATGGTCTTCTGTTCCGACGTTGCCTCGCTTTGGGCGGTGGGCGAAAATTTATGATGAAACATGGCGATAATGTGCTGTGCAATCTGTTGATTTTCTCTCCACGCACTATACAGACGGGCTCTGGGGTCGGAACGATCGGCATTGATTTCACATCCCGGATTTTCTTGTAAAAAAACCTGATGAACATAATTTGCATAACAATCCAGAATGCGTTGATCCAACATACCGATCCATATTTTTGAATTAAATGTGTATTATACCAAAACACAAGCCTGGATGCACGGTCAATAGGTTCTTTTCCACAGGGGTCAATCATGAGCCACCCCCCCTGCCCTGCTCTTGCCTCACTGCATTCTTCTATGGGCTCTTTTTTCTGTTCTGAACCTTGGGAAAAACAAGGGCGAACCATTCATTCCTCCTTGCTGTATCTAGCGCGCGTTTTGCAGGCCTTTCTTATCTTTTTATCTAGCCACCCCTATGGATTATAGAATAAAAATCCAGTATCATAGAGAAAAGCACCAGAGTAAAAACCATGATTGTTTCCCTGACATCGTCTGCTGATTTAGCCGCACATTTGGCGAAAAACGCCCTCACATTGGTGGATTTTTGGGCTCCTTGGTGCGGTCCATGTAAAGCCATGAACCCTGTTCTGGATCAATTGGCCCAAGACCAATCCTTTTCTGTATCCGTGGTCAAGGTTAATATTGATGATGCACCAGATTTGGCCTCTGGCCAGGAAATCACCTCCATCCCCTGCCTAAAACTCTTTGTCAACGGCAACCAGGCGGCTTCACAAGTGGGCGCTCAGAGCTTGACGCAGTTAAAAAATTGGATTTCTCGCCATCATCCATCGGTGCAAAGTCCATCGTTATAAATACGGTGTGGGGGGTGCAAAAAACAAGGGATAGGTGTTAAGTGCACGCGTTACTTTCTGAAAAAAAGCCCCCTCCGTTCTTTGCTCAAAACGCCTTTTGGCCTATACGGCACGGGTTTTTCGGTCTTTGTGGCGGCATAAGTGATTCACAGCATGCTGTGTTACAAGCATCATGCCCCAATGTCGACTCTGATCAATCCCGCAGCACCACCCCAAACCAGCATGACCGGTGCGCTGTGATCAAAACCGTTGCGTCCACCTCTCTTTCCGCATTAAATTTCACCGGCATGGCCTGGCTGAGCAATCAAAAACATACCAATCGCGTTCTGGTTTTGCCCAGAGATCAAAGGCTTGTTCTGCAGCCTGCCGATGCCCTAATCACCAACGATCCCCATGCCATCATTGGCATCATCACCGCCGATTGTGCGCCTATTTTGATTTATGATCGGGTTGCAAAAGTGATTGCTGCCATTCACGCAGGTTGGCGTGGGGCTGTTTCCGGAGTAATCGAGGAAACCATAACGCGAATGTATGCCTTGGGGGCCACAATGCCCAACCTGCACGCCACCATTGGCCCCATGATTCGGTCAGAATCGTACCAGGTTTCCAATGATTTTTTACAAACGGTCCAAGGCTCCTCTGATTGGAGCATTGTCCCCATGGTGCGCACAGCAGGTGATTCCATCTTTTTTGACCTGCCGCTGTATATTCACAAACGACTGGAATCTCTGGTCTCGAAAACAGACGATGTCAAAATTGATACATTTTCACGCACAGACTTTTTCAGCCATCGTCGGGCCACACACAGTCAACAACAAGCCCCTAGAGCCCGCATAAAAGATTTTCAAGAATGGCAAGGCGGGGATCAAGTGGCTGAAATGCAGCACATCCTTCATCCGGAAAAAGAAACGATTGGCCCCTTGGCGCAATGCTCTGCGAACCACTCTGCAGAGCGCCCTGGGGGCAACTGCCCCAACAGTCATGGACGCAATATTTCCTGGATTTCTCTTACTGCAAGAATAGACTTTCCATTTTAGGGGTGAGATGCTTAGATTTTACGCCTGATGTTTTTTCTAGAGCCCCTGAAGCCATAGTCTAATCAGAGAATGCCTGACCAAATTCCACAGGGTCGCCGTTGTTCACTAAAATCGCGCGCACTCTGCCAGATTTTCCAGCCATTTTAATCGATATGGACCAATGCCTGACCAAATTCCACAGGGTCGCCGTTGTTCACTAAAATCGCGCACACTCTGCCAGATTTTCCAGCCTTGATGGTGTTCATGGTTTTCATTGCTTCTATGATTAAAACGGTTTGCCCCTCTTGAACAACAGAATCAACGGATATAAAGGGGGGGTCTCCCGGCTTTGGCGACAAATAGGCTGTTCCAACCATTGGTGACTTGACCACATAATGGGATATACTCTGCTGCTGTACCGATAGAGGTGCAACAGGAATGCTTTTTGGCGAGGCTTGTTCCGTCGGAACAAAAGGGGGCTGCAAATCCGGCGATTTTTGCACAAAGTGTACGGCCTGCCCAACAGATCCTGCTCCCTTGACAGCGCGCACTCTGAAATCACCTGAACGATACTCTATTTCTGTTAGCGTGGATTTCTCCAACAACTCTACGATAGAGCGCGCCACCTGTACCCGCGTTAAATGATCAGAGTCTGCCTCAGACACAGCCTGGTTTTTCCTGTCTTTTTTCTTTTCTGACTCTTTTTCTAAATGATTTGGGGTATCCAAATTTGAATGATTTTCCGTCATTGCATCAAAGACTATCTTTTTTTAAATTTTATCAAAAATTGATTAAAAATGAAACCTCGCGATTCACAATTGATTGGATTTAACATGCAGAAACGCCCACTCTGCCCACAAGAGTGATTCTGGAAAACCCAGTTTTATTCACTTACCCACCCAGATATACATAACGGATCATATATATACAACAAAAGACTTGCCGTAAAAACAACAAGTCTTTTTTAACTTTAAAACAGGCTTTGTTAAAAAAAGTTTTACTTTTTTCTAAATCATTAAACCTTGCAATCGAAAACCAATCCAAACTCAATTATCGTGAGTAAAACTCGACAATGGAGCCAACATCCATGTTAATGGGGTAAGGGATCTTTTCTAACTCTGGAACATAGCTGAATTTACCTGACCAATCGCCTGGCTTATATTCTATATACTCTGGGATGTCGCGCTCTAGGGATGCCATAGCCTGAACAACAATGCCATTTTGGCGCATTGATTCGCGCAAAGTGACTACATCGCCCTGCTTTAATCGGTATGATGGAATATTAACACAGCGGCCATTAACCAAAACATGCTTGTGTCCAACCAGTTGACGGGCATTAAACATAGTGGGGGACCATTTTAAACGGTAAACCATCGCATCCAATCGTGATTCCAACAATCCAACCAACTTTTCGCTGGTGTCTCCGCGCAAACGAACGGCTTCTTTGTAAATATTTCGGAACTGCTTTTCCACAATATTTGCGTAATAACCTTTTAATTTTTGCTTAGCGGCCAACTGTTGACCATAATCTGTTAATTTTCGAGCACCCTTTGAACCGTGCTGGCCAGGGGGATAGCTTCTGACGTGAACTGGGCTTCTGGACTGGCCCCAAAGTGCCACACCATACCGCCGTTCAATTTTGTGCTTGGACTGAGTTCGCTTTGTCATACAATGCTTTGTGTTCTATATCGTTTCCCATGTTTTTCTATTCTAGAGCGTTATTGTCACCATGTCAAACTGAAAAATTTCAGATGGCGCACAAAACCTTTGTTGACTCTGCCTGCATCATTTTTTAAAAAATGGAAAACAAAAAATAAAAATTTTATGAAAAAGAAAAATCACAAATCGTTAATGTGCGACCTTTTTAATAAAATATTAATTAATTTTAGTTAATATTAAACTATAAACACATTAAAATAGCCTTTAAAATGAATAAAAAACATCTTTCAATCGCATTAACATTATATCTTTTCAGCCCAACAGACAACGAGGCTGTAAACATTTCCCTAGAAAGCAGCTTTAGTTTAGCAGATCTAGGTTCTCTTTCCTCCGAACATTTCATACCGTCTCACTCAGCAAGCAAACGATCCAGCAATTTTATTGGTGCATCATCTCCAAAAAAACTTAAAGACAAATCACAAAACAAATCACAAAATTCTATTGCACAATCCATTCTCAGCTTAAAACAACCATTACACCTGTCTCAGATCGATACGGTTTTATCTGAAATAATAATGCCCGAATATACAAACAATGGGACCCAAACGGATCAACCCCCTGAAAACGCAGAAATAGGCGTTCAAGCATCACAAAAAATCACAACAACGGGGACTCAGAGCAACACAGAAATGACAAACAAAGAGAATCAAGTCAATATGGCACCGCCGGCACAAACAGAGAGCAAAATCATTCTTACGGATTCAAACCGCGATTCAACACGCAGCACCGGTTCTGCAAACAATAGCCCCACGAATTCAAACCACGGGCAAATGGTCCAGAATATTTTAAAAAGTGAAAACAGCGACTTGAAGGACAACAACAGCAATGGCAAAACGGATAACAATCAGATTGAAAAATCTGCAGACAATCCTACTCCCCTGTTATCACCAAAAGAAAACCAGAAAACAGAAGACAGATTTACCAACACCGGAACCTCTGCAAGCAACACCTCGGTTTTAAGCACGAACAACCCTGCAAGCCATACACCTGTCACAACACATCACTATTACCACTCGACAACACATAATAACACACTAAGTCCGGTCACACCCCAAGAAAAACCAGCGCCTGTTACAGAAAAAGCTCCGGAAACATTGTTTGAAAAAGACTCCTTTATAAGTAATTTTTTAACATCTATTTCAAAAAATTTGCCCAAAATGCTTTCCACATTCATTAATGAAATGATAGAAATCAAAGAAAAAAACACGATTAGAACATTAAGAAAAGATGAAGAAAAAACAATAAAAAATACGCTTTCGAATAAAAAATCGCCTTCTGTGTACACGGTTTTGGATAGCATAAAGAAACAATGTGCCTATTTATACGATTCTTTAATTGAATTGGCACAACGTACAGGCAGCAGAAAACGAGTTTTCAACATTGAGAAAGCCCCATCAAAATACCCGAATGCAAGGATGCACTATCGCACTTTGGGCGAAGACTCTGAAAATCGAACACGATCTAAATCTCGTAGGTTGTTCCGTCTTTCAGGGCAAAGGGCACGAAAAGCCATTGCCCAGACCCTTTCCAGCGTCCGTCGTGTGGCCATTCACGCCAATAAAATTACGTATAATATGGGTCAGAACAAACGCTTCTCTAGACCTCTGAACAAAGCTGAGCAGTTTGTCGATTTTTCCTTTAAGCGATCACGCATCCGCAACAATGCTTTTGTGGGATAACGGATTGAATGGCCCACATTCCCAACATCACCCAGTGTGAGCAAGACCTCTTCTACCACGATTTGCCCCAGAATGGGGGAAATTTAAGGGCACAATAGAACAAAAATCACGCACTGTATCAGATTATCCTGATGCAGTGACCCTTGTATTTTGGGCTTACTTTTTTATCTTAAAACGCTGACTAAAATGGTTTCCATAACACGGGGGGAAAATGCCCCCATGAATTTTCATCCTATGAAAAATTGACCACGAATTACACCCACCTGGTTGGGCTGACATGCCTATCACCCCTTACACAGATGGAAAAAAACCGTCCCCACGACTTACGCGATCTTTGCAGGGTAGCACCTATACATCCAAATTCATGACACCCATGGCATTATCCTGAATAAATGCTTTTCGTGGTGCCACAACATCCCCCATTAAAATACAGAACAAATCGCTGGCTTCTTCGGCTTGTCGAATCGTCACTTGTCGCAATGTACGCGCTTCGGGATCCAATGTGGTTTCCCACAGCTCATCGGCCTGCATTTCCCCCAAACCTTTGTAACGCTGAATGCTTA
This sequence comes from Candidatus Finniella inopinata, assembly GCA_945888455.1. Taxonomy (GTDB): domain Bacteria; phylum Pseudomonadota; class Alphaproteobacteria; order Holosporales; family Holosporaceae. The sequence goes on along the minus strand of CAMCZV010000002.1, from coordinate 25,268 downwards.
GCCCCTTGTGCCCCTGTTGTAAAATATAGGACCACAGCGCCAATGGCCCATCAAAAACCTGCTCTTTAAAGACGCAAGGGAAATGATCCTGGCAATAGGCTGCATGGGTGGCCAACTGAACCCCTTCCGAGGTTAGCAATACAGCATGAGGAAAACGTTCTTGGCTCCAGACCTTATCTTTTTGGTACGAAAATACGATTTGATGATCATCCATGATTTGAAAGGACCAGTTTCCAAACCCCAGAGCCGCATTTCTTTCCACGAACTGTGTTGCCCACGCCAAAGAATCGTCTAAATTTTCCTGAAAAAGCCCCATCATTAATACCCGCTGTGCCACGTTCTGATTAATGCCATAATGGGTATATATGCGTTGAATCAAGGCATCCACTTGGCCTGCACGACGGACCACACGATCCAAATCTTGACCAGACCACTGCTCTCCCGTTACGCGATTTTCAAGAACAACCCCCTTTTCTCCCCCCTCGATCAAGAAATTATTTAACGCTCGATCGTCCTTTAAATACAATTTGCTGTTTCCACGCCTGACACCATACAAGGGGGGCTGAGCAATATACAAATAGCCCTGCTCAATCAACGTTCGCATATGTCGAAAAAAGAACGTTAACAGCAAGGTCCGAATGTGACTGCCATCCACATCGGCGTCAGTCATCAAAATCACTTTATGATAGCGCAACTTTTCCAAATTAAAATCATGCCCAATGCTGGTTCCCAAGGCCGTAATCAGTGTTCCAATTTCGGATGACCCTAACATGCGATCAAATCGAGCACGCTCTACGTTCAAAATCTTACCGCGCAAAGGCAAAATGGCTTGGAATCGACGATTTCGGGCATTTTTAGCCGAACCCCCTGCACTCTCCCCCTCGACAAGATAGACTTCGCACAGGCTGGGGTCGCGCTCTGAACAATCGGCTAATTTCCCCGGCAAACAGGCAATATCCAGTGCCGTTTTTCGCCGTGTCAACTCTCTGGCTTTTCGTGCGGCTTCTCTGGCCAGCGCCGCCTCCATAATGCGTGCCAAAACTTTCTTGGTTTCCAGAGGATGCTCTTCGAACCAGCGCTCTAATTGATCCCCCACCACCGATTCAATAACGGTACGCACTTCGGATGAGACCAATTTGTCCTTTGTTTGGGACGAAAACTTTGGATCCGGCATTTTTAAAGACAAAACGCATGTCAAACCTTCTCGACTATCCTCACCCACCAACCCCACTTTTTCCTTTTTCTGCGACTGCATCAATTGCCCAACCACGCGGGTTAACGCAGAGCGAAATCCAGCCAAATGGGTTCCCCCATCTTTTTGCGGAATATTGTTGGTAAAACATAACATGACTTCGTGATAACTGTCGGTCCATTCCAAAGCAATATCAATGCTGATTAATCCGCGCTCGCCACGCATATGAATGGGCTCATGCAGAGCCGTTTTATTGCGGTTTAAATAACGTACAAAAGCACTGACACCCCCCTCGTAATCCAAAACTACTTTTTTAGGGGGAAATTCTCGCTTATCCTCTAGAATCATCGCAATATTTGGATTTAAAAAGGCCAATTCTTTAAATCGATGTTCCAAAACTTTAAAATCAAATTCTGTTTGAGAAAACGTCTGAGACGAGGGTAAAAAGGTAATTTCCGTTCCCCGCTGATCACCGTCCGAATCCCCAATGCGTTCCAGGGGCCCACGCGAAACCCCATGATCAAACGTCATGGTGTAGCACCCGCCATTGCGCCAAATGGTCAAAACCAACCATTGAGACAGGGCATTCACCACAGAAACGCCCACGCCATGCAAACCACCGGACACCTTATAAGAATTTTGATCAAACTTTCCACCAGCATGCAACTGAGTCATGATGACTTCTGCGGCCGAAATGCCTTCTTCAGAATGGATATCCACGGGAATGCCTCGACCATTATCCCGAACCGTAACCGAGCCATCAGAATTCAAAGAAATAGAGACCTGATTACAATACCCAGCCAAAGACTCGTCAATGGCGTTATCCACCACCTCGTACACCATGTGATGCAAACCCGATCCATCATCGGTATCACCAATATACATACCTGGGCGTTTTCTAACAGCATCCAATCCACGTAAAATCTTTATGGAATCTGCTGAATAATCTTGCGCTTCTGATCCGATCACTACTTCTTCGTCGCTCGACATAACGCCTTCCTTTTAGGTATGAAATCTATACTGTCCCTGACCCATTTTACACCATGTCTTTGATTTACACCATGCAATCCTCGTCGTCATTAGAACCATTTCGAGCGGTCTCTGACTTTTCAGCCCCATCGTGCTCTCGGTTTTGCCCCGCATCACGCTCTGAGTCGGCTGCATTAAACAAGAATTTTTGCAACAATTCGTGAATGTGCATGGGCGATTGTGTATCAAAAATTGTTCCACCATGGGATAAGAATCGCTCGCTCATGCCCGGCATCAGCATTAATATGGTGGATCCAAACAAACTTTCAGAGGTTACAGATGCGCGCGTATCTTCGGGCAGTACAATATCTTTATTCACGGCAAATTCCACATTAACAACAAAGTTCTTTTTATGATCAAGATCAAAACCCATTACTTTTCCAACAACCACACCGTTGATTTTAACCGGAGCACCAATGTTCAGACCCGTAATGCTGTCGAATTCTGCATAAAACGTAGACGTCCTGTGTTTGTGACCACAATATTTGTAATACACCCCACCCAAAATAGATACCACAAGAAATAGAATGATCCATGCCACCAACGATTCTATTCGATTTGTTTTTGCACCCATACGACACTCTATTTTTACAATGCCTGTACGATACCACGGTCTGATCTTTTGTGCAATTATCTTTGGATATCAAGGTTAAAAAATTTCTCTTTTTTGATAAATTTCGAAAAACTCTATAAAGATTTAATAAAAATTTTGCATTACAGCATTTACAATCGTTGATTTTTTTGACTTTGTAAAAAAGGCAATCTGAACCAAAGGTTTGTATGGCTTTGGACCTATAAAAAGGGGGATGTCTGCTCCGATGCAATACATGCATTACTGTCTAGATCACGTTACCCATTAACCTGGATCAGACCTTCTTGGCCTCAGTGATACAGCAACCACGGGTCAAGAAGACTCTTTTCCACTAACCATCCACCCATACATCACCGACCCCACAGATGGGCCTGTTCATCAAGCCGCGGGCGATTATTTTTGGTCCTCTTCGTGCCCCTCTTTTGAATTTTCACCCAATTTAGCATAGGCAAAACCAGCGATACGAACAGGTTTACCCAAACGATCGCCTTCCTGTTTCAAAAATTCTTTAACGGTTTTTCCAGAATCGCGCACATAATCCTGATCTTCCAGAACAATGGTTTCAAAAAACTTTCTCAAACGTCCCTCAACCATTTTGACCTGAACGTCAGCTGGTCTATCGCCAGATTGCTCTTGAATTTGCTCTTGCAGGAACTTTTTCTCTTTTTCCAAAACCGCAGGAGAGACATCGCTAATGGCAACACAATGGGGCTTGGTAAAGGCGATATGCATGGCTAAATTTTTACCCAAAGCTTTTAAATCGTCCTCGTTTGCTTCTGATTCCAAGGCCACCAAAACCCCCAATGTCCCAATATTTGGGGTGCCTGGAAAGGATTGGTGAATGTACGACACCACCACACCAGGATTAACATTAAGAGCGACCAAACGACGCAGCACAATGTTTTCTCCGATGGTGCCAGCGAACTCTAACACACACTCGCCAATGGTCCCTCTTTTGTGATTTTCTGAATCAAAAGGATGCTCAATTAATCGATCCACAACGGTTTCAGACCGCGCCATCGCCACGCCCAAAACAGAAGAAACCAACCCCTTGAACTGATCACCGCGCGCCACAAAATCCGTCTCTGAACTGATTTCTATCAGCGCACCAAACCCACCCACGCAATCGGCCGCAATGGCACCTTCTGATGCCAGACGGTCAGTCTTTTTCCCACCAACTAGAACCCCATTTTTTCGCAACCAATCCATGGCCGCAGATAAATCCCCCCCTGATTCTGTCAGGGCTTTTTTACACGCCCCAAAAGGAGCAAGCGTTTCTTCCCTCAATTGCTTTAGAACATCCATAGAAATGGTCATAACACTAAAACTCCCTATTTATATTAAATCATTGATCAAAGATCACCCCTTTGCTTTAACCGCAGGCGCAGAAGAAGGCTCAAAATCCGGAACATTAGGAACATCATAGGACTTTTGATCAAATTCCTCTTGCAAGCCCGACAAGACAGTCTTGGCCACCACATCACAATAAAATTCGATGGCACGCAATGCGTCGTCGTTTCCAGGTATGGGATAATCCACCAGCGTTGGATCTGTATTGGTGTCGACGATGGCAATGGTGGGTATTTTCAGTTTTCGTGCTTCTTTAACGACAATGCTTTCTTTGTTCGCATCAATCAAAAACACCATATCTGGCAAACCGCCCATGTTGCGGATGCCGCCCAGAGCCAACTCACATTTCCCCAATTCACGATGAAAGCCCAACTGCTCTTTTTTAGTATAAGAAGAAAAGTCCGCAGAATTCACGCGATCTTCCACTTCTCTGAAATGTTTTAATGATGCAGAAATGGTTTTCCAATTGGTCAACGTTCCACCCAACCAACGATGGTCCACATAATATTGACCGCACCGAATGGCAGACTCTTTGATCGCTTTTCTGGCCTGCAATTTTGTCCCCACAAACAAAATTCTGCCGCCATTTTTGACGCACTGGTGCAGGGCAGCCATGGCTCTGTTCATCAGCATCACCGTTTGAGGCAAATCAATGATATGAACGCCGTGGTGCTCCTTATAAATATAAGGCGACATTTTTGGGTTCCAACGGGCTCTTTTATGGCCAAAATGGACACCCCTTTGCAATAAATCTTCTAATGATATGGTTGGTACTGTAAAACTCATTTATATATCCTGTCCAGTTTTCCTCTGCAGAGCGCTGATTGTGCACCGGAAGGATGCCCTGCATGAGAGATATGTTTTCCACCAAACATTACCATAAAAGTCCACCACTGCACAAGCACATATGCAGGGGGTTTTACCCTTGACGCGTGGTTTTAAACGCGTTATGATTTTAAAAAATACGTTTACAAATTTTTCCATGTCGAGATTTTGCTGCATCTCCCTAAAAGGCCCCATGGTTGGTAACAATGTCAGCCACGCCAACAACAAAACAAAGCGCGTTTTTTATCCAAATGTTCGTTGGGTCAGCGTTTACAGCCAAATACTTTCCAAAAATATTATGTTAAAAGTATCCTCTGCTGGAATGAAAACCATTGATAAAAATGGCGGCATTGATTTGTTTGTTCAAAAAACATCCAACAGAAAATTGACGGCCCCGCTGTTAAAATTGAAAAAAGACTTGGCCCTGTTTACAGCCAAAAAGACCGAAACCGAAACAACGGCGTAATCAAAAAAAACGGGTTCGGATTTTCCTTTGCAGTATTTTTGTACATTCAGAAAACTGTTTTTCCCGTTTCGAATTTCCCTATAAAAAATCGATCCACAGGTCTAGATACGGACCTGGATTCAAAACATCCTTAAAGCCTTATATCCCATCCCCCATAAAAATCCTGCTTGCATATGTGGGAATAATAATACGATTTTTCGGTTTTAAAGACCATGACTTGCATAACATGCTGTGAAATATTGCTTTTTAATGTATCCTTTCCTTTGGCTGCCCGTCTTGCCCCCCCCCTATGGAAACCGCTCCTTTGCGACGGCCAATGTTTGCCTGTTGTCTCAAGCGCACAGAAACCCCTCACAACCTTTTTTAAGCCACCATGTTTTTTCGCTCTCACCCTATTTTTGATCCAGAATCTTGAATCAAAGAGAAAAACCCAAAACCATATTGTCAGGAAAACATCCATTGGATAAACCGAGGCGAAACAACACAGAACAGCACAGAACAAGGCAGAATAGCAGAGAGCAAGACAGAATAGAAGAAAGCAACACAGAGCAAGACAGGCGCAAGAAAAACGGCCTACACGCTGAGGATACCCCCCCCTAGATGCGCACTGAAAACACAAAGGAATCCAGTCATTCGACCCTGTATATTCAGAGAAAAACCGTCGAGGCGATCCACCAGTCTGCACGCAACATCAAAACCCTGATCAGAGCGATGCCCTAGGCGCTGATCTTTTTTACCCGCCGACTGTGGCGAACAGGAGTCCTGGTTTTCTTTGCAGCAAGAAAACCCTTCGATCCTCTTTTTATGGAAACCGGTTTTGTGGACACCACACGCTTGCGAGATCGAACCTTTCTTTTCTTTGGCACCACCCTGTCCTGGGTAACAGAGGGACGACTCACTGGGACATGTGTAACAGAGCCACCCAAAGCCGCATATTTTTGTCTCAAGCTTTGCGCTTGCTTGTAAAAATTAACTTTTTGCTTTCCAGAAACGGTCGAGGTCTGAATTTTTGGCTGGTTTTTGCTGACTTTCAAAAAGGATTCCGGATTAATGGGGCGACTGGAACGATCCAAAACCTCTAGGTGCAAATGCGTCCCTGTTGCTGTACCTGTGCAGCCCATCCCCCCTATGGTTTGCCCTTTGCGAACCCTTTGACCACTGCGGACCATGGTTCGAGACAAATGAGCATACAATGTTCGATACCCGTTGCCATGGGCAATGGTGACATATTTACCATAGGAGCCATTTTGCGAAACCGATTTTATAATGCCATCCCCCACTGCACGAATGGGCGAACCATGGGCCCCCGCATAATCTGTGCCGTTATGGTGCTTCATGCATTTGTAAATCGGGTGATGTCGCTTTCCAAAACGGGACGTCACCTTGACCTTTGATACCGGCGGACACCAGGGAGCAGACCGAGTCCCCCCACCCGACTGCAATCCAAAACCGGCCAGTGTACAAAAAATTCTGCGCGAATCATGAGGACCACGTTGATACGCGTAATAGGTTTTTTTAACCCCTTTTTTTCCAATCTGAATCATCGCGATATGATCAAGAATCAGAGTGCTGGTTTCCGAACAGCGCTTGGTCTGGACCATTAATTCCACGGTTGACCCCTTTAAATTTCCCCAGACAACCCCACTGCGCGCCAAACCTCTGGCAATGTCCACAATCAAAACCCTATCCAGTCCTGAGGACAAAAGCGATTTCTTCAGCGTGTGCGTAATGGGTAATTTCAAGCGCTCGTATTTGACGACAACAGGAATCTTGATGCGTTTGCTGGACCATACCCCTGCCCCATTGCGCTGAATCAAAAAGGCACTCCCCACACCGGTATAGACCTTGATGCTGGATAATGCCCCAGACTTAAACGCCATTTTTATAATTTGATTGGGACGAAAACGCCGGACCATCTTGGCAGACAAACAGCGGGCAATGCCGTTAATGACATCTTGACGAACGCCAGATTGACGCAGCGCACGACACAGGGACCGATCGGACCCCATGCGGATCGATGATTCTTGGAAATCCAGAGATGACTTTTCCTCTACTCCCCCAACAGGTGCCACCACCTGACTTGCTCTAATCCGTATACCCATGACCTGATCCGGCGTTGGGACATCCAAAACAGCCGTTCCACAAGACAGTAAGACAATAGAAATTGCCCCCTTTAAACCCTTTTCAAAGTTTTCTATTCTTTGACAAATAAAATGATTTATAAAATCTGTTTTAAAAAAAGGTTTACTGGGGTATAAAGTTCTCAAAGCGATTTAGTTTTATTTTCGATTCATTAAAACATTATAACAAAATCTTGAAATAACTCAACCCATTTCATGTAAAAAAATACCCCGCATAACCCATTGAAAACAAAGGAAAAACGAACAAATACTTGTAAAATTTCTGCAAATACATGTGTTTTATTGTAAAAATTTAAACAAAAATAAAGTAATTTATGATTTTTGTTTGCGTTTAAATTACGCAGGAGTGGAGGGACTCGAACCCCCAACCGCTGGTTTTGGAGACCAGTGCTCTAGCCATTGAGCCACACTCCTATATGTTATAATTATACGTCATCAGGGTATAAAAAGAAAAGAGGCCAAAGGATCTTTTTCAAACAAATTTTTAAAAATACCGTTAAGAAAACCAGAGCGCGGCGTAAATGGCGTGCAACCTTGACAAGGGCCAAGCACCGCCACCCAAAATACTGGTAACGGTGCAACCATTATTCTTGATCGTTCAAGGCGTAAGGATAGCTGACATCCGGCATTTTGTGAAAATCTCTGTCACGGGTTACTAAAACGCCCCGATGACATTGGGCCGTTGATGCAATAATGGCATCAGGAACCCGCAAACCATAACGCTTTCTAAACTCTATGGCTTTTTCGGCAACATCTAAACACACATGAATGGGGGAAAAGCCCAAAAGCCACTGTTTTACCCGCTCACGCTTTTCCTGATCCGCAATACCAACCAAAACCTCGATCAATGTAATGATGCTGATCAAAATTCGAATGTTGTCATCCCGATAAGACAGCAACAATCTTGCGGCTTGATGACGACCTTGTAAATAATCAATGATAATATTGCTGTCAAGGACAACGGTTTCTGGGGTCATGGCCAATCTCCATTACAGGTGCCAGGATGTTCGAATGCGTTTTTGTAACAACAACCCACAAACACCATCGCTTTGGTCGCGTAAAATGCCAAAAACATCCCCCTTTTCTTGATTTGTCGTCCAAGGAATAAGACCCTCGGGGGCGTCATCCCTAGAAACCTCTGCGCAATCAAAACAATCTGCATTTTTTTCAGAAAATGCCGAAAAATTCTCCTGGCTTGATAACACCGGTGAGGCATCATCAGCGCCAAAAAACCCCTGATCAATAGGCAAAATGCAAGACTGTTTTGCCTGATTTAGGCACCGATTTAGACATTCAAAATGTCCAATATCCGCCTCTGGATGAATGATGGGCCAAGAGCTGTATGCTTCTTGAATCTGCCCCTGGACACCATTTTTATCCAAGAACAGAGCGCACATCTGACCCCAAGTACTGTGTTTCGAGGAAAATGGGCGCCTGCCCCAGCGATTAAAGTGGATATAATAAAAAATACAAAAAACAGCCAGTCGATCTAAAAAATTACCAATATTTTTTTGAAAAAAAGCCATATAAAAACAATCTATTGGACTCTTTTTCAGAATAACAGGCCTTATGGCTGTAAATCAATTTTACAAGGTTTTTGATTTGGATAAAAAAAGGGGGAAAGAGCGATCTGCCCCCCCCATCGATTAGCAGCCGCACATCCCTTTTCAAAAAGAATCTGCAAAAGACAAATGGCCCACAAACATCCCGACCTTATTTCCGCTCTCCCATCAAATTTAACAGGGATAGGAATAAATTGATGATGCTCATATACAAGCTCAACGCCCCCGAAATAGACATTTTTTCCCGAATTTCTTTGTTATTTGGCAATGCATAATACATCTGCTTTAATGTTTGAGTCTGATACGCGATCAATCCTGTAAACACAAAAACACCAATTAAAGAGACCAAAAAATTCATCATACTGCTGTTTAAAAAGATATTTACGATGCTGGCAATAACGATTCCCCACAGACCCATCATTAAAAATGAACCCATCGAGGTTAAATCACGTTGCGTGCTGTGCCCGTAAAGGCTCATGGCGCCAAAGGTCAAACCCGTAATAAAAAAGGCCGACGCAATGCTGTGGGCACTGTAAAACACAAAAATCTTGCTTAACGCCACCCCCATCAAGGCGGAATACACCCAAAATAACATCTGAGCCGTGGATGCGGCCATCCGATTTAATGCTGCGCCAAAATAAAAACTGATACCTAACGTACTAAACATGGCCAATAATGGAAAAATGCCCAAACTGCGTGCTGGCACCAACGATGCGGCATAAGCCACCAGTGCGGTCATCAATAATCCCAACCCCATGTACTTATAAACACCGAGCAAATAGGTGTGCAGGCCGACATCAACCGCACGCCGAAAGGTTGTTCGAACAGATCGCATTTTTACCTCATTTTTACTGAACTTTTTCATCCTTTACCTTATCACACATTGTTAAAAAAAGCAACAACATGCTTCTGTTTTTCAGCTTTTTTAAAACGTTACTTGACCAAAACCTTGTCCAATCAAGGCCAACCATCGTCCCAGCCCACGCAGGCATCAAGGCAGCCTAATGGAACCGTATTGGCGTCAAGCCTCAGCCCCCCCCCCTGCAACGGGTGCGCCACAACACCTGTACCTTTTACTCCGATAACCCGAGCACGAACCATTTGCCACGGGGCCGCAGGTTCAGAAAAATGCACATCGGTAAAATCATCGCTGTGGCCACGAGAAATGTTTTCTGCCAAAACATGGATGATGGTTCCTATTTTTTCTGTCAAAAATTGACTCAAAACCTCTTGCCCCACAAGGCGCAAACGGGTTGCACGATCCTTGATCACCTCTGGTGCAATTTGGTTTGTCATACGGGCAGCAGGCGTTCCAGGCCTTTTTGAAAAAGGAAACACGTGCAAATGGGTCAATGCGCACTGATGGACCAGGTCTATGGTCTCTTGAAACATTTCTTCACTCTCGCCGGGGAAACCGGTGATAAAATCTGCCCCCAGGACAAGTTCCGGCCTCTGTTTTTTCAGATTGTGACACAAAGCGATGGCTTGCTCACGGTCATGCCGACGCTTCATCTCCCTTAAAATGGTGTTGCTGCCCGCCTGCAGACTCAGATGAATATGGGGCAATATTCTGGTATCTTCTGTAATGATTTGGAATAAATCATCATCCACCTCCATAGAGTCTAAAGAAGACAATCGAACCCTTTGCAAATCTGGCAATGCATCCAACAATCCACCAATCATCCCCCCCAATGTCATTCCTTCATCATCATACGATGTTAAATCCACCCCTGTCAGAATAATTTCCTTGACCCCTTGATCTAAAAAGTTCTGAACTTGGGGAATCAGCAAGCGCAATGGCACGCTGCGACTTCGTCCTCTGGCCAATGCAATGGTACAAAACGTACAAAAATGATTACACCCATTTTGAACCTGAATAAAAGCCTTGACCTGCCCCGCCACAGGATGAATCAGCGGCACCTGGTCCACCACCGTTTGTGCCATCGGGCGGACATGAACCCTGCTCTCGATATCGGGTTTAAAGTTCGATGGATCTGCCTTGGCATCATTACCCAAGAGGCGATCGATTTCTGGCATATTGGCAAATACTTTTGGTCGCAACTGCACAGCGCATCCCGTGACGATAATATACGCATCGGGATTTTCCCGTCTTAACCGTCGAATGGTTTGTCGCGCTTGACGCTCGGCCTCATTGGTCACCGCGCACGTATTGACAATAATGGCATTGTCCATTTTTTGATCGTCTGCCCAAGTTTTCATGACCTCTGATTCGGCCGCGTTTAGTCGACAGCCCAAAGTTACCACGCGCGCAGATGTCATCACAGCACTTTAATTGATAATGGATCCCAATAATAATATCCTTTTTTCCAAAACGACTCAAGTCAACCCCCCATTTTGGCGTCCTGACGGCGCAATGACCAACCCCACTGATCTGCCCAGGGCGCAGAATGCCGCTGGGGTAAAGACAGCTTTGCGCATTGGTAAAAAATCAGTTAAAATTGTAAGATATTTTTGAAACCAAGCCCCCTCTTTTGTCCCACCCGTTACGTCCATATTGGGCGCGCTTTTCTCTTGATCATTTAAACTGACCAATGGATCGCTCTGCCTTACATCAACAGATATCCAGTTTAAATGCTGCCCAATACCAGGCCGTGATGGCCCCATTGCAGGATATGCTGATTTCAGCCGGCGCAGGAACGGGGAAAACCCGAGTCTTGACCTTGCGTTATGCCCACTTGGCACTGGATGAAAACATTGACCCAAAAACCATCATGGCCGTGACCTTTACCAACAAGGCCGCCAATGAAATGAAACGGCGTTTGTACGATCTTTTTCCAGTAAAAAACTTATGGATCGGGACATTTCACAGTTTAGGGTTACGCCTGTTGCGCAATCATGCCGAATTAATCGGCCGCAGAACAGATTTCAGCATCCTGGACACCCACGATCAAAATGCATTGATGCAAAAGTTGATCAAGGCCACAGGATCCACCAAAACCTATACGCCCCGCATGGTCTTACCCATCATCAGTGGATGGAAACATCGATTGCTGTCCCCTGACGATGTCCTGCACCCCCCTGTTCCCTTTTATTTAGACCTTTATAAGGCTTATCAAGCCCACTTGGTTCAGATGAACGGTTTGGATTTTGATGATTTACTGATGTGCAGCCTGAGCCTGTTGCGCAATCACCCTGACATTGTGGAATCCTGTGGGTTTCAACACATTTTGGTGGACGAGTACCAGGACATTAACAGCATGCAATATTTGTGGTTACGCGCATTGTGTCGATCCGATACCAAAGTGTTTTGTGTTGGCGATGATGATCAGTCCATTTACGGGTGGCGCGGGGCCAGCATTGATAAAATTCTGAAATTCAACCAAGATTTTCCATCGGCCGGTCTGTTGTGCCTAGAGGACAACTACCGTTCTACGCCGCATATTTTATCCGCAGCCAGCCATTTAATTGGTCACAATTCAGCCAGACATGGCAAGACATTGCGTACACAATCGGCATCGGGTGAAAAGGTTAACATTCAAGGTTTGTGGGATAGTGGCGAAGAGGCCACCTTTATTGCCGATAAAATTATGGCATCTGCCCGGGCGGGGGTTGCCCTGTCCACCATGGCCATTTTGGTCAGAACTGGCGCCCAAACTCGGGAATTTGAGGAACGATTTGTTCAGCAAAATATCCCCTATTATTTGGTGGGCAATACACGATTTTACGACCGTTTGGAAATTCGAGATGTGGTGGCCTATTTACGTGTTGTGCACTCTGAAACAGACAATTTGGCCTTTGATCGCATCATTAATACACCAAAACGTGGCATTGGGCCCAGCACCATGGAAACGTTGTATGCTCTGGTTCCAAAACATGATGGATCTCTGGAACGTGCCGCCAGAGCCCTGTGCAGCACGCTGAAAGATGGGGTGTTGTCGCGCAATTTGAACGTCTTTTTATCCATGATCAGCGCTTGGCGTGGGCGTTTAAGTACCACAAATTTAGGCCAATTAACGGAATGCATCATCGCCGATTCTGGGTATGCCCACATGTGGAAAGAGCAAGGCATTCAAGGTCAAGCCCGCATGGACAACATCATGGAACTGATCAAAAGCATTGACCATTTTGCCACCTTGGGTGAATTTTTAGACCATGTCAGTTTGCTGACCGAAGTCAACGATGGCGAAAAGAACGAGGGCATTGCCATGATGACCTTGCATGCGGCCAAAGGATTGGAATTTGATCATGTGTTTTTACCTGGGTGGGAAGAAGGCCTATTCCCCCACATCCGATGCATCGAGGAACAGGGGAAAAAAGGCATAGAAGAAGAGCGCCGCTTGGCCTATGTGGGGTTAACGCGTGCCAAAAAAACCAGCACCATCAGTTTTTGTTGGAATCGAAAAGGACATCAGGGATTTTCCCCATCCTCGCCATCGCGTTTTATTCAGGAATTGCCTGCTGACGATGTGGCCATGACGTTAAAGTTAAAACACAATGCCACGGACGCCTCTGTTGGCGAGCAAAAACGCGTGATACACAGTGTATTTGGTCCAGGCGTGGTGCAAACAAAAATAGGACACATGGTTTCCGTATTGTTTGAAAAACATGGTCTGAAAAAAGTCATCGATCGATTTTTAAAGTTTATATGACCCCATGATGCCAAAACCACCCACCAAGGAGATGTCCAACCTGCCGGCTATGCCCGCCGCGTGTCACCATTTTCCTGCCCATTTTCATATTGACCATTTGGCCAAAACCGTTCCACAGGGCCCCTTTTTAGGCATCGATTGGGGAAAGTCTCGTGTGGGCATTGCATTGTCGGATCCGGACAATACGCTGTCCATGCCGTTAAAAGTGGTGCCAACGGGGGGGGCTCTGCGTGGTGCACTGTCCCAATTATGGAAAGATTATGCCATCAAGGCCATTGTGATGGGTTGGCCCATGCATCATACGGGTGAACCAAGCGCCTTGTGCGCACCCATTTTGCGTCTGGCCACACGTCTGCACGATGATCATGGTTGGCCCATTGCCCTATATGACGAGCGGTTTACCACCCAAGGTGTGGCTGCCTTTTTACACCAACCCAAAGCGGTCATTGACGATCATGCCGCTGCACTTATCCTTCAAGGAGCCATTTTTCGATGGAAAACACTCACTTCTCCGCCCTGCCCTTACACAGCGATTCGACCATCACCGTTATAGGCGCCCGCGAACACAATCTAAAAAACATCAATTTAACCTTGCCCAAAGGGGATTTAATTGTCTTTACAGGGCCCAGTGGGTCTGGCAAGAGCTCTTTGGCCTTTGACACGCTGTATGCCGAGGGCCAGCGCCGTTATGTCGAGAGCTTATCGGCTTATGCGCGACAGTTTTTAGACCAAATGTCCAAACCCGATGTGGATCGCATTGATGGATTATCACCCGCCATTTCCATCGATCAGAAAACCACAGCCAACAATCCGCGTTCGACTGTGGGCACGGTGACAGAAATTTACGATTATTTACGTCTGCTTTTTGCCCGCGTTGGCACAGCGTACTCCCCCACAACGGGTTTACCCATTTCACCCCAAACGCGTCCCCAAATGATTCAACGCATTGAAAAAATGCCAGAAAACACCCGGTATATGCTGATGGCCCCCATTGCACGCAGTGAAAAAGGAGAATTTCGTAAAGAGCTGGAAGATTTGCGTAAACGGGGATATCAACGGGTACAAATCGATGGCGTCATTCATGAGTTGGATGGTGTACTGCCCATTTTAACCAAAAACAAACGTCACACCATTCATGTGGTGGTCGATCGCTTGGTGCAAAATGATCAAGAGGATACGCGAGCCCGTTTAATGGCCAGTTTGGAAACAGCGCTGTCTTTGGGTCGAGGCATTGTGGTCATTTCTCCTATTCCATCGCCCGACGATGAGCATCAAACAGAGCCCTTTACCCTGTCATCTCAATTTTCTTGTCCAGAATCTGGATTTACACTGGAAGAAATCGAACCTCGGCTGTTTTCTTTTAACAATCCTTTTGGCGCCTGTCCGGCATGTTCTGGATTAGGCGTACCAGAGTGGGGGGTGGCTCATTATGGCGATGATTTGATGGATGTGGCAAAATTACCCATCTGTGATGCCTGCCAAGGGTATCGTTTAAAACCCCAAGCATTATGCATCAAAATTTCTGGTGATCATATCGGTCAAGTCTGCCAACGCCCCATCGATGAGATTTTCCAATGGTGTCAGAATGTACGTGTGGATTTAAATACCCAACATTTGGCCATCGCTGATCGTATTTTGCGGGAAATCAACAGTCGGTTATGCTTTTTACTAGAGGTCGGATTGGGTTACTTATCTCTGTCTCGGGGTTCGGGAACCTTGTCAGGCGGAGAAAGCCAACGCATTCGTTTGGCATCCCAAGTTGGATCGGGTTTAACCGGTGTATTGTATGTATTGGATGAGCCATCCATTGGGTTGCATCAACGCGATAATGCTCAGCTGTTAAAAACATTGACGAAATTAAAGGCTCTGGGCAATACCGTTATTGTGGTGGAACATGACGAGGATGCCATTCGATTGGCCGATTACGTGGTGGATTTTGGACCAGGCGCTGGACGTTACGGTGGAGAAATTTGTGCCCAAGGCCCCCTGCAGGCCATTTTGGCAGCCCCCAACAGTCTGACAGGTGATTTTTTAAGCGGTCGAAAACGCATTGATGTGCCCGAAAAACGCCGGACCAGTGATAAAAAGTTGCGCATTGTAAATGCCTGGGCCAACAATTTAAAACACATCAGCGTGGATTTCCCCCTTGGAACACTGATTGCCGTTACGGGGGTTTCTGGCAGCGGTAAATCCTCTCTGATTATGGACACGTTACGAGAAGGCTTGGCCGATCACTGCAACAAGGCATCCTTTTCCGTGGCGTGCGATGCCATAGAGGGCACAGAACACATCGACAAGTTGGTTTCCATTGATCAGTCGCCCATTGGGCGCACCCCTCGATCCAATCCTGCCACTTATACGGGTGTGTTTACCCCTATTCGCGAATGGTTTGCTTTTTTACCCGAATCCAAGGCATTGGGGTATGGTCCAGGTCGGTTTTCCTTTAACGTCAAGGGTGGCCGATGCGAGGCATGCGAGGGCGACGGTGTTTTAACCATTGCCATGCATTTTTTACCCGATATTCAGGTCCCCTGCGAGGCGTGCAAAGGTAAACGTTACGGATACGACACCTTGGGCATTACGTACAAAGGGAAATCCATCGCCGATGTTTTGGCCATGTCATGCGAAGAAGCGGCCATATTTTTTAATGCCATCCCCAGCATTGCCCAACGTCTGAAAACACTGGTGGATGTGGGGTTGGGATACGTTCAAATTGGACAATCGGCCCCAACGTTATCGGGCGGCGAAGCCCAGAGGGTAAAATTGGCCAAGGAGCTCAGTCGGCGTTCTACGGGAAAAACGGTGTATATTTTGGATGAACCCACCACGGGTTTGCATTTTAACGATGTAAAAGTATTGTTGGGCGTATTGCATCGTCTGGTCAGTCAGGGCAATACAGTGATTGTGATTGAGCATAACCTAGAAGTGGTTAAAACAGCCGACTGGGTCATTGATATTGGGCCAGAGGGTGGAAATGGTGGGGGCATGGTGGTGTCAGAGGGCGCACCTGAACATGTGGCTCAAACGGCTGGAAGCTATACGGGGCAATACCTGGCCCCTTTGTTGCAGAACGCCGCCCTCCCCCTTGAGTCTAGAGGCTCTGTTCTCTAAGCTATAAAAAAGATCTTAGTGTGATGCCCAATGACTGCTCATTTACCGTCTGAAACGCTAGTCAAGCCCCAGTGGATCAAAGCCAGAGCAGCGTTAACGCAGACCTATTATGAAACGGCCGATACGGTTCAAAAGTTGAATCTGCATACGGTGTGCCAAGAAGCCGCTTGCCCCAATATCGGGGAATGTTGGAGTAAAAAACACGCCACCGTCATGATTTTAGGACGCATTTGTACCCGAGCCTGTCGATTTTGCAATGTGGCAACGGGAAAGCCAACCCCAGTGGATCCCATGGAGCCAGAAAACACCGCCCTTTTGGTGAAATCCTTAGGGCTGGCTCATGTGGTGGTTACATCGGTGGATCGCGATGATTTGCCTGATGGCGGGGCGGAGCATTTTGCCCAAACCATTCTGGCCATTCGCGCGGTGATGCCAGAAACCACCATCGAAGTATTGACCCCTGACTTTTTGAATAAAAATGGGGCGCTGGAAACGGTCATGGCGGCGCGGCCCGATGTGTACAATCATAATGTGGAAACGGTGGCACGTTTATACCCCCATGTTCGCCCAAAGGCGCGGTATTTTCATTCGCTGTATCAATTAAAACGGGCAAAAATGTTGGATCCATCTGTGTTTACCAAATCGGGATTTATGGTGGGATTGGGCGAGGATGCCATGGAAATTCGACAACTGATGAATGATTTGCGCTCTGCTGATGTGGATTTTTTAACCGTTGGACAATATTTACAGCCTACGCCAAAACATTATCCTGTGATGTCCTATTTGCCGCCCAAGGCCTATACATTAATCGAACGTGCAGCGATTCGAAAAGGGTTTTTACATGTATCGGCATCGCCACTGACGCGATCATCGTACCATGCGGGCGATCATTTTCAACGTTTAAAAGCCGCACAAAAAGTGAAAAATTCTGGGAAAACGGCGGTCTAGGTATGGGAAAAAGCCACAAGTGAAATCATCTTTGACAATGTCACCATTTTTGAGTGTAATGAGAACGAAGAATCTTAGCCAATAGAGAGCGTTTGATCATGTCTATCCCCACCATTTCTGTCACGTTTGTTCAAGATGGCACACCCATTACCGTACAATCCTGTGTTGGAATGACCCTTTTGGAAACAGCCCGCAATCACCACATTTCTCTGGAAGGGGCCTGTGAAGGTTCATTGGCGTGTTCGACCTGTCATGTCATTGTGGACCCAAAGTGGTATCCAAAATTATCTGAAACCTCTGTGGATGAAGAAGATATGCTCGATTTGGCCTTTGGTTTAACCAACACATCTCGTTTGGGATGCCAAATTGTTTTATCCCTTGAGTTAGACGGGTTGGTGGTCACCATTCCAGGGCAAACACGCCATTTGGTATCTATGAACAACAAAGACTCTGTGGATTAATTGTAATATTTGCATTTTTGATACTGAAAAGGATACTCTGAAAAAGAGAAGGTTGCATTTATTGTACATTTTTATATTAGTCAATGCCTTTTTCAAAAAAAATTTGCAATTTTACATAAAATAGTTCTTATCCTAGGAGTATGTCTTTATGTCATCCCGAATATCATCACCCCGAACATACAATATGCTTTTGCTGGAAGAAGGCATTGCCATGCCAAAAGGTCAGTTGAATGTTTCTGATTTATCCCACGCCATAAAAAATTTGAAGAATTTAAAAAACTTTAAAGAGGGCGAAGAGCTGGTTCTATTAAGAAGAAGGCCTGTTTTATCTGATGATTCCAGCAGGGGAAACCACAGAAGGTTAAAAGATGACAAGGCCTTAACCCTAGATAAGGTGTACTCTGTGGGTATTTTGGTCAAAATTGCTTCTGACAAAATCAGTTCTGATCAAAACTATGCCTATGGTCGAAAAGTCATATTTACCGGAATAAAACGTTTTGCCGTCACCAGCATTACGGTGGACGATCCCATATCGATTGTCTATGGCGAAATCATGGAAACAGAAATCAAGTCGCCCATAGGCATAGAGGCCCGACGCCCTTTGGTGGAGCACCATATACGTAAAATGTGTGACGATGGCATTATAAGATCAAAAGATTCTGACAAAATCTTATTGATTTTAGGCACGGCTGATCACGAAGAAATGCTGGACCTGTTGGTTCATGTTTTGGATATGGATATTCTGGAGTTATCCACAAAACAACAGGTACTAGAAACGGCTTGTCTGGAAAAACGATATGATCTGGTGCTGGAAAATTTGATCAATAAAATAGAGCGCATTGCGATACAGAAAAAACTGAAAATAACAATGCAGCAAAAGCACAACGATAATCAGAAAAAATATTTGGAATCCATATACAGACAAACCATAGAAGAAGAGTTTGGTGGGGATCCCAGCCTGATGGCGTTATCTCAAAAAATTAAAAATTCTAAAATGCCCCCAGAAGCCCGGGAAAAAGCACAGTCCGAATTTGAAAAATTACGAAGAAGTTCCCATCAAGAAGCCACCATCATACGGACATATATTGATTTTTTATGTGATTTGCCATGGGGAATACGTTCTGAACTGGAAACGAACTTAAATAAGGCAGAAAAAACATTAGACGACAGTCATTATGGATTGAAAAAAATCAAAGAAGCCATCGTGATGCATATCGCCGTCAGCATGCGTTCAAAAGGGCCTATGGGGAACATTCTCTGTTTTGTTGGACCTCCTGGGGTGGGTAAAACATCACTGGCGTCCATTGTGGCAACGGCGTTGGGTCGAAAGTTTATACGCTTTGCGCTGGGTGGGGTCAAGGACGAGGCCGAAATCAGAGGACATCGCCGAACTTATTTGGGGTCAATGGCTGGAAAAATATTGAATTCCATTAAAAATTGTGGTGCCATGAATCCCGTATTTTTATTGGATGAAATTGATAAAACAGGCCGAGATTTTCGAGGAGATGTGTCGGACGCATTGCTGGAGGTGCTGGATCCAGAGCAAAACCATGAATTTACAGATCATTATGCAGAGGTCCCCTTTTCGCTGAGTGACTGTTTTTTCATTTGTACAGCCAATGATGCCAATAAAATTCCGGCTGCTTTGTACGATCGTATGGAAATCATCGAATTGTCCAGTTATACCCATGATGAAAAATTAGAAATTGCCAAGAAACATCTGATCAAAAAACAAATGACCAAAAGTGGGGCTCTGGATTCAGAGTTTTCCATCAACGATAAGGCCCTGGGACTGTTGATCGATCAGTACACCAGAGAGTCTGGCGTGCGCGATTTAAGCAGAAAAATTAAGTATTTAATTGGAAAAGCCATTGTGCAGAACATAAAGGGGAATATGCCCATTGAACCGGCGAACGAGACTGGGCAAAGTGAAACGGATACCAATGGGGGGGAGCATAACCACGCAAGCGAGCAGAATGTTTTGCCTGAATCCCCATCTATGGATGATGCATCTGGCCCATCTCCAGACGGCAAACCTGAAACAGGAGCCGATGTTCAGAATAAAAAACAAACCAAGAAAACAGCAAAAAAAACAAAACTTTCTATTACGGCCAGCAACTTGGCAAAACATCTTGGCCCTGCCCCTTATGCTGAACGCAATAAAAAACGATCCAATCAAATTGGGGTGATTAACGGTTTGGCTTGGAGTTCTGTGGGTGGATCTGTTTTAACGATTCAAACCTCTCTGGTTGCAGGCCGAGGAAAAATTATGAGTACGGGCAGCCTAGGCAATGTGATGGAGGAATCGACCAAAGTGGCCTTTACCTCCATCAAATCCATGGCCAAAGAGCGGGGTTTTCATTTGGATATCCTGAAAGACAAGGATATTCACGTTCATTTCCCAGCCGGTGCCACGCCAAAAGATGGTCCATCGGCAGGCTGTGGCATTGCGCTGTCCATTCTTTCGGTATTGCTGAACATGCCGATTTCCAGAGATATTGCCATTACAGGAGAAATCAGTTTAAACGGCGAAAGTTGGCCCATCGGGGGGTTAAAAGAAAAGCTGTTGGCGGCCCATCGATCTGGGATTAAAACCGTTCTCATTCCAGAATCCAATCGGGGCAATGTCATTGATATTCCTCAAAATGTTCTGGATGAGCTGAACATTGTATACATATCACACTTGGATGATGCCCTGAAGCATGCCTTGGTTGGTTACACCAATCAATTCAGCTCTGCGGGTAAAGAATCAGAGGAGAAAAAAGCATATCTGGACCGTAATCCAAAAAAATCTGGGGATAAAACCTGTAAAACAGATCACGACCGCCATTCCGTTGGGTGCGATGGTGATTCAGAAACAGAAACAGATATCAATGAAGAGGATACAGACCCAGAATAAAAAAAGCCCAGCAGGCTGCGTATCCTGGAGCAGGCTACTCTTAGAGTAGTCTGCTTGTTCTATGGGGGGTTGGCCTCTCTGTGGGGCTTTTGTTTTCAAGGCAAGATTTTTTGGAGCACACGATGCTTGTGCATCCGCATCCCCATTTTCCCCTGGAAACCCATAGCGTTAAACCTGACCGCGTGGATAACAAACCAGGGGACTTTTTGGGTTTTACGCCCCAGAATCCTGATTTAATTGCTTTTTTTGTGGGTCCAAGGTATAATCCAGAGTCCCTTTAACAAAACTGCTATGGCACTGAATCACTCTAAACCCGTATTAAAATCCCATTTGTTTGGTGCGTGTTTTACGTGGCTGATCAGTAGCTTGTTTTACAGTTTTCAGTTTTTTTTACGCAGTTCACCCAATGCCATGAGTCCTTCATTGATGGCGCACTTTCATATTGGCATAGAGGAAATCAGCTGGTTTTCCGCCATGTATTTTGTGTCGTATTCGTTGCTCCAGGTTCCTTTGGGCGTGGCGTTGGATGTGTGGGGGCCAAAACGTATTTTACGCATTGGAGCACTGATTTGTGTAGGAGGCGCCATACTGTTTGTATTGTCCCCCACCTTTGGTTTTGCCTTGTTGGCGCGTATGTTGATTGGAATGGGGGCAGCGGCATCCTTTATCGGCAGCATTCGCATGAGCACCCTGTGGTTTTCCCCCCAATACTTGGCTTTTTCCATAGGACTGTTGTCCGCCATGGGGAAATTGGGCAGTGCGTTGGCCATCAATATTTTACCCTCTCTTTTAGAATATGGATACAGTTGGCAATGGGTCATTGGCTTGTTGTGCATCGTGGGCACATTGTTGACCATTTTTGTGTGGATGTTTTTAAAAAACGGTCCCCAGGATGCTTTTCATGGGGTATCGCACACGCCTTCTTGGGCCATTATTCGTCAAGAGAGCTGGAGCGTATTAAAGAAACCCATCGTATGGACTATGGGCATTTACGGATATTCCATGTATTTGGTTTTATCCGTTTTGTCTGACACCTATTCTATTGGCTTTTTATCATCCAGTTTAAATATATCCAAAGAACATGCAGGCAGTTTGGCCTCCTGGGCCCCCATTGGTTCGGCCATTGGTGCGTCTCTGATTTCCTTTTTATCGGATCATTTTAAACAACGCAAATTGTTTTTACGCCTCTGTTCCTGCATGACGTTGTTCATCAGCAGTTGGATTTTTTATGGCCCTGCCCTGCCGCCATCCATCGTCGGCGTTTTGTTTTTTATACTGGGGGTCGTTTCCAGTGGTCAAATTTTAATTTTTGCCATTGTGGCCGAGAGCTTTCCATCCCGTTTAACTGGCATTTCCATTGGCATTACAAACGCATTACTGATGTTGGGCGGTGCCATTCATAACCCTCTGGTGGGGGATCTTTTGACCCTTCGATCTGGATTGGGCGGCGAACCAGAGCTCATGGATTATCGATTGGCATTCAGCAGCCTAACGGTATGTTTTTTACTGGCATCCATTGTCAGTTTTTTTTCAAAAGAAACCCATCCGTCAAAAGCCCCTCCTATCACGGCATAATTGGGACTCTGACCAGGCATTCCGGCAAAAATAGATTTTTGGTCATGGGATTCTGTAGAATAATAAGTAGGGGAATGCATTCCGCAGGGATACTGCAGGGGTAAACGCCAGAGGCATTCAGACTTCAGGAACCCTTCACCCAGATTATCATGCCCCGTTCTCTTTTTTCCAGGACTTTTGCTATGATTCGCTCTGACAATCACCCCGTTTTTTTACTCAGTATCGATGGTGGTGGTATTTTAGGTTTATTCGCATTATCGGTACTAAAACATTTAGAGCAAAGAATGACACGCCCCATCAGTTCTCTTTTCCACTGTATTTCTGGTGTTTCGGCCGGCGGATTAATTGCCCTGGGTCTGGTGGTACCCAATGCCAACCAATCTGGACCAGCCCATGGCGCAGAACAATTGTTTGATTTATTTCAAACAGGGGCCCAGCAGATTTTTCATAAAAAGATTAATCAAAAAATCCCCATACTCAGCACCCTCGACCTTTTAATTTCAGCAAAATATTGTGCACTGACGGCAAAAAAAATATACACCCAGTTGGTGGGCCAGCACACATTCTCGCAAAGCCTGACCCAAACCATTATACCGGCGTATAATATCCATGGGACGGAGGTAAAAAATCCGCGCATCAAGATTTTTGATTCTTTTGCTATTCAACATAAAAAAACCCACGATTATTTTATGCACGACATTGCATTGGCCACATCGGCCATTCCCACCTATTTTCCTCCTCATCCCATGCACACCATCACCAATGGAAAAGCTGTTCTGTCTGATGATTGTTTTATCGATGGTGGGGTTGCCATCAACAATCCAACGGTATTGGCTTATGAAAAATTGCGCTCGCGTTACCCCAGATCCCCCATTCATATTCTCTCTTTGGGATCAGGTCGACAATGGGATGCTTACGCGGATATTAAGCGGGATAAATGCCCAGGGACTTTGGCTTGGTTAAATAAAATAGGGGTTTTGATCAGCGACCCCCAATTATCGGTTTATGAAAAACTGTTGAAAAATTTACGAAAAAAAGATCAAAATCCTGGGGCCTATTGGCGAATAGAGCCCCACTTCAGGTCCAATATGTCACAACTAGACAATGTTTCGGATAACCATTTAAAACACATTGCAAAAGCCAGTACGGATATGCTTCATCGCCATCGTCATGTTCTAGACGCCATCGTTCATGCGTTGTCACAAAGGCGCCCGGAGGAGTAAACCAGAGGGGCCATGGGTTTCGAATAATCCAATTGCATGGCTGTGCGAACATGGTTCATTTTTTCTTGCACCCTTTTGCGCGCCTGTTTGGACCCCTCCATCAGGATGTCCATGGCATCTTGGTCACGCACCGTGTGGCGTTTTTCGACAATAGGGGCCAGTAAATCTTGCAAAACAGAAAATAGATATTTTTTTAACACCACATCGCCCAGGCCACCTTTTTCATAATGGGTTTTAAAGGCACTGACTTGCTCCTGATCGGGTGCAAAGGCATCCAAATAGTGAAAAATCATGTTGCCTTCTACTTTTCCAGGGTCTTGAACGTGAATATGTCCAGGGTCTGTATACATTTGGAATACTTTTTCCCGCAAAACGTCTTTGCTGTCTTTCAAATAAATCGCATTATTTAATGATTTGCTGGCCTTGTTTTGCCCATCAATGCCCATTAATCGTGCCGTTGGGCTGAGCATACCGTTGGCTTCTTGCAAACAGGGGCCATACAGTCGATTAAATCGGCGCACAATTTCATTGGTGATTTCAATCATGGGCATTTGATCTTGGCCCACTGGAACCAGAATATTTCCAGATTCTGGCAGACCAAAGGCGGTAATATCGGCCGCTTGACTGACAGGGTAACACAAAAATCCTGCGGGCAAGCTTTCTTGCATCCCTTTTTGCTGAATTTCAGACTTAACAGTGGGGTTGCGTTCCAGACGACTGACCGTCACCAAATTCATAAAATAAGTGGTTAATTCGCACAATTCTGGAATTTGGGATTGGATAAACAATGTGGTTTTTTCCGGATCAATGCCGATGGCCAGATAATCTTTGACCAATTCCAATGTGCATTGCCGCACCAGGTTTGGGTGTTCAAAATGATCGGTCAGCGCCTGGGTGTCCGCCACCATGATATATATGTCATGGGGTTGGGTGCTGTTTTGCAGATTCAAGCGATTTTTTAATGATCCAACATAGTGACCAAGGTGCAATGGTCCTGTGGGGCGGTCTCCTGTTAAAACAACAGGCTTACAAGGGGTTTTAAAGGTCATAATGGCCAGGATTTAGTAGCATTTTTATGCTACACCCTCTTTGATGGTGGTTCAAGCGATGGGGCGCAAAGCCCTGTTTTAAGGGTTTTAGTATTTTTTTTGTATTTTTTGGCAAAAGGGTGTTGACGGGGCTGTGGGGGTTGGTGTAGATTGATGGAGTGATCTTTGAAAAAGTTTGAAAAAAGAGAGATAAACGATCAATAAGTTTATCCCGTCAAAAAATATATAACAGGAC
>CAMCZV010000001.1 GCA_945888455.1 Candidatus Finniella inopinata | reverse complement strand
ACGATGACGATGACGATGATGATGATGACGAAGAGCGTGACGACGAAGACGCCGCCTATTCTGACTAAGAGGCAGGGGGTGGTAACGTGCGCCCGTGAAGGGGCTTTGCGCCCCTCACAAAAAGACCCCCAGAGGCCATCCGCCATGTGGGGGCCGGTGCTGTAATCAGTTAGGCCTTGCGCGTAAAAATCTGATTTTTCCAGATCCATGTTCTATACTTTTTCCCAAACGATTATCAAATTCTAGATTGTAAATATTTCTAGATGATTGTTCGCCAGAATCATGTCCATGTACAAAATTTATTTTATAATCCTTGTGGTTTTCAGGACGTTCCAGCCCTTCATATTGTCTATTCCACGTTATAGCATTCAATTTTTTTTGGATGGTGTGAACCAAATTATTTTTTATATAATTTTCACGAAATACATTGTTGATTTTATCTATTGTTTTTGACAAATCTTTTACAGTGTCGTCTTTATACTGAACATTAAAATCCACGCATAAATCTTTGATTTGTTGTAAACCCGCCGGTGCATGGGTATATATGGTTATTTGATCTTTTGAAGGGGTATAAGATAAAACTTTCAATTTTGGCTTATAGCATTTATTCACAATTGAGTTTATTTGCCCTGGCGAAATAAGTTTTTTAGAAAACAAATGTGATAAAGAAGCAACAGAATTTGCATAACGTGTTGAAAGCTTGATAGGCGTATATGTACCATTCTCGTACCCTTGAATAAATTCAAAACCATGATTAGATATCACAAACTCGCAATTCACACCAATTTGTGACAATTTTTTAATAACAAGTAAAGTATAGTAATCATTACTGCCACGATCACATAGCTCATCTCCGATAAAACGGATTTTTCCTACTTTTTTAGCAACTTTTATGCTTGAAATAGCGTTTTTTAAAATGGATAACGTTTTCTTTTTAACGTGCAAAGGGTCTTTAAAGTAACAATCTAAAAATTGCTTGTATCGATATTTTGGCATCTTAACAACGCCAGCTTTTATTAATGCGTTCAAAAGTTTCAGCGCATTTCCATGTAAATCTGGAAGGGTGTATTCCCACGCACCATCAACAAAAAAACGATTAGAACATGATGGATATTCAGATAAAGAGGTATCCATTGAAACGATTTTAGGGTTACAAAACACAGCATTAGGGCTGAGCACCAATACAATAGAAATCAAAAACTTTATCACAAATAATTCAGAGTTGTAAAAAAATCATTAAAAAGTACCTTATTATACTTGACAATTTGTTTGATGTCACACCTTATATTTATGGCTAAAAAAGCATTTTAGGTCAGAAACAATTTTTGCAACATATACACAATACAAGAATCGTTCTGGCACGTGCGCCCGTGAAGGGGCTTTGCGCCCCTCACAAAAAGACCCCCCCAGAGGCCATCTGACATGTGGGGGCCGGTGCTGCAATCAGTTAGGCCCAGAAACGGGATTTTTACTAGAAATCTGCGCCGTATACGTGGCTTCGGCCATAATTTTTCCAGACACAATGGCTTGACCATAAAAACGCCACACCATCCCTCTTTTCTGACGTTTTTCTACGTGCAGATGCAACGTATCACCAGGCACCACAGGGATGCGAAATCGTGCTTCGGAAATAGACATAAAATAGACCAGCATTTCGTGATGCTCAATGCCCAAAGAGTGCATCACCAGTGCCGCAGCCGTCTGAGCCATGGCTTCTACGATTAACACACCAGGCATAACGGGATGACCTGGAAAATGTCCATTAAAAAAGGGCTCGTTAATGGTCACACTTTTAATGCCAACGGCCGATTCATTGGCAACGATTTTTTCCAAGCGATCCAATAGCAACATAGGATAACGATGGGGCAAAAGACGCATGATGCGCTCGGTTGTCAAGGTTTCTGAAACGCCTGCTGGCTCAATAGGTGCAGAAATGCGCCCGTCAATCATGATCTAACCCTAATGTATTGAACCAAACATATCTTATTTTACCCACAGGAACCTGATCTGACCATACCTTTTTGATACTTTTTACTTGAATCCCAACATTTTTAAAAATTTCTGTGAAAATGATTGATTTAATGGCCCGTTAATCCAGCAACCTATTCGCCTTTATCGGCCCAAATCATTATCAACAGCCCCATCAGCAGATCCATTAGCATCATTTCGCAACGTCAATGATGCCGCAGCAGAAATATAAGGAAAAACACGATACGGCGCGCGCTTGGATTGATGGGGCACGAAGAATGATTTCAAATTTTGACATTCTTTTGGATAATACACCCCTAAATCCTTTGGAAAAAATACGGTGGCTTGACCGCTGGCCAGATTAATATTGATTTTTACAGCCGGATAATGCAGACGTAATCCCGATGATATGTATTTGTTTTCCCCTGATTCGTTATGTTCTGTGGGTATGACCAGATCGTTGATGTTTTCATAAGATTCACGAATAAATCCAATCTGAATATCTCCTTTGCCACAGTGCACCTGTGTTTGCCCCATCAACCCGTGCAATTTCACAGACGAATCCCCCGCAACCAAAGTAAATCGTGAGAATTTTCCTTGTCCGGAAATCCGAACGGTCCCAGCCGCAACCGATAATTCGCCCCCAAACCCCTGAATGGTGACGTGCACGGATCCACCTTCTATGACCACGCGCATTCCAGAGGGCACCAGTATTTTACCTTGCAATTTTTGGTGATTTGGCCCCAACAGTTTTAAACTGGCTTTCTTTTTCCCCAGTTGGGTGGTGGCATTGGTGTTCAGATTGATTTTGTTTTCATTGGATTTTTGCCCTTCTATAACCAAATCAACATCTTTTCCACTGATAAAAAGTGTTCCAATGTCTCCTTTTTCTATACTCTGACCGCGCATATCCAGCGGTTGGTTTGCCAAATGATCGGCCACCGATTCATTGGCCCCAGCTTTTCTTTCCGTGCCCTCAATGTAAACAGAAAGATGCCCCCAAAGAAACACAGCAACACCCCCAACCATCGGTGTCATTGCCTTATAAAAAGGATTGAAACCGCGTAAAAGCAAAGAAAAAAATTTGGAAAAAAAGTGATGTAATATCATGAACAGCCTTGTTTTAGGGTTGGGCAATGCAACGTATTAAAAAACAGTGTACACTTTTTCATGATTTTTCCCAATAGGGGGGGCATCTTGTCTGACATTTTACCCTCATTCATCACCATCAATGGGCATTGTCATGAAGGGATCAGAGAAAAAAAGGGATCCAGAGGGTTGATTAAACAGCGACACCCCCAGAACCAATACGACATCAGAGGGACTAGAACCTAGCCCCCCGCATTCCACCAGACCCCATCAAAGGGCCTTGGGTCAGAGGATTTAAAAATCCATACCACCCATACCACCCATACCACCCATACCGGCATGCGGTGCTGCAGCTTCTTTGGATGGTTTTTCGCTGATCATGACCTCTGTGGTGATGAATAAGCCAGCAATGGATCCTGCATTTTGTAATGCCAAACGCACCACTTTTTTCGGATCAATCACACCCATTTCCACCATATCGCCATACACATCTTTGTGGGCATTATATCCATAATTCTTACTGTTTTGTTCCAGCAATTTTTGGACAATGACGGCGCCTTCTTTTCCTGCATTTTCAGCAATTTGACAAGCCGGTGCCTGCAGGGCCTTTAACACGCAACGCATCCCAAAAATATAATCATTGGAAAAGTCTGCATGCTCTTGAGGGTTGCCTGGCTTTGTCACATCGGTGATATAGGCACTTAATGCTTTTCCAGCATACAACAATGCCACACCACCACCCGCCACAATGCCTTCTTCAACCGCTGCGCGGGTGGCATGAGCCGCATCATCCACGCGATCTTTTTTCTCTTTGACTTCGGCCTCTGTGGCGCCACCCACACGAATAACGGCCACACCACCGACCAATTTGGCCAAACGTTCTTGCAATTTTTCACGATCATAATCAGAGGTTGTATCCTCGATTTGACGACGAATCATGCCGCAACGTCCTGCGATGGCTTCTTTGGTGCTGCCCAATCCACCTTCGACAATGGTGGTGCTGTCACGATCAATGACAATGCGTTTTGCTCTACCCAAATCGGTAAGGCTCACTTTGTCCAACGTCATACCCACTTCTTCGGAAATGACGCGACCACCAGTTAATACCGCAATATCTTCCAAAATCGCTTTGCGACGATCACCAAACCCAGGGGCCTTCACCGCCACAACTTTCAATCCAATGCGAATTTTATTGATGATTAATGTGGCCAGCGCTTCGCCCTCCACGTCTTCGGCAATAATCAAACACGATGCACCCTTGCGTACCAATTCTTCCAAAATAGACGTAATGGTTTGTAAAGAGCTGATTTTTTTATCGCACAACAAAATGTATGGATTTTCCAACTCGCAAATCATTTTTTCAGAATTGGTGCAGAAATAAGAAGAAATGTATCCACGATCAAACTGCATACCCTCCACCACATCCAGCTCGGTGGACAAAGACTTGGCTTCTTCTACGGTAATCACCCCTTCGTCACCCACACGTTGCATGGCTTCGGCCACGATTGACCCGATATCAGGATCACTGTTGGCAGAAATGGTGGCCACTTGGGAAATCTTTTGGGCATCCCCTTTGATGGTGACACTGTTTTTGTGCAACTGTTCAATCAATAATTCCACGGCCTTGTCCATACCGCGCTTGATTTCGATGCGATTCATGCCTGCGCCAATGCCTTTTACACCTTCCAGGATCAAAGCTTGGGCTAAAACCGTGGCTGTGGTCGTACCGTCTCCGGCCGAATCAGCGGTCTTGGATGCCACTTCACGCACCATCTGAGCCCCCATATTCTCAAAACGATCCGACAACTCTATTTCCTTCGCCACTGTAACGCCATCCTTGGTCACCCGTGGCGCACCATAGGCTCTCTCAAAAATCACATTTCGTCCGCGTGGACCCAATGTGGATCTAACGGCATTAGCGATAATATTAATGCCGCGCAAAAAGCTGCCTTCAGAATCTTTAAAACGAATGTCTTTTGCTGCCATGATTATTTCTCCTAATTAAAACAATTGATTCAATTCATTTGGAAAACAATATCCTGTTTATGATGCGGCTGGCACTAAAACAGCTAAAATATCAGATTCTTTCATGATGACGATATCCACACCATCAACTTTACTTTCCGTTCCCGACCACTTTCCAAATAAAACGCAATCGCCGACCTTGATATCCATTGGCATGAATTGACCAGCATCATTACGGGAACCTGGTCCGATGGCAAGAACTTTTCCCTTGATGGGCTTTTCCTTGGCCGTATCAGGAATGATCAATCCGCCTGCCGTCACTTCATCGCTCTCTAATCTTTGAATGACAACACGATCGTGCAACGGGCGCAACGAGAGAGAAAGATTGGACATTTATTGAGTCTCCTTTTCAGTAAGATGATGAATTAGCAGACCGCAGGGTCGATTGCTAATTTCTTATTTTTAACACATTGCCCTCATTTATGCAAGGGGATTTTCAGATTTCCTTTGCCATTTTCCCTGATTTTTCTCGTCTTTTTGACGCAACGCGGTGTGTACAAATTGACTCTGAAAAGCCTGATGGATAAATTCACGCAACAGCTGCACACCAAAAGCGACCCCACCTTTTTGGGCCAAAGGGGTTGATGTTTTGGTCATATCCACGCCAGCAATGTCCAAGTGTGCCCAGACTTGATTTTGATCCACAAAACGGCCCAAAAAAGCCGCCGCTGTTGCAGAGCCTGCCCCCACACCAGGGCCTGAAATATTTTTTATATCTGCACAATCGCTATTCATGGCCTCGTCATATTTTTTATGCATGGGCAATCGCCACAAGGCCTCTCCTGTTTTTTCACCCGCCTCAACCAATTGCTGCGCCAATGCATCATCGTGGGTAAATACCCCCCCATAAGCCGAACCCAAGGCCACAATCACCGCACCCGTTAAGGTGGCGATATCCACAACAATGGCCGGATTAAAGGTGCGCTGAGCATACGTTAATGCATCCGCCAAAATCAATCGACCTTCGGCATCCGTATCCAATACTTCTATGGTTTGACCTGACAGGGACGTCACAATATCGCCAGGCCGCTGGGCCGCACCCGATGGCATATTTTCCGCCAACGCCAATACGGCCACCACATTGACCGGTGCTTTTTGCAAAGCCAAGGCCCGCACAACGCCTGCTGAAACCACAGCACCCGTTTTATCGTATTTCATTTCACCCATATTATTGGATGGTTTCAACGACAATCCACCGCTGTCAAAGGTTACCCCCTTGCCCACCAATGCCACAACAGGCTCATTTTCTCCTGCGCCATACCAAGACGCCACCACCACGCGTGCCGATTGCACACTGCCCTGAGATACGCCCAACAGAGCCCCCCATCCTGTTAACCGCTCTTCCTCTATCACCTCGACTTTGACCCCCAATTTCTCAAATTCTTTAACCTGCTGTGCAAAAGTTTCGGGATAAATAATATTGCCTGGCTGATTGGCGATATCCCGTGCCCAATGCACCGATTGCACCAAGTGGTGGTCCATCATGCGCTGTGCTTTGACCTCTGCATCTTCGGCTGCAGGATGAACAACATAGGCTTTTGCACAGCGAGCCTGGGCAGGTCGCGCCTTTGTTCGATAACGGTTAAATCTCCAAGATCCCATTTCACAGCCATAGGCCACACTGAGCATGCTTTCTTGATTCAAAGCATCCACCATCAAGGCGCCCACGCGATCGGCTGGAACATGTTGCAATAATTTTGCACCCAATTCTTGCCACTCTGTTCGTGTTTTTGGCGATCCAACAGACACCGCAATAATATTGCGCGAAACCAATACAGCCACACCCTCTTTTAATCCAGCCAATCCAAAGGTTTCCTTCAAGCCCGCCACCCAAGAATGGTGATCTTGGCACGTCAGGGTTCCATCTTTGAAAATTCCAATCATTTGAACCGCCTCGTCCGGACTGGTTTTGGCCAGCTCTAAACAAAAATCAGATAAAAAATGATCATGCTTTTCGTGGCTACACACACTATTAGTCATTGTATGTCCTTTTAAAAAAGTATCTCTTTTCAGAATACGACAATTGACACAGCATACGCAACAAAATCACCTCCATCTTGAAAAACATACTTCCTTTTTTAAGAATTCAAGAAAAGGTTTTCTCCTTTGAAAAAATAGTGGTACGATGGCGTATATGTTCTCAGCACTAATATTCATCATGGCTTATAAAAAAGACGTCATTGATCACTTTGAAAATCCCAGAAACGTTGGCACTCTTGATGCAAAAGACCCCAATGTGGGTACAGCGATGGTGGGGGCGCCCGCCTGTGGTGATGTCATGAAATTGCAAATTTTGGTCGACCAAATGGGTGTCATTACCGCCGCAAAATTCAAAACATTTGGATGCGGTTCCGCCATTGCTTCGGCATCATTGGCCACAGAATTATTGCGTGGACGTACATTAGACCAAGCCAGCACCATTAAAAATACGGATATTGCATCCCAACTGTCCTTACCTCCTGTAAAAATGCATTGTTCCATGTTAGCCGAGGATGCCATCCGTTCTGCCATCGCCGATTATCAAGCCAAGCAATCATGTCAACCGCCATCCGCATAACGCCCAACGCATCATCAGAATTGCTGCGATTGTTACAGCTGCGGCCAGAACACGGTGTGCGTATTCGCTTGCGCACCAGGGGTTGCTCTGGTCTAAGCTATGTTTTAGAATATGTGGACGAACCCAATGCAGAAGAAGAAAAAATCGCCATTACGGATCAGTATTTTCTGTATGTGCACAACAAGGCCTTGCTGTTTTTAATTGGCACGGAAATGGACTTTCAAGAAACGTCTACGCGTCGTGGATTTGTATTCAGAAATCCCCAGGAAAAAGGGGCTTGTGGCTGTGGGGCATCATTTCATGTCTGATATTTCCCAGTCTGAACGCCCCGAATCGGAACCATCATCGTGTTCTGCTCCCAAACCACTGGCATCTGAATTGCTCTTGTCATCCGCACATGTCGCCCACGACCCCCAGTCATTGTCTTGCGAGAGCACGGCATCTGCTGGGCCAACACACGCCCCCCTTAACGCCTTTTTATTATTCGGTTTGCCAACCGCTTTTGATGTGTGTTTAAACACACTGGATCAACGTTACGAAGAGGCCCAAGCCCTGATTCATCCTGACCAGTGGATTTCTGAAACGGCAAAACAGCTGGCCGCTCAGCATTCTGTTCGCTGTAATCAGGCTTATACCCTGTTGAAACATCCAGAAACACGTGCAGCCCATATATTGCAACTGGGTGGACATTGGCCTGTTCCAGATTTTCCAGATCTTTTTGAAATTCTTTTGGATTGGCACGAACACGGGCACCACCCCCAGGCACAAAACCTGACCAGCGCTTGTCAAACATTTTCCCATACCATGTCTCTGGGCAACATAGAGGCTGCGCAACGGGCCTATTGGTGGATCAAAGTCATCAGTAATCACAAAAAACATTCTCAATAAACAATCATCTTGTTTTCCGTTTTTGCCGCACATGTGGTGATTTTAAATCGTTTAATCCATTTTTCGACAAAAAATTGTACTTTATTAAAATGCTTATGTTAAAGTGTAACCGTATTTGTTGCGTGAAAACAAATACCTTTTAAAACTTAACAGAGATCGAAATGAATAAAACAAAAATGTTATGCCCACTCTTTATACTGTTCGGAATGGTGGTCAGCACACCATCCGCTGTGGAGAGCAATACGAAAGAGGCGGGAACACAGACGGATCCGTACCCAATACAACAGGATCCAAAGTACACAATACAACAGGCTCTAAACATCATCTCTCATGTGCAAAAAGTGGTTAATAAAAATCATGCCTTAGTTCCCAACAAATGGGAGCGCATAGAAGAAGAGAATTTCATTAGCAGTTTTGAAAGCTATATCAACAGGTTGTCAGTCGAACAGATTTCTAAAAAAGCTGATCTTTTATTGCAAAAAGGAAACTTGGAACAGGACATTATGACACTAATCAGGGGCATAAAAGCAAAAGTGGAGGAGCGTTTCTCCTATATTTTACGTGGATTTGCAAATTACGCTAACTTCAAATTTGATAATGATTCCAATATTTCAGGAATGCCAACAGAAGATACCTCTGAGTTTTTTGGTACACTCATTACCAGTAAACTTAAAGAAAACACAGATGAGGATGTGCAAAGTTTTGTAAAAGAACTGGAAAAGTTAGGAAGAAGAGAGCAAGATCTAGCTAATGTAATTGTTGAAGATTTTAAAGATAATTATGCAGATCGTTTAAACAAGAAAAACAAGCAAGCGGAAATCTTAAAATAAAAATATAAGGTATTGGTTTTAAAATAAAATGAACCGCCTAAAAAGACGGGGGTGTTTTCCAGTGGGCAACACACGCCGGAGCATCCCCCCCTGTACCCGTCACCACCACCATACCGCTAGCCCCACCTGGGCCAGAGCCTACATCACGGCCAGCCAAAACCAGCAATTCATCCCACAGCCACGCGGCCCGATGCTCGTCCAGATGAGTCATGCCCTCGTCCAACAGCAAAAAGTGCACCACGTCCGGCTGATCATTTAGACAAAGGCGAAACAGGGCCAAAGCCAGAGACAACAGCAACCCTTTTTGCTCTCCCATAGAGCACACCCCCCATTCGCGGCCATTGGGGTGGGTCAGTAAAAAACGCGTTTTATGCAGGCCAAACGATGTGGTTTTTTTCAGGCGATGTTGGCCTCTGTTTTGCCCCAAAACCTGCCGATAATGGGAACCAGATGGATCATTGCTCAGACTGGCTTCTGCGTCTCCTTGCATCCCACATTGGGGCTGAGGAAAGGGCGTAATATGCCCTTTAACGGCTGTGTGAATGCGTGCCAAGGCTGTGGTGCGTTTTTGAAACAAGAGTGCGGCCGTTTCAGATAAAATATCTTCTATGGCCTCGTACCACATAGCGTTTGTGACTCCTTGTTGCAGCAAAATGTTTCTCTGACGCAATGCCTTTTCATAGCGCAACCACAACGGCCCATAGGATACATCAAGGGAAAACGTTAACCGATTCAAATAGGCGCGACGTTGGCTGGTGGTATCGGTTGATATCACCATGGGCCAGATCATGTTGACCCATTGCCGCATGGCCATTTGGTTTTTTAACCCAACCCCATTGACCAACACTTTTCGCGCACCATCAGAACTGTGGGTTTCCAAGCACACAGGCCCTGTTTTTCCATCCACAGACAACATCACCCGCCAAGGGGTCTGTGCACCATGTTTTTGCAGGTCCACAGAGGCGGCACCACGCAGCCCTTTTCCTGGACTAAACAAGGATAAGGCTTCTAACCACGATGTTTTTCCTGCCCCATTGGGCCCCGTGATCCATAAAACCAGGCGGTCTATGGTGGTGCGATTAACGTCATAACATCGAAACGATTCCAACGATACAGTATACACAACAGGCAAGAAGTATGACACAACACCCCTTATGGTGATGAAAAATCCCACAAATGAATAGAGCGTCTACTTACGTCCCCCAAAGACCCTGAACATCCATCATCATTATTGGGCATTTATTTAACAAATTAAAATTGATTGTATAAAACAATATTGCTCTTTCTACCCCTTATTATTTCAAGAGAAGTTTCGTTATTATCGAACTCCTCAGAGCTATCTGCTCTATTTGAGGAGATCCATTCTTCTTTTGTTGTTATTGGCGCCTTTTTTGCACCATTTCTCTCTGCTTGACCTGCTTCAACCGCATCATTCATGGTTTTAAACATATGAAAAATAATGGAAATACGTTCTTCTGCATATCTTTTATCTCTATATTGAGATAAAATTAAATCGCGAAATTTTTCGAACAAAACCTTTGCGTTATTATTTACTGGATTTAATCCCGCTCTTTTGACCAAATCGTCCATGTATTTATTTTTTAAATATTCTTCGTTATTTTTAAGAAGATTTTCGCATTTTTCGATATATTTCATACTCTGATTTATAGTAAAAGTTTTTCCTATTTTTCCTAAATATCTAAGGTCTGTTTTTTTGAAAAATTTAGCTTTTATTAAGATGTTAACCATAATTTCACATAGGTCTTTATCTTCAGCATCTATATGAGAAAAAACCCAAAAATCCCAGATAGTATTTAAAATATACTCCTCCTTTTCTTTTATTGTTGTTTTTTCTTCATTGTTGAGAATTATATTGTTCATATGATCAAGAAGTACGATGGTAACCTGTGGCAATAAACGAAGCATGCTATTTCCCGCAACAGATGATTCAATTTGTTTCAGGATAGGCCGTTGAATGTTCTGCACGTCCTTCCAAAGTTGAACCTGATGATCATGTCCGATTTTCACTCTTTTTTTAAAAAAACGATACCAATCATCCCAACTATTTTTTCCCATTAGGGTCGTAATTTGGGGTTGTTTGCAATCTGGGGGGTACAAAAATGCCCATGAACTTGTGCCGTTATTGAACTGATTAACCCCACAGATAACCCCAACGCACAGACAGCTGATCAAAATAGCTAAAACTCTACTGATACTGCATTTATACTGCATTTTTTCCAGATTTGACAAAGGGTTAAAATATTTTACATGATTGTCCAAAATTGCGCAAACAATTGCGCAACTCTTTTCATGGCATTTTTGAAGCTTACAATGCGTTGCGGTTACGTGCTGACGCGGCTCTTGCACCAAAAATAGGCCTGTGGTACATTTCAAACCAAGGGGCGATTAGCTCAGCGGCAGAGCATCTCGTTTACACCGAGAGGGTCGATGGTTCAATCCCGTCATCGCCTACCAATTTGATTTACGAAAAAAACGATAAAAAAAGTAAAAGAAAATCAAAAATACCCTTTAAAAATAGACAATAAAACCTGATTTATCCCTTTTTATAAACAGCCATCTGATATACAATGGATTAAAATAGTTTCCCATTGCGCCATGTCCCAGGAATTGTTGACGTTTTTAGCCTTGTTGGCCACTGTTTTGGGATCCTTTGTGATTTGCAAAAAAACACGCATCAGCATTGCCATTGGGTATCTGCTTTCAGGGATTGTTTTAGGCCCCTTGGGTTTCCGATTCTTTGAGAAAACGGCTTTTTTATCCATTTTGGGCCAGGTCGGCTTGTTGTTGTTTTTGTTTACCGTCGGCCTAGAGATTCCCTTTCATCGCATACGCGCCCTGAAACGGTACATTTTTGGATTTGGTCTGGTTCAAGTGGTGGCCACCAGCAGCCTATTGTTCGCCGTTACTCAGTTTTTTATGCCCTGGCAAACAGCTTTTGTGTTATCCATTGCCCTGTCGTTTTCGTCTACGGCCGTGGTGGTGCAATTGCTGTCTGAACGATACGAACTGACCACCCAATCGGGCCGTACGGCGCTGTCCATTTTGCTGTTTCAAGACATTGTGGCCATTGGTTTGTTCATGATGATGGGGTTGTCTGCGGTGGAAAACAGCGATCCTTGGGCAGGCGTGGGTAAAGGGGTTTTTGGACTGGCCTTATCAGTGGGTTTGGGCTTTTTATTAACGACTGTGACGGAAAAAGCGTTGGGTCTGTATCGATACAGCGAATACATCACCACATTTGTTGTTTTATCCTTGTTGGGATTCAGCTTTTTAACCGAATGGTTTCATTTGTCCAGCGAATTGGGGGCTTTTATCGCCGGTATTGCCATGGCGAGTACCCATTGGCGCCACCAAATCAGCATTGAATTGCATCCGTTTCGGACCCTATTTTTGGCTCTATTTTTCATTGTGATGGGGTTGGAAATCCAAGCATGGCCCCCTGTGCACTCTTTGGGCTGGATTGTGGGCGGATTAATAGGCATCAGCGCCATAAAAATAGGCGTGGTTATGGCCTGTGCCTGGTGGTTTAGAATGCAGGGGGGGTTGTCTTTAGGGCTGTTAATGGGGGGATGCAGCGAGTTTCTGTTCATGTTGGTGCCATCATTAAAACCGGTATTGGGTGGAGAAATAACCGATGGATTGTTATTAATGGGCTTGGCATCCATGGTGATTACACCCATGTTATTTTTGGTGTGCAAAAAGATGTTGACGCCAAAAAAGGGATGCGAATCCACGGCGCACCGTCAAGCCGTTGTCATTGCTGGATTTGGTCATGTTGGCGAAACCATTGCGCGAATTTTGGAGCACAACTTCATTTCCTTTGTGATTATGGATTACGATCAGTCGGCATTGGATCGGGCAAACGAAAACAATTATCCCACCATTTTG
This sequence comes from Candidatus Finniella inopinata, assembly GCA_945888455.1. Lineage (GTDB taxonomy): Bacteria > Pseudomonadota > Alphaproteobacteria > Holosporales > Holosporaceae. Next base: position 206,764 of record CAMCZV010000001.1, on the reverse strand, counting down.
GGTGATGCTCGGGATATCGAGTTTTTAAAACGCATCAAAATTTATGAGGCAAAAGTATTTCTAATTACCTTTGGCCATATCACAACATCGGCAGATATTGTACGGGCATTGCGTAGAAAATTCCCAGATCTTTCCGTATGCGTTCAGGTGCGAGATTATCAAGAAACCACGCCATTTATGGGCCTTGGCGCGCACCTTGTGGTGCCTGAATCCATCGAATCGGGCATGCAAATGGCATCGATGACGCTGCAGTGCCTGGGATTTTCCAAGGAATACTCTCAGAAAATGGCGCATTTTCCATCCAAACCTGTCTTTTTCGGAGAACGCCTGTGAAAATGACCTAATCCATGGCATACAGTATTCAAGATTCAAAACGCTTGATTGTGCGGGGGTATATTACAGAAAAAAGAGGGGGAGAAACAACAGAAATGCAAAGTATTTTCAACAGAATTCAAATAAAAAGCACACACATAGACATCCTGGTTCAATGGATTCTTTCCCCATTTCTTGGCAACCGACTTTGGTGCAGACGCAGACCAAATTTTGTGCAACGCCATGCCCCATTCATTTATAACCAAGGACTATTCTAATGTCTCTTCTAAAGTCTGTCTTTTCCGTCAGCAGTTTGACTTTGTTGGGCCGCATCACGGGATACATGCGCGACCTAATGCTCGCCCACTTTATTGGCGCCAATGCCATCAGCGATGCCATCAACATTGCCATTAAAATACCGTCTTTTTTTAGGCGAATTTTTGCCGAGGGCGCTTTTCACGTCAGCTTTTTGCCAGCTTATGCCCACACACAAAAGAACAAAGTGTTTGCAGGAATGGTTTTATCCATGTTGTTATTGGCCTTGGGTTGTCTGACCTTGGGCATCGAGCTATATTATGGGCCATTATCAAAATGGCTTCTTACGAATGCGCATCCAGCCACTCTTGGTTATGTACAGCAATTTGGCCCCATTGTTTTTCCATACATCTTTTTCATCTCGGTGGTTTCCTTTTTTGGCAGCATCCTGAATGCCCATGGTCGGTTTTCAGCACTCGCCATATCCCAAGCCATTGGAAACATCACAATCATTCTGTTTGTCTCTTTTTTATCTGGATTCACGTCTGAAACAGGCCTGCTGTTTTCTTGGGGGGTTTTGCTGTCGGGTGTGATGCAGACGGTTTTTATTGTATACAGTTCGTGTAAAGGAGGATATTTCATTACACCATGTTGGCCAAAATGGACGCCCGACATTAAACAATTCTTAAAAAAGTTCCTTCCTGGTCTGCTCAGTGTCTCTACGGTACAGATCAACACCATTATTGTGCCTCTTTACCTCAGTTCTCGTCTTCCTGTGGGCAGTTTGTCCTATTTACACTATGCGGATCGCCTGTATCAATTGCCCCTTAGCATTATTGGCATTGCGCTGAGTTCTGTTTTGTTGCCCATGCTGGCAGAAAAAATCAAAAACAAGGATCAGGGATCTACTGATGCCGTGTTTTCCCAAGCCTTGCGTTTTGCCTGGATGGTGACGGTGCCTTCGTTGATTTTAATGAGTGTGTGCTCTTTTCCCATCGTGATCACCCTGTTTGGAAGCGGTAAACTATCCATCACCCAATTAATGTCCATATCAAACATCGTCAAGATTTATGCCTTGGGTGTTCCAGCCTATATCGTGATTAAAATTTTTACCGCACGATTTTTTGCGAGCAGAGACATGCTTACCCCATTAATTGGCGGCATCGTTTCGGCGGTCATTGACGTCACTGTGGCGAGCTTAGTGGTGGGTTATCTGCAGCATTTGGCGTTGGCATTGGCGGCCATTATTGCCTCTTGGGGGTATGCCATTTTCTTGGTTGTGCGTTTAATGCGACGTGACGGCTGGCGTTTTCCAAAATCATTGCAAATGTTTTTTCTAAAAGCAACAGGGGCTGGCCTGATCAGTGCTGCAGCCGTCTTTTTTGTAACTCTTGTCTTTAGGGATATTTTCGGCCCCTTTGAGGGATTTTCTTTCTGGGGTAAAATAGGGGGTGTGGCCCTGTTTATCTGTACCTGTGGTATAACGTTTCTAATTGGATTATGGAAAATGGGCTTATGTTCCCCAGAAACCATGGACATTTTGGCCCAATATTTTAGGAGAAAAAAGTCATGACAGAACATAGATTACAGGAAGAAACACTGGGCCTAGTGGCGAGAGCAGCATATGATTCCCTGATGTCCGATCTTTCCAATTTATGGGTTGCCACAGAAAACGGCGAACCTGTGGATGGGGTGTATGCAAAGGTTCGCCTTGAAATGGCTCTGACTGGTTTAACCGATGGATCATTATGTGTGGTGCAACGCCCTGATGCACCAAGCACCCACGATGATACACCATGGTTGGTCCATGTTCCGTTAAAGCAAGCGATTTTAATGGCTTTTCGCTTTTTTCCATCCACAGAACAGGGCAGCGCCCCGATTTGGTGGGACAAAATTCCTCTGTTACACAATCAAGAGCGCTGGAAAGACTTGGGTATTCGCGTGGTGCCTGGTGCATTTATTCGCCATGGAGCCTATTTGGGGAAATCCTGCATTGTTATGCCCAGTTTTATCAATATGGGGGCACGTGTTGGCGATAAAACCATGATTGATGGCGGCGCGCACATAGGATCGTGTGCCTTTATTGGGGATCGGTGTCATATATCAGCCAACGTGACCATTGGCGGGGTTTTAGAGCCCCTACAAGCCACGCCTGTCATTATCGAGGACGATGTATTTGTTGGTGCAGGGTGCCAAGTGGTCGAGGGCGTTCACGTTGGAAAAGGCAGCATTTTGGCCTCTGGTGTGGTGTTAACCGCCAGCACAAAAGTCATTGATCGCGCCACAGGCAAACCGATCACAGGACGCATCCCAGACTATTCTGTTCTTATTCCTGGAACGTACGCCTCTGGCCATCATGGATTATCCATTGCTTGCGCCATCATTGCAAAAACTCGGCAACCCGGAGAATCACCAAAAACAGCCCTGACGGATGCTCTGCGGGGTTAAGTCAATCTAGAGCACCTATGAGTGCTCTTATTTCAACAGCCAGTTAAGAACGCCACCACTTTCTGTGACTTCTGCACACTTTTTCTTTATCATTTCGCAATCTGCTATTTGCTTTTGCTCTATCATTTTATAATAATTACCTAGCTGCTCCGTTGTTGTTGGCATTTCAAAACTTTGATTGACTCCGTCTATTTCTTCCTCTGCAGATTTTATAATTTTTTCTCTCTTAATCTTGTATTCTGAATAAATCTTTTCCCATTCTTTTTCATACTCTATTTTTGCTGCTTCAAGATTTTTTCTTTCATTTTGCAAACCTTTCTGCATTTTTTCGATAATTTCTTGTTGTTTTTTTTACGCAATCATACTTGATATTAGGATCAGTTGCTATGGAATTTTTAAAATTAAGAATATTTATTAAATTATTTTCAGCATTTTATTTTATCTCCACTCCAAAAACAACAAAAAATCCGGGAAAAATCCGCAGCCCGATGAATAATACTTTTGGAATAAACCATATTTTAGAATTCATTTTTTGCCAACAATTTTCAAATTTTTCCAACATTATAAAAAATTCATAAAAATTAAATTCCTGCGGGCACTTTTTTTATCCAATCCACCAGTGTGGTGCACCCATGATCCAAACGAACCCAGGTTTCCTCTAGGCTGTGGGTTAAAGCATAGGGAAAAATCCAAACATACAGAAAAAATGACAGGACAACCTTGGGGACACCACCCAACAGCCCCAAAAAGTCACCTCTGTTTTTGGGACGTACAGCCCAGTATCCATACATCCAGCCCCATACATGGGCGTAACAACGCATCGTTAAATCCACTGGCATATCCAAAATAGCGTACATCATGATGTCACGATATGGCCACCAAAATTCCATCACGCTGATGACAGATTGAAACAATTCTTCGCTCAAATCTTGATGATCATAATCATCTGGGACAGGTATGTTGGGCACCTGGGATTGGCTATAGGCTGTAACCACATGATAGGGTGTGGGAAACAGGGCTTCCAGTTCATCCAGGTGATACTGGGGATAATGGTCGTGCACATGGCGTAAGGTAAAATCACGCCATCCACGATCTATTAAAACCTGCCAACAGCACCCTATGATACGATCATTCATTTTTCTTCAGAATCTTTTCCCAACAGTGTATGGCTTTGGGCCCTGTGAATACAAATGGGCTTTAATCATTGCACGGGGATAACGCTGGACATTAATCACCATTGATGCCTTTGACCTCACAGCCTTTTCAGCCAACAAGGAAAAGTCAAACGTGGCTTGGATGACCCTATTTCTTTTTACGATTTTTTCAGGGATACTGGGTTAGGGTTTTAAAAAATAAAAACAAAACAGGAAGGTTCGCCATGAAAACAAAATTATTGAATACTTTAGGCGCTTTGGCATTGGCCATTTTGCTTTCGGCTTGCTCTAGCCAGAAACCAGAAACCATCAGCGCATCTGTTGTGACCAGCAACATCGTCAGCCCAGGCAGCGTTAACGATTTCAAAAACAATGCTGGTGATTCCGTTTATTTCAACTTTGATAAATCCGAATTATCAGAGCAAGCCCAGCAGACTTTGTCCGCTCAATCCAAATGGTTGAACCAATACCCACAATATTACGTAGAAATTGTTGGTCATTGTGATGAACGCGGTACCGTTGAGTACAACAAGGCTTTGGGTGGACGTCGTGCCGAAGCCGTCAAACAAGCCTTGATCAAAGCCGGTATCAGCACAAACCGCATCAAGACCGCTTCTTTAGGCAGCGATCATCCTGTTTGCGCAGGCAGCAACGAAGAAGCTTGGGCTTTGAATCGTGTGGCCATCACCTTTTTGACCGATCCAGCAGGATACGCCGCAGAGGCACCTGCAGCTCAACAAACACCAGTGGCGGTCATTAAAAATGGTCAAGTTGTTCCCACTGTCTAATCAAGAGGGTATACAAAAACAGAACATAGAGCACAGAGGTTTCAACTTTTGTGCTCTTTTTGTTGTATAATGTATGGCGCTGAACCTTTATAAAAAGCCGTCCCCCCATGTCCATTGATGCCATTAAACGTGCCGTTGTGTCGTTACCTGCGGGTCCTGGTGTATACCGCATGATGAATGCCGCAGGCAAGGATGTGTATATTGGAAAAGCGAAAAACATACAAAAACGGGTTACCCATTATACCCAGTGGACGCGATTATCTGATCGATTGAAACGCATGGTCCATCAGGTCGATCGTGTGGGTGTGATTACAACCAACAGCGAACTAGAAGCCCTGTTGCTGGAAGCACAATTAATCAAACGGCATAAACCGACGTACAATATTTTATTAAAAAATGACAATCCTTTGGCCTATTTGGCCCTAAGCAAACACGATTTTCCCAGACTGCACAGCATTAAAAACAGCAATTTAGAAGAGGAATCCTGGAAGATTGGGCCCTTTTTATCCCGCAGCCCGTTGCAATCCATGATGGATATTCTGCAAAAAGGGTTTTTATTGCGATCCTGCAGCGATACGGTCTTTTCTCAACGCACACGCCCCTGTTTGCAATACCATATCGGCCGATGCAGTGCACCCTGTGTGAACAAAATAACCCCTATGGATTATGCGGCCAGTATAGAATCCGCCAAGGGATTTTTAACGGGCAAAATGCCAGCCATTCAGGACGATTTAAAACAGAAAATGCAGAATCATGTACGCATGCATGCCTATGACCAGGCCGCCATTGTACGGGATCAAATCCAAGCCATGGCCTATTTAATGCCCAGTCAAATCAGCGCTGCTGCGGGTAAGAGCGATGTGATCGCTTGGTCTTACCAATCGGGTAAAGCCTGCATCCACGTGACATCCTGGAGGGATGGTGCCACCTATGGCTGCGAGACCTTTTTTTGGGATGAATGCGGTCTATCCGATGGCCCAACCATTTTGCTCTCTTTTTTACAGCAATTTTACGGAAAAAACCAGCCGCCACCTCGACTGATTTTACCCTTTTTACCCGATGACTGGTCGGATTTTCGCATGCTGATGCGTCATCATTTTCAAAGCGTTCCTCATGGCGTTATTCCCAAACGGGGTCCTTTGAAATCGTTGCTGGAACAAGCCCAAAATCAAGCTCGGGATGCTCTGAGTCATTACTGCACCCATCAATCCATACACAACCATGTTATTGACCAAGCCAAAGCATTGTTTTCCTGGCCAAAATCCATCAACAGAATTGAAATTTATGACAACAGTCACCTGCAAGGCACCCATGCTACAGCCGTGATGGTGGTGCATAATGGGCATACGTGGGATAAAAAAGCCTATCGCACCTGGTCCATGGATTCCAATGATGATTACGAGATGATGCGCCAAGTCATGATGCGTCGTTTTTCAAAATCACGATTGCCGCTGCCTGATGCCCTGATTATTGATGGTGGCAAAGGGCAACTATCCGCCGTTCAATCGGTATTGGCCCAACTGAATCAGGCCATACCCTGCATTACGATTGCAAAAACATCTCCTCACGATACCATTTTTTTGAACGACGGCACGCCTCTGGATTTACCCGAACATCATCCCGTATTGCATTGGGTACAGTCTATGCGAGACGAAGCCCACCGTTTTGCCATCGGCACGCACCGCCGTAAACGAGACATAGCGATGATGAAGTGAGGAACAACAGAAACACAATATTTTGTGGGGACAGTCGCAGACGATCCCCTTAACACCAACTGCAAGGCAAAAAACACCCAACCTTGGGTGATTTAATGCACGAGCATTGGAAACGATCAAGTTACAGCGATACTCGGAATGTTTTTCACAACGTTATTATAGCTTTGCTCAAGATCTGTATTGTTGATTGCATCAGCCTTGTTCACTTTGTTCACATCGCTCACAAAAATCCAATCGTCTTCGACCTCTGTACATTTGAATAGATCACCTCTATCTTTAGGATTTTTTACATTATTCACACAATTTAGGGCCTTATCGATTACAGCAGTTCCCACCTTTTCAAAAGCACATGCTACTTGTTCACCGCATTGTTTCATGTCGTGAGGCTTTGCAACTGTATCTAGTACAGTTTTAACGAGTTCATTGTTAAAACCCGCAGAGGTCAAATTCTCGCAGAGCATATTTTTTGCCACAACTGTTGTTTTATTCAAGAATTTTTCACACGCCTGAGCAATATTTTGCTTATTATCAGAAAGAGTTGCCTTCGCATTTTTTAAAGCATGAGAAGCGTTGTTTTCAGCTATCTTCACATGATTTTTAAGTATATCTTTTTTTCCACTCAAAGGCGCGTTGCAAAAGTTCACAAAATTATTAAATAAAAAGGTTTTATCCGCATATTTTTTTCAATTCATTTTTTATTGAGTCAACTGATTCTTTTTTAACATCTTCGAATACATTGGAAACTACATCCATACTTTCAACACACCGGTTGTTTACCGCTTGAAAAAAATCCCAACGAGCATCTGTCGCTTGACAAGAAGATGCCATGATGCAAAGAGCGACTAGGCTTTTTTAAAATATTATTCATTTTTTTAATCTTTTTAGAGTTTAATTTAACATTAGATCGGTTCAAAAATTTGTTTTTAAAAACTAACCAATCATTAACAATTATTTGATAAAAATTAAACAATTGCAATTTTTTTTAATAATTAAAAAAACGCATCCATCGAGACCAATGTTTCTTTGAGCAAATTTTATGGAAATGACATGTTTGTACATTTTTAAGACCATTGTGTGCTTTTGTGTGATTGGTATTTTTAACAAAAATTAACCACCATAAAAATGGTCCGAAAAAATGATTAAAAAATCTGTTCATTAATAAAAGGAATGCATCGTAAAAAACTGTATCACAAAAACAGCCTAATGTTTACCCAAAACTATAATTTTTGCATCATCGCCCATTTTTGGTACAAGCCCTGTTCCGCCATCAATTCATGATGTTGCCCTTGTTGCATCATGCGTCCCTGATCTAAGACATAAATCACATCGGCCGCCTCTATGGTGCTGAATCGATGGGCAATCATCAGGGTTGTACGGTTTTCCATTAATCGAAAGGTCGCTTCTTTGATCTTTTTTTCCGATGTGGCATCCAGTGCCGATGTGGCTTCATCCAGTAAAACAATGGGGCTGTTGCGTAAAAATGCTCGCGCTAGAGCCAAACGTTGGCGCTGCCCACCAGACAACATCAAACCACGCGTACCAATAAGGGTGTCGTATCCTTTGGGCAAGGCATCAATAAATTCATCCGCATACGCCATGCTGGCCGCATGGGCAATTTGATCCGGTGTGGCCGTCATGCCATAGGAAATATTGGCCGCCACAGTATCAGAAAACAAGGCCATTTCTTGCCCCACAAACGCCACATTTTGCCGCCAATCTTCTAGGGAAAAATCTTGCAAATCTCTGTTTCCGATTAAAATGCGCCCCATTTCCGGTTGATACAGACGCAAAAGCAAATAAAACAGCGTTGTTTTTCCTGCCCCACTGTTGCCCACCAGCGCCATTTTCTTGCCACCGAAAAACCGACATGAAAAATTTTGGAATATAGGCTCTGACGACCCTGGATAGGAAAATGTCAGGTTTTCAAAGGTCCAATCGTGCTGGCCTAATGTCCCATTTTTAGCCTCTTCCGGGGATTCTGTCTGTCCCACTGTCTGTCCCTTTGGGGGGTGGTGGATTGTTGACGGCGTACCCAATTTTCCGCATTCTGCATGCTCTGTTTCCCCAGACCCCCGATGATGGGATTGTGAGGGAGTCATCAAATCCAATGGGTCAAGATCAAAGCCGACAGAAGATTCCACAGGCAGGGCGAAAATATTGGAAATACGTTGGGCCGATACCAAGCCTTCTTGTAATTTTGTATTCAAGGAAACCACATTTTTAATAGGAGGATAAATAAAAACAAGGGCCGTGACAAAGGTAAAAAAGGATCCCACCGTTTTTTCACCCGCAATGACTTCTTGCCCCACAAAGAAAATACCCACGGCAATGGAAATACCCGCCACAATATCCATCACGGGGTGGATGGCGCTGTGAACCTTTGAAAAAGCCACGCTTTGGGCCCACAACTCCCCCATGCGTTGATTCATGGTGAATCGTTCTTTCAACTCTGTATTGCTGCTTTTAACCAGCACAATATTCTGAAAAATTTGCTGAAAAAATACACTTAATTCCGATGTTTGTGTGGCCACTTTGCTGCCCAAATCTCTGGCCCGTGTCTGACAGTATCGCAACAAAAAGCCCGTAATGGGCAACAACCACAACACGATCCATACCATGGTAAAGCTGCTTTGCACCATGGTTATGGCCAAAAAAATGACCATCAGGGATTGTTTTAACAACGTCACCATGGTCTCAATCACAACCTTACGAATGACTTGCACATCATGGGTCAATAACGACATAATGACCCCTTCATGATGGGTGCGAAAAAAGTCAACATTCATGGCCACCACATGGGAAAAAACCCGCGCTTGCAATGATCGCGTTAACCGCTCGCCCATAAAATCGGTACAGCGCTGGCTGATGTATTCGGATGCACCACGAAGAAAAAAGATGAAAAAAACGCCCAAACTGACGACGAGCAAACGGTCGGCTTGATGTCCAATAAAAATATCATCGATCACGGGTTTAACCCACTGGGTTAATGCCGCTGTGGACATGGCAGCCACAATCATACTGATGCCCCCCAGAATCGCAACCCAACGTGGACCAGAAAAAACGTGCGCTTTTAAAAAGGATCCAAAAAAGGTCAAAGAGACTGGCTGTTTTTTCACAAAATCAACACTTTTTTCTAAATTATAGAACAAAAAAACCCAGAAAACCAAGGGGCTGGACAGCAAATGCGTTTTTTGACCCTATCACTCTGATTGTTCAGTCCATGACCCTGTGGCTTTACGATGCTGTGTATGGGCCCGTAGGCCCTATGTAACCTGTTTACTGAATGATATGCCAATGACCGTCTGACCCTTTAACCGCGTTTACCTTTAAGGTAACGGGTTTTCCTTCGGGATCTGTGGCCAAACAGGTCAACTGACGATAACACTGTCTTTGTGGTCCGTATTGGATGGGCCCAGGATTCCATGTTCCACTGGCCCCCGATGCACACCAACTGGTGCCTTGACCAGTGTTTGCGGCCTGTTGCGCGGCCAGCTCTGCCTTTTTCTTGGCCTTTTCATCAAACCTTTTACCCAACATACCCCCCAGCGCCACACCGGCAACACCGCCAATGACCGTGGCAATGATATTCCCCTTTCCACCCCCAATTTCCGATCCAATCAGCGCTCCTACCGAACCGCCCATTAATTGTCCTGTGGATTCTGCCGTACATCCAGCCGAAACAAGGGCAAAAATACAGGCAAAAACCGTACCAAATGTGTGTTTTATTTCGGAAACGGTTGTATGGGAATAAACGGATTGGATCTTTTTATCGTTCATCAAAGTGGCCATGTTATATCAAAAATACGCATTCATTATCCTTCATCATAATATTTTACGTCAGTAAAAGTCAACGGCTTTTGTCTTTTTTTAAAACACGTTACACAAACATACTAAAGGTAGAAATTTCTGGAATTTGATAGGATTGTTTTCGGATATGCCACAAAACTTCTGCGATTCGCACACTGGCTATGGGAAACAAAACATTGGCGTGGTGACTTTGGGGGTTCGATGGAATGACAGAAAAAACATCCTTGTGGTGAAACAAAACGCCCAGATGAACGTGCTGGTTATGCTGCACAATGCATCGTTTTCCCAGCAGAGTGTGTGGGGCGGAATTCCACGCGCCACCAACCAAGTCATCGCGAGAATAAAACGGCTCCATGTGATCGCTCTTGATTTGGTGAATCACTGTATTTACATTGTCTTCAAAAAATCGCGCCCATTTTTCCAAGAAATCTTCTTTTGATTCTGCATTGGCCGGCAACATGCGTGTCGGAGGCGTACCTTTGGCCTCCATAATCCAAAGTGCTCCGATGTACAGCCCTTCTTTGACAAAGGCATCAACAATCTTTCCCAACTGTTTAGCCGAAATTTTCAAACGGTCCAGTTCAATGGACGTCAACGTATTGAAATTAATGCCGTATTTTTTACAAAAATCTTCCCTTGAAATGCCCAAAACAATCCGCAACATGCGGATGCGTTCTCCTGGTGACATCGTTTACCTTGTACCCAAACATTTCAAATTTTATCTTATTTTCAAAATCATTAAAAGCCGCACTTTCTTTCAAATATCAATCATAATAAATCGAAAACAGATCTTGAATTTTCAACTTTTTTATTACTATTTGCGAGAAATTAACTTACTATGAAAAACGATCAATAAAATTTTAACAAAAACCGAGGGCATCTTGCGCTGTCTGGCGATTGTTTGTTATGGATAAAAGATATTTTTCTGCATTTTTTTTATGATCGATTTAACGCTATCCAGCGGTTTATATAAAATAGCATCATGTGTGTGTTTTGCTCTGATTAATTTTTTGCTAAAAACTATTGATTTACCCGCCTCTCAGGTTACGTGTTTCGAGAGCATGTTTGCGGCCATCCTGTTGTGGTCGTTTTCTGTGCAAACACGATCCTCGCCTCATCCCCTACCCCAGCACAACTTGGCTGGATCTAGCCCTGCAGAGGATGCGTATTGGAAAAATCCACTGTATTGGGTCAGGGCGGCATTGGCCCTGTTTAGCAGCTGGTTGTGGGTCATTAGTATGCAAAAATTACCCTTACTGCAAAGCGTATCCATGGGGTTTCTCAGCCCCTTTATTACCATTCTTGGTGCACGATTTTTCTTGAAAGAACGGCTGACATTTTGGAGAATTTTGGCGGTTTTACTGGCTTTTTTAGGGGGAACTTTGATCAGTTTTGGGGGCAGAGTCCAAGGTCTGGGTCTAGACCCGTGGGTATTGGCCCCCTTGTTGACCACGGTTTTGTTTGCGGCAATCAATTTGATCAGTAAATCTTTGTTGTCCCACACGCCGCCTTTGATTTTAACCCGATCCTTAATGATGATGACCGGACTGGGCTGGCTGTGTATTGGCTTGTTCAAGGATTATGATCAATGGGTTATGCCATCGTTTGACCAATGGTTGCAATTTACAGCGCTGGGGGTGTTGGCTGCTGCAGCCCACATGTGCTCTCATCTGGCCATGGCTCGGGCTGATATTATTGCCTTGTTGCCACTTGGCGTGATTCGTCTGGTTTTATCCGGCGGTTTGGGATGGTTTTTTTTACAAGAAACGCCTTCTTTTTGGTTGATTTGTGGTATCATTTGCGTTATAGGGGCGTCATCGTGTTTGTCGTGGCATTTAAAGAAATAATCCATATTTTCAAACCATCCATTCTGGTGTGCTCCCGTTATTTTTATGACAACCCATGGGGCAACGATTTTTAAGCTATCCTTTCATTCATCACACCAAAAAAACCATGAACTTGTACCCTCTTTTTCTGAACGTTGTTCTTTTTATGGGCCTTTTACCCATGACAGGATGCCAAAGCCTGTCTTTGTTTTCGAGCCCCATCCAAAAACGAGGCGTTTCTGGATTTTTCAAAGACACCGTGTTGCGCGCCAAAATCATCAAGGCGCTGTCTGGAAAATATTCTGGGTCCATTACGCTGTTGATTCAAAAGGGTCGCGTCATGCTGGTGGGGTATGTTAAAACAGACCATGATCGTCAAAATGTGTTACAAATCTTGGGTTCGTTTTCAGAAATTCAACATTTGGCGGACCATTTGATCACGGGGTCTGGTTCGGAAAATGCCATTCATGACACCTATCTCAGTCAATCGTTACAGTCGCATTTGTTTTTTGATGCACGAATTTCATCGCAAAATTATCACATTACAGCATCGCATAAAATTCTATATATTTTGGGAACGGCACGTTCTGAATCTGAAAAGAAGAATGTCCTGGGTCATGCCGAATCCATGTCTTTTCGGCGTGTCATCAGCGATATCGCCATTGATGCCACCTTTGATACAGAATCAACACAATCTCATCAAGCGATCCAATAATGTGCGGACTGGGGTCTGGTTTTTCTTTATGGCCATTTCACCTATCATCAATTGACTCAAGCATCGAATAATGCGGTTTTTTGACCAGACATGAGATGCTTTGATCAAGGGGGTTTTGTGTTTAAAAAAGACACTGGGACGCACGGCATCCATGGCTTTTTCCGAACCCATCTGGGGTAAAAACCATTGGTATTGCAGCAATTGCACCATCATGCGTTGCCATGTACGAATCATGGGTATGGGGTCAGACACTGGTCCGCTCCAACAGGCTGCACGCCCTGTATCCAAAATAACCAACGCCGTCTCATCCCAAGATTGGGGAAACAAATCACGCACATCATCGATGTTAAGGGGGCCATCGTGTAAAGCCGCCAACGACAATACCGACATCACGCTGTGCCATTGTCCGGATTGGGTTAATTCCGCACACAGGCGCAAGGTCTGGTCATTGAGCAAGATGTTTTCACGCTGAGCGACCCGAGCGACCATAAACTTGGAATCGTCCACCGTAAAATCATAACAAGGCAGAATCGCGATTTCTGGACTCTTGGACCATGGTAACGGAATAGATGGCCCATTCAGCACAACAGCATGGTTTCGTGGCCAGGCGCGCAATATAGGGCCAACCTTGGGCCATTGAATGGTTCCCTCTGCATGAACCACATAGGGCTTGCGTCCAAACAACAAAGGCGTATCCAAATCGTTGGCATAGGCCCCAAGATCATTGATGCCGATGGATGCATGAGAAAAACTGGCATTAATCTCTTGCAAAACCCCTTGGATTAAAAGGCTGTTTGATCCGTACAGAACATAGGCTGACATGCTTTTTTGCTCTAATGCGCCTATGAACCCAGGCAAAGACAGCCTCATACCAGGCTACTCTCTTGCCACAGATTCTGCACCATCCTTTGGCGCCAGAACGATGTCCTTTGCATCCTTTGCCTTCATGCCAACGACATGATATCCCGCATCCACATGCAGGGTTTCACCCGTTACACCACTGGATAAATCGCTAAGGATGTACAGGGCCGATTTTCCGACATCATCCAGGGTTATGCTGCGCCGTAATGGGGAATTGCTTTGGTTCCACTGCAGGATGTAATGAAAATCCCCTATACCGGATGCGGCCAAGGTTTTGATGGGACCACACGACAGCGTATTGACTCTGATGCCCCGTTTTCCTAAATCCTCTGCGGCATATTGCACGGACGTTTCCAGTGCCGATTTAGCCAGCGCCATGACGTTATAGTGGGGGATGACTTTTTCCGCGCCATAATAACTCAACGTGACAATACTGGCACCTGAATTCATCATGGGTTTGGCATGTTTGGCCACATCGATAAAGGAATAACAAGAAATCAACATGGTGTTCATAAAGTTGTCCCTGGATAAATCTAGGAAATCCCCTCGTAATTCGTTTTTATCGGAAAAGGAAATAGAGTGCACCACAAAATCAATCGTTGGCCAATGCTTTTGTAATGCTTGAAAGGTGCGTTCAACATCGCCTTCTTGGCTGACATCACAGGGAAAAATCAAATCTGAACCAATGGATTTAGCCAAGGGTTCCACCCGTTTTTTCATGATTTCAGAGGGATAGGTAAAGGCAATTTCCGCCCCATTTCTGGATAAATATTCTGCAATTCCCCAAGCCAGAGAATGATTGTTGGCGACGCCAAAAATAATCCCGCGTTTTCCATTCATCAAACCAAACGTATTTTGGTTGTGGTCAGGATGCACATTCTTGCTCATGTCACTTCGTTTCGATTCTGTAAAGCCCATCATAATATAACTATAAGGAGTTGTTAATAGTTGTAGTGGATAAAATCTGTGGATAACTTTAAAAAAAGTTCGAAAAAGCCTTGCTGAGCATGGAAAAAGTTATCCACAGGGTGGGGTAAAGTTATCCACATTTTGTCCACAGCCCCCCCCTAGGGGTGTGGATAAGTTAAAAGTTATCCACAGGTTATCCACAGGGTTATCCACATACTTATCCACAGGTCAAAAAGTTATCCACATCGTTATCCACAGGGGGTGTGGACAAAATGTGGATAACTTTTATGCCATGAATCCTGACACAAAAAAGCCACAAAACCATAGTTTTTTAGGAAAAACGGACGTAAAATAGACATTAAAATCATGAAAAGACTGTGCTGTGAACCCGTTTTCAAAAGATATCATTGTGGTCATTCTGGCTGCTGGAAAATCATCGCGTATGGGGTTAAAAACCTCTAAAGTACTCTTTCCCGTTGCAGGCAGACCCATGGTGTGTGGTGTGCTGGATATTGCCCATGACTATGCAAAAAATTCTGTATATGTGGTGGTTTCTCCAGAGGTAAGCGAGGCATTGGCTGCGGAAAAAGTGCACACAATCGTGCAGCAAAACCCCAGAGGAACAGGGCACGCCTTTGCATTGGCGTTGGATGAAATCATAGCCAAAGATCCCAACATGGCGTCAAAAAAGATCATCGTTTTGTTGGGTGACATGCCTTTGCTTGCCCGCTCTGATCTGTCTGATTTGCTGGCAAAAAGCCATGATGCACCGTTAAGCGTGATTGGAATGCGTCCCCCTTGTGCTGACGGATATGGCCGATTATGTGTTCAGAATGACCGCTTGATCCGCATTGTCGAGAGCAAAGATGCCACGGATGCTGAAAAAGCCATTGATTTATGCCACACGGGCATCATGTGTATGGATGGGGAATTTGCCAAAAAAGCCATTCCCCAATTGGCGCCCAGCCCCGTAACAGGAGAGTTATATTTAACGGATTTGGTGCGTTTGGCAAACCATGCGACCTATTGCCAAGGTCCATGGAAGCATTTTATTGGGGTCAATACCAGGCAAGAATTAATGCAGGCAGAGCGCGCCATGCAGGAACGCTTGCGTGCCAAAGCCTTTGATCAGGGGGCCTATTTCATTTCACCGGAAACCACGTTTTTATCCTATGACACCGTATTTTCACCCGGTGTTGTGGTGCATCCCATGGTTTGTTTTGGACCGGGTGTGGTGTTGGAATCGGATGTTACCATTTATTCTGGCTCTGTGCTGGAACACTGTTGTATTCAGCATGGCGCATCGGTTGGGCCCTTTGCGCGCATCAGAGCAGGAACGGTGTTGGGGCCCTTTGGTCAGATTGGTAATTTTGTGGAAACGAAAAATGCGACGTTTGGGCAATGCAGCCAGGCCAAACACCTTAGTTATATCGGTGATGCGGTGATTGGGGATCATGTCAATATCGGGGCCGGAGTGATCACATGCAATTACGATGGGCATTCCAAGAAAATCACCCAGTTGGATGACGGTGTGTTTGTCGGGTCTCATTCCACGTTTATTGCCCCCATTCATGTCGGAAAAAATGCCACCATTGGGGCGGGCAGTGTCATTACAAAATCCGTTGAATCTGAAACGTTGGCTCTGTCGCGTGCAGAGCAAAAAGCCATCCCATTGCGTGCCAACAGTAAACACCTGAATCGTGTTAAAAAAGGGACATCAAATGCGCCTGTTGGCCAGGATGTGTAAGGGGCAATGGGCGGAGGCTGGGGTTGGCACTCGTCCAAAAATACTGCCAATGGGTGGAGTCTGGCGTTGGCACTCTGGGAAAGCGCTGCCAATCGTGCGTGGGCATTCTGGCACTCGTCCAAAAATACTGCCAAAAGCGCTATGCCTCCCCGGAAGTACTAAATCCCCTAAAGGAGACCCACTCATGATCAAGCAAGGCCTTTTCACCCGGGATGCCTGTTCCCAAGACATGCCCCTGTGTGCCCGGATTTGGTACGCAGAAAAACAGAGATTTCCTTGGCCAGAAGCTGGGGAAATCCATGATTTTTATCAACACATAGAGGGCGAAACCTTATTTGTGGCAGAATATTCAGGGACTGTGGCGGGTTTTATATCGGTTTATGCCCCAGATTCTTTTGTCCATCATCTGTTTGTACACCAAGAATACAGCCGCCTTGGTATAGGGTCAGCCCTGTTAACCCATGTGGTGGAACGTTTTCCAAAACCCATGACTTTGAAATGTGTGATCTGGAACCGGTCGGCCTGCGTGTTTTACCAGCGGAATGGGTGGAAAAAGACGACAACCTGTGAATATGAAAATCCCCCTATCATGTATTTTCATTGTCATGATTTGGGGGGATAAGCATAAAACAACCCGGTCATGCTGCCGCAAGGGGTTGTCCCAATCCAATCATTCTCTGCGGATGACCGTCCGATCAGCTAACGGTATACGGAATCAGAGCCAAAAACCGAGCGCGCTTAATGGCCATGGCCATACGGCGTTGCTGACAGCAATTCAAACGGGTTAACCGTGCCGGAATGATCTTGCCATTTTCGGTCAAGCATCGTTTCAGCAATTTAATGTTCTTGTAATCAATATCGGTGTCTTCTACATTAAAACGACTCATGATTCGGCTCCTGTATATTCGGTGGTTTCTGCTCCTTCTGGAGTATGATCAGGAAGAATGTCCTGATTTTCCAAATCCATCATAGACGATTGCATTTGCACCGTTGGGAACAGTAATCCCTTTGGCTTTTTGATAAACAAGTAGCGCAAAACGTCTTTGTGAAACTTTAAATGGGCGTAAATGGGGTCCAGACAAGACAAGGAAAATCCTAGGCAAACGTAATGGGCTTTTGCACGTTTTTCAATGCGATAAGCCAAGGTTTTAAATCCCCAATATTCGCTGCCGATCACTTGACCGCCATTTTTCTCTATAATGCTTTCAATCATACGGGTGACTTCGGCCACATGCTTGGCAGAAACATCCGGACGAATGAGCAATATGCATTCGTAAAACATAAATTCTCCTTTTGGACAAAAGACCACAAAAAGTGGCAAGGAATGAAGCAGTGTTGTCTTTTATGGATACAACATGGCTGGGAAACCTGGATTCGAACCAAGGTTGCTCGGTCCAGAGCCGAGAGTTCTACCGCTAAACTATTTCCCAATGCATACTTATTATGCCTTGATTGGACGGCATCTGTAAAGATCTATTTCAGACCTCAAGGGTGCTTTTTATCGCTTTTCACCCCCTGCCCCGCACACGGTATAGGGCATCGACAGCATTAGGTCAAAATTATCTCCTCCAGAGAGTAAGAGCGGTTTGGCCAAGCATCATTGACGGCGCGAACCATCCACGCGTGACTAAACCATTGCTCCGCGTCATCGCACTGAGGGGAAGTCAATCCTCGTCATCCCGGACAGGACAGGCCTTATTGGTCAAAAATCCCAATAAAAAGTCGTCCAATTCGCCGTCCAAAACCCCATAGGGATTGCCGACTTCTATACCGGTGCGTAAATCTTTGACCATTTGATAAGGTTGCAAAACATAGGAACGAATTTGTTGACCCCACGTAATGCCGTGTTCTTCTGATCGCCCCTTGGCCAGATCATCTTCTTGTCGTTGCAAGGACAGTTGATGCAATTTTGCCTTTAACATGGCAAAGGCCATGGCACGATTGCGATGTTGCGATCGATCGTTTTGACATTGTACGACTATTCCTGTGGGCAAGTGGGTGATGCGTACGGCGCTGTCTGTTTTGTTCACGTGTTGGCCACCCGCGCCAGATGCACGATAGGTATCAATGCGCAAATCTTTGTCCAAAATCTCGATAACAGCCGTGTCGTCTAATTCGGCCATGACGGAAATGGATGCAAAACTGGTGTGACGTCGGGCATTGGAATCAAAAGGAGAAATGCGCACCAATCGGTGAACGCCTGTTTCACCCTGCAGCCAACCATAAGGGAATTTTTGACCACTGATTTTTATCGTGGCCGATTTTAATCCAGCTTCTTCGCCCGCGCTGTCTTCCAGCAATTCCACAGAATATTTGTTTTGTTCTGCCCAACGGGTGTACATGCGCAATAACATACCGGCCCAATCTTGGGCTTCGGTTCCACCAGATCCTGCCTGAATGGATACAAAACATGGACGACGATCTTCGGGTTTAGAAAATAACAATTCCAATCGTGCCTGTTGCACATGTTTGTCCAGCGCCTTGATATCGGCATAAACCTCTTTTTTCAAAGACTCATCCTCTTCGGATGATGCCAAATCCCACAACTCTTTTTGATCAGAAAATGTGGTTTCCAGCCGATTTTGCGTATCTACGGAATCTTTTAAATATTCCCGTTGTTTTAACAAAATGCCTGCTTTTTTTGGGTCTTTCCACAATCGTGGGTCCTCGATGTCTAGGTCCAATTGCGCCAAAATTTCTGTTGCATTTTGGGCGTCAAAGATGCCCCCGTAAGAAGAGTAACCCCTCTTGAATGCGTTGTATTTTTTCGCCTAAATCATCCATATCATATCATCGATTGAGAATCTTTAATATAACGTGCCCGCTGCCAGACTCGAACTGGCACGACAGATACTGTCGGCAGATTTTAAGTCTGCTGCGTCTACCATTCCGCCAAGCGGGCCGTTATCCATCATGTTACGCTGTTTTAATCTTGCGGTCAAGATGACTTATGCCCCAGTGTACTGATCTTGTAAAACTGGGGTATAAGAGCGGTTATGAGAGCGGTTTGGACAGGAATCAACCGTGCGATTGCATGTAACGATGAATGGCATCTCTGTGGCGTTTCTCATTCATTTCACCCTTTAACTCACCCCATGTCTTTACGTCAACAGCCTTGTCGCAATGACGATGACGGCGAACGTCATCTAGATCCGCATAGTCCTTACCCAGTGCGTCCATACAGTGGTTAAAGTTATTGACTTTGTGCTCGTCACGCAATTCGGCTTGTGTTGTGGCAACGGCGCCGAGCGCCAGTAAAACAGTTAAAATTTTATTCATCTTTTCTTTCAATGTTAGTTTTTTCAATTCAAATATTACAGAAAAAAAGTGACGAGAGAGTTAATTTGTCAGTTGACATAGGATTGTTTTTGCCTGGGTCATCCCGGTTCCACAGTTTAACCCGCCATTCATCAGGGGTGCGTTTTGGGTGTCAAAGATGTCTTTGTAAGAAGGTTAAACCTTCTTGAATGCGCTGGGTAATTTGGGAAAAATTGCTCATAAAGTGACATTAATGAATTGTTTTCATGCAACGTGCCCGCTGCCAGACTGGAATCTGGCGCGACAAATGCTGTCAACAGAGTTTAACTCTGTTGACCATATCATTCTGCCAAGCGGACCGTTACCCATACCTTATAGGGTTAATATTCTTGGGTCAGAATAGTTTACGTCCTGATATCCCCATAGAGAAAAAATGATTTTAGTTCATTTTATTGATTTAAAATAATTAATATCATCTTTGTGACCTTGATCAACCGTGAGAGCGCATATATCTTTCAATCTCATCTTTATGACGTTGCTCTTCCATTTCCCCTTTTAATTGACCCCAAGTCTTTACACCAGCTGCATTATCACAATGATGATTACGACGTTCATCATCCAGATTTGCATAATCTTTACCCAATGCATCCATACAATGTTCATGTCTTTCAATGACATGCTCATCGTGAAGACCTGCCGCTTGTATCGTGCTAAGGAGGCTTAAGGCCATTAATGCCATTAAAATTTTATTCATTTTCATTTTCTCCGTTTGTTTTTTGGTGTCATCTTTTATTCTGGCAAGAAATAGTTAAAAAAAAATTGATGGATTTTGCGGCCATACTGCTTTTTTCCCTTGGGAAATAAGTTGCTTTACAGTGGGTTTCAGGGGGTGTTTTCATTAGATTCCAGAAATTTTTGCCACAAATCGGGACGTACTTTTTGGTTGTGAGTCTTGGATTGATCCTGTTGCCAGGCCTTGATTTGGCCATGATGACCAGATATTAGCACCTCGGGCACCCCCCATTCCATGTGGCTGGCCGAGTGTACAAGGGGTGCTCCAACAGTGGCCTTTGGATCAATAGATCTAACCGAAGGTTGTTGATCGGGCTGATGACGTTGGATATCTTGCGCCAGCCAGTTGTATTTAATGCCTATGGGATGCCTATGTTGCTTTATGACACCCCACAGATTTCTAACGGATTAACGAAATGTTAGATAAAACGTTTTGTAGCAGCGTATGTCGTTGCACAAGTATCAGTCCCAACCTCAATGGCCTTTTTCTCTTTTTCTGACCCGTCAGAATAATACAACACGTCTTGGAATGTTGCTAATTTACCAGCATCAGTTTTAAACTGATCAACAAATGTACCCTTTACAAAATTAAATGTCTCTGGTCTACCAGCTCTCATAAACTTTAAACCATTTGTCTTTGTATCTGCAATCGCCGTGTTTATCTCTGCATCTGAAAAATCCCCCAGGTTTTTCATAACACAAGCGAGTCTGTTTGGTGTAACATAGTCGGTCAATTTATATGCTGACAGTTGTCCTCCGACCAATGAAAGTGCTAAAAATGCACACATTAACATTTTTTTCATTTTTTTATCCTTTTTATGTTTTGTTTTTATTTTTGCTACAGTGTTATAGTTGCAAAAATGCGTTTAAAAGGGGTTAATCGCTGTGCAATTCATAGGAGGTAATACCAGTACGGACATATTTTATCCAGCAAGGAATGTCTCATCCTCTATACGCCCGCTATCAGAGCATTATTCCAGAAATTTTTGCCACAAATCGGGACGTACTTTTTTGGTATGCTCTTTTGATTGTTCCTGTTGCCAGGCCTTGATTTGGCCATGGTGACCAGATATTAGCACCTCGGGAACCGAAACCCCATTCCATGTGGCTGGCCGAGTGTACAAGGGGTGTTCCAATAATGGCCTTTGAAAGCTCTCGCTGATGCACGAATCGGGATTGTGTAAAACGCCGGGCAATAGGCGGATACAGCCTTCGATGAATGCCATGGCGGGAATGTCTCCACCGCACAATACAAAATCGCCCAGGCACAATTCCTGAAAATCCCAAAAATCCAACACCCGTTGGTCGACCCCTTCGTATCGGCCACACAAAATCACCACATCATGGGTGCATTGACTATAGGTTTGAAAATCACTTTGGGTCATGACCCGACCACGAGGCGTCATGTAAATCATTTTTGGATGGATCAGACCAACCATGGCGTCGCGCAATGCGGCATCCACCACATCAGCTCGGATGACCATGCCCGCCCCACCGCCATAACAGGTATCATCCACCGATCCATAACGGCCCAGACCATAGGTACGTAAATCAATCGTTTTTAACCGCCACACGCCTGATGCCAAAGCTTTTCCCAGTAAAGAGCACCCCAATGGACCAGGGTACATGTCTGGAAAAAGGGTGATGATGGTAAAGGACAGGCTCATACAGTCACCTGTGCCTGATCCATGGAATCCACATACTGGATTGGGGCGTCTTTGACATATTTTGATTGTTTAATGCGTATGATCGGTGGTTTACCCGATATCACCAGAACGCATTCGCCTAAATGATCAGCCTGCTGGACCCATTGACGCAATTGGGACAAAGGCAATGCAACCCGTTGTTCAAACTTTTTTGTCATTTCTCTCAACAAACAGGCGTCACGATCGCCAAAAACAACAGTTGCTTCCTTCACAAGACGCAATAAATCATGGGGAGCGACGAAAAACACCACAGGTGCAAACAGGGTGGCTAGAAAATCCCAAGTGTCTTTTGCTTTTTTTACAGGCATAAATCCTTGAAAATAAAACGGTCCACTGGCAAAACCGGATAAAACCACGGCATGAATAACAGAACTCACCCCGCCAATCATATGCACGGGTATGGATTCCGTATGACAGCGTTGAACCAACAGCAATCCAGGATCAGAAATCAAAGGCGTTCCACGATCACTGACGAGAGCCAGACGATCTCCTCTGGCCAAGCGGGCCATAACGCCATTTAACTTTTCCCGTTCATTGTGGGCATGATAACTGTAACAAGGTTTGGAAATGCCATAATGATTCAACAATGGGCGTGTGGTTCGTGTGTCTTCACATAAAATACCGTCCACCTGGAGTAATGTTTCCAATGCGCGCAAGGTGATATCCTCGTAATGCCCAATGGGGGTGGATACAAGGAATAAACCGTGGGTTTCCATCATTTGTTTGGACCAGACAGGCGCCCAATGGGTCGATGATGATTCAGACATGATGAAATTGGGTGAAAAAATGGAAAATATTCTGTACCCAGTCTAATCCTGCACCGTGGACTTAGGCAAGCTTTGGCCATCAGTCTGATGGGGATCAGCCCTTGAATTTACAGAAAGAAGGCGCGTATGCTGGAATCAGCTAAATGCTTCAATTTTATGAAAATTTTATGAAGTTTGTTTCTGATTTGCAGACAGGGCATCTTGTGCAGCGGTACAAACGATTTATGGCGGATATCACAACCACGGATCAGGAAACCATTACGGCCCACTGTCCCAATACCGGGCCCATGACGGATTTGATTCACCCTGGTTCACTGGTGGCGTACAGCCATCAGGATGGTAAAAACAGAAAATATCCCTATACGTGGGAAATGGCTTGGGTGGATGATACATGGGTTGGGGTTAACACACAAACACCCAATAAATTAATCCGTTGTGCTCTGGGTGATGGGGAAATAGAGCCCCTGTCGTCGTACAAAAATTGGCGCAGCGAGGTGCCAGTGGGGGGGCATTCTCGATTGGATTTTTATGCCGATGCCGGACCTGATGAGGATACAAAGGGAGTGTATGTGGAAGTGAAAAATGTTCATTGGCGGCGTGGATCGGGTGCATTTTTTCCCGATACGGTTACAACGCGTGGAACAAAGCATTTACACCTTTTGATGGAGTTGGTTTCGCGGGGTTTTCGTGCGGTGATGATTTATGTGGTGCAACGCCATGATTGTACGGCGTTTTCTGTGGCTGCTGACAAGGATCCCGATTATGCAAAAGCTTTTGGTCAAGCCATACAATCGGGGGTCACCATGTTGGCTTATGGTTGCCACGTTTCGCCCATAGGGATTAGTCTGTCACAAAGATTACCCATACAGGATTCCTTTTGATGTCTAGCGTTCTGCAAAAACCCATTATTCATGATGCATCTGCCTTTGTTGGCATGCGTAAAGCTGGAAAATTGGCCGCCCAGGTTTTGGAATACATCGCCCCCTTTGTGACAGAGGGCACATCCACGGATGAATTAAACACCTTGTGCTACGATTTTATTGTTCATCATGGGGCTGTGCCTGCCCCATTGCATTATCGTGGGTTTCCAAAGTCTATTTGCACATCCGTCAATCAGGTGGTCTGTCATGGCATACCGGGGGCAAAGCGGTTGAAAAAAGGTGACATTTTGAACATTGATGTGACGGTGATCGTCGATGGTTGGCATGGGGACACCAGTACCATGTTTGCCATTTCTCCCATTGCGCCCCAGCATCAAAAATTGATGGACACCACCAAACAGGCCTTGGACATGGCCATGGCGTTGGTTAGACCCGGTTGCTTTTTGGGCGATATCGGGCATGCCATACAATCGCTTGTGGAAAGCAAGGGATATTCCGTGGTGCGTGATTTTTGTGGCCATGGCATCGGTCGTTTGTTTCATGATGCGCCAGAGGTATTGCATTATGGCAAAAAAGGCACAGGTTTGTGTTTACAAGAAGGGCATTTTTTCACCATCGAGCCCATGATTAATATGGGCCGACCAGAGGTGCGCATTTTAAAAGACGGTTGGACAGCAGAGACCCGCGATGGAAAACGCTCTGCTCAATACGAGCATACCGTGGGGGTAACGGCCACAGGATGTGAAATTTTTACACGATTAGAGGACTGATGCTGGCGGAACACATCACAACGAAACCTCATTATCATGGGCATCGACAACGCCTGAAAGAGCGGTTTTTAAAAGATTCCGTCAGCATGCCAGATTACGAGCTGGTCGAACTGGTTTTGTATTGGATTTATCCGCGAAGAGATGTGAAGGCGATGGCCAAAACCTTGTTGCTGCACCATGGCAATCTGCACCGTCTGATTCACGCCCCTGATGCCAATTGTCCCCCATCCTTGCATGTGATGTTGCGTCTGATGGGCGAAGTATCCCGACGTGTTTTATTGCATGATGTGAAACAAGGAACGTTGCTGAATAATTCTCAACGGGTGATCGATTATTGTCATTTGTTGATGGCGCAAAGCGATGTCGAGCAATTTCGACTCTTTTTTCTGGATCGAAAATATTTCTTGATCAGCGAGGATGTCCACAGCGGTGGAACATTGGATCAGGTGGCCTTGTACCCCAGAGAGGTGGTCAAACAGGCGCTGGCCGTTAATGCGGCCTCGTTGATTATGGCGCACAACCATCCGTCGGGTGACCCCACTCCATCACGGGCAGATATTGAATTAACGGCTCATTTAAAGTCCAGCCTTTTGCCCTTTAATATTCGCGTTTTGGATCATTTCATCATTGGAAAAAAAGGGTATTTTTCTTTTCGCGAACAGGGCATGATGGGGGAATAAATCATAGATTTTCCAAAGACATTATTCCTTGGTCAGACGGTGTGAGTCCCTTTTAAAAGTCTGCTTAGTAAGCTGGTTTGTGCTTATGGCTTGTGACATGCAGGCCAAGGCGCATTCTATAGAACACAGCGTCGTAACGTCTTCTGGTGAAACCATAACCATAGAAAATACGTTTTACCCCTGTGTTGTGGGGGTATCGAACATGTTAAGCCAGAATGCGCCTCTGTTTGTGGATGGTTTATCGGGGTTACAGGGTACGTTTCAAGACAATGCCACGAACGGTGTGATGGATCGCGGGTGCTATGCCATTTCTGTGGAAAAAGGCGCCCAAGATCGGGCTTTGGCCTCTGGGGCGGACATGTCAGGGGCTGGTTCGTTAAAAAGTGTGGGTTTGCCTATGGGCCAAGGGGTTGCCTTGCAGGGGGAAAAGTGGCCGACGAATACGGGGCGTCTGATTTTTGATGCAAGACAATCGGCATTTCAAAATGTGGGCATGCAGATTTATGGGGGGCCTCAAGCCTCATATCCTCAGGTTTTATGGGTAAAATTGGATCTAAAGAGTGGACAGTCCGTGCTTGTGGATGTGGCCACCTTGTTTTCAGAATCCGATTGGCCAGAGGAAGGGGCTGGCACAGGGTATGGCTATTTAACAACGTCATGTTCGGTTCCCTTTGATCGCCTTTTTGTGGGTTTTGACAGCCAGTATCTTTTAAAAAACAATCTGTATGCTGGGGGTTTGATTGCATTAAGCACCCAGAACGTCCTGGTGAATTTGCCTGGGTTTCCCACAGACCAAACCCAAGCGATTTTGGGGAACATGTATGTTTATTCTGCCGTTGCTGGCCAAGGGGAACAATCCTTGGCCGCCAATCAATTGTTAGGTCTTGATTGCATCCAACAAAACAGTCAAATTTCTTTGGGTCTAGATCCCAGATCTTTGTTTTCTTTGTTTCAAGGGCCAGACCCACAGCCTACGGCCGGGGACAAATCCAATACCGTCACCATTCACACCATGGGCATTGGACAATCCGGCAGGGAGGTGAAATCGGGGTTAAAAGGATTCTGGCTGACGTACAGTCGAGAAGTCTTTAAAAATTGGTCAGCGGGTGTTTTGGGTGGGTACAGTCAAGATCGTGCTGAATCGGTTTACAATACACAATACACCCAATATCGATGGGCTGGATTACAGGTCAAAAGACAACGGGCCGATGGTTTGGGTTGCTCTTGGGTACAAAATATTGTGTTTGGTCGAAATCATTTTTTGAATACGCGAGTAGTGCCATTGTTTGACATTCAAGCCGAGCAAAATTATTCCGGATATACAGGTTCTAGTTTAACGCAATTACAGTGGGTTTTTCCATTGAATTCAGGTTGGCTTATGGCGCCCTATGGCCG
Organism: Candidatus Finniella inopinata; assembly: GCA_945888455.1. GTDB lineage: Bacteria > Pseudomonadota > Alphaproteobacteria > Holosporales > Holosporaceae. The sequence continues at coordinate 179,978 of CAMCZV010000001.1, read as the reverse complement.
TGTGGCATACGCCTGGCAACGGCGAAAAGCGTTTCAGGAAACCATGTTTATCTATGGGGATGCCAATGAGACAACGGTTGTATTGGCCCAGAATTCAGCCCTGCAGTTTAACAAAAATTTTGCATCATGCATGGTTCAAGAATATGGGCTTTTGATGAAAAAATCATGGGCAGACGAGAAATTTTACGGGTGGTTTTCTGGTGGTTTAGGGCATATTCAATCCTTAGGCCAGAGTATGGTTCAGGTATGTTTTGTGGATTTTTCACAATTTTTTCAGATCAGTCCTGAAAAAACCAATGCGGCATATCTTTCCCCAGCTGTGGGGTTGGCCTGGCATTTTCGCCACACATGGTGCCTGAATATGGGCGCGAGCATGCAAAAAACCGTTGGTCACTCGCCTAGTAATGATTGGATCACATGGTCTGTGTGGTGTTCTGTGAACAAGGTGTTCTGATTGTTTTTTACCGTTTCCCCAGTGGTTTTGGCATGATTCAGTTCCCGATTGCCCATCAAATTGGGATACAACAACCACAATGACTGATCTGTAGAAGATGATTTTACGGACAACAAAATCAGAAGATACAGAATCGGAATAATCCTCGGCGTGGGCATAAAAAACTTGTTTTTATATCATCTTGGACTATTTTGATTAATTTTTTTTTAAATTTTTCAGATTAAAATATTCAATAACTGGCGTAATGGGCCAATTTGCGGTATAATTTTTCACAATTGTTTGGATTTTGGAGAATAAGATGGTGAATTCTTCCGAGCGCTTTCCCCTAGAGCGTCGATTAGAGGATCCATGGAATAATCCTCATGAAAAACCACTGATTCGTATAGAAGGGGTCAGTAAATCTTTTGGCAGCACCAAGACATTGGATAATGTCAGTTTATCCATTTATCGGCAAGAGTTTTTCTCGCTCTTGGGGCCATCAGGATGCGGAAAAACCACGTTATTGCGTCTGTTGGGTGGGTTTGAAACCCCGGATACAGGGAAAATATTTATTGATAATATTGATGTCAGCCAAACGCCGCCCTATGGATTGCCCGTCAATATGGTCTTTCAATCGTATGCCCTGTTTCCCCATATGAGTGTGGAGAGCAACATCGCCTTTGAGTTACAGCAATCGGGAAAATGGTCTCGTCAGCAAATACGGGATCGTGTGGCGGAAATGTTGGATTTGGTTCAATTAACAGGGTTTGAAACGCGCAAGCCCCAGCAGTTATCTGGTGGTCAGTGTCAACGTGTGGCATTGGCTCGGGCATTGGCCAATGAACCAAAAGTATTGTTGTTGGATGAACCGTTGGGGGCGCTGGACAAGGGGTTGCGTGAAAAAACCCAATTTGAATTGGTCAACATTCAGGAAAAAGTCGGGGCGACGTTCATCATGGTGACCCACGATCAAGAAGAGGCTATGACCATGTCATCGCGTTTAGGCGTGATGGATCACGGTGTTATTCGACAAGTTGGCACGCCGGGCGAAGTGTACGAGTATCCAAATTCTCTTTCTGTGTCGCGTTTTATTGGATCAGTGAATATTTTTGAAGGTCCCATTTCTGGTATCGATGGCGATTATGCTTTGATTCAATGTGCGGATACGGACACCCCCTTGTCTGTGGGATATACGGCATCTGTTCCTTTGGGGGTACAGGTTTCTGTGGCTGTAAGGCCTGAAAAGATGGTGATGTCTCAAAATCCTTTTCCAAAAGAACATAATACGGCCATGGGAGTGGTCAAAGATATCGCCTATTTGGGGGATGTGTCTATTTATTATGTGCAATTGAGCTCTGGAAAAAGGGTGATGGTGACAGAAACCAATGTGGTCCGTTTGGCAGAGCGACCCGTCACTTGGGACAGTGAGGTGTTTTTGCACTGGGGTTCAGAAAACAGCTTGATTTTGGTAATATAAATCGGAAATTCCGTGGAAAAATCGGTTGGGAATGACAAGCCTTTATATCATTTGGAAAGGCGGACCTTGTGCTGGGATTTGGTTGGCGCCAGGGTTTAGTCCTATTTTTTATTAGCCAAAGTCATCGTGGTGCGGTGTACATTCTGTCCCCCGACCCAGCCGCCATGGCCTGCAACCGCTGAACCCCTTAACAGTCTACAGGGGGGTCTTTTGGTCTGAGATCAGGGGAATAAGGCTAGGCCATGGTGGTGTGATTAGGCAAAACATCTACGGGGTCTTCTTCAGGTCCAGACTTCTCTACGGGGTCCTCTTCAGGTCCAGATTTTTGCCAAAAAGACAATTGTTTTTTTCCCATCGCACGATGAAAAATACAGGTAAAATCTGAAATGTGTTCAAACATTTTATCCGATTCCACCAACAGGATCCCGTCTGGTTTTATCCAGGCTGCGCATGCAGAAATCATGGCCGACATTACTGTATTCGACTGATCATAGGGCGGATCGAGAAAAATGACATCGTACAACGGGTGGCCAGCCAGTACGTCCATGGGCCAATGGCGATTCAAAACGAGGATGCGATCATGGATATTCCACGATTTTGCCACAGCCACGATGTGCTTGGCCAAGGTCGGTGTTTGTTCGATAAACGTTGCATGGTCAGCCCCACGAGACAGGGCTTCGAATCCATAACCGCCCAAACCGGCGCAAATATCCAGAACGCGCAATCCCGACCAGGGATTATCTTGTCCTATGCGATTCTTGTGAAATCGATGGACCAAAATATCAAAAGCACTCTGGCGTAACCGGTGTGCTGTGGGTCGCAATCCTTTACAATGCGGTATGGGAATGGTGCGTTGCTTATGAATGCCACCTAAAATGCGTATACTGGGCACAGATTTTCCTTTTGATTATGGTTTATAAATTTTAACATAAAACCATCTAAACAGGCAGATTAAAATGCACCAGGATCTGTGCGGCCAAGCCCCGATTTAGGGACGCACAGATCAAGACTGTTCGGGTTTTTGGTCTTATTAAAGGGGCCTGATGGGCGGTTGACTGGGTTCCAGTTGATCCAATGGCCAGTGGGCTCTGACAGGAAAAAACAGATCGGGTTTTTGTCCAGCGGCATAATATTCTGCGGCTGCCCAAGCAATCATGGCGCCATTGTCTGTGCAATGTTCCGGTTCAGGGGCAATCAGCTGGCCACCATAATTTTGGCATGTGTCTTGTAATCGGGCCCTGAAATAGGTGTTCGATGCCACACCACCTGAAATAACCCAATGCTTTAAGCCGCTGTCCACCATGGCGTATTGCAGTCTCTGGCACAAGGTTTCTGCAATGTTGCGTTGAAAACTGGCACAAAAATCGGCTTTTGTGGATTCGGACAGTGGGCCATGGGCTTGGTTTTTGGCAATCCATTGAATGCAGGCCGTTTTTAATCCAGAAAAGGAAAAAGAGCACGACCGTTCTTTTTGCAAAGGAATGGGCAGCGTAATGGCAAAGGGGTCTCCTTGTTCGGCGCACTGCTGAATAAATGGTCCACCAGGATAGGGCCCACCGAGTGCGCGGGCGACTTTGTCAATGCATTCACCGGCCGCATCGTCATAGGTTTGACCCAAAATTTTGTATTGATGTACGCCAGAAACCACAGCCATCAGACAATGTCCACCAGAAAGCAGCAGTAATCCATAGGGAAAGGGCACATCGTGGGCGTATCGCACCATCAGGGCGTGTGCCTCTAGATGATGGACGGGCCACAGGGGTTTGTTCCAACGGCACGCCATGCCTTTTGCCCACAAAATACCCACCAGCAATCCCCCCACCAAGCCAGGACCCGCCGTAACGCCAATGCCGTCTAAATCTTTGGCACAAAACCCCGATTCAGCCCACAGGGCATCCATAACATGGGGCAAAAAAATCAGGTGTTCTCTGGCGGCAACCTGAGGAATCACGCCACCAAAAGCACGATGATCTTGTCGATGAATCTGATGGCCCACAATACGGCCATTGCATACCAGGGCTGCAGCGGTTTCATCGCAACTGGATTCAATACCCAGAAATAACATAAGAAGTCTTGTTTAAGGGTGGTTTTTCGGCATATACTGGGTCATCATGATCAATTTTCAATCATATGTCCATATCCATTGAGGTCCAGACGCGCCCCATCGACCAAACAAAAGGCGCCATTCGCATACAACGTCAGCAGGGTTGGATACCATGCATTCTTTATGGGAACAAAGCAGACCCTATCAAACTGAGTGTTTTTGCCAAAAGTTTTTTAAAAGAATTGAACAATCCCGGTATTTATACCCGTGTGTTTAACTTGGGTTCGTTTGGTACGGCGTTGGTGAAAAGCATGCAATTTCCACCGACAAAAGACACTCCCATTCATATCGATTGGATTCGTTTGGGTGATCGTGTGACCATTTCTATTCCATTACGTTTTGTAAACGAGGATTTGTCACCTGGCATCAAAAAAGGTGGTGCATTGAACGTCATTCATTATGCTCTAGAGGTTTCTGTGTCCTCTCATCACATTCCCCACGATATTCCTGTGGATTTGGCTGGCATTGAAATGGGACACACCATTCACTTGAAAGATTTGAATTTGCCAGAAGATATGCGCGTTTTGCATTTGACAAAAGACAGTTCGATTGTCAGTTTGGTCGCCCCTGCTGGCTTGGCAGAAGCAACCAAAACATAAGGCTTTTTGCCCATGGATTTCCGTGCTTTTTCCAGAGTGCGGTTTTCTCCGTGAACACCCTGCACTGTCATCCTCGTAAACTATGTTGTCATCCTCGTGAAGACGGGGATCCAGATTACAGGAATTTACTAGGTTCCCGCCTGCGCGGGAATGACATAGGACAAGCGGGAATGACATAGGACAAGCGGGAATGACATAAAAAGTGCCGATACCACCATCAGCGGCTGCTTGATCGATACAACCAACCAGGATGGCCCATTGAAAACTTAGTCTGACTCAGGGTCGTCTGAAAAATCCGTACCAGGAGAATGGCTCATAATCATGCCATTGGATTGGGTGTTCCAAAGTTTTCGATACAATCCATCCTGTTTTACCAATTCGTCGTGGATGCCGTCTTGAATAATGGCACCACGATCAAAAACGCACAAACGATCGGCCGTTTGCAATGTGGCCAACCGGTGCGCCACAATCAGGACCGTTTTGTTTTGAAACAAGGCGTTTAATGCCGCTTGAACGCGTTCTTCGGTTACGGCATCGAGATTGCTCGTGGCTTCGTCCAGCAGTACAATGGGTGCATTTTTTAAGATGGCTCTGGCAATGGCGACCCGTTGACGTTGACCACCTGATAAACGCATGCCCTTTTCCCCAGCCATGGTTTGGTATCCTTGGGGCAAGGATTGGATCACGTCATGAATTTCAGCTTTTTGCGCCGATTCATAAATCTCAGCATCCGTGGCATCCAAACGGCCATAACGAATATTATCCATAATGGAACGGTTGAATAAATAACAATCCTGAGGAATAACCGCCACAGATTGATATAAACTGTCTTTTTGCACACAGGAAATGTCTTGACCATCAATCAAAATCTGTCCGGATTGAACATCGTATAGGCGTAAAATCAAGTTGATAAAGGTCGATTTTCCACTGCCAGAATACCCCACCAGACCAACTTTTTGTCCACCAGGAATGGTCATGGTTTTGTTGCAAAATAACGGTTCATGATGTTCGTAACCAAAATAAACTTGGTTGAACTGAATGGTTCCGTTTGATACCACCAAATCTGCCGAATGGGGATCTTGAATCACATCAGAATCGCTGTCAATGACTTTTAACGCTTGTTTCATTTGTCCAATTTTTTCCCAAAAATTTCGGACATCTTTGCCTAAATTCCAAAACTGATCCAAAATTTGAAGGTTCAGCGTAAAAATCAGAATAAAACCACCGGGTGTAATGGTTCCGGCCACCAACCCGTTATACAATCGCCAACAGCACCACGTTTCAAAAATCCAAAAGCTGGTTCCTTGAAACAGGTGTAACTTCATAAAAAAATAATCGCGCTGTTGTTCTCGCGATGCCGACTCGTTGGTGGCTGTTTTTAACAAGCTGTGCTCGTGCCTTGATCGTCCAAACAGGCGAATGCTGGATATGTTCATTAAAATATCCACCACTCGACCAATGACCTGAGAGCGCGCCTCGGCCGCAGCATAGGCATATTTTGTGTGGCAAAACAACAGAATCAGAGATCCAGTCATAAAAATAGACAGCCATATCAACAAGACATAAGCAAACCGAATATCCACAGAGGCCATATTGATAAACACAAGGATCAGGGTCAACGTACACGTGGCAAAATGATCCGTAATGATTTTGATGATTTCTGGGGTTTGCATGGTCAAATCGTTCATTTTGTTGGTTAAATTTCCAGCAAAATGCTTTTGATAAAAAGACGCAGAATGATTCAGCATGCGTTTGGTTAATGTTAACATGATCAGCTCTTTTTGTCGGGGCACAAATCGAGCAATCAAGGCATCATAAATGCGAAACAATGTGATAAAACTCAGCCCCACACACAAAAACGACGTAAACAAGGGGTACAGGTGTTCTGCCAATTGGGACAAAGGGTATGAAGCCACTGTATCCGTAATATTCTTGATCATTCTGGCTTGTACATTGACCACAGCCGCTCGGCCCAGAGAAATGCCTAAAAATCCAATGATGTAAAATTTCAGAGGGCGGGTCACAGAAACAAAAAATTTATACAGATGGCTCACAACGCACAAAGAGAATTATTCATTCCCCAATAATATCATGTTTTTAGACCACTGAATGCTTTTTTTGCTCTTGTTTATCCCGATTTTTTCACAAAACCCGCACTGTTTTTTCCCTTAACCCGCCAAAGGTTCACTGGACCCAGGACGTTTTTTTCCAGAAATGACCTCTGGGGCACACCGGTCCATCATCCAAGAAAGGGCATCCGTTGGCGTGCATGAGATGATTTCCCCAGTGGCACGGATTTTAATATCCAAGAGGCCTTGGCTTAGCCATTTGGACCCGATCAGAATGTGATAGGGAAAACCCATCATATCCATGTCGGCGAACTTTTTCCCCGCACTTTGATCCAAATCCATCATAAACGCTGTAACGCCCTGATTTAACAGAGATTGATACAGGGTTTCGGCCATATCCTCTGTGCCTTTGCTCAATCCAGCGATTGCCACAGCAAACGGCGCCACAGATATAGGCCATTTTATGCCCTTTTCATCGTGATTGGCCTCGATTAAGGCGCCAACCAAACGCGAAACACCCACACCATAAGACCCCATTTCCACAGGAACGCGGTTGCCTTTTTGATCCATCACAAAGGCATCCAGTGGTTCAGAATATTTGGTACCAAAGTAAAAAATATGACCGACCTCGATGCCACGTTTGGTGCGCAATTGTTCGCCTGACAGGGGGCAAGCTTCTGGTTTATGTTGATCATCGGCACAGGCGTAAAACCCATTAAAATCACTCATACGTTCGCGAATTCCCCCACCCGACATAGGAGAGTCCAGCGCCGCATCATAAAATATTTCGCTTTCCCCCGTATCGGCCACGATGTGAAATTCGTGACTCAAGTCACCCCCAATGGGCCCAGTACTGGCGCGCACGGGTATGGCGGTCAGACCCAATCGATGAAATATACGCATATAGGACTGGAACATCTGGGCATAGGTGGCTTTTGCACCGTCGGCCGTTAGATCAAAGGAATACGCGTCCTTCATCAAAAATTCTCGTCCACGCATTACACCAAAACGTGGCCGAATTTCATCTCTGAATTTCCATTGAATATTATACAAACACTGGGGCAACTGTTTATAACTGTGGATATGGGTGCGAAACAGCAAGGTAAACACCTCTTCGGCCGTTGGTCCGTACAATAAATCATGGTCATGGCGATCCACAATGCGCAGCATTTCTTTGCCGTAATCAGCATAACGGCCACTTTGTTTCCACAAGGATGCGGGCTGTAACGTGGGCGCTAAGGCTTCTTGGGCACCGATTCTATTTTGTTCTTGCCTCACGATTTCTGAAATGTTGTTCAAAACACGTAAACCCAAGGGCAACCAAGCATAAATACCCGAAGTAATTTGTTGAATCATTCCAGAACGCAACATCCATTGATGGGATGCAATGTGCGATTCCTGAGGATTGTCTCTTAAAAGGGCTAAAAAAGAGGCAGAAGCACGCATCATATTATCCAATTATAGGGTACACTGTGACCATACCATTATTACTTTATGTTGATCAATGGATTTTTCAAGACATACCATAAGCCGTTGGATGGCTATATGATTGGGCTTTTAGAAGGAGTGATCGTACGCATTCAGGCCGATCGCTGTTGGATTTTTGTTTCTGGATTGGGATACATTGTATCGGTGGGTCACAGATTGGCATCCCAATTGTCCGTACAACACAGCATTTCTTTGTGGATTGAAACGGTGGTATACGATGGGCAGAGCCATTTGTTTGGGTTTAAAACCCAGCAAGAGCAGTCCTGGTTCCAGTTTCTGACTGCCGTTTCTGGTGTGGGTGGACGCTTGGCTGTGACCATTTTGTCCAATCTGGATCCGGACGCCTTGGCCACGTCGATTTCAGAAAATCAGCTGGATTCATTACGCAGCATTGATGGTGTGGGGCCAAAATTGGCCAATCGATTAATGACGGAATTAAAAGACAAGGCGCAAAGCTGGGTAAAAACAAGGGCTCTGTCTGTGGGCACAGCAGAGGGGTTTACAGGTGTTCACCAGGATGTGATTTTGGCGTTAATGGCGTTGGGGTATCGAAAATCCGATGCAGAATCCGCTGTTTTACGTGTTTTGTCGGAATTTAAACCCGATACGGTCGCACAAATGATCACACACTGCTTGCCCCTGTTATCGCCTAGTTAATGACGCAAGATGCCTTTAAGGCGTTGAAAAAACATCCGTCCAAGGTAAAATGTGCAGGCCCCCTTGGTCAGAGGATAACGATAGAGGAATGCTGTCACTGATCCACAGGGCCTCTAGTCCACTGGTTTTGATTAAATCCAAGCAAGATTTGGAAAATACACCATGGGTAATGGCGGCCATCACACGCCAGGCACCCTGATTCAATACATAGGCGCACGCTTGGGATAACGTGCCGCCCGTATCCACCAAATCGTCCACGATTAAACAGATTTCACCTGCCCAATCGGGGTTTGGGTGCCAGATTTCTGTCCCTTGGGGCGTGCGTTTTTTTGATAAACAAGACAAGGGGCATCCCAAGCGATTGGCCCATGGTTTTGCGCGATCTTTTCCCCCTGAATCGGGGGATATAATGCGTGTGATGGTGGTATGTTTTAATGCGGGCAGAAAAATCGGCATTCCCGACATCATACGGATATCAAAAGAGGCCTGTGGCATCCACTCTGAACCGTGGGGATCTAGGGTGATCAAGCATTGGATGCCAAACGATTCCAGAATATGAATCAACACATTCATGGCCTGTGGATTGCGCCCATAGGGCAAATAGGGGGCAAGCAAGACAATGCGTTCTGCTTTTGCTTGTTTTAAATGGGCACATAACAGGCCCAATGCCATCAAAGGGTCTGATTTTTCATGAAAATCATGCACCACAATGGCAGATGTTCCATGCATATTGGGTAAAACAGAACACCCCCATTCTCCGCAGGAAAACGTTGTCAGCGGACAGGGTGCCCAAGGAAAATCCAAATGTTTTGCCAGAGCAACCATGGTTTTTGTGGAGGCGAGGCCCTGTACCAGAAGGGGGCGTTGCCATTCTTTTTGAAAACAGGTGTTTCTGTCAAAATCTATGGGCTGTTTTTGTGGTGAAGAAGACGGAAAAGATAGGATGCTGCTCATCATTTTTGGATACAAACCCTGTTGCATCTTTAACGATACCATACACCATTCCAGCATGTGGTTGCCACGATAAAATTCAGGGGTCGGAGTTTTGCTCGCACTGTTCTGTGTGGTATATTCAATCTATATTTCACGATTTTTCAAGAGAATTACTCTCTGCAACCAGGATTACGTATGCCCATACCCATTACAATGCCCGCCCTGTCACCGACCATGACCACAGGGCATCTGATTGTTTGGCATAAAAAAGTCAATGATGCGGTCAATACGGGGGATTTATTGCTGGAAATAGAAACAGACAAAGCCGTGATGGAGGTCGAGGCCACCCAATCGGGTATTTTGGATTATTTGGCCGTTCCTGCGGGAACAAATGATGTCGCTGTGGGCACAATCATTGCTGTTTTACGCCATAAAACAGAGCTGGAAGGGGTGGCAAAAACCTGGTTATTAGAGCAAGGACTTGGAAGCGCTGGAGTTCCCGTCGCTGCTCCTGCATTGCCACCAGAGCACACCGCTGCGCCAGCCCAAGCATCAGCACAGCCAACGGGTCAAACGTTGCCTCCTGCCAGCACACAAACCGTTGTGGATCACAGACCAGCCTCTTCGAGCACCCATTTGAATGCAAATACGGACTCTACGGCCAGCATCACCAGCGGATTCAATGGACAAAAGGGGTCTGCGGACAAAAATTTGGCTTTGGAAGGGGGGACAGAGGACGACCATCATCGCATTATGGCCTCACCATTGGCACGGAAATGGGCTGAAACGCATGGCATTGCTCTGCATCAAGTGCAAGGTACGGGTCCCAGAGGGCGTATCGTCAAGGATGATGTGGTTTCTGCCCTAAAGTATGGATCTGTGATGCATGGCCCTGTGACGCCAGTGGGTGTGGCATCGCCATCATCTTCTCAATTTTTGGTCCAGCCTGCATCGCCGGTTGGTTCTGGGGCAAATGGTGAAAAGACACGCGATGCTGTGGTCCTTGATCATACCGTGGCGTCCACGACACAAGTACCTCTGTCTGGCATGCGCAAAACCATTGCGCAACGTTTAACCTTGTCGAAACAGACGGTACCCCATTTTTATCTTACGGTGCAATGCCGCATGGATGGGTTGTTGGCGTTGCGTCAGGGCATGAACGGGGGCAGTAAAGATCTTTCCGTCAATGACTTTATGGTGCGCGCGTGTGCCTTATCCCTAAGAAAAGTTCCCGAAATGCGTTTAATGTGGGGCGATGATCACCATGCGGTGCAACACGATCATGTGGATTTGGCCGTGGCCGTATCCATTGTCGGAGGATTAATTACCCCCATTGTGCGTTTTGCCGATACAAAGCCGTTGCGCACTCTGGCTCCAGAGTTAAAATCATTGATTGCGCGCGCGCGGGATGGGAAATTGTCACCCTATGAATATCAGGGAGGACTGTTCACCTTGACCAATTTGGGCATGATGGGGATTGATCAATTTAATCCCATTATTAATCCTGGGCATACGGGTATTTTGGCCATCGGTGCGACAAAAGAACAGGCTGTGGTTCAAGATGGTGCGGTGGTGGTGGGTAAGGTCATGCAGGCCACCATTGCGGCCGATCATCGGGTGATTGATGGGTCTGTGGCGGCAGAATTTTTAACCACATTTCAAAACTTGATTCAAAATCCTATGCTTTTGCTGTCGTAATGTTTTGATTTCTTAACCCACGGGGTGGGACATAACCACCCCGTTCTAAATCCAAGTTTGGGATTATTCTTTTTCTAAATCGCGGATCTTTTTCACGACAGTGAAATACGGGCTGTCCTCCGCCAATTGATCAGCAATTGTAGCCACTACTTTCGTGGCCACTTTTTCGCACTTTTGTAAATAGTCCTGGTTACGTTGTATCTGTTTTAAATAGAAAGCACGCCCCTTATCTGCATGAGAGACCTGAGGGTCAATTTGTTTCATTTTTTCTTCAGATTATTGAATCCTTTCGATATGTTTCGCTCTTTATTTTGATATCTGAGAGATACTATCGCGTATTCGTGGAGCATAATTGGGTAAGTCCATACGAACGGATAGAGCAGCGTCTATTAATGTTTTTACCGCCCCTTGTTCGAAAGTTGCCTTGAAGCTATTCTGTAATTCTAGAAGATTGTCGAATATCTTTTTCATTGCGCTTTTAGCATCGCGACGCAATTCTTTAAAATTTTCGAATAAATCGCAATGTTCCATTATTGAATCATGATTTTCTCCACAAATATTGAATAATAAATCCAATAAGGGTTTTGTCTTGTCCCATGATTGCGCCCCGTTGAGCAGGTCGGTTTTTTGCTGAGTCAGATCCTCCAAGGGCACCATTATCAATTCCATTGATTTTATATCAATGTCATCAAACCCTCCAACTGAACTTGATACGTGATGACTCCCTTTATTGTTGTCGTGAACGATGAATCAGTATCGCCCTCCACCGCAGAGATGTGCTAACTCATTTCTCTGGTAAAAACCAGGGCAAAGGCCAGCAACAGGCTTCATTTTTTCATTAATTTTTTCACAATATTTTCCTTTTTTTAAAATTATCAACGAATCGGAAAAATATTTAAATTCTTTATAATTTTACATTAAAAATATTAAACATTCAACAATATGGTTAACTCAGCAATGGTGTGATGCGTATACGGGCTGGTTACGAAAAAAGCATGTCGTGATGAAAAAATCTGCCCTAGAGTAAACGGGGATGCTTAAATCAAGCGAGCAGCATCTCTTGGTTCATCGTCCTTGGTATTCAAGGATGTTTCAATTTCGGAAACGATGTTGGCTTTAACCATATCATAAGCCATTTGCAGGGCATGAGAAAAACCCACAGCATCGGTTCCACCATGACTCTTAACGGCAATTCCATTCAGACCCAGCCATATGGCGCCATTATAAATTCGTGGGTCAAAACGGTTGTGCAGATCCTTTAAAAAAGGTCTGGCCAATAGGCCAACGATTTTACCCCACCAGTGGGATGAAAAGCTCTTTTTTAACGATGAAAAGCATAATTTGGCAATGCCTTCGGCCGTTTTTAATGCAATGTTTCCAGAAAACCCATCGGTGACCACCACGGAAACGGTACCCATGGCAATGTCGTGACCTTCTACAAATCCGTGAAAATTCAGAGCGGATGATTTCAGGCTTAAAAAGGCTTGTTGCAAGGTGTCGCTGCCCTTGGTGTCTTCTTTTCCAACATTCAACAGTCCGACGCTGGGTTGAGAAATTTTCAAAACCTTTTCTGCAAAAATGCTGCCCATCTGAGCATATTCCACCAGATTTCGAGAAGAGGCATCCAGAGTGCCACCCAAATCCAATAAAATAATCAGTTGACCGTTGTTGCTGGGAAATTGAGAAGCAATGGCGGGTCGATCAATGCTGCCCAGCGTTCTTAAAATATTCTTGGATAAGGCCAAATAGGCCCCCGTGTTTCCCGCTGAAACCGCGGCATGCGCCGTTTTATTTGACACCGCCTCCAGAGCCAAACGCATGCTGGACCGTGGCCATTGACGCAATACAGAAGATGGCTTGGCCGTGGGCGAAATGCATTCATCGGTGTGAACAAGGGTGCAAACAGGTTCCAGGTTTTTGTATGCATTTAAAAGAGGGGTGATAACCGCCTGATCCCCAAAGAGTAAAAATTGAGCATCAGGACATTTCTTGTGAAACATGGATATCCCTTCGATGCACACATACGGCGCATCGTCCCCCCCCATCACGTCAACGGCGAGTAAAGTCATGTACTCTCTGTGCCATCCAGTGCTCTTTGGGCACGTTTTTGAGACTTGGTGGTCATCACATGACGGCCATCATAATGCCCGCAATGCAAGCACATATGGTGGGGTCTGCGAAAATTGTCACAGTTGTTGCACAGCACCATGTTGTCAACATGCACATGTTTGCCAGAGCTGCGCATCCCTTGTCGAGAGGGGCTCGTTTTCTTTTTTGGAACGGCCATGGATGGAATCTTATAAAATGATTAGTCGTATTGTACGTCTGCAAGGTAAAAAAATCAACGCTGAAACACTCTTTTTACAAATTTTAGACTATTTTTTTTAACCCTATTGCCACAGAGGTTAAAACAAGGTTATGGTGGTCCTGTAAAACCTATAAAAACAAGGAGAAAATAAATGACAAGGTATGCATTAATGTTGGCTATGTTCTGTTTAACTGTTTCTGTTTCTGCTGATACATGCACACACGAAAAGAAAGAAGGCCCACAAGTAGACAAAGAAGAAGCAGAAGCAGAAGGTGAAAAAACAGAACCAGATGCTTCGTAATTTTCGCTGTTGAACCGGTCTGTTGATCGGTTTTTTTGTATTGCCCTGACAGAACTTTGTTCTAAACGGGCATTTTTTTTTGCCTATTTTTCTGTGGTTGTTTCAATCTTTGGGTAAAAAACCCTGTGTTGGGCCTTGTTGTGCGTCTCGGGTTTTGTTACAATGAAAAAGCATTGGGGTGTAGCCAAGCGGTAAGGCAACGGTTTTTGGTACCGTCATCCCTAGGTTCGAATCCTAGCACCCCAGCACTTTTCATTTCGTTTTTAACCCATTAATGGTTCATTATGGTGGCGTGATTTTGATCCCCTGGTACCCTTCAGATGGATATTACAACCTTTCCATTGTTCAGACTTTTTGAATCAGCGCTCGACAATGAAAACGGCTGGATGTTCAGACTAAGGGTTCAGAATCCAACGTTAATCCTGTGGTCCAGATCAATACCAAGCAACCCTGCTCAGGCGGGTACGACCCCCAATAGGTGAGACCTACCCTAACGGGTGCAGAATCCAGAAGGTTCGAATCTTTTAAGCATAAAACTTGTGAAAAGGTCTGCAAAAAACCCTTGCAAGAGCGATGAACAATCGTCAATTAATTTGGTTTTATGTCATTTTTTCTTGGTTGCGGGAGCAGGATTTGAACCTACGACCTTCAGGTTATGAGCCTGACGAGCTACCAGACTGCTCCATCCCGCTTTATTAATATATGTACTTTTTACCCCCAATGCAACCCCTAAAAAGGCTTTTTTTAAACGTATTTGAAAAAGATTATTCTGGATCGGAATGGGGACAGGCCGCCTTGGTTTTTAATGATGGCATAACCAGAGCATGTTCAAAAACCTCGTACCCTTCGGGCAGTGCCGTGGCCAAAATGTGATCGCCTGCAGCAATGGTTTCAGGATTCCAAATCAGAGTATCATTTCGATACAGCGCCACAATACGCCAACGATCTTCTTGCCAATCTTGGCACAGTGTTCCCGCCATTTTTGATTCTGGTCGCACATACGCTTGGATCACCATACCTGTGGCCATGCCTTGCAGGGGATAGACCCAGGCATCTTCTTGTTGGGTGATCTTTTTCAGAATTTCCATCACAATGCGTGGTCCAGAATGAATCATTTGATTCACGCCACGAACACAAAGTGGCGACAAGCAATGTAAATTTTCAATACACGCCATGGTGTGTTTTATCCCATAACTGTGGGCCATGACGGATGCAAGAATGTTGTGCTCGTCGCTTGGCCCCATGCTGATTACCGTATCCTGATGTTTTAATGCCGTTTTCAATAATTTTGGATCGTTATAGGCTCCTTGAATCAGTTGGATGCCTGGACATTGCTGAGATGCCGCCAATAAATCGTCTTCATTGTCTGATAACAGGGTTATGCGTAAACCCCTGTCCAGGGCATAGGGTAAAAAGGAAAACAAAATGGGGGAAGCCCCCAAGCACAGGATTGCTTTTTTCTGATCAGAAAGATCATGGAGTGCATTTAATTGGGGTATATCCGTGACAGCCACCACCCCATAGACGGCATCATTGGCCCCCAAAACATCTGTCGAATTGGGAATCCAGTGGGTGTGATGCGTCATTATTCGGATTAATCGCATGCCAGAAGAACGTTCAATATCCGCCACGGTTTTCCCCACCCAAGGATGAGACGGCGTCATTTGAATGCCCAAAACCATGGCTGCTCCGTTCAAAATGGGCAATGCATCAAAACAATAGGGGTAATCCAAGCTTGCCAAAATGCATGATGTTGAAACCTGATGGGATGAAAAAGAGTAATTGAGTTCAAAATATTTGGACAAAGGTTCAGAAAATGTATCTTGAAAATAGGCCTTGTTTTCCAATCGTGCCACGGTGGTGACTGCGCCAAAAAGATGACTGAGGTGACAGGTGACCAAATTAACCTCATCCCATTGGGTAACCCCCAATACATAAGAATGTTTATTCAGGTCTGCTTGTTCCAAAATGCGTGGGTCAGAGGCGCTGCCACGGATGGTTTGCACATCGTATGCAGATGAAATGCGATCTAGCGCCGATGCATCCTGATCAATGGCAACAATTTCATAATACAAGGATAAATAATGAATCAAACTGGATCCAATGGACCCCACTCCACAGATCAGAACTTTCATGGCCGATGGCTTTTATGGTATGATCAAAAGCATAACAAAACATAGGTTAATTTTTCTGTAAAACCCCCGTCTATCCACAAACCATTTTATCAACAATCGGTCATCATGATCCAGTGCTGTATTCGATAAACCGTCGCATGATGGGGTGGGTTGTGCGATGCAATTCGTTGGATTTTCCGTGCCATCCCAATACGCCATCGTGTAATAGGGCAATGTGATCACCGATGTGCGTGGCGCTGTGAATGTCATGAGAAATGGTAATGGCCGTGGCTTGTAATTGGGTGATTACTTTTCGAATGAGGACGGAAATGGTGTGGGATAAAATGGGGTCCAGCCCTTCGGTGGGTTCATCAAAAAACAGAAATTTTGGTGACAAAGCAATGGATCGCGCAATGCTGACCCGACGTTTCATGCCGCCAGATAGGGTGTTGGGATAAAGATCTAATGTGGCATCGGATAATTCAACTTGGTGCAACAGGCGTGCGGCGCGCTCTCTGCGCGTACGATCAGATCCTTTGATGCGAAAGGCCACGTTTTCCCAAACGCGTAAACTGTCAAATAGGGCATAAGACTGAAAAACCACACCGGTTTGTTGAAAAAAATCCAAAGGTGGCAACACAGAGTCGGGTGTTGTGATAAAATTTCCCAATTCCACCGTCCCCTTTTCTCTGGGCAGCAACCCCAACAATGCGCGAACCAGAACGGATTTTCCAACCCCAGATTGGCCCATTAAAACCAAGGATTTCCCCGGATCCACCGTCAGGGAAACATCGCGTAAAACTTTGTTTTTTCCTAAACACAGAGCCAAATTGCGTGCCAAAATTCCAACCATAATTCCAAAAGCAGCACAAGAGCATTGGTGACAGTGTACCATGGTTTTTCATGGAAAAAGATGGTGCTGCAAAACAGCGTGTTTCCCATCAGCACGGTCACGCGACACTTTTGGCTAAACAGGGGGGGTGGGACAACAAAATGGTTTTGGCTATACTGTATCCGGTCTTTGTTTTGGATAAAAAAGTTTTCAATCCAAGCAGATGGAACAACGTACAGCGTCAAGGAAATCTCTTTTTATGTTTATTCAGCCAGGTCAACGCATTGTTTTAAAGCTGTCAGGTGAATTTTTGCAAGGTAAACAAACCCACGGATTGTGTTGGAATACCCTGGACCGTGTCTGCCGCATGTTGGTGGAATTGCCCCAGTATCAATGGGTGGTGGTGATGGGGGGCGGTAACTTTTTTCGGGGAAAACAGGGCGCAGAGTATTGTGGACAAGGTGTGGCAGACACGATGGGCATGATGGCGACCCATTTCAATGGCTTGGCATTAGGTGCGGGTTTAAAAGCATTGGGTGCATGTGTTTCCATCATGACGGCGCGTATGGTGGATGGAGTTGGTGAACCGTTTCATGTGATGAATGCCAACGGGCT
This sequence comes from Candidatus Finniella inopinata, assembly GCA_945888455.1. Taxonomy (GTDB): domain Bacteria; phylum Pseudomonadota; class Alphaproteobacteria; order Holosporales; family Holosporaceae. The sequence goes on along the minus strand of CAMCZV010000001.1, from coordinate 162,350 downwards.
GTTGAATGCCGGAACGATTTTAGTGTGCACAGGTGGGTTAGGCCACGGGGCCATGACGACCGATACAACTGCTGTGGTGCGTGCGTGTGAATTGGATGCATACTGTGTCATCAAGGGCACGTCGGTGAATGGGGTATACAGTCATGATCCCAAAACCCACCCTGATGCGGTGTTTTACCAAAGGGTTTCCTTTGACCAGGCCATCATACAGCGCCTTGGTGTGGTGGATATGACGGCCCTTGTGTTGGCAAAGTCGCATCAAAAACCTATTGTTGTATTTTCCCTGAATCATGAACAGGGATTAAGGGGGGTTTTGGAACAATCCATTCCGTACAGCATGATTTGCGACCAAAGGAGTCGTAAAGGCCATTGATGTTGGGTGGTTTTTTATTTATTGTTAAAATTAATCCGTCTGAAAAATTCATTTTTTGACATTCTTCTATTTGTCTGATCACCAGAACTCTTTTGCTTTTTCAAAGTGGGGTATCTATGCCTTTATTGTTGATCCATTTTTTTAACATGTTTCGCGCCCGCGGTCTGTGGATTCTGGGGTGCGCCATGGTTTGGATTGCCCTTGCTTGGGGGCAAATCATTATGGCAACAAACACAGTGCCTAAAAAACCCCCTGTTGTGATGTCGCTCTCGCTGAAAAAAGCCGTTGCAGAGGTCAAAGCATTGCAAACCCAGCTGGAAAAAGTGCAAAAACGCTTGCCCGTTATACTGAATCAATTGGGCATGAGCGATTCTGTTGTCAGCCCGACGGAATCGCCGGCCTCCACTGTGGTCACCAATCATTTAGACCATCTTGTTCAGCATTTTCGCCAACGGTTGTCTGATTTTTTATCCGATTTCAGTCTGACAACGCGGATGATGGGTGAGCATCCTGTTCTGAAAAAGCCTATTAAATTACACCTTTTGTTTTTGCTGGCATCGTGTTTGGTCAGTGTATTCAGCGTGGGGTTGGGGGGAAAGTTTCTGCAGCATCGCATAGAAAAATCTTTATTTCGATTAAAGTTCAAGTCCTTGTTGCATTTGGGTCGTTTAAACTCGTTGTTGCTTTTCCCTGTGCCGATTTATGCGTGTATCAGTTTGATTTTAGGGTTTACCATGCGTATTTGGGGCGTCAAACCGCTAGATGGGTGGAGCTTGAACACGTGTGCCCTTTTTCCTCTGCATTTTTATTGCATTTGGGCCATGTACACCTGGATTGGAATGACTTGGATGCCCAATCGACCATCCCAGGGGTTTGTGGTTATGCGACCAGACGATGCCCATAGAACGGCATTTTGGTTGCGTATGTTGATTGGGGTTTATGCGGGCTCTGTGGCGATTTTGGGGGTGATTGGCCTGATTTTTCTGGAATCAAGTGAAAAAAATGCGGTTGTTCGGACCATTGTGGATGTGGCGGTGATGGGGTCGTGTTGGTGTGGGTATAAAGGGTTATCTTTGGACAGGGCTGCATTAGAATTGAATTCCGATCCCAAAAAGATTTTACGGGCGATCACATCGGTTCGCTGGCTTTTTGCGGCCATGACCGTACTGTTTGTGATGGAGAGACAGTGGTTCCTCTATTTTCTGTTTCCTGTGGTGATGACGGCCATGGTATGGATTTTTCTGTTTCCCACAAAGGAAATGTTTCGATATTATCGATTGCGTTTTTTGTGGAAAAGGCGGCACAAGGATTTTTTGTTAAAACCGCTGTTGCTTTCTGAAAAAGTATTGCCCTATGTGGTTGATACTTTTGCCTATGGATTGTTATTATCCTGTTGGTACCCCTATATCGAAATGTGGATTGGTGCAGGGTATTGGACATTTTTAACCTCGGTCAGGAGTTTTGTGTTTTCTGGACTATTCAATGCATTTTTGATTGTCAGTTTTGCCTATTTTATCATCAAGGTGGGCGATCGAATTTTGCGCTATTACGTAGAGGAAAAATACACGAGTGATTCGCTGGAAAACAACTTTCTCGCCAGTCGATTAAAAACATTGATGGCCATGTTGCGTACATCGTTGCGTGTGGTGGTGTGGACGCCTGCGGTTATTTTGGCCGTTAGTCAATTTGCCGATGTGAATGTGGGGACTTGGGTGACCAGCATCGGGGCGGCCAGCTTTGGTTTGTCTTTCGGTGTACAAAATATTGTGCGAGATTTTATCACAGGATTCTTTATTATTTTGGAAAACAACCTGATGGTGGGGGATGAGGTCGAGGTGGATTCTAAAACAGGAAAAGTGGAATCCATCACCATTCGCACCTTGAAAATCCGATCCGATCATGGCATGTTGCTGACCATCCCTTTTGGCAGCATCCAGGTGATCGGAAACAAAAATCGTTTATTTTCAGCCGTTTTGATGAATATTTCCATCGGTTATTCTGAAAACTTGGATCGGGTACAGCTTTTAATCGAAAAAGCATTTACCTTGGTCAAGCGTGTTCCCATATTTGGGCGACGTATTTTGGGCCCTTTGGAAATTCGTGGCGTGAACGAGGTCACCAGCTATTCCGTGGTTTTACAAGTCAAAATTACCACTGCACCCAATATGCAAGATATGATTCGCAGAGCATACAACCGTCAATTAAAGCAACTGTTTGACGAAGCCGGCATTATTGTTCCTGTGCCGCCGAGTTCTTTTTCTAAGTCCATTTCCAGTTTAACCAATACGTCCCTGTAACAGATGTGGGATATGTTCCAACAAAAATACCGCAATGGCGATGGCCAGTATGCTGTCTAAACGGTCCAGCAAGCCGCCGTGCCCGGGCAACCAGGACCCAGAATCCTTGACGCCAAATTGGCGTTTGGCCCAAGATTCCAGCAAATCTCCCGTTTGTGCCGCCAAGCATAAAAGACTGATGGCCAGCGTATAGAACACGCTCTGTTGTATCGGGAAAAACGTGGAAGAAATCAAGTACAGGAACGCCAGCATGGGGATACCAATGACGGCCGATAAAAATCCTGCCCAGGTTTTGGATGGACTGATGACCGGACATAACTTTGGTCCCCCCATTAGGCGTCCTCCAAAATAGGCAGCCGTATCCGTAATGGGTCCCAATGCCAGAACAAATACCACATAGCCCAGCATGTTCGGATAGTCTCGAGAATTCAGAAAAACTCTCGATAAAATCACCCAAAACCCGAAAATAATCAGACCTGCCCCCACAATGCGTAATGGAATGGATTTTCCAACCCCCATACGAAACCATTCGTACAAACAGATGCTGGCCATGATCACCAGACCAATGGGGAACACCATGGGATTTTCCATAGAACAATAGATCCACAATCCCAGAGCCGCCCACAACATCATGCCCGTCATCAGACGTACCCGCAGATCAGGAAAATTCATGGTTTAACCCCATCCTTTTTTTGTATGTATAGATCTGATTTTGGGTTTTCGTCAAGGCCAAGGGCGCGCCCACCGTTCAGACATGGCCAATGGCCGTAAAAACAGGGTATAATCCTAAAAATATTTTGGGTTCGGACAATGTCACTTTTTTCTCTGTTCGGTCATTCGGCACAATCTGGTTCGGCACAATCGGATTCGGCAAAACCGATTTCATCACCCCAAAGTTCAGAACAACACAAGGCCATGATGTGGATTTTTACCGATGGGGCGTGTTCTGGTAATCCTGGTCCTGGTGGGTGGGCGGCATTAATTTGTGATGATCAGCAAACATTAGAATTATCCGGCAGGGAAAACAGCACCACCAACAATCGCATGGAAATGCTGGCTGTGATTTCTGCGCTCGAATGGGTTCAGAACAACCGCGTTCAGGGGCCCATGACCATTGCCTCTGACAGTCAGTATGTCATCAAGGGAATTACCCTGTGGATTGGGGGTTGGATGCGTAATGGATGGAAAACGAGCGCTAAAAAACCTGTTGAAAATCAAGATTTATGGCAACGCATGTGGGATTTATCCAAAACCCATTCTGGCATTACCTGGCAGTGGGTGCGTGGGCATAATGGACACCCGGAAAACGAGAGGGTGGATGCTCTGGCCCGCATGGCTGTTAGGCGTTAAGGGGTATGTTTTCTATGCCATTTGTTTAACAACTTGACTCTCACATTATGGTTGGTGTAAAGTTTTGTTAGCAAACAATAAAACAATAATAATATGAAAATAATCAAATATTTATCTGTGGTGCTATCGTTTTTTCTTTTGGTGAATATAGAATCTGCGGTGGAGAGTACAAATAAGGCAGAGCTCATAAATCGCCTTCATCAAAAGTGTTTATACTATGCAGATTATTCGAACGACTTTATTAAAAAATGTGAATCTGCAGCTTATAATTTCGAAGAAATATCAGGATCAAGGGCTGAAAACACTGAAAGGATGGATTTAAATAAAGGGCTCCTTGTAAATCACCCTCTATTTTGTGGTCGTGTCAACCGTTACATAGGCTCAGCTCGCGGAAAGCAAGCAAAAAGGACTGTTGATTGTTTGAAAAAGTTTGCCGACATGCTGCTTGGCAAGGTGTCGAAATCGAATAAAACATTGGAGTATTTTTTATTATGTCCGATTAGTAAGGAATCAGGAAATAATGAAACGCCGGATCCGACTACGCTGTCCACTTTGCCTAATCAGGAGATGGGGAAAGGCGACGTAAAACTTAAAACGCTGGATCTGACTAAGCTGTCCACTTTGCCTAATCGGGAGATGGGGAAAGGCGACGTAAAACTTAAAACGCTGGATCTGACTAAGCTGTTCGAGTGTTTTTCCAATGAGGAATCTTTGCACCCGTTCACTGGTTTTAAATGTACGGATGTCGACGACGGTGATGGCGAGAAAATACCAGAAAACGAGTCGGAACTTTTAAATATACTCGGATCAATGTTTAAAACGTTAGCCGATGATGTTAAGAAGGATTGTGAGAAGGTTTTTGGTCATTCACCTAATTTTAATTGGCCTAACTGGTTTAACCTTGATTTTCCTGAGAGTTCTATGTTTGAGGCTTTTGAAAAAAAGGTGAGGCGTTATCCAGAGAATATTGAAAAAGAGATAGACGGCCTCCTTCAGTTTAAGCAATCGCAATTGCAGCGTACTGGAAATGAAGAGAATTTGGCAAAGATAAGTAAGGCGATCGCGAACGCAGAAAAAAATCGCGATATTCTTAATGTCTGTGCGTTTTTAGATCTTGGCAGCGCATGGATAGAACGTATCAATTTTCATGATTTTGGCAAGTATATGCGTAGCATCTCTCCCAAAAAGGGGTGTTTCTAATAAAAAAGTACTGGGGGAGGCACCCCCCCCCCATTTTTAGGCTGTACCCTTTAGTATCGATTTTCCTTGCGACCCGAAACCAATTGTTCCAGAGCCATTCCCGTGCCCAATGCCACACAAAACAGGGGGTTTTCTGCCACACGAACGGGTAATCCTGTGGCTTCGGTTAAATATTGGGGTAACCCTTTTAACAATCCACCCCCACCGGTTAATACAATGCCACTGTCCACAATATCGGCCGCCAATTCTGGTGGCGTACGCTCTAAGGTTTCCCTGACGGCGCCCAAAATGGCCATAACGGGTTCGGCCAAGCTGTCGGATACTTGGGCCTCGGAAATGCTGATTTCTCTGGGGACACCCAAGGTTAAATCGCGGCCTTTAATGCACATGGTCCGAGGTTCGTTTTCATCCAATTGATGTCGAGGAATGGCTGTACCAATGGTTTGCTTGATGCGTTCAGCACTGGATTCGCCTATTAATAAATTGTGGGTACGGCGTACAAAGTGAATGATGGCTTCGTCCATTTTGTCGCCACCAACACGCAAAGATGTGGAATAGACAATGCCGCCAAGAGATAAAACGGCGACTTCTGTCGTGCCACCACCAATATCCACCACCATGGATCCGGTGGCTTCGGTGACGGGCAATCCTGCGCCGATGGCGGCGGCCAGGGGTTCTTCCACCAAAAACACCTCGGATGCCCCAGCACTTAATGCCGCATCATGAATGGCGCGACGTTCCACAGGCGTGGCTCCAGAGGGAACACAGACCGCAATACGGGGGCTGAAGGTAAAACGGCGGTGGGATTTGCCTTTGTTGATAAAATATTTGATCATGGCCTCTGCAATGTCAAAGTCAGCAATCACGCCATCTTTTAAGGGTCGAATGGCCGTGATGTTTCCAGGCGTTCGACCTAACATACACTTGGCTTCTTCGCCAACGGCTAGAATCTTTTTGTTTTCTTGACGAATGGCCACCACCGATGGTTCGTTCAGCACGATACCCCTGTCTTTGACGTATACAAGGGTATTGGCTGTACCCAAGTCGATACCGATATCAAAGGAAAAGAAATTACGAAATTTTGACAAAACGTGGGTCTATTTTGATGAACAGTATCTGTATAATACCACGATTTTTTTGTTTTTGAAAAAATTGACTGGAATTTCTGTCGCAAGGCCGCAGAACCCGGTGCGGCTTCCCACAGCCCGTTTGTCAATCTTTTTTTATGATTTAATCAGCATAATTTTTAAAACATTTTTGGGGAGTATTTTAATGATTCAATATGGATTGATTTTTGCAGCGTTGATGTGTGTTTCCTATACTTGTAGTGGGACCGAAGTAGGCATACAGCCCCAAGATGGTGTGTCAGGTCCGCAGGCGCCTGGGGGTGCCGTTGAGTTAAGCAAGCCTGGTCAGGGCGAAAAGACACAAAAGCCCCAGCACGAAGCTGAAAAAGCAGGCATCAATGATTTGTTGGGTCGTATGCCAGACGTGAAAATGGAAAAAGCCAAAAAGGCTTATCAGGCTGGATTGGCGAAATGTCCTGAAAAAGACACCCTTGAATTTTTGAAAACGGTTCTGGAAAGTTTGCGCTGGTGGAAAGACATAGAGGAAAAAGATAAGGCAGAGATCAGAAAACAGACAGCACAGGGTGACGAGGATCAGACCACAGAGAGTGGGCAGGATAAAAAGAGTGTTTACGTGGATTTGGATAAAGAATTTTTGGACGTGGTTTCTTCTGGTAACGCCAAAAAAATAATTAGCATCAAGGCGGCATTCGATCGGATGTTGAAAGAGGTAAAACAAGGAAAATCCCTGAAAAAGATCGAAAAGAAAGAAGAAAAGGATTCGGACAAAATTTTGAAAAAGAAAGGAAAGCCTTCAAAAAAGAAGCGCAGTCTGCTCGATGATTACGGATACGATTCCAGCGCAGGCGATGAATATGAAGAGGGGGAATCCATGCACGAAGAACTGGGGTTTGAGTACGATCTTGAGGATGATGTGGATAGGTTTAGGGTGCACGATTTTCAGCTTCAAGGCGACAGTATAGACACGACCAGCGATCGGAAAAAGGCGAAAAAAAATCACGATGCTGATGTCGATGCTGATGTGGATGATGCTGAAAGTACCACTGATGAGGATTAGGGATTTGCATTGCGCGATGGGCTGTGGCGTGATGATGAGAGCAGAGACCTCTTGTGGGGGTGGGGGGCATCATTCTGTTCGGCAGGGCTTCTTTGATTGGTGAGACTTTTGAATAACAAAGGACAAAAAAACCATGTTTTTATTGGACAAACCCACTAGCTTTGCTATTCTCTTTGTGATAGGATGAGATGGATGTTCCTCGGTAGCTCAGTGGTAGAGCAAGTGGCTGTTAACCACTTGGTCGCTGGTTCGAATCCGGCCCGGGGAGCCATCATTATCTCTTTTTTCTTTTTTTAAAAAGCGGTTTAGTTTCTAGGGCAGTTTTTTTTCATGTTTCTGCCCTAGAGTTTTTTTTCCATCCCCAGACTCTTTTCAAATGATGTAAAATCATTTATCCTAAGAGGGCATTGAATTTTATACCGCAATTAAATATGGCTTTTAAATTACGTTTGGCTCGTCATGGTGCGAAAAAGCGTCCGTTTTACTGGATTATGGCTGCTGATGCCCGTTCTCCCAGGGAAACCGGAAAAGAAAAGTTGGGAACATACAATCCACTTTTGGCAAAAGATGATCCGTCGCGCATTCAGTTAAAAGAAGAGCGTATTCGGTATTGGTTGTCTTGCGGGGCTCAACCCACCGATCGCGTGCGCACATTTCTTGAAAAGGCATCTATTTTGGCGCCAAAACCCATCAGTGGTTCTAAAAAGCCAGCTGTATAACAATAACAGCATTTCGTTTTCATGGGGTGATGAATTTTTACAGCATGATTAAGCATTGAGGAGAAGCTTTTGTGAAGGCTTCCCTTTTTTTTTATAGGGTATAAGTGGGATTTTCCGCTTTTTGGGTAAATATGCTTGAAACATGTTTGATTGATATCCTATAACCGTGGGGGGCTGCTTCGCTGGGTTGGTTCTTTGAGGAGATATGGTGATAGCGGCGGTGTCCACAGCACTTTTGAGTCATTTTTTGCGTCTTTGTGGATAGATCTGATAGGACAGGGGGCACCCCCCCCCTTTTTTTTTGATTACAGATGATTTATTTTGATGGTTTTTGGATTTTCTTTGTGCGGTTTTGAAGTTGTTTTATAAATTTGTAGATTGCGTTTGATCGGCATCTAGGCAGTCATTTTCCAAAAATGCCCTACCATAGTTTATGTTTTGAGTCATTTGGTTTTGACTGCTTAAAATTATCGAGCATTCTGCTTGAAAATCAATTTTTTTATTGCACTCATCTGTTGAGCCATCTTCTGCATCATTAATCTTTTTTTTTGCGCACATGATGGATATGCATTACGTGGTTTTGATTAAATAGATATAGCGATTCGGATGGTTCGTGCTGTTCTGAAACACTATTCATTTCATCAGCTGCAGACAATCCTGTGTCGGTAATAACGTATTTGCTGGAAGTTTCGGCAGTATTCTCCTTGTTTTGCTCTCCTATTTTAGCAAAAAAATTTTCAACCGACTGTGATGACTTCCCAACGTTGGGGGGTTGCCCCATTCGTGGCGTCGTTTTTAACTCCTTCTCTTTTCGCATGCAAACATTTGCTGAGAATGCTAGCGTTTCCGCCGTCATCTCCTTTTCCTCCTGCCTGGATGCAGATTGTTGAAAAAGCGTCAAAAACAAGTACCTTTAACTTTAACTGTTCTTTTTAATTATAATTTTTCTGATTTCTGTTTTTTGTATTAAAGAAAATCACTTTACTTATAGCACAATAAAATTTTTGTTTTGCAAATGTTGAAAAATACATAAAATTAAAATAAAGCCTTTAAATATCTTTTAATAGTTGTTTTTTATATAAACTTATTTTCAAAATAAATATAGCAGGAAACAATTTTTGTCTTGCCCCTGATGGAATTGCCGGTGGTGGACTTGGATCAATCCCCTTGGTTTGTCTTTTTGTGGTGCCAATCCTGCCCATGTTCTAATCACAGCAAATGGTTTATAATTCTGTTAAGTGATTTTTTAACGGTATATCGTATGGCTATTTTTGATAAACCGGCTGCAAATAGTGCGCCTGTTCCCTCTATTCGTGTGGATGCAGAGTATATTTCCAGTTTACGCATTAAAAACCCAGATCTTGTGACGTTGTTACGGGATTCTAATGGTGAAGCAGATACCCAATTGTCGTTGAACGTGAATGCGCACGCAGCGGGAAATGATATGTATCGCATTGTGTTACAGGTTCGTATTCAGGTTGGGGCTGGAAAAAGTCGTAATTTTTCTATTGATTTGGATTACGAGGGGCTGTTTTTCGTATCAGAGGTCACAGAATCCATTCTTCCCGTTATTCTGTTTGTGGAATGTCCACGTTTCTTGTTCCCCAGCGTGCGCCATATCGTGACAACTTTGACGCAAAACAGCGGGTTACCCCCATTTCATATGCAACCTATTAATTTTATGGATATGTTCCAGAAAAAGATGAAGGAACAATCGGGCAAAGTCGCGCAATCGGGTTCAAAATCAGAAGGTTAACCGCACATCCCTGAATGATATTGGTTCAGCAGGGCATGCACCCTTTTTCAGGTGTGTTTTTCCCCGCTGAGATCGAGCATGCAAGTCTTGGTAGGCTTTGTCCGCAGCAGGGAGTCGGCATTTTGGCGGGGGATGTTGCAGCGCAATCATAATGGGGTGCTGCGGTTTTGGGGCGCCTGGGCTTTAGGTTCATGGTGTGACACCACGGGGGGTATGCACCTGTCTGCCCCTTTATATTCAGCTGGCGAGAGAGGCTTGTTCAGGTTGGTTTTCCCCTATGGGTATAAAGGATATGGCAGAAGGATAATCCGCCACAGTTCAGTCATCAAAAACGAACAGCTACATCATAACAACTCCACCTTGCATTCCCACCACCACACCTCATCCGTCACCATATCATCATTTAACAATCATCCATCTTTTTGCACCATTTGGCCAATAAAACCACCGATCGTCGCCATTGTTGAGCAGGAACAGCAGGAATACCAGCCAGCGTTTCCGCAGTATGTGTAGAATGCATTACGCCGCTTTTAGCCGCAATTTTTGTACCAGCAGCCAAAACAACCCCATTGGCCAGCCCAACTTGCCCCCCTAGAAAACAGTGATCCCCCAGATGACAGCTTCCAGCAATGCCACATTGAGACGCAATGACCACATGCTGACCAATATGAACATTATGTGCAATTTGCACCAAGGCGTCGATACGGGTGTGGTTGCCGATTAACGTGTTGGTGAAACTGCCTCGAGAAATGGTTGTATTGGCCCCGATGTGGACATGATTTCCCAAAATGACTTTGCCCTGGTGGGGAATTTCTAAAAATCCGTGATCATCAATCACAAATCCAAATCCGATGTGACCAATGCGTGCCCCAGATTGAATGTGAACGTGGTCGCCAATGGTGCTGTGCTCGATGCTGACATGGGTGCCAATAGAGCAACTGTGCCCGATAACGACATTTTCGCCGATATGGGTGCATGCTCCGATGCGTGCGTGTGGGTGTACAATCACGTTTTTTTCAATGATAACGCCTGGTCCGATCTGACACGTTAGATCGATTTGGGCGCTTGCATGAATGTGTGCGCTGTGGTGAATGCTGTAAGAGGGTGGCTCGGTACGTCTGGCATCTAAAAATCGCAATACTTGTACAAAAGATCGATAGGGTCTAGGCGTGATCAGTGCGGCGGTATGGGGGGGTAAAAGGTGAGCATCTTGGGCTTTAACAAAGCAAGCACCAGCAGATGTAACCAATGGTTTGTTGCCCAATGGGCGTCTGTATTCATCAGCAAGAAAAGTCACCTGATGGGGTTGGGCGTCTGCGAAATCTCTGGATAAATCTGTGATCTGATTGGCGCCCGGTTCAGCATGGGACATGTCTTTATTTTGTGTATCCGGCTTTGTGTTGGGCTGATCGTGGGGGGCGTGGGTATTTTTACCCTGTGTGACCGGTCTTGTGCCCGATTCGGTCTTTAAATCGCCATTTTTTGCGTCATAATCTGCACCACAAGGGGTCTTTTTCGAAACAGATTCATCACAAGGGGCCAGATGTGTATCCCTTTGTATGGTCGATTTTTCAGAATTTTCACCATCTTTTTCACCATTTGGATGAACAAGATTGGCCGGTTCAACACATTCAGCGTTTCCCCGATCCATCCGTTCAGCATTTCCCCACAAAGCCAAATTGCTTAAAGAAAGCGGCTGTGGGCCACAAGGAGAAACGGTGGGTTCTTCTGATAAAAAAGGGGGAGTCATGGGCACATCCAAGGGCAATCAAAAAAAGAGGATCTGCTGACCCCCCCACCATGGTTTTGGATTGAAACCAAAAATATGATTTAGAGGGGGCTTTAACAGGATAAGGTTATGCCGCGGCCGCAGCTGTTCCGATTGCTTTCTTCTCTTCAGCAGTTTTTTTACCCTCTCTAGCAAGCGGCTTGATGGGCTTGGTTGTTTTTACATTGGCTTCTGCTGCCGCTTCTTTTTCAAAAACTTTTTTATCATAAGACGCATTCAACTGAGCCAAAACTTCTGCAGTGACATCAACGGCTTGGTCTGGATCCACATATAATACACCATCCACATCAAAAACCACGCTGAGGTTTCGTTTTTTACCGACGGTTTTAAAAATCAAGCGTAATTGACGCAAAATTTCCATGGTGTGACCCTGTTGAAAGTTTTGAATATCGCGTTGCTCTTGTTGGAACTTCTTTTCCTCAGCTGCGGCTTCTTTTTGAAGATCCAACTGTTTTTCTTTGATTTTCTCTGCATTAACGCCCGATTTTACCAATGCTTGAATTTTTTTAACCTTGGCATCCAGAGATTTGCGAAACTCAAGATAGCGTTTTTCTAGGCGCTTGCTTTTTTTCATGAACCAAACTTGAAGATCTTGAAAATAAATGCTGGATTGACTGAGGTCTTGCATTCTGGCGACACCAAACTGAAAACCAACGTGTATTGCTGGATTAGGTGCAGCTGCGTCCATTTTTGTTGCGGAATCCGCAGCGTTGAAGCAAGTAACTAAAAGCAGAGTTAAAAATGTTGCGTAAAGGGATTTAAATCCAGGTCGTAAATTCATCGTAAAGTGGTCCTTTATGTAAAGTCGAGGGGTTTGGTGCATTAAAAATCTCGCCCAATGGCAATTTCAAATCCGCTAAGCTGGTCAAAAGATTCCTTAATCACTGCCCTTGAAAAGATGATACCAATTTTACCCACCACAGGAATAGATGTAAAGAGACCAAACCCCACAGATGCACGATTTGATAACTTTAATCCATTGATGGGGTACCCTTCTTCTTGTTCAAAAATGGTGTTCCACAAAGAACCATAATGGGCGTGAAAACAGCCCTTAATGGTAAAATCATTGGATGTTTTTAAGATGGGGAAATCGAGTTTTGCAGACAAAACATACATTTGACGTCCACCCAAAGCATCCCCACTGCGTTTACATCTGGGGCCGATACCCGATTCAGAGAAACCAGGAAAGGCAAATCCACCCAAATTAAACTGGTCTGAAAATCGAACATACCCCAGTTTGGTCATGATTTGATATCTTGCCCCTAAACGAATGCGGTAATCCCCGTCTTGGTCGATGTTGTAAAAAAATGCATTGTCTATGCTGTTGGTCAAAAGATGAACGCTGCCACCCAATCCTGTAAACCGGTTGGTCGTGGACACCAAATAGCCTGCTTTTAGAGCCGATGCATCATAAAAATTCTTGTTATAACTCAACTGATGCCCAGCCGTGGAAACCAGTCGTGTGTTGTGATCTTTGATGTTGTTATACAAATAATAAGAGCGTTGGCTGCTGAGAAACCGTATGGTTTGAACATTGGGACTATACGTCCACTTTTGGATTAACCCACTGCTTAGGTTATAATTCGCGTTTACGCTTCCACCATAACTGCTTTGTTCGTAACTGCCATCTTTTTGAAAATCTTTTTTGGTATAGCCTTTGATGCTGTTGATGTTAATGTCTCCACCAACGGTCAGTTGCCGGCCCATAAAATAGGGATTTTGCAAGGACAAAACAGCGCTTTTTTGTCGTTGGGATATCATACCCGACAGTCCCAAGGCTTGACCACGCCCCATAAAGTTTCTTTCGCCCAAATTGACTCTGGCTACAGGTCCGTTTTGTGTATCATACCCAGCAGATATCCCCATTTCTCCCGTAGATTTCACCTCTTTGACATTAACGGTTAAGTCTTTTCGATCATTTCGATTGTTGGGTGAAGACGTGATTTCCAGTGTGTCAAAAAATCCCAAACGCATGACCCGACTTTCAGAAGACTTCAAAGCCAGAGGTGTAATGGGGTCACCATCTTTGATGGTTACTTCTCGGCGAATAACCGCATCATCTGTTTTCATGTTTCCCTGAATGGTGATTTCTCCCACATAGGCTGGTGCGATGGCGCGCACAACAAATTGAACATCGATGCATGTGCCGCGTACTTTTGTTTCGGGAACGACTTCAAAAAATGGAAACCCTTTTTTGTTCAACAGCACAGTCATTTGTTTGGCTTTGCCCTCTACGATTATTTGATCGAACCATTGACCCGTTTTCCATGAAAAGTCTTGATTCACGCAACAGGATGGCACCTCGCCTGGCTTTTCAGAGCTTATGGTGGTGGTACCAAAGGTGTACCGCTTTCCTTCTTGAATACAAAACGTAACAATAAAGTCCGTTTGATTGGGGGCCAGTTCTGCATAAGCATCGGACACCACTGCATCCATATATCCTTGTCTGCGATAATAATCCCGCAATGCTCCTTGATCTTTCTGTATCTTTTCCGTGCTGTAAATCGCATCCGTATCCCCAAAAACGTAATACCACCGTTTTTCCTTGCTGCTGATGATGGAATACAGCGATGATCCAGATATTTTGGCATTTCCCTTGAATAGGACTTTGGTAATGGCGGCTTTTCGACCTTCTTTGATTTTGAAAATCAAAACAACGCGGTTGCTGCTCTCTTTGATCACTTGGGTGACCACAGATGCGGCATACAGGCCTTTCATTTTATAGATTTCGCGAATCATGTTCTCTGTAGTTCTGACTTCGGCCATGGACAGCACTTGTCTTGGTCGTATGGACATCATTTTATTGAATTCTTGATCGGATATCGCAGCATTACCCTCGAACACAATGCTGCTGATGGATGGATTTTCCGATACGGTAATCACCACATTCGATCCAGACGTGGTGACGGAAACATATTGAAAAAATCCAGTCTTCACCAGCTCTCTTGTGATATTGTCCATATCTTTTTGCGTATAATGCCCATCCAATTTAAATGGAACACGGTCCAAAATCGCTTGTTTTTGGATGCGAAAATTCCCACGTACCTCTATGTTTTCAGCCTGATTGATGGAATCACCCCCCGTAACGGAATAAGGATCATCCAGGGATGGCATACTTGCGACATTTGCACTGGTGATGATGCATAACGAGGAAAAAACAGCTAATCTATTTTTGGAAAACAGAGACATCAAAAAAATGCGTGAATATTTGATTAATAGACTAACTGACCTGGGGCGGAAAGCAAAGGGGGCCGGGTCGGTTTTTATACCTATAGCCCAGAAAAGTCATTAATTTTTTCCTAGGATTTTTTTGATTTTTTTGCACAATGTTTTCCAGAAAAACCTATCCATTACGTTAAAATGGGGTGAAAAGTCATTTTGGATGAGGATCAAAACACTTAATTTGGGTTTGGAAAAAACCGCACAATGGCGTATCCTGGTAAAGAGTTCTTTGATCAGTATGTTTTATGCGTCCAGCAGTCATTAATGCGGTATCCTCTTTTTTGGAAAAAGTTGCCAAAGGGTTGATTCGAGATTTTGGAGAAATTGGTAATTTACAAGCGTCAAGAGAAGGCACCAGCCCCTTTGTCGATGTGGCCGTCAAACGCACCGAGGCGTTGATTCATGATGCTTTGCATCGATTGTATCCTACGGCCAATTTGTGGATGCCTCTGTCTGGATTGATGGAATATGGGGGGCAAAACGCACCAGTTTGGATTGTTAATGCGCTGGATGGTCAACGTAATTTTTCTCATGGATTGCCACATTTTGCCATGTCTTTGGCCTTAAAAGAGGCCAACCAGTTGGTGGCCGCTGTGGTGTATGATCCTTTGCGTTACGAAACATTTTGGGCTTGCCGCGGGGGTGGTGCATTTTTGAACCAAACACGGTTGCGCGTATCGGGTCGGACAAAAAGTGATCAAGCGTTAATTTCTACCCGCGTGCCCAGAGGGGAAAAAGCGGCGCTGGCGGCACCATTGATGCAATCCTTGGCCACCCACGGTGCGGGCGTACAGTCCTGGGGCGTGGCATCCTTGGACTTGGCCTATGTGGCCAGTGGTCGTTATGAAGGGTTTTTTGACTATGATACGGTTCCCCATGACATTGCTGCAGGCATTTTATTGGCCAAAGAGGCGGGTGGCATGGTCAGTACACCCGATGGGCGTTTTCCTTCTCTTGAAGGGGGGAATGATCTTATTGTCGGAAACCCCACCATTCATGGATTGTTGAAACTGTTGTTTCCCAGCCCTGCAGCCAAAAAACAAGAAGCCACGCCCTCCGAACAATCATCCCATGGGTCATGATGTTGCCCATGGTGACGGGGTTTTGCCCATGCATCCCTGGTGGCAGAAACACTCTGATCATGCAGGATCGTGGTGTGTGCCGCTTTATGGCGATTCATATCAAGCAGTCCCATCGTGTGTAAAAACATCCCTTGCAAGCAGGGAATCCTTGACCAATTCAGGTTTCAGACCAGAGCCCTCGTCATACAGGGGCTCTTTGCGTATGGCCAACTCTTTTTTAGCGTTACGGTACAGCACATAGGCACTTTTATCACGGTATAACACCAACAAACGTCTTGGATTGTCTCTGTCAATGAACTTTTTTTCATCAGATGGAGCATATTTAGAGGACGTCTGTTTTTCCACATTTAAAATCTGATGGTTCTTCACATCCACAATCTCATGATTAGGACCCATATAAAATAACGCTATTTTGGAAAAATCAATGGGGGAAATTTCCCTTCCTTTAGAATCAAGCAGGCCATAGGTTCCGCCAAATTCATACGCCATCCCGTGGATCAAAACCGCCTGTTGTCCATGCCCAGCAATCCAAGGGGTTTGTCCAGATCGCATCCAAAGAAGGGTATACTTTGGGGGTATAATGATTTTTCCCGAAAGATGCATTAAACCCACTTTTCCATTTTTTGTAATGCGCACATAGCCCTCTGTCGTGGGATAATCTGGACCATTATCCGTTTCATAGGCATCGGCGATTTTTTTACCCTTTTTATTGATGTAAAAACATCCTGATGACATATTCGGAATGGTATAAATTTGACCCTCTACACGTTTCTCGTGCTCTGTTTTGTTTGTCTTATATTCTCTTTCGTCCAATTTAACCTCAGCAATGCCATAATCGTTAAATGGAAATGCCCACATGTATATGGCGGGTAAAACAATTTTTCCAGATTCATCCTTATAGCCATTTTTGTTCCCGGCCACCTCAAAAGGGATTAATATTGGATTTTTTGCCACAACGGGCGGTTTTTGTATCAAAGAATCATCCGTATCATTTTGCGCTGGAAAGAGAACCAAAGGTGGATCAGCCTGGATAAGAGAGATCCCCATCATAAAAATTGTCATGCATAAAATAGATCTGTATCGGGTGAATGGCTTGGCATTGATCATGATCGCCCTGACGAATCTAGTGGTTAGGGGGCAGTGCATCACATATATTTTAAAAAAAGATTTTTAGTCCTGTGTATTTTCTTGAGCGCATCAAGTGGTTTCTTTCGCAATGGAATGATGCGATCAAACAGGTCCAGCATAATCTTTTCCGAATCCCTTACTTGTTCTTTTATTTTTACACGATCAGCCTGATGAATGGTGTCGATCGGTATTGGTGACAATGTGGTTTAATCGATGGCATAAATCGGTACAAACTTTTTTGCATTATGAATAAACTATACACAGTACCCGAACCTCTGCGATCCCATTCGGTAAACGCTTGGCCTTTGAAAAACAACAGTGCGCTTTGATGGGCGTGTTGTAATACGGAATGCGTATTGCGAGGTCACTTTTTCCTTGGCTTGAAGGTATATCTGACTCGTGCTATATCAAACATTTTGCAAACATTTTGGCGTTGTCACTGCTGGTTCAGGACATATCACAGCGCTGCAGGGTCACCTGCTGGTGCTCCATTATATTTTCTACTGTTGTTCAAAGCCTGGATCGTTGGACTGGGCACAATGGGTAATAGGCTGCGAACAAGCACATACAGGGGGTAACAGCGCAAATCGTAAACGGACATTGTTAATCCAAGTTTTTCCTATGAACCAATAAGACGGGTACCGTACCATAGTCTGGAAATCATAATCAAAAAATAAAATGAATATCTATGGTTAGACTTACGATGGCTAGAAAAAGAGCGGGTAGAGGGAATCGAACCCTCGTCTGAAGCTTGGGAAGCTCCTGCTCTGCCACTGAGCTATACCCGCATTGTGGACTGATTTTAATTCCAAAGTTCACCCTAATATTTTATCAGTAACGTGTACCCAATTCAATGGGGGAATGAGGATGTTTTTGTTCGGGAAAAATGCCACGTCAACCCAGCAATGAACAAAAACAGGAAAACCAAATACACAGGCATGGGTAAAAACAAAAAGGATAAGGTCCATTGGTCGCACGTGGCGCTGGGCAAGGCCATAAACTGTTCAAAGGTCCCTGTTTTGGGCAGCGTACAAAACGATGGCAATGCAACCAGATGAAACTGAATGGCGCTGTGGTACAGTGAGATTAAAAAGCCCAGTGCGCTGGCTGCAATAACGGCCCAAGACAAAATGCACGTGGTGACAGGTTTGACAAAATGCACCCATTTCTTGGCCACCAGATACAAAAAAGCCAGCACACCCACCGTTAGGAATATAAAGCGTTCAATGTGGCACAATCGACAGGCGGGAAAATTCCCAAAAACTTCCAACATTTCTGCGCTTGCCCAGGCCAAAAATCCCACTGCACACACACCGACCCACCAAAAACGTGACACAGTCTGGTATACCTTTAATTGCATTTTTGGGGACAGGATGCGTGATACCACAGATTTGAAAAACATGATACATGATGGGGAGTAACTCTCTATTGTAAGTATAGCCTATTTGTGCTGTTTACAAATGGTTTTTCCTCTGCGTATGCCGCAATTTTATCTCTCGAATCAATGTCTTATGGTTCGCCGTATTATTTCAAAATTTTACAATCATTCTTTTAAAAATCCCATGCTTTTACAACCTATGAATGATTTATTTAGAAAATGTGGGGTGCATTACTGCGAAATTGTATGAGAGTACCATTAGAAAATCCTCTAATATTTAAATCCAGTTTTTTGTTTATAAAATATTTTTTGTCTTTTTACAGTTATTTGTGCCCTTTGGACTAAACATTATACAATAAATCACAGAAAAGCATAGAGCAACTGATTTCACCAATGTTTAAAAATAGAGCCAATAGGATTTTCTGGCCCAAACCAATAAGACTGGTTCTGAACCATGGGCAAAAAGTCCAATAAAACCAATCCGTTATGGGTCAAGACCTGGATGAAATCAGGCTGACATCACCACAGGAGCATTATTGTAGCGCTTACCCACCCCCGTTGCCTTCGAATGACCACAGGCGACGTACAGGCCGCCCTACGAGCTGCTGCTATGCAGCCTTCTCCTCCCAAAGAAAACCGCTGTCCCCATCAGACCGATCGCTCGACGCGTTTGCGGGTAAAGCATTCAATGACATCATCCACATGAAAATCAGAATACCCATCCAACATGACACCACATTCGTGGCCAGCGGTTTTTTCCCGAACATCGTCTTTGATATGTCGCAAGGTTTTCAGTGATCCCTCGTAAACCACTTTACCACCACGCAAAACACGAATGCTCTCGCTGCGACGCAACAGTCCCTCTTTGATCAAACAACCCGCAATGGCGGATTCTTTTTTCACATGAAAAACCTGCATCACTTGTGCTCGACCCAACCATTCTTCTTGATACACAGGGGGCAACAATCCGGACAAAATTTCCCGTACATCATCGGTAACGCGATAAATGATTTTGTGGTGCAGGACACACAAGCCCTTGCTTTCAATCAGTTTGCGCGCTTCGGGCAAAACAGGGGCATTGAAATTAATGATCAGAGCACCAGATGCAATGGCCAACAAGGCGTCTCCTTCATTGATGGCCCCAACACCTGTACTGATAATTTTTAATTGAATTTCATCATGGTTAATCTTGGCCAATTCGTTCAAAATTCCTTCCAAAGAACCCTGAGCATCGGCCTTGATCACCACCGCTTTTTCTTTCTGATTTTGACTCTTTAAATGGTCAGCCAGAGAAAACTGCGTGCTGATGCTGTCTTCTTTGATGCTGGCTAGGTGCTCTTTTTTCCAGGCTACAAATTCCTTTGCCGCGCTTTCTGATGGTACAACCATGAATAGATCACCGGATTGGGGTAATTCGGAAAATCCCACCACCTCTACAGGTTGTGATGCTGTGGCATCCGATACGGTTTTACCGGCATCATCAAACAACAGACGCACGCGTCCCCATGTGGTACCCACCACAAATAAATCACCCTTGCGTAATGTGCCCTCTTGGACCATCAAGGTGGCCACAGAGCCATACCCTTTTTTCACATGGGTTTCCAAAATGACACCCTTTGCGCGAATGGTTTGACTGGACGCCAAGCCCAATAATTCGGCTTGCAACACAATGGCTTCTTCTAAATCATCCAAACCAATGCCTTGCAGGGCCGACACCTCGACGTCTTGGACATCTCCGCCCAGTTTTTCTACCACAATTTCATGGCTCAGTAATTGTTGGCGGACATAATCTGGTCGGGCGCCCGGTTTGTCTATTTTGTTAATGGCCACAATCATGGGCACGTTTGCTGCCTTACAGTGGGCAATGGCTTCTACGGTCTGGGCATTAATACCATCATCAGCCGCAACAACTAAAATCACGATATCCGTCATTTCTGCCCCGCGTGCACGCATTTTTGTAAAGGCTTGGTGACCAGGGGTGTCAATAAACGTAATGACTTTTCCAGAAGGCAAATGAACCTGATATGCTCCAATATGCTGGGTAATGCCACCAGATTCCTTGGCCACCACGTCTGTTTTTCGCAATGCATCCAGCAGAGACGTTTTTCCGTGGTCCACATGGCCCATAACGGTTACGACGGGCGGGCGGGTAACGGCATCAGAGGCCTCTTGATTCCACAAGGCGTGCTCTAGATTTTCGTTAAGGTCTCTTTTTACCATGCAGCCACGCTCTTCTCCAAAAAGCTGTGCGCTGTCCCCATCAATAGAGCTTTGAGGCGTGACCGTCATGCCCATTTTGTTTAAACTGCGAATCACAACGGTGACTTTTTCCCCCATTTGATGAGCCAAATCTTCTATGCTGATGCGGTCTCTTATGATCACCGATGGGGTGGTGCTGCTGGATTTAGAGGATCGATTTTTTGATCCATCAAATCTGTTTTTTCTCAACTTTTTTAATCCTAAAACAGGTCTGTGATAATCTTCTGCATCGGCCAAATCACCCGGAAATACTTTGACATCCTTTTTTCTACCCGCTTTTTGCGATTTCTTAATGGCTTCTGTTTTGCCATAAGGTTCTTTTTCCTTGCTGGACATTTCTGGACGATCTTCTTTGTTGGATCGACGTTTTTTCAGGTTTTCTGCAAAACGTTCTTCGGCCGTTAATTCAACCGCTGGTGCAACGGGGGCAGAAACGGACTCTGCAGATGCCACAGGGAATGAACCAGCATCAGAATGCTTGTCCATATTGCCAAAATCGCGCGTAGTGGAGAGATCTTCATCAGACCCACCAACGGCGTTCACTGCATCCGATTGCTCGGCTGGTTCTGCGTGCGTCTCCACAGGAGCATGGGATGCTTGGAACAAATCGTGGGCCGCCTGCAGCGCCGTTTGCTGCTCTTGGACAATCAGAGCCTCTTGCAATGCCTTTAACCGCACCGTTTGCTCTTGACCCGTTAATCGTGTTCCTGTGTCGCGATCAGGGCCACTGCCGCTAGATTGACGACGGCGTTTGACTTCGACCGTGACATTTTTAGACCGCCCATGGGACAAGCTTTGCCTGATTTGGCCAGGCGCTTGGCCTTGTGGTGTTGACGGAATTTGTAGACCCAAAGGTTTGCGCTTTTTCTTTTCTTCCGTCATTTTTTCATCCGTCATAGTGATCGTGCCCTCAAAATTAATTCACCCCATTGCTCTTGTTCTAATATCGCGCCTTTCGGCTTGATGATATCCAGCAGCTCATCTAGGGATAAATCAGCTAGGTTCTTCAGGGATACCACCTTATGAGATAATAGGCAAGACAAAGCTTGCACAGGAAACCCAATTTTTACAATTGCGACATCTCCGCCACTGCGCGTAAACGCTGAAGCCAGCGCCTTCTCTTTTTCATCCACAGCCTCTATGGCCCGTTCTTTTAACTCGGTGGCCACTTCTGGGGTCATGCCGGGCATGGAGGCTAACTCTTCCATAGAGGATTGAGCCAAGTCTTCGATGGTTTCAAAACCCTCGGACACCAAGAAATGTGCCATCAGTTCATCCACGTCCAATTTGTCCATAAACAGGGCAGTTGCCTCTTGACGGAATTGGGTGCGTTGCTGGCTTTCCACACTTTCCGTCACAATTTCAATGGTGCATCCTGTTAATTGGTGGGCCAGCTTGACATTCTGACCCCGTCGACCAATGGCGATGCTTTGTTGATGGTCTGGAACCACAACCTTCATGTGGGTATCTTTGACCACAATCACCTTGATGGCTTCGGCTGGTGTTAAGGCGTTGATCACAAAAACAGGCAGTTCTGGTGACCAAGGAATAATGTCGATTTTTTCACCCTGTAATTCTTGGCTTACGGCATTAACCCGATTTCCTCTAACCCCTACACAAGCGCCAATGGCGTCAAAAGACCGTTGTTCGTCGCGCGATATAATGGCCACTTTGGCTCGACTGCCTGGATCTCTGGCGGCGGCTTTGATCTCAATCAAGCCATCGTAAATTTCGGGCACTTCTTTGGCAAACAATTTAATGAGAAATCCAGGGTGTGTGCGCGACATAAAAATCTGAGGTCCGCGTGCTTCGCGTTTCACGGCATAAATATAGGCCTTGATCCGATCACCGACACGATAATTTTCCCGTGGGATCATATCATTTCGCAAAATAACGCCTTCGGCACGACCAATATCCATAATAAAATTACCGTTTTCCACCTGCTTGACTACGCCTGAAATAATATGACCGACCCGATCTTTGAATTCATTGTACTGCAGGGTGCGCTCGACTTCTTGAATATTTTTAACCAGAGCTGTTTTCAAATTCTGAACGGTGACTCGGTTAAAAGGAGGCAAGGGCAATTCGTCTATAATATAGTCGCCCACAGGAACGCCATCGGATTCCGTCACAGAGACCTCTTTTAACGCATTGCGAACATGATCCACAACATGCATATATCTTGCCACAGTGATGGCGCCACTGGTTCGATGAATCGCAACCCGAATATCGTGGGATGATCCATAAATATCGGCCATTACTTTTTGAAAGGATTGCTCTAAACATTCAAAAAGGACCTGAGGAGAAAGGCATTTTTCCCGAGCTAGAATATCTGCTTCTCTGATTAACAGAGTGCCAAGGGATTCAAAATTTGGGGTTTCTGGGACACCGCGAGTAGCCATAGGTACAATTACTCCTTTTTTACACAAGAGGGTAAAAAGAATTAAAAGCACATGCTATCCTCTTTCCTTTCCCCTATTTAATTCAAGAGATCTACAAAATGCATGGATCATATCCCCAAACCGTTTGATCGATCAATAGTTTTTTCAACCTTATCTCTTTTTTTGTCCATTGACAAGCGGTTTTTTATTCGTTTTTTTACGAATAAAAGGTAGAGTCAAAGGGCGCGCTATTTCCATGGCGCTGGGATTGTGCCATGCTAACAACGTACATTTCATTATTCCAGTGGTCCTCTTGTGATTCGATTAGCCCCCTATATTGCTCAGCGCGCTCCCTTATCCCGGCGCCAGGCAGAGCAAGCCATCAAAATGGGCCGAATCGCGGTGGACGGCGTGGTGGCCACAGATTTTTATGCCGAATCATTTACGACCATTGCTCTGGATGGCGCAGATTTGCTGTTGCCGCCTTCGCCAAAAATGTGGCTTTATTATAAACCCGTCGGCGAATTGGTGACCCGTTTTGATCCCCAAGGTCGCCCAACGGTTTTTGATGCCTTGCGTCCCCAGTTACCCGAAGGCCCCTTGGTTTGTGTGGGTCGTTTGGATTATGAATCCGAGGGGTTGTTGTTGTTAACCAATGCCCCATCCGTGGCGCATTCTTTGGAAAAGGGTCGATTAAATCGATGCTATCGCGTTTGGGTGCGTGGACAATTGACAGAAGATCGCATTAATGCGCTGGAAAATGGCATGACCATAGAAGATATTTATTATCGCCCATGTCGCATCATGGTAGAACGCCAATCCGATGGCTGCAGCCAGGTTTTGGTGACATTAACCGAGGGAAAAAAGCGAGAAATTCGCGTCCTGATGTCGGCCATCAACCAGCACGTGACTCGATTGATGCGCATTTCCTTTGGTCCATTTCGTTTAGGTGGCCTTGTGGCTGGTAACGTCATTCCCGTAGAGGATGCAGCAGTGGATGCCTTTTTGGCCAGTGTGGAAGAGGAAAAAAAGCGTCTGTCCCAGAGGCAGCCTGGCTCTATACCGCGCCGAACAGACGGCAAGCCCAGATCTGTTTTTTCTGCCCAATTTTGTGGAAAGCGCAGCGAACATTCTGGCAGAAATGAGGAAATCAAGCAGAATGCCATAAAGAGTCGTTGGGAAAAACGTGCGCCCAAACAGACAGAGGAGGGTGGCGAATCCGCCCCACGTGCGGCCTATGGTTCATCGTCAGGATCACGTCCAGCGTACGGTTCATCTCGACCATCCAGCGAAGGCAGTTCAGGATCACGTCCAGCGTACGGTGGCGGGGCTCCTCGATCAGATTCTCCAAGACCAGCGTACGGATCAAAGCCACGCTCTTTTGGCGAGGGTAAACCGTCTTATGGTTCGGCCCCACGTGCGGCCTATGGTTCATCGTCAGGATCACGTCCAGCGTACGGTTCATCTCGACCATCCAGCGAAGGCAGTTCAGGATCACGCCCAGCGTACGGTGGCGGGGCGCCTCGATCAGATTCTCCAAGACCAGCGTACGGATCAAAGCCACGCTCTTTTGGCGAGGGTAAACCAGCATACGGTGCCCCAAGGTCAGATTCTCCGCGTCCAGCCTATGGCTCCAAGCCTCGTTCTTTTGGCGAGGGTAAACCAGCATACGGTGCCCCACGATCGGATTCTCCGCGACCAGCCTATGGTCCATCTCGACCATCCAGCGAAGGTGGATCGCGACCAGCATATGGTGCCCCACGGATCGGCAAACCTGTGTCCCGTAGCCCTAAAACACCTCGGCCCACATTGAAACTGGACAAGTAAACAGGACAAAAAAGCGTTTTAAGAAAAGCCCCATCATCAGGCCTCGGAAAAAACCGTCCTCATTCCACCTGTCCTTTGCAAAAACACCCCCCCCTTGTCATGTTATCTGACCGGGGGGTTTTTTTTGTGTTTATCAGAGAGACTCTTTTGATGCCCATGATTTGATGGTGTGGGCCAGTTTGCCTATCCGATTTTTGGCGGAGTGTTGTCAAGGCGTTTTACGTAATTGGTGATTTTTTTGCATACAGGTATTCAAAAACAATTGATATTAGATTGTCATTAACGTTATCAATCAAACATTTTCTTGTTTTTAAATAAAAAACATTGACAAGGTGTTTTTTTTTATGATAAGATTTAATTAGATATAATAACAAGAAATATTAAAATGAAAAATTATAAGGTATTGGCTATTGCGTTTGCGCTTCTTGTGATAGATCAAACAAGTGCCGTAGAGCGGAGAAATGATCGTGAAGATGCACGGGTGTACTTGAGATCCAAGATCGATGAGGGCAACAGCGTTCATAAAATCGCCCAGGATCTTTTGTCTTCAGAGATGGTTAGCGATAAGTATCTGGGGATTTCGGGTTTGTCCCAGGATCGATCCTTTATGCCAAACCAGGATAAACTCTGGCTTGACGATAATGCGCGCCAAGAGGTCAAAGATGCCGATATGGATTCAGCAATAATTTCCACCCTGGCCAGTGATGTTCTAGAAGACTATAAGAAAAGTTTTGGGGGTATCGTTAATGCAAGGGGTCTGAAGGAAACCTTGGATGATGAGGTAAAACATCGAATAGAGTCGGCAGAAGCGTATTTGGGTGGCGATAACTATGAGGATGAAGAATATGCTCTGCAAACCGGCTGGCTGAAAGGGGCAAAAGAGCTGGCTGAGTTTAAAAAGCCAGAAGCGAAAGCAAAAATAGCTGAACTGAAATCAAAACTTGAGAATATTCGTTCAAAGGAGGCTGTTTCCGATGCAGAGAAGGCTGAAAAAAATGAAGACATCCGAATATTTGAAAACACAATTAAAGATTTACGCTCTGTTATGTCAGACCTGGGAATGTAAGGGTTGAAAAACAGATCGGGTGATGTGACCGGGGCTGCCGATGTTGATGGTGCCTGTGCTGAAGACGTCGGGTGATGGTTAAAACCACTGCCTGATAACGGACCCGCCAACGTTTAAAAGGCGCAACGGATCCCCCCAGGGCATATCACAAAACCTGGCGGGGTTCTGTACAGAAAAAATGGCAAATCAAACCTTATCTCATTGCGAATGTCTGGGGTTTTTTGGTATGGTGTATGTATTCTAATCCATGTTTTTCTCTATGATCCAGGCACGCTCTTTTCAATCCATGGTGTTGACGTTACAAGAATTTTGGGCAGGCCAGGGCTGTGTCATGTTGCAAGGGTATGATCTGGAAATGGGGGCAGGCACATCCAGCCCTTTTACGGCGTTGTATGCCTTGACACAAAAACCATGGAAAGCCGCCTTTGTTCAGCCGTGTCGACGGCCCAGCGATGGACGATATGGTGAAAACCCCAATCGCGTTCAAAAATACCACCAATTTCAAGTGATTTTAAAACCAGCCCCAGAGGATGTTCAGGATTTGTTGCTGCGCAGTTACGAATGCCTGGGCATTGATACCCAGAAACACGATATCCGTTTTGTCGAGGACGACTGGGAAAACCCCTCTTTGGGGGCGGCGGGTTTGGGGTGGGAGGTATGGTTGGATGGTATGGAGGTCACTCAATTTACCTATTTCCAACAAATGGGAGGCATAGCCTGTTCTCCCGTTTCTGCGGAAATCACCTATGGGTTAGAGCGCATCGCCCTGTTTTTACAAAACAAAGACAGTTTCTTTGATTTGGCCTGGAATAATCCCGATTCCGATGCGCCGTATACGTGGGGTGATGTGGCTTTGCGCGGAGAACAACAGTTTTCGGCATGGTGTTTTGAACATGCACCTGTTTCAGGATTGATGCAGCATTTTGAGGATGCTTTGACCTGGGGGGCATTGGCGTTGGAGAAGCAATTGGTATTGCCGGCCTATGATTACGTCATTCAGGCCAACCATATCTTTAACATTTTGGATGCACGCGGCGCCATCAGTGTGGCCCAGAGGGCAGAAAATATTGCGCGCATTCGTCATTTGGCCAGCGCCTGTTGTGCGGCATGGATTCGAGATCAAAGTTTGACCAAGGAATCAGATCAGACACTGGCGAATGGGGATGAAAAGGTCGTGGAAATCAAGGGACATTTTACACAGGATTCATAAGTATGTCTGATTTTTTATGGGAAATTGGGTGCGAAGAAATTCCCGCACGCATGCAGAAAGGCGCACAAGAAACCTTGGAACGTTTGGTCATGCAGCACAGTGGAACGTTGATTGTGCAGGGGGTAAAAACGTGGATTACGCCTCGGCGATTAGGGGTCCGATTAAGCTCTATTTTTCCTGTTTTAAGCCAAGCGGTGGTGAAACAAGGGCCATTGGTGGATTTGGGTGAAAAAGCCTTTGCAGGATTTTGTCGGACCTATGGTGTGCAACCAGAGGAATGCACTCAAGTGTTAACACCCAAAGGGAAGGTGTGGTCCGCCACGTTGGCTGCAAAGCAAGAACCCATGGAAACGCTGTTGGTTCAACTGTGTCATGATGTGTTAACCCATATGTTTTGGCCAAAACGAATGGTTTGGACGGGGGATCAAACATGGATTCGCCCCATTCGCTGGATGGTGACGTTGTATGCAGAAACGCCCTTAGAATGGTCATTTAATGGGGTTCAGTCGGGATCCTGGTCAGAGGCACACCGATTGGCCCCCCACAAGGATTTTTTTGATGTTCCGGCGGATGTTTTGTATCAAAATGGACCCCATTCTCGCTTTGGTATGCGTATTGTTTCACCAGAAACCTATACGATACAGTTGGCGCATTCTGGCGTTATCGTCGATCACGCTGCGAGATCAGAGCGTATTGCCCATGATGTACAACGATTGGCCCAAGAACAGAATGCGACGGTGTGTGGGGATACGTTTGACGCATTGGTCGAGGAAAATGCAGGCCTGGCCCAATGGCCTGTGGCGGTGGTGTGTGCCTTTAATCCGAAATTTTTAACATTGTCGCCAGAAGTCATCATCACGACGTTGCAGGTGCATCAAAAATGTTTCAGTTTGCGTTGTGCGGAAAAGCCAGACCAGATTTTGCCCTATTTTATTATGATTGCCGATGGTCCAGTGCACGATGCTGTGGTCAGACAGGGATATGAACGGGTGGTGGATGCCCGTTTGTCAGACGCCTTGTTTTTTTGGACATTGGATTTAAAAACACCCCTAAGCAGTCGTTTGGATGCCTTGGGCGACAGGTCGTTTTTTCAAGGCTTGGGTACGTTACGCGATAAAACTCTGCGTTTAAAGGGGTTGATGTCTTGGATTGTGCATCATGCAGGGCAAAAGGATGTGTTGGAATGGGCAGAGCAGGTGGCCTTATTAAGCAAATGTGATTTATTAACGGCCATGGTGGGTGAATTTCCCGTTCTGCAAGGGGTTATGGGGCGATATTATGCAAAACATCAGGGGGTTGATTCAGCGGTGGCGGATGCCTTGCAACAGGTCTATCATTATGGGCGCGGTCGCATTGTGGATCTGAAAAAAGGTGGAATTTTGGGGGCTTTTTTGGCCATAGCCGATGGCATGGATACACTGGTGGGCTTTTTTGCCCTGGCTCGGATTCCTTCTGGATCAAAAGATCCTATGGCGTTGCGTCGCACCTGTCAGTCCGTCATCAAAGCCATTGTTTCCCATGGAATTTCTTTGGATTTGGATGCATTCATTGGACAAGCGGTTTCGCACTATCAAGGGCAAGGTTTTTTGTCCGATTGTGATGATCAGGGTATGGAAAAATTACGGATGTTTTTTCAGGATCGTTTGGCTTTTTTGATCAAAGAGTCTGAAATGTTGAACAATCCCAGTGCCATAAAATCCTTGTGCACAGGCCAAAACATATGGGATATGTGGAACAAAGCGGAACAACTGGCCATGCTGTTGAACGACCATGGGGATTTTATATCGGCCTATCGTCGCGTTTATGCTTTGGCGGAACAGATGCAGAATCAAGACAGCAGCAAGGATTTTTCTGTGCTGGACAACGCCTTGGAAGGCGCCATTGTGGCCTTGTTGGATGTGCCGTGCTCTTATGATGTTTTACCCCAATGGACAGGGGCATTAAATGCATTTTTGGATTGCATCAAGGTGCAAGAAGAACCTTTTGCCCAGGCGCGTTTAGGTCTGTTGCGTCAAACCATTGATCATTTTTCTGTTTTGGGGCCTTTGGTTTTGGCCATGTAGAACAGATTGGCAACAGTTTGACATGCAGGTTGCTTTTTTTGTAATGGTTTTATGATAGCATTTTGTCATAACCCGTTAGCAAGGAAGTATGATGTCGTCTGTATTGGATTCCATTAAAACCTGGCCCTTTGAAGAGGCAAGAGCCCTGTTAAAACGGGTCGAAAATAAATCGGTCGTCACCTTTGAAACAGGGTATGGTCCATCGGGGTTGCCACACATTGGTACCTTTGGAGAGGTGGTTCGAACCACCATGGTCCGGCACGCCTTTACCCAATTGTCGGATATTCCCACCCGATTGTTGTGTTTTTCTGACGATATGGATGGCTTGCGCAAGGTGCCGGATAATATACCCAATGGCGAGGCCATGGCCCCATTTTTAAACTTTCCATTAACAGAGGTTCCTGATCCCTTTGGACAATACCCCAGTTTTGGGGAACATAACAATGCCAGGTTAAAAGCTTTTATTGATGCTTTGGGCTTGGATTATACCTTTATGAGTTCGACAGAGAGTTACAGATCCGGCATGTTTGATGCTCAATTGCTGAATGTTTTACGCCATCACAAAGAAATTTTGGATGTGATTTTACCCACATTGGGGCCAGAGCGTCGTCAAACCTATAGTCCTTTTTTACCCATTTCGCCATCCACCGGTCGGGTATTGCAGGTTCCCATGGAGGAATATCGCGAAAATACGGTGGTGTTTAGGGATGAAGATGGCACATTAGTAGAACAATCTGTCACCGGTGGGTTGTGTAAATTGCAATGGAAGGTGGATTGGGGCATGCGGTGGGTGGCACTGGATGTGGATTATGAAATGTGTGGCAAGGATTTGATTGATTCGGTGACACTGGCCAACAAAGTATGCCGCATTTTGGGTGGAAATCCCCCACAAAACCTGACGTACGAGCATTTTTTGGATGAAGCTGGTGGAAAAATTTCAAAATCCAAGGGCAATGGTCTAAGTGTGGAGGAATGGTTGCGTTTTGCCCCTGTGGAAAGTTTATCCTATTACATGTACCAAACCCCGCGTCGCGCCAAGCGTTTGTTTTTCGATGTGATCCCCAAACAGGTGGATGATTATTTACAGCATTTGGGGGCGTACTCGGGGCAATCGGCCGAGCAACAAATCAGTAATCCCGTTTGGTCGATTCATTCTGGAAAACCACCTGTAAGTGCCATGCCACCTGTGACGTTTTCCTTATTGTTGAATTTGGTCAGCGTCTGCCAAGGGCAAGACAAAGCTTTGGTGTGGGCTTTTATTCAGAGGGCTTATCCAGATGTGACCCCAGAAACCCACCCGTTGTTGGATCAGTTGGTGGGACATGCCGTGACGTATTATTGCGAAAAAGTGGTTTCCCAAAAACAATACCGTCCAGCCAATACACAAGAAGTTGCGGCATTTCGTGCCTTTGTCGATGCATTAAAAACCAGCCCAGAAACCGATGCAGGGGCACTGCAAACCATGGCGTATGCCATTGGAAATGAACACTTTCCCGTGGTCAAAGACTGGTTTGATGCGTTTTATCAGGTTTTATTGGGGCAATCCAGTGGGCCTCGGGTGGGGTCTTTTATTGCCCTATACGGCAAAGACGAGACGTGCGCATTGATAGAAAGCCGATTGGCCGCAGAATAGGGATAATCTGGGTGGGGTGCAGCATGAAACGCTGGCGGGGCCGTTCCTTTTTCTGGGGGCTGGGTCTGGCCCCGGTCATGATCCGTCATGGGGTGGCCCAGATGATGGGTGTTAATAAGTCAAAAAAAGAAGCCCCCCTATGCCCCATAAACGATTGCCCCCTCAAATCTTGCCTGATCCTGACCTTGTATACCCCATACCTGGTGTATCCCGAGTATGTTTTTTGAAAAACATCATTAAAAACCCCCGTATCCAAGTGGGCGATTATACCTATTATGATGATCCACAGGATGTGGGAAATTTCGAAAAAAATGTCCTGTATCATTTTGATTTTATTGGCGATCGTTTGATCATTGGTAAGTTTTGTCAGATCGCGTCCGGTGTAACCTTTATCATGAATGGGGCATTGCATGGGCTGGATGGTTTTTCAACGTATCCCTTTAAAATCATGGGGGGACCTTGGGCAAATGCGCCATTGTTGTCCGATTTCAAGGGGGACACGGTGGTGGGAAATGACGTTTGGATTGGATATGATGTCACCATTTTACCCGGTGTGCATATCGGCGATGGGGCCATTATTGCGGCCAAAAGTGTGGTGACACGCGATGTATCGCCCTATGCAATCGTTGGGGGTAATCCTGCACGCGACATTCGTACTCGATTTGATGCCGAAACCATTTCGGTATTATTACAATTGCGGTGGTGGGATTGGGATGCATCGCGCATCAGCCAACATTTGGATGTGTTACTGGGGGGTGACCCTGATCGGTTACGAAAACTGTTGGTAACGGCATAAACCCGCAGAAAAAGAGGGTGGGATTAGGCCCCCCTGACACGTTCATAAATCAGGGCACAAGCGTACAGACAGCCCATCATAAAGACAATGCCCGTACCTGGGTTTCCTTGGATCAGCAGCAATCCTGTGCTGCTGGATACCATGCCGATGGCGCTGGCGCCCACACACATCCTGGGAATAGAGTTGGAAAAAATGCGCATGGTCAGTGCGGGCAAAATCACAAAACTCAGCCCCAACAAAGTACCCAAAATTTGAAAAGAAATCATCAGGTTCAGGGTTAAAACAATCAAAAATGCCATTTCAATGCGTTGGGGTTTTCCCCCTTGGATGCAAAAAAACATGGGATCAAAGTAACTGAGAATTAATGCACGATATTGTGTGATGCAAAATACCACACTGATCAGCACCACCACTGCCATGGCACCCGTCATTTTTGGACCAACGGCATTCACACAGCCTGTTAACAGGTGCATATCATGATCGCAATGATGGTAAATTAATAACCCGGCCGACATCGCCCACAAAGAAAACCCTGAAAAAACCGCATCGGTGCCCAGCCGGGAACGTTGGGCAATCCAAGAGGTTAGACAGGCTAGACCCAACGCCACAAAAAACCCCACCATATGCATGGCCCACAAGATGTGTCCAAAAAGAGCACCCGCCACGGCTACGCCCGGTAATAACCCATGGGATAACCCGTCGGCCATTAACGTCATGCGTCGTAAAACCAAAAAAATCCCCAAAGGGCTAGAGGAAATAGAGATCAGTATGAAGGCGATAAAAGCCCAGAGGGTGGGCTCTGTATGGATGGCGGTGTGTGAGCACATCATGACGACCGTGTTCTCCTGTGGCGAGTGGTTGTTGGACGAGGGTGGTTTTAATGGGGTAAAAAAATGGGGGGACTGCCCCCCATCCCCAACGGTTGCCTTGTTTCTGATGCCTGTGCCGACCTTATAAAAAGGCCAACAACAGCAACGCCGCCAAGTTCGCAATTTTAATCAAGGCATTGATGGCTGGTCCCGCTGTATCCTTGTACGGATCACCCACCGTGTCGCCCGTTACGGCTGCCTGATAGGCAAGAGATCCTTTGCCACCATGGTTTCCTTGCTCGATATATTTTTTCGCATTATCCCAGGCGCCACCACCAGAGGTCATGGATACGGCCAAGAAAAACCCAGTAATGATCAGCCCCAATAATGCACCGCCCACCATGGTCACAGCACTGATGGTCGACCCAGACGTCATTTTAACAGCCGCATAAATCCCCAAAGGCAGGACAATGGGCAGCAAGGATGGCACCATCATGGCGCGAATGGATGCTTTGGTTAAAATATCCACTGCACGGCCGTAATCGGGGCGTCCGATCAATGATCCTCCCTCCATCTT
This sequence comes from Candidatus Finniella inopinata, assembly GCA_945888455.1. Taxonomy (GTDB): domain Bacteria; phylum Pseudomonadota; class Alphaproteobacteria; order Holosporales; family Holosporaceae. The sequence goes on along the minus strand of CAMCZV010000001.1, from coordinate 129,290 downwards.
GTAATCCTGGATGCCCACAATTTCTTTAAATTGTCTGCGCACTTCTATGACCACCGCGGCACCAGCTTGCCCCACAGCCTTCATGCTCATGGCTGAAAACAAATAGGGAACGACGCCGCCCACAAACAGCCCCATGACCACCAAAGGGTTTTTCAGATCAAAAGACAAGTCATGCAGACCCAAATAATGGCCCACTTCTTGGGTGTATGCGGCAAACAGCACCAATGCCGCCAACGCAGCCGATCCAATGGCGTATCCCTTGGTTACTGCCTTTGTGGTGTTACCCACGGCATCCAATTCATCGGTAATGTCACGCACCGATGCGGGCAGACCAGACATTTCAGCAATACCACCAGCATTGTCTGTTACGGGACCATAGGCATCAATGGCAATCACCATACCCATCAAGGCCAACATGGCTGTTGCGGCCAACGACACGCCAAATAATCCAGCACACGCATAAGACCCAGCAATGGCGGCCACAATAACGAGCACAGGCATAAAGCACGATTCCATCGATACGGCCAATCCCTGAATAATGTTGGTTCCAGCCCCGGTTTCCGAAGCTTTTGCAATGCTTTGAACAGGTCTGTACTGACAGGCCGTATAGTATTCTGTAATCCAAACCAAGATCCCTGTGGTGGCAATGCCAATGTACACACAGTTTAAAATATTCATCTTAGAATACGGATAGGGCAAATCCATATAATAGGTGCACAAGGTGATGAGTCCAGCCGACAGCGCCATGGATGCAAAAAGCCCCTTGTACAAGGCCCCCATGATGGATTTTTTCAGTCGGACAAAGAATGTTCCTGCCAAGCATCCAACAATACATAATGCACCAATCATCAGGGGTAAGTTTACCAAGACCATTTTATAGGCATCCCCAGATTCTGGGCTGGCTGCAGCATGAATGCCAAAAAACGCCATTTGTATAGAGGCCACGAGCGTCACCACATAGGTTTCAAATAAATCCGCACTCATGCCCGCACAATCGCCCACATTATCCCCCACATTGTCCGCAATGACGGCTGGATTTCTGGGGTCGTCTTCTGGGATGTTCTGTTCAATTTTTCCGACTAAATCCGCACCAACGTCAGCTCCTTTGGTGAAAATTCCACCACCCAATCGGGCAAAAATGGAAATCAACGATGCTCCGAATCCCAAACCAACCAAGGCCTCCATGATGATCCGAGGTGATGCATTGACCCAAAAATGCAAACCACACATTAAAACAACAACGCTGAGTAGCCCCAAACCATTGACTAAAAATCCCGTCACGGCGCCAGAACGAAAGGCCACCAAAAAGGCTCCCTTTAATCCTTGATCCACGGCGGCTTGGGTGGTACGAACATTGGCGCGCACGGATACAAACATACCCAAATACCCACTGATGCCTGATAAAACAGAGCCCATGACAAACCCCAGAGTAATCCATGGGTTTTTAGGAAAACCAAACCATAAAAAAATAGCACATGCCGCGCCAACCATAAAAATGGCTTTGTATTGCCGAGATAAAAAGGCAGACGCCCCTTCTTGGATGGCTTTTGCAATACTGCGCATGGTTTCGTTGCCATCAGGTAAAGCCAAAATAACAGACCCCATCCAAGCACTGTAGGTCAGAGCCGCCAGGCCTGCCACCATCACGGCCATATAAGGTTGCATTGTGCTGTAAGTCATGGCCCCAGCGCTCGCCAGTATAATGCCCATCATCCATGCCATCGCCCGTACCATAGAATTAACCTTTTTTGAACTTCTTTGCCTACAGAAATGACAGAAAAGCGCGAAAAAGGCAAGGCAGAGAAGGCCTTGTCTTTGGATTTGTTTGCACGCACCCCCTGGTTTGCCAAAGGGAGGCGGTTTGGGATGGTTCCCACGTATTCGTTTGCATCTGACCCCTCATGACTAGGGGGTGCTTGGATGGTGCACCTGTATTAATCAGGTGATAAGGTCTAGCCGTTTTGGGACAGGGTCTGGAGTATTGCTTTATAATTTTCTTTTTTCTGATTTGGATATTTGATTTCTTGATACCTGCCGGATTCATAGACCATTTTGACTGCTCTGTTAAGTTCATCATCATCATCATTTGTGTGTGTGTTTTGGGCTTTGTGGTCATCCTTGCCCATCATTTTTTTGAAGGAATTTGTGATAAGGCTCATCGTTTTCTTCATATATTCCATGAATGTTTTAGCCATTGATTCGCCCATTTCCTTTGCTTTTCCCATAGCCCCAGGCAGTTTGTTTTTAGCCTGTTCTACAGCATCTTCACTAGCCTGATAAAGATAATCGACAATTTTTCCCGTTGTGTTTTTCACAATGACTTCTGTTTCTTTCAATATTTCCATAGCTTTACTTTTACTTTCCGCGTTTTCTGCTATCCCCTTTCGAGGTTCCAGGATGCTCAATATTTGCCCTGTGAAAACATCTTCCCTCAGAACTTTCTTTTTGACTTGATCAGCAAATGGATCTTGTTTGGTCAAGAACTCAGGATTTCTTAGTGTTTCCACAGTAAGAAGTTCAGCCACTGAATCTGTCGCCATGGTGATTCCCGCAGCCAATAATGCTGTCAAAAAAACAGTGTAAAATTTATTCATTTTATTTAAATTCTGTCATGGTGTGTTTCAATATTATGGCGTTTTGATTGTTAAAAAATGGATAAACGATTCCAAATGTAGGCTTCAGCCTTTAATTCTTCTTCCAAATCTGGTATCATGCAAGAAATACCAAACACATTTTTATGTCTTTTTCTAAGATTTCCACCATGATTGAAAGCGCGCCAGTGGTTGTATTTATCAAAGGAACGGCCGAACACCCCATGTGTGGGTTTTCCAGCGTTGTCGTACGCATGTTAAAACATTTAAATGTTCCCTTTGTCTGTTTTGATGTGTTGTCAGACCCTGATTTACGTCAAAATTTAAAAGCGTTTTCCAATTGGCCTACGTTTCCACAATTGTATGTTGCGGGTGAATTGATTGGCGGGTGCGACATTGCCCAAGAAATGTTTACAAGCGGTGAATTGGCCCAAGTGTTGGAACCGTATATTGAAAAGGTTTCCACAGAAATGGCGTCCTAATCATCGCGCAAGCCTATGTAAAGACTTTTTTGATTTTTTTGATTTCTTGGGTTAGAATGATTCAAATGTTTCAAAGTGTATCGCGATATGGCTGGCAGTTTAAATAAAGTGATTTTGATTGGCAATTTGGGAAAAGATCCTGAAATTCGTTCAGCCCAGGATGGTTCAAAAATTGCCACATTGTCGGTCGCCACATCCGAGCAATGGCGTGATCGTTCCAGTGACGAGCGTAAAGAGCGTGTAGAGTGGCACCGCGTCGTGGTTTTTAATACCCGTTTGACCGATATCATCGAGCGCTTTTTTAAAAAGGGTCAAAAGGTCTACATAGAGGGGCAATTACAGACCAGAAAATGGACCGATACTCAGAACCAAGAACACCGCGTGCAAGAAGTCATCATTCGGTTTAAGGGCGATGTGGTTTTGCTGGATAATAAGGGAGAGGGCGGTTCTGATTACAAAGCGCACAATGATTCTGGGACGGGATATTCGTCTGGCATGTCAGATGTGCCGCACGCTGTGGAAAGTGATGACGACGAAATTCCATTTTAATCCATTGATTGCTGTGGCATCCTATAGGCACCTGTTTTTACCATCCTCCATTATGATAGCGAGACCCAGACGTTGACCAAAATAAGCCAAACTCCGACGTTGACAAAAATAGATGAAATTATTCCCGTTACGATTGAAGAAGAATTAAAGCGATCGTATTTAGATTATGCCATGAGCGTCATTGTGTCGCGTGCTCTGCCCGATGTGCGGGATGGGTTAAAGCCGGTCCAGAGGCGCATTTTGTATGCCATGGGAGAGGATGGTTTCGAGTTCAGCAAACCGCATAAAAAGTCGGCTCGTGTTGTGGGACAAGTGATTTACAAATATCACCCCCATGGTACGGACCCCATTTACGGGGCATTGGTCCGTTTGGCCCAAGATTTCGCCATGCGGGCCTGTTTGATTGATGGGCATGGAAACTTTGGATCCATGGATGGGGACAAGGCGGCCGCCATGCGGTATACCGAGGTACGTTTAACGGCTCTGGCCGAATTTTTGTTAAAAGATTATGACAAGGATGCTGTTGATTTTCAGCCCAATTATGATAACACCTTTGAAATTCCGGGTGTGTTGCCGGCTCGATTCCCCAATTTGTTGGTCAATGGGGCCAGCGGCATTGCTGTGGGTATGGCCACCAATATTCCATCGCATAATTTGGGTGAAATCATGGATGCCTGCTGTGCCTTGATTGATCAGCCAGATCTAGAGGACCTTTCGGCATACATCAAGGGACCTGATTTTCCCACAGGAGGAGTGATCTTGGGGAAAGGCGGTTTTCGAGAAGGATATCGCACGGGTCGAGGCAGTTTTATCATTCGTGGGCGCGTACAATTTGAAGACATCAAAAAAGATCGCCAAGCCATTATCATTACGGAAATTCCCTATCAGGTTAACAAAGCCGATATGGTTCAGCGCATTGCCCAGTTGGTTAATGCTAAGGAATTAGAGGGCATTTCTGATTTACGAGATGAATCCGATCGTCACGGGGTGCGTGTGGTCATTGAATTAAAGCGCGATGCCATTCCTGAAATCGTCCTGAATCGATTGTACACCATGACGGCACTGCAAACATCGTTTGGTATGAACATGCTGGCGCTGAACAAGGGGCGCCCGATTCAAATGAGTCTTTTGGATATTTTGCGTGCCTTTTTGTCTTTTCGTCGAGAAGTGGTGACCCGACGGACCCATTTTTTCTTACGAAAAGCCAGGGAACGTGCCCATATTTTGATGGGATTGTCCATTGCTGTACGGTTTATTGATCGGGTTATTGAGATGATTCGGGCCTCTGCCGATGCATCCTCTGCTCTGCGCACATTGATTGGCCATGTTTGGCCATTGGATCCAGAGTTGTGCTATTATTTGGAAGAGTGGGGAGAAGACATTGATGCCGCAGGCTATGCATTATCCGAGGAACAGGCAAAAGCCATTTTGGCGTTGCGTTTACAGCGTTTAACGGGTATGGAGCGGGGAAAATTGGACGAAGAATTACGCACATGTCACGCCGAAATCCTTTCTTTTTTGGAACTGTTGGGATCTCACGACAAAATGTCGGCTTTGATCAAGCAAGAATTTGAGGAAATTAAAGAACGCTTTTCCACGCCAAGGTTAACCACAATCGAAGAAGATACCTCTCGATTAACCGACGAAGATTTGATCCAATGCGAAGATATGGTGGTCACAGTGACCTTAAAAGGGTACATCAAGCGTGTTCCGTTAAGCACATATCGCAGTCAAAAACGTGGTGGTCGCGGGCGTACGGCTATGGATACCCGCGATGAGGATGAGGTCTCCCAGGTTTTTGTGGCCGATACCCACACGATTTTGTTATTCTTTACATCATTGGGCAAAGCGTACCAATTAAAAGTTCATGAATTGCCTTTGGGTTCCACCACAGCGCGGGGAAAACCATTGATCAGTCTGTTCCCATTAGATCAGGGTGAGGCGTTGGCCACATTATTGCCCTTACCCAAAGATACAACAGTCTGTCCCTATATTATTTTTGCAACCTCTTTGGGGCATGTACGAAAAAATGCATTGGGTGATTTTTTGGATATCCGAGCCAATGGTAAAATTGCCATGAAATTGGGCGACAGTGAGCGATTAATTGCCGTCAGTTTGGCAGGCGCCAACCAGGATGTACTATTGTCGTCTCATCATGGTAAGAGCATTCGATTTGCCACATCTGACTTGAGACAGTTTTCTGGTCGGACGTCTACGGGGGTCAGGGGTATATTGTTAAAAGACAGGGATGCGGTGGTATCCATGAGCTTGATTGATTCTCATGAGTATACTCAAAATCAAATTGAGTCCTATCGCCATAAAATTCAATCGATAGAGGGTGAAGAGCTGAGCGCCTTGCCGCTGGACGGAGCCTCTTTAAGCGGAGAAATGGTGGCCGAGATGCAAGAGCAAGAACAGTTTTTACTCAGCATCAGCGAGCGTGGTTTTGGAAAGCGTACGTCTGCTTATGCCTATCGTTGCGCCAACAGAGGGGGCCAAGGGGTGGCCACTATGGATGTGACAGAGCGCACAGGATTAATCGTTAATGCCTTGCCCGTCAAGGAAAACGACCACATTTTATTGCTGACAGAACAAGGACAGCTGTTGCGATGCCCTGTGGCGGATATTCGCATTTCAGGTCGTAAAACCCAGGGCGTTAAATTGTTCCGTTTGGAAAATCACGAACGTATTGTATCTGTCGCCATTTTTCCAGGTGATCCAGAGGCTGAGTTGGTGGAAAAAGCCGACGCTGCGGCTGTTGCAAGTGCCCATGATGCAGCGGCAGCTGTAGGGGCGCCATCGGACCACCCCAAGGCTGACCAAGGTCAGTTTGATCATGAGGAAGAAGATCTGCCGGACAGCCCCATTGATTCTAATGATGATGCAGAAGACGATTTTTAAGTTCTTGTCTTCCTGGATGGGTTTGGGTGTTCTGTGGGCTTAGGGTCCATTACTGTACCCTATCCTGGATTTTTGGGTTGATTGGGCAGAGGCGGTGTGAATCATGCCGTCTAGGCTCTGATTCTATTCTATGATCTCTGCCAAGTTCTGATTTCATTAAATCATGTCTCTGACGGCCTGGGTCAAGGTTGCAAAAAACGTACGATTTTTTACGGGAGCAATGGTCTTTTTCAGAGAATCCTTTAGCGCGCTGCTGGGCCTGAAAAAGGGGACGCTTTTTTCTGGAACCCAAAGCATTTCCCCGGTTTGAGGATTGTGTGCTTTATGGCCTGAGCGGGTACGTACAGAAAAAATACCAAAGCCACGTAATTCCACACGTTGATGGTGCCCCAAATAAAACTTCATCATTTCAAAAACTAAATGGGTTGCGTCTTCGATTGCTTGTCGACTGGTGCTGGGATTGGCGGCACAAACGGCCATAACGAGATCTTTTTTTGTCATTTTAAAATTCGTTCTTGTAAAAGTGTATCTTTATCCTAGTTTTTATTTTTTAATATAATGTCAAAAAAACGGGTGATTTTTCATTGATATCCCGGTATTTTCCTAATGAAATAGGCATTTTTAATCTTTGAAAAATAATCCGCTGTTTGATGGCTATTGATTTTAAATTATTTTACAATGTTGGTGTGTATTTGATTTGTTTTGCCAATTTTGAAAACAGCACCTATTTTTTCGACGTGATCCACTTTTTATGAAACGATTGCCGTTCTTTTTCATCATTTTTTTGGGTGCCCTGGGGGCTGTGTCCTTTGGGTTGCATCATTTTTTGATGCACGGCCATGTCATAGAGCTGGGATTCTTGAAACCGTATTACGCCCCATGGTTAAAAGGAAGAGGCATTAAAAATGCGGATGTGTTTCTTGGAAAAGACGCCAAAGGAACCCGTCGGTGGGTTTTGGGTGCCAGAAACATCGAATTTCAAGGCGGTTGTTTAGACAACATGCGATTGAGTTTGGGGTGGGCTGCGGGAAGGATATGCCTTCATCATATGGATATGATGGGGTTGCGCATTCATTTAAACCAGGTGTTGAATTCTGGCGGCAATGATTTTTCACCCTTTGCCATCATTCCATTTATTGTCAATGGATCGGGCAGCATTAAAAATGTGACACTGTTTGGAACGTTGCCACAGTGGGCACAGCCAGGACAGTCTGAAAAACGCGATAAAGATGCTGTGTTTTTTCCCAACGGCGATGACATGGTATCCTTTTGGAATGTACGTTGGGAAAAGGGCAAAATCAGTATTCTTTCTGATCCAGGCCATTTTATGGGGGTGCCGCAATCCCAATTCATACAACCCCAAGATCGAAAACGTCCCCTAATCTGTTTGGATATACACCACGATAAAACAGGCGGCAATGTTTCAGCATTGATTCATCCTGTCACCATCAATACGGGATTTTTGGGGCTGGGTCCTGTTGGAGTATCTGGTAATGGAAAGGCCCGATGGGCAATGGATCCAACAGGTTTGGGGAATTGGTCCATACAGTGGGCATTAAAACAACACGGGAAAAGCATCATTCCTGGGGTGCTTTTCAGCAATACGGTTAAAAAAAATCCAAAGCAGCCTGGGGTTGTTGTATCCAATGGTTCCATCAACGTCATGAAATCGGATCAATCGCCGTTGCATATTTCGGCCAAAATAGATCTGGATCAAGCGCAGATATACGCCCAATGCACCGGTACCAGTGCATCGGATTTTGTGATTAAAACGGGGATAAATCGTGGTTCCATTCCCATCTCAAAATGGCATCACCTGTGGCCAGAAATCCCCCAAACATCATTAACACGCCGATGGATTTTAAATCACGTTCATACAGGGGCCATTACAAAAGCGGCTGTTGTTATTTCCAAAAAAGATGCTGGAAAAGCCCCAGGGGATTTGGATTGTCACGGCACGTTTCAACTGCAAGATTTGGGATTGTCTATTAAAAGCCAAATGCCAACCATCCTTAAAATCAATGCGGTTAGCACCTTTGACAAAAATGGATTTGATATCGCCATTAAACAGGCTGTAATGGACCAGCATCAATGCAGTGGCCGTGTGATCATTTCTCTGAGCAGCACCCCTGTTTTAAAACTAGATACCAATCTGGTGGGGCCATTGGCCACCCTGTTTCCCAGATTATTACAGTGGTCTGGCCATACAGGTATGGATATTCGCCATTTAACAGGGGTGGCCATGACCCATATTTCCGGGCATTTTCCTCTGCGACCTGTGATTGCAGACGATGACATTCATTTGAATCTGCACAGCAATATCTCCAATGCTGGATTTCATTTTTTGTTGGCAAACCATGACATTCATGTGCAAAACACCCATCTGGTGATTGATCATGATCAAAAAGAATCCAGCATAACAGGAAAAGGTTTGGCCAATGGCATTCCTGTAAATTGGTTATGGAAAAACGATGCGTTTCAGTTTTCTGCCCATCCCAATGCTGGTCACATTTCAACACTCAGTGGTCTGCCTGTGGCCCCCTATCTTCAGGGGAAAACCAGTGTCAGGGGGTCGTATAAAAAGAGTTTGTGGGATGTGGATATAGATTTCAGTTCCTGTGCCTGCGCATTACCTTGGCTGGATTGGAAAAAGCCAGTGGGGAAAAAACTGGGTATTCATGTTAAAAAATCAGATAAAACCTGGGATATATCCATGAAGGGCGATGACGTTTCAGGTCAAGTGCATGCCGATTGTATGGCGAGAATGCCCATTACCAGTCAGATTCGCTTGGGCAAGGCGTTTTTTCGTTATGCATTTGCGAGTGATCACAAGGCTGGGCACTGGGAGCATTTATGGAGTGTCTTACAAAAAGGTGGGCATCACCGGCTGTTTTTCAGGGCTCCTGTTTTGAACTTATCGCCCTTAAAACCCACAGGAACAGCACCTCTCAAAAAACCAATCCCAGCTTTGCCTGCTGTTGTCTCACATAAAAAAGGAAATTCTATTGGCATTGATTTGGATTTGGCCTGTGACAGCATACGCTTTCAAACCATCACCGTGGATCAGGTTCATTTACAATTATCGGGCAGTGCCCCCAGCATCATGCTAAAATCGAGCAGTTTTTGGAACCATTTTTTATGGAGCAAGGGGTCCTTTTACTCTGTTCATCGTGCCAATAATACCAAGCGCAATAAAACAGGATACGTATCCATATTGTGGAAACCCTTACAAGGAGGGAATATCCACATTCTGGCCGATACGGTGGATGTGGGATCGGTATGCAACGGATTGGGCATTACCCAACGGATTCGAGGAGGAGATTTATATTTGGATGCGACTCAAAATACCGATGGTGTGTACATGGGCAAGATTCATGTGGATCAGATTAAAACCAAGCTAGGTGCATTGGGAAAATTATTGACCAGCATTTCGCCGACGTTGTTTACAGAGTTGTTTTCCTCTGGTGTGCTGTTTAACCAGGTAGATGCGGATTTCAAATATTCATCCGGTGAATTGAAACTGGAAAATGCTGTGGCCAAAGGGATTAATTTAGGGTTGGTGCTGAAGGGAACGGTGGATATTAACCAACGGCAATTTAAATTACAAGGTGTATCGGTTCCCAGTAATTTCCTCAATACCGTTTTCAGCAATTTTCCTGTGCTTGGTTGGCTTTTAGGGGGTAAAAAAGGGTTGGTATCATCAGAATTTAAAATCACAGGACCATGGAATGATCCAAAAATAAAGACGGTTCCCTTAAGTATTTTCAAGTTGGGTTTTTTGAAAAACATCCCGTTGTTTAAAAAGTCTAAAAAGGAAAAAATTCGTGACCCCAATCAAAAACCACGGATCCAGGTCACAGATTAGATGGCCATAACCCATCACAGCCCACCTTAGAGCGTAGTCTTTACAGAGCCTTAGAGCGTAGTCTTTACAGAGCAGCCCACTTGGACTAGGCTGAACTATCTTTTTATCAAGAGCATTTTATCATGAACAGTTTCGTGTCAAATCAGACATTATTGGGGGCTCATGCCTTGATCACAGGGGCAACGGGTGGCATTGGTCAGGCTATTGCTCGGGTTTTTCATGCCCATGGTGCTCATGTGCATTTATCCGGTCGGCGTACAGATGTGTTGCAGAGTTTGAAAGATGAATTGGGACAGCGTTGTGATATTTGGCCCATGGATTTATCGGATCGTGACTCTGTGAATTCTGTAATAGAACAAATAAAGCAAGAAAAAATACCATTGAATATACTGATTAATAATGGTGGGACAAACAAAAACAGTTTGGCCCCGCGCATCAAGGATCAGGATTGGGACGAGGTCATCCAAACCAATCTAACCGCCCCATTTTTATTGTGTCGGGGTTTATTTCCTGTGCTTAAAGAGGCCACTCTGGGTGATCAGCAGGGGTATGCCCGCATCATTAACATTTCTTCTGTGGTGGCGTTTACTGGCAATGGAGGGCAATCCAATTATGTTGCGGCCAAGTCAGGGTTGACAGGACTGACCAAAGCATTGGCTTTGGAATGGGCCAGTCGTTCCATTACGGTGAATGCCATCGCCCCTGGATTTATTGAAACGCCCATGACGGCAGGTTTGGATTTACAAGAATGGATCAGAAAAATTCCCAAGAAACGTGTAGGAACACCAGAAGAAATTGCCTTTGCAGCGTTATTTTTGGCCGATGCTCGGGCTGGATATATCACGGGCCAAACCATTCATGTCAATGGCGGATTGTGTATGGTTTAGGATCATCGAGAGATGTGGAGAGGTGATGATAAAACAGTGGGTTTTTTGTAAAAAAATCTTGTATAATTGTTTTATAAAACTGCTGTTCTGTCTTTATCATGCGCCAAGATCATATTCGTAATTTCGCCATTATTGCCCATATTGATCATGGAAAATCCACGTTGGCCGATCGTTTGTTGGAGCGATGCAGCGATTTGGATCCTCGGCACAAAAAAGAACAATATTTGGACAGCATGGATATCGAGCGAGAGCGTGGTATTACCATCAAGGCTCAGACGGTGCGGTTAACGTATACGGCAAAAAATGGGGAAACCTATCAATTGAATTTGATGGATACGCCAGGGCATGTGGATTTTGCGTACGAAGTCAGTCGATCGTTGGCGGCATGCGAAGGATCCATTCTGGTGGTGGATGCCAGTCAGGGCATCGAGGCGCAAACATTGGCCACGGTATACCAAGCCATTGCCCATGATCACACCATTATTCCGGTGTTAAACAAAATTGATTTGCCGTCAGCCAACCCAGAGGCTGTAAGGCGTCAATTGGATGATATTGGGATTGATGGGGATTCTGCTGTCGAGGTTTCGGCCAAAACAGGGTTTGGAATCGATGATGTGCTGGAAGCCATTGTGGAACGTTTGCCCGCACCAAAAGGTGACGAGGATGCGCCATTACAAGCCTTATTGGTGGACAGTTGGTATGATGTGTATTTGGGCGTTGTGGTGTTGGTTCGCATCAAGCAGGGCCAATTATTGCCCAAAACCAAAATCAAAATGATGGCCGCCAATGCCACATACACCATGGAGCAAGTGGGTATTTTTACCCCCTATCCAAAGCCTGTAGATTGTTTGTCCAGCGGGGAAATGGGGTACATCAGCGGGAACATTCGTCATGTACAAGATTGTAAAATTGGCGATACTTTGACCTTGGACAGTCGACCGTGTGCCCAGGCATTGCCAGGTTTTAAACCATCGATTCCGGTGGTTTTTTGCAGCATGTTTCCCGTAGAAGGCCCCGATTACGAACGTCTTCGAGACAGTTTGAATAAATTGCGCCTGAACGATGCCAGTTTTTCCTTTGAACCAGAAAGTTCCACCGCTTTGGGGATGGGATATCGATGTGGATTTTTGGGGTTGTTGCATTTGGAAATCATTCAAGAACGCCTGTTTCGCGAATTCAATCTGGATTTAATCATCACGGCGCCCAGTGTGGTTTACCAAGTTCATTTGAAAAAAGGAACCATTCTAGAGGTCCACAATCCATCGGACTTGCCTGAACCAAATCTGGTGGAATCCATTCATGAACCTTGGATTTGCGCCACAATTTTGGTGCCAGATGAGTATGTTGGGTCTATTTTAACGTTATTAACAGAACGTCGTGGGTTTCAAAAAGATTTTACCTATTTGGCCGATAAACGCGCCATGATTACGTACCGATTGCCTTTAAACGAAGTGGTCTTTGATTTTTACGATTGCTTGAAAACCGTCAGCCGTGGGTATGCCAGTTTTGATTACCAATTTGATGGGTATGAGCCTGGGGATTTGGTCAAGCTGAGCATTTTATTAAATAGTGAACCCGTGGATGCATTATCCAGCATTGTGCCCAGAGAAAAAGCCCAAAACAAGGGCCGGGCCGTATGTGAACGGTTAAAAGATTTGATTCCAAAGCAATTATTCCCCATCGCCATTCAGGCCGCCATTGGGGGTAAAATTGTGGCCCGTGAAACCATTTCTGCACAGCGTAAAAATGTCACGGCCAAGTGTTATGGTGGGGATATTACCCGTAAACGCAAACTGTTGGACAAGCAAAAAGAGGGTAAAAAGAGAATGCGCCAATTTGGTAACGTCGAGGTACCTCAAAAAGCCTTTATCGAGGTGTTAAAACTGAAAAAATAGGTGTCCTTGGGCATGATTTGTTGGGGGGCTGCGATCTGTCACAGGTTGGGCCTTTCTGACGGGGTGGATTCGCTATTCTTGCGGGGGTATGGCCTGTTTTTAAGGGGGTATCCCATTAACCCTTGGCTAGGATTCTGGTAATGTTCCGTTTACACTGTATGGTATAATGTTATCGTGTCGGGAATGGTGGTTTTGCGACGCGAATACCGTTGGATGATTTTGTTGATTATGGCGTTGGGCTTGTCGGCTTGGAAAACGGATGATGGGGTAAGACAAGGTCCAAACTTAGATTTAAACGCCTTTCAAAAATCCAAAAAAGAGCCGATCGTTTTGCAGACTCTGGCTGGTTGCATTCATGAACAAACGGGGCAGGTGGATGCCAAGGGACGGGTTGCACTATCCCAAGGCGGAACAAAAATCACGGCCGATTCCATGCAATTTCATCCGAAAACCAATACGGTTTCTGCCAAGGGGAATGTCATTATTATGTATGGAAATGGCACAATCGTTCATTGTGAACAGGTTCGTATTGCATTGGATCAGGAAACAGGACAGATGAAGTGTGTTCGGGGATTTTCATCGTCCCAAGAACGCTTTACCGCACAAAATATTCAGCATAGCAAGACTGGAACAACGTTGAGTATGGGGTCATACACGCCGTGTGCCTTGTGTGTGGATTCTTTTGGAAAATCATACGGAAACCCGTTATGGTCCGTGCATGCCAGAGAAATTGTCTTGAATAAAACACGTCAACGAACGGAATATACAGATGCTCACTTTTCTGTTTTGGGCATGCCTGTGGCCTATTTACCCTATTTTTATGTACCCACCACACGTGCCAGCGGAATTGTTTCACCTGATGTGGGGATGAATGCTCAATTGGGAGCTTACTTGGGCGTGCCCTATTTTTGGGCCATCAGCCCAGAACATGACATCACCTGGACGCCATACATCACCACGCGTGCAGGAGGTTTATTGGCAGCCAAATACAGAGGGCATACAAACCGCCATAACACCATGATCGAGGGGGCCATCAATCCATCTTTTTATCAAACGGGGTGGTATAACCCAAAAAATCGAGAACAAATCGGAGGCGAACCCATACCTTTTGATGATGAAGATGGTGTGGGGTTGGGCCAGAAAGATCTGAAGTATTCCATACCGGCTTTGCGTGGATTTTTCCATGGAAAAACCGATTTTAGCATGAATGAGTATTGGAAATTTTCTGCAGAACAGTGGTGGGTTAGTGATGAAACATTTTTGGAAACTCGAACGTTTTTTGGACAGAGTCAAGCCACATTTTTGCCATCGCACGCCACATTAGAACGTTTTGATGACTGTCATTATTGGAATATCCGTGCTTTGAATTATCGTGGGTTACAGCCAGAAGATCGGCAAAGCACCATACCCTATATTTTGCCAGAAATTCGGTATACCTATCAGTCTAATCCACTGTGGAAAGGCAGCACAATATCGGCTGATTTCAGCACTTTGTCGTTGTACCGCAAACAAGGCAATCGGATGCAGCGTGTTCATACTGGCGTTCAATGGGATTCTCGAAACGTCACGCCTTGGGGGCAAACCTTTGATGTATTTGCTGCAACGGGGACAACCCTGTATGCCATGGAAAAACCATTGTCTTATATCAATCATGAATCTGTGACCTATTCTACCCTGGCTCAAATCATTCCCCAGTGTGGAGTGATTTCTCGTATGCCATGGATGGTGCCTAAATTGGGGACGTTCAGTCCTGTTGTTCAGGTTTTGCTTGGGCCCATGGTTACAGGTCCAATGCCCTATAATGAGGACAGCCAGAGCTTGATTTTTGATGAAAGCAATGTGTTCGATCACAACCGATTTGCAGGATATGATCGATTGGATCAAGGGTCGCGTATTAATTACGGACTGGATTGGAATGGCGATTTTTCCCTTGGATCCATGCATGCTTTTTTGGGTCAAAGCCAATCGTTTGTTGATCCAGACCCTGTATTAAATGTGGTGGGCATTCGTCGTGGAAAGTCAGATTATGTCGGACAATTGGATGCACAGTTGGATTATGGAGATGTTATTTATCGTTTTCGTTTGGATGCACAAAATCAGACCATGCGTTTTCAAGAAATTGGGTGGCAGGGGGGGGCAGATTGGGCCACCATTTCAGGCAGTTACGCCTTTGGGCAGAGTGATGAGCCGAACAGACCCCGATCATCACAAACCAATTATAATCAATTGATATTAAAGATATCATCAAAAATAGGCAATTTTTGGACGCTGAAAGCCTTTGCCACCCATGATTTTTATACCCCAGATGAACGGCCGAAATTAATGGATGTGGGATTTGGTATGGGCTATCAAAATGAGTGCGTATTGTTTAATTTCACCATTCAAAAATCCTATTACTCCATGCAAGACATCAAGCCTGGGTGGAGTGTTGGGGTGTCTCTCCAATTAAAAACCATTGGCGGATTGCTGCAACAAGATCAACGCTTTGACCATGGATTATATTCCGATTTATGATTTTTTGATCAATCCCCACCAAAAACATAACAGCTGAGGGCCGCAAAGAAGGGCAGGGGCACACCATATGCCCCCCCCGTGGATCAAGAGGTTGCTTTTGCTTTGTAAGCATGCCAGCTGGGGTGTTTTCCACCATAAGACGCGCCTCCAGCTTGAACAGGCAGTTTTCTTAATGATCGACCTGTCAAATCCACAATAAACAGAGAATAGGGCGAAAAGCGCCTTTGTTGTGCGCAAAAAATCAACATGCGGCTGTTGGGGGCCCACGAGGGATAATCGATCATGTGGTCACTGGCCAGCATGCGTTCACCCGTACCATCCCTATTCATGACACCAATATAATAATTACCCTTGGAACGCTTTACAAAAGCAACGTATTTTCCATCGGGTGACCAGGACGGACTGAGATAACTGCCTTTGCCTTTGGACAGCAATTGAACGACGCCATTATTTTGAACGATGTATAATTTTGGTGCTCCGATGCGGCGCTTTGTTTCCGTGCTGGCGGTTAAATCTTGATCCGATGACACCACAAACGATTGACCATCAGGGGCATAACTGGGGGAAACGGCAATACCGCCATAGGATCGATTCAGCTGTCGTGTTTGGCCCGTAGACATGTCGTATATGTTCAAGGTTGTGCTCCCATTAAAGGAATCACTGATTAAAACATCCCGACCGTTGGGAGAAAATTCTGCAGAAATACCAATGCCTTTGATGGGCAAAATGGTCTTTTGTTCTGTGGCAATATTGTGCATGCGCAACATGTATCTGCGTTTGTTTAAAAAGGAGTAGGCAATGTTGGGCGATACCAAAGATGTTTTTGGACTGTCGCAATATTCATCACCCGATGTTAAAAATCGTAAATTGTAACCATCTTGGTCAATAATGGCGATGCGGGCAACGGGTTTCAGTGCCGTTCCGCTTTGCGCGACAAATACGATTTGCGTATCAAAAATACCCTTTTCACCTGTTAATTCGTAATAAATGGCATTAGAAATCAGGTGGGCCAATGAACGCCATTGCGAGATGCTGGCATAAATCGTTCCGGTTTTCAGCAATTTGTTTAATGTGGCATCGTACATCTTTAACTCTACGGATATGGTGCTCCCGTTGGAGGTGATGTTTCCCTGAACCACCATGGCGCCTGGGTACGCTTGCCATAACAACAAATTGGGCTTACTCAGGGCTTCTTGGTCCCGTTGGCCCATGCTGTAATTAGGCAGAATGGAAAAAGAACCGGATAGACGCAGGTCATTTTCCACCACAGAGCCAATATCCATGTCCGATCCCAGGGTTTGGAACCCCAAAAATACAATGGGAATTTTAGAAAACACACCTTTTCGGACCGTCAGTTCTAAGGGTTTTTTGTTCTGACCAGGCAAAGGTCCCTCGGCATGATTGGTGGATAATACAGAGCATAAAACCAGAGAAAAAAGCATTTTTGCCATGGAAAAATAGGGCTTTTTTGGGCTATGTGGCATATAGGGTGTCTCCTGAACAATAAAATAGGCAGGTGTATCTGTATCCAGTGTGACAGAATCATCAGCCCATTGCCAATATAACTCTGGTCAGATCCTGTTCTTATTCTGGCCATCACTTTTCCCTTAAAACATTACCTTTTTATTAAAAATTTATGTAAAAAGATTGTATTGACACCTTTTGATTTTGTCGTTTAAAATCTTTTAAACGTAAAACCACAGTATAGAAATGATATCGGAAATTCAGACGGTGTCTTTTCAGGGCATTCAGGCTGTGCGCGTCAGTGTGCAAATTCAAATTGCGGGGGGAAGCTTGCCCTCGTTTTCCATTGTGGGGTTACCGGACAAGGCGGTTACTGAATCAAAAGAGCGTATTCGTTCGGCCTTGCATACTTTGGGAATTGCTCTGCCTGCCAAAAGAATTACGATGAATTTATCGCCAGCCGATATTCAAAAGGAGGGCAACCATTACGATTTACCCTTGGCGTTGGCGTTGTTAATGGCATTGGACATTTTACCCAGCCATCCGTTGTCCCAAGCCATTGCCATTGGTGAATTGGGGCTGGATGGGCGTATCAAGCCTGTCCGTGGGGCGTTATCCACGGCATTATTGGCCAGCCATGAAAATCGATTATTGGTTTGTCCTTCCGAATGCGGCGGAGAAGCCGTTTGGGGTGGAGATGGAGATGTATTGGCCCCCGATCATTTGCTGTCTTTGGTCAATCATTACAAAGGGCATCATGTATTGACTCGGCCAGAGGGAAAAATTACAAACGATTTGAGTTTTTTCGGCGATTTTTCAGATATTCATGGGCAAGAGGTAGCAAAAAGAGCCTTAACCATTGCCGCAGCGGGGCGCCATAATGTTCTTTTGGTGGGTCCGCCTGGAACAGGAAAATCCATGTTGGCCATGCGCATGGCATCCATTTTACCGCCTATGACGGCTCAAGAATCCCTAGAGGTCACCATGATTCACAGCTTGGGTCAGGGCAACAGCGTGACGGGATCATTGATTCAGAAAAGACCATTTCGCAATCCCCACCATTCCGTATCCATGGCGGCATTGGTGGGAGGGGGGATCAAAGGCGTACCAGGAGAAATTTCCTTTGCCCATCAGGGGGTTTTGTTTTTGGATGAATTGCCTGAATTTTCCAGAATGGCCCTTGATTCCTTACGGCAATCGTTGGAAACGCAGACGGCGGTGGTATCTCGGGCCAATTACAGAGCCATTTATCCCGCCGACTTTCAATTGATTGGTGCCATGAACCCCTGTCGCTGTGGTTATTTTGGAAATGAAGAGCGCCAATGTCGCAAGGCACCATCCTGCGCCAGTGCGTACCAAAGTGGCCTGTCGGGTCCGTTTTTGGATCGCATTGATATGGTTTTGGAAATACCAGAGGTTAAGCCAACTCTGTTGGCCCAATGGCCTGCGGATGAAAAACAAAGTCCTGATCTGCAAAAAAGGGTTCAATATGCCTGGGATTTTCATGCCGCCAATCAGATGAGCCGCCATCCCCTGCCCGCAGAATTGGATGCTGTGTTACGCCAAAGTCCAGCCGCAGGGGCATTAATGCAAAAAGCCATTGAAAAATGGTCTTTATCGGCAAGAACCTATTACCGTATTATTCGTGTGGCCAGATCCATTGCCGCACTGGAAGGCAGCCAGGTGCTATCGGCCAACCATTTATCAGAGGCATTAACCTATCGTCTGCAAGGCCCTTTGTGTGGCGTGTGATGGGGGGGGTATGGGGTTTCCTCTGTTATGTCCTTTCTAAAAAAGGGATGTGGCGCGCATGGCACAACGCACCCGCTAGGGCATCGGCCGTATCTGATGGCATGTTTTCTATACCAAACAGACGACCAATCATGGCGATCATTTGCTCTTTTGTGGCATGACCATACCCTGTCAAACTCTTTTTGATGGTATTGGGTGCATATTCGACAATGCCCAAGCCATGCCTGGCAGCCACAGCCATAACCACCCCACGGGAATAGCCCAAAGTCAAAGCCGATTGAGGATTGATGTTTACAAAAATGGTCTCTAGCACCATGATTTTCGGTTGATGCTGCTGGATAATATCCGATAATTGTCCATCAATTTGCCCTAATCGCACGGCAATATCCGTTCCTTTCGGACGAATACATCCAAAGGGCCCTAAACGCTCTGTTCCCAAATAATCGACCATGCCCCAACCCATGAATCGACTTCCAGGATCAATGCCCAGTATCCGCATTGATGATCTCGTGTTCGGGTTTCAGGGGCGATTCGGGCAACCAAATCAACAATGGCACGGCAATGACCACGGACGAGTACGTCCCAATAATAATGCCAATTAAAATAGGCAAGCTGAGATTTGAAATCACTTCGCCACCAAAACAGTACAACATGACCAGAGCCAAAAGAGCCGTAGAAGAGGTTAACAGGGTGCGCGATAAGGTTTCATTTAAACTGGCATTCACAAGGTCTGGCATCCCCAGTCCCTTTCCACGATTGTCTAAACGTTTTTCTCGAAGTCGATCAAAAATCACCACCGTATCGTTAATGGAATAGGCCGCTGTAATCAAAATGGCCACCACGGCGCTCTCATTAAATTCAAATCGTGTCCACATAAAAAAGGCCAACAGCCCCAAACAATCGTGCAATAAGGCCACAAAGGCGCATAGGCTGAATTGCCACTCGAAACGGAACCAGACATACATCATCATGGCCAGCAATGCCCAGAAAATCGCCAAAGCGCCATTTTTAATCAGTTCTTTACCAACTTTTGGACCAATGGTTTCGATTTTTTTATAGACCGCCGTTTCCCCCAAAACCGAACGAATGGTGTCCAATAGTTTTGGGTCCTGAATATCCGTGCGTAACAGGAGCTCTTTCCCTGTTTTTCCCACGGATTGCACGGTCACCTCGTGTCCTATTTTTTCCCGCAACTGGGTGCGTAAAACGTTAATTTCTATGGCATTTTTCATGTCTATTTCTAGACTGGTTCCACCGCGAAAATCTACGCCTAGATTCATTCCCCTAAACTGGTACCCCAACAGGACTGTAACCATCATGGCGAGCAACAACCCAAGGGGCAGCCCCTTGAATCTTAAAAATGAAATGGAAAATGATTGTGGCAAGGAAATTAATGCCATGGGTACCTCTCTGAAATCACAGAAAAATCCATAAAAAGGGCGATCTGATCTTGTTTTTTCCATTATCTCATGATTGATGTCAACAATACAGGGGGGTGCCCCCTATTCAATGGCATGCCAACCATGACCCACCGGAACAGGCGCCCTTGCCTGAATCCACGGTACCCCCCCTCCCACACAAATGCGGGACCATTTTTTCAAATCGAGAGGGTTTGAGGATTTTTCCACGCCACCCATTGGCCAACCAAAAACCGGGTTAATAAAATGGCTGTAAAGAGTGAAATCAAAATGCCCATGCCCATGGTCACCGCAAACCCACGCACAGGGCCAGATCCACATATGTACAAACATAATGCGCCAATCAATGTCGTAATGTTGGAATCCAAAATCGATTTCATGGCTCTGGAATACCCTGCAATAATGGCATTTGCCACAGAAGCCCCTTTTCGCAATTCTTCTTTGATGCGTTCGTTAATCAGCACGTTGGCATCAACGGACATGCCCACAGTCAGAGCAATGCCCGCCAATCCTGGCAGCGTTAATGTTGCCCCAATCAGAATCAACAGAGCCACCAAAAATAGCAGATTAAAGGCAATGCCCAGTACAGCAAAACATCCAAAATAGGCATACGTCATGACCATCCATAGGGCCACAGCCACCACAGCCAATGTGGTGCCGCGGGTTCCCGCCACAATGGAGTCATTACCCAGACCTGGACCGATTATTTTCTCTTCTTGGATCAACAGGGGCGCGGGCAAGGCGCCAGAATTAATCATGGTGGCCAATTGTTGGGCTTCTTCGATTGTCATGTTTCCACTGATCACAGCTGCGCCATTGGTGATGTGGGCTTGGATAACAGGGGTGCTGAGAATTTCTCCATCAATCACAATGGCCAGTGCCCGTTTATGATGTTCTGCCCGCGTCAAATCGGCAAACATGGCCCGTCCTTCTGGCGTAAACTCCAATGTAACCACAGGTTGTTCCGCCCCATAATCTCGAGATTGGTACGTGGCACCAGAACGTAAAATCTTATCACCAGACATGACGGGTCTTTTTTCCACAGGAATGCGGCGTAACGCATTATTTTGATACGGCATGGTGATGCAATTTACATCATCAGAAGAACCCACCCAATGAAAGGCCAATTGTGCCGTTTTTCCCAGCAATGTACGTACCCGATCCGGATCATCAAATCCAGGAATTTGTACAATAATTTGACGCGCTCCTTGCTGATAAATGATGGGCTCCAATGCACCCGTTTCGTCAATACGTTTGCGAATAATTTCAACCGATCGACCCAACACATCTTTGGCCATCATCTGACGTTCGGATTCAGGAATTTGAATGATGTATTTTCCGTTTTCTGATGTCATCCATTCCAGGGTAATGTTATCCATGCGGGTTGCGATTTGTTTCAATCGGGTTAAGTCTTTTTTATTCAGTAAAACAAAACTGGCGCCATAGGGCTCTGATTGCATTTTTTGATATAAAATCTTTTCTTTTAACAAAATCGGGCGTAAAAAGTCCACGACGCCCTGGCAACGCTGTTGGATATACTTTTCCGTATCCACATCCAAGGATAAATGAATACCACCAGATAAATCCAAGCCCAAGGTCATGGTTTTTTCAGGCAGCCAGCTGGGCAGCTTTTCCCGTATATGGGATGGTAAAAAAGTGGGCAGCACCATTAAAATACCCCAAACGGCACATAAAATGACGGCGAGCAATTTCCAGCGTTTCATTATTCCCCCTGTTGTTTTCTGACCCTTTGCTTTTGGATCAACGATGATTCCGGCCTTGAAAAAGGCCCTGTGATGGTAATGATTCACAGTATACATGGTTTTTACATGACACGGATGGGCTTTGGCCAAGTTTTTTACACCATCATTGATCCAATGTTGGCCCCATAGAAGAGGTCACCAGCAAGGGAACAGATAAATCGGCAATCTTTTCCATCAGAGGAATTAAACAATCGCGCACAGAAATAATGTGATCTTGGCGGACCTGAAAAACCAATTCATCGTGAATTTGCATGACAAGCGATGCATCGTAATCTGGGTTTTCCCTAGCCCAATGATGGCTAACAATCATGGCGCGCTTGATGATATCGGCACTAGTCCCTTGCAATGGGGCATTAATGGCTTGGCGTTCGGCTCCTGATCTGACAAAAGCTTTGGCATGATCCGCGCCTGAAATGATGCATCGCCTGCCCCATAATGTGGTGACATAGCCTAGCGTACGTGCATTTTGTCGGGTGCGCTCTAAATAATCTAAAATTTCAGGGTATGCGGTGAAATACCGATCAATCATGGTTTTGGCCATGATCCGATCAATGCGTAAATGTTCCGCCAGACCAAAGGCACTGATGCCATATAAAATGCCAAAATTAATGCCTTTGGCCGTTCGACGCATGTCAGGTGTAACGTCTTTGTCATCGCAATGGAACAATTGGCACGCCGTTTGGGTGTGAATGTCCAGATTATTTTGAAAGGCCCGCTGTAAAGACGGTATGGGCCCCATGTGCGCCAACAAACGCAATTCGATTTGAGAATAATCAAGGCATAAAAATGCATAGCCGGGCGGGGCTTTGAACTGAGCACGCAAAAGGCGACCCCGTTCTGTTCGAATGGGAATATTTTGCACATTGGGTTCCAAAGAGGACAATCGCCCTGTCGATGTGGTCGTTGTGCTGTATGTGGTGTGAATCCGTCCGGTTTCAGGATGAATATGGGTGCGCAGTCCCTTGGCATAGGTGTTGATTAATTTACTGATTTGTCGCCATTCCAATAATAATTCAGCCAACGAATAACCCATGGCGGCAAAACGAGACAATACATCGCTGTCGGTGTGGTATGCGCCAGATTTACCTTTTTTTCCATTGGGCCAACCTAAATCTTCGAACAATACTTTTCCCAATTGTTTGGGTGAAGCAGGATTAAACGTTTGTCCAGCCATCTCTATAATCTGATCAGACAGGTTTTTGGCCTCGTTTCCCCAGTGTTTTTCCAGTTTCTCTAATCCACTGGCATCAATACTGATTCCTGCATGTTCCATGTCAACAACAACCGGAATTAATGGCCGATCCATCCATTCATAGGTACGCATCAACTGTTTTTCCCGCAACGCTATGCGGTTTTTTTCCCATACCACCAGCATGGCTCTGGCTTTTTGTGACGCATTCCAATGCATGGCGTCATCCCCCCAACCAAAAAGGTTGAAAATAGAGGCCAAATCATGCTTGATCTTTGTGCCATTTAGAATGTACGACAACAGCATCAGATCATCAAAAGGCCCCATGGATTGGGCGTACTGAATGTGTTTGTGTAACCATGTTTTGGCATCATGAACAATTTTAATACAACGCGCGTCTTGCCAAATGCGCATCAATGCATCCTCATCCATTAGGGCACAATGGTTTTCATCCCAACAGGCCACAACACCGTCATTGGTACAGACCAGAGCCACCTGTCCTGCTTCAATGATGTGATCCTCTATGCAGTGTTGGGTTTGTGGGGTATAGGCCTCGGGGCAATGATCGGGAATAAGGCCCCAGGCAAAGGGTTTTGAGGCCAATTCTGTTGATTTTGAGGATGATTCAGCATCAATGATGCCGCGTTTACCCAATCGATCTCCCAAGGTTTTCAGATGAAATGTATTTACAAAACCCCTTAATGCCTCTGCCTTTGGATGCCTTGCCCAAGTCCAGTCTTGTAGATTCCATTGGTCATCCCAAAACGTATTTTGCAACAAGGCCAAGTCATAACACATTCGGGCTTGATCGGCATATTCTGCCACCAGGTCTCTCTTTTTTGCGGATGTTAATTGGTGTGCACTGTCAATTAATCCTTGAACAGACCCAAACGTTTGAATCCAAGTGGTCGCCGTTTTAATGCCCACCCCAGGAATGCCTGGAATGCCATCGGCGGTATCGCCAGCCAATGCTTGAACATGAGGGATTTGATCGGGTCGCACCCCCCACAAGGTTGCAACGGCATCGGCATCGAGAATACGATTTTTCATGGGATCGTACATGCTGACCCCAGGTTGGGATAATTGCAGCAAATCTTTGTCAGACGTTACAATATGAATATCCCACCCCATGATTAATCCTTGGTGCGTAATGCTGGCGATTAAATCATCGGCCTCGATACCCGGTTTGCTGATGCAAGAAATATCCATGTGGGCGCAAAATTCTTGAATGATGGGGAATTGGGCGGATAATCCCAATGGTGTTGGCGGTCTGTGGGCCTTGTATTCGGGATATAAATTCTGGCGAAATGTGGATTTTCCATGGTCGAAAACAATGATCCCATGGGTGGGGGCGTGCTGATCTTGCCAGCGTAAAATCATATTGGCAAAGCCCATAACAGCCCCTGTGGCCACACCGTCTGGCGTGTTCAGAGGGGGCAGAGCGTGAAAGGCCCGGTGCACAAAACCGGAACCATCAATGATCGTTAATGTGGGCATCAGGCCATGGTACATAAGAAATCGTATGACAAACAGGATAATATGGGTTTTGGGTTTTGGCTATGATGCTGTAGGGGTTGCATAGACGTTTCAAGAGAACCGCACCCCCACTCAATGCACCCACCACCACATCATCCGACCTCAGTGGCTCAGACTCAACCCCATAGCCCTTCTTGGGCAGCGCGAGGCATTTTGGGGCGATTGTGACCAGATCCTGTGGTATGCTCTAGCGGCGGTTCATAATCGCTGTGAGATTGGTTGTGCAATTGCACCAAATGTTTCCCTTCATCCATCCAGTTTTTCCAACGTTCCGATGAAAAGCCCATTTGTTCCAGGTTTTGTTCTTGTTTTTGAAAAAATTGCTCCATGGCTTGATGCAATTGTTCGCCTTTATCCGATAAGGCCACCAGCAAAACACGCCGATCATGTTGACTGGATGATGTTTTTAAATACTTTGCCGACAGCATTTTCTTTAAGTTATAAGATGGATTAGATCCTTCGTAAAAATGATACTTCACGATTTCATTGACTTTGAACATGTTTTTTCCAATGTGATACACAATCAGGGCTTGGGTCGCATTTAAATCGCATTGTTGGCATTCTTCCAAGAAAATCTGGATATGGTCCATAAAAAATCGGTGCAGTGATCCCAGAATGCTTATGCTTTGAACGTACATATTTTTTGACATGAAATTTACCTGATGATTCTTTGTGTGTTGTTCAGATAGCATGAGTATTTTGATTCTGTCAATTTTTTATATCAAAAAACAGATTTTACAAGGATTTACCTGGGTTTTTTCAGGGTGTTGGTCAAAAAAATACATGCATTATACATAAAAAAGTATTTTTCAATAAGGGTTAAAAAGATTGACTTTTAGGGCTAATATTTTGCTTTATTCACTTTTTGTTAAAATTTTATGTAAAAAAAATACATGTGCTCATTTTAAAAGTTTTTAAAAAATGACCCTAAAAAGACTGATCTGTGACATTTTTGCACCATTTTTGCACCCATTTTCAGCCCTATTTTCCCCAGAAATGGTCCGTTCGTTTAGACGCAGCTGTCAATGTGCTGCATCTGATGACGAAATGGATGGCAATCCTATTACAAAACCCATCACAGTAACCGATGCCTGGGGTGGTTGCAAAAGGCAATGCAGAAAGAGTTGCATTGCTTGCTTGGAAAAAGAGACGTATCTTAAAGGCATGATTTTGAGTCGTGAAAATAATGGTACGCGTTCGTTTTGCACCCAGTCCTACGGGACGATTGCACTTGGGTAATGCCCGCACTGCGGTTTTGAATGCTCTGTTTGCAGCGCATCATGGGGGAGCCTTTGTTTTGCGCATTGACGATACAGATGATGCCCGGTGCCGCCCTGAATATGTTCAAGATATTCAACAGGATTTACGCTGGCTAGGATTATCGTGGGATGAAGAATTCACCCAATCTAGCAACGTGGAAAATCATCGCATTCTTTTTCAGACATTAAAAGATTCGGGGCGATTGTATCCCTGTTTTGAAACATCAGAACAGTTGGCCATATGGCGAGAGCAACAATTGTCTGCCCATTTGCCCCCACGATACGATCGGGAAAAGGGTAAATCCGTTCCAGAGCATGATCACCCCTATTGGCGCTTTGCCCTTAGTGAGAAAGAGGTTCAATGGCACGATTTGATTCAGGGGCCCATGGTGTGCGACACCCGACATCTCAGCGATCCTGTGGTCATGCGTCAAGATGGAACCATGAGTTATGTGCTGGCCAGCGTTATGGATGATGTGGATCGTCGTATTACCCATATTATTCGAGGAGCGGATCATTTGACCAATACAGCCATTCAGATTGAAATGATGCACGCATTGGGGGCGAATATTCCCTGTTGGGCCCATTTTCCCTTGATGTTGGATCAGAATGGCGATAAATTCTCTAAACGATCGGGATCGAAAACGCTGCGAGAATTAAAAGAGGACGGGTGGTTGCCGTTAGCCATTGTCCAAGCGGTGGCTCAATTGGGGTTGTCTCACCAAATCAGTGGTGACTTTGCCCATATGGCATCGCATTTTTCCTTGTCAGAATACAGCAAGTCCAATGGCAAGTTTTCCATTGATGATGTGGCGATTGTTCAAAGTCGGTTGTGGGCCCATATGGCGCATGGGGATTTATCCCCAGATTTACAAGGGAGCATTGATTCTGGTCTGTGGCCTGTTGTTCGAAACAATATTGTATTGGCTGGGGATATTGCCCGTTGGCAACAGATTTGTACCGATCCACACTGGGTGGCGCATGATGGTATGGACTGTTCAAATGTATCCCAGAATTTTTGTACCACGGCCATTAATGCATTGAAAACAGGCGTGGTTTGCAAGCAATCGATTGAAAATTCAGGAGAATTATTGTGGCAAACAGACCCTTGGCACCATTGGGTGGATGCCATCATGGTGATTGATCCGAATCTTAAAAAAGGGGTGGTGGCACGCACATTACGTATGATGTTAACGGCACGTACCGGGGGGCCAAAAATGGAGGATTTACTGCCTTTGTTGCCACCAAAAATTGTTCTATGTCGCTTGGAACGTATGCATGACGTGCTGTTGGGTCAGCCTTGATCAGGGTACCAATCACAGTGGGCAATGATTTCGACGGTTGCACAGTGCACCCAATTCAGACCATCACGCCACAGGCGTACGGGACCTCCTGGCATCATCAAGGTGTACGATGGTTTTTGATCGGGCTGAATCATGGTTTGCAGGGTAAATAGAACCTCTGCAATGGCACAAGACGCCGATCCGCACCCTTGGGTCAGACCCACACCGCGTTCCCATGTTTTCACGAAAAAGGTATCGCCCAGCCAATCGGTACGTGTATGTTCTGAAAAATTGGCGGGCGTGCGGTCCAATTTTGGCCAAACAAAGGATACATTGATCCCGTCGGGAAAGTCGCCGTTATGGGCCAACCAGGACTCAGATAATCCCTGTGGTACAGGGCCCAATACAATGGCATGGGCGTTTCCAATATACGCTGGAATTCCCACCACAGTGCGCTGCAGGGATGATATCCAAAATCGCGTTTCGGGTAAATCAGATGCTGGGGTTGCGGGTGAAAGCACAGATTTTTGTTTCGATGAATCCAGACCGATGGTCACAGATCCTTGGGCAATGGCGATGGTGTGATCAGGCATTTTCCATCCTTGAACCGGGCCAACCGGCCCATACAGGGTAACGATTTCCCCAACGCCTGTGCTTAAATATGCCAGCACACAGCGCATTCCGTTGCCGCATGCCAGTGCCATCGAGCCATCGCGATTCCAGATGCTGGTTTTCAAGGGTGATGGGGTCTTTTCTGACAGGTTTTGACAAACCATGACCTGATCCGCGCCAATGCCCGTTTGAACATCACTGATGGCCCTAATGGTTTCAGATGACCACGTCATTTTTTCATGAGGGGGGATAACCAAAATGGTATTCCGTAACGAATGCATTTTAACGACGTTAATAGAGCCTGGCATAGGGATTCAGTACATTCTTTTTCTAAAGATATCATATATTTTAACGGTCATCTCTGCGGCGGTGCGGCAAAGCCAGGTTTAATGGCAGATGGTCATAACGCGATGAGGTCATCAAAATTAGACTTTGATTGCCATTTTGATATATTCTGATCACAAAATGTGCCTGCCAAAGAGTATTCTGATTTCTGTGTTTTTTGATCCTGTTGTTAACGGATATCGGGCGAAAAGAGGGGGTGGTAAATCCTTTGAAAATGATCGGACGAAAGGATATTGTGGTGTTGCCTGTTGGTGGACAGAATGATGACTTTGTTTTCCTGGGCGCACCAAGAACAGTATCAAAAATTGTTTGCCTGCTTGCCAGATCCGTCAGGCATGCGTTTTGTTGGTGGCATTGTGCGTAACAGTTTGCTGGGTATTCCTTGGGATGATGTGGATTTTGCGACCCTGTATCACCCCGAAGAAATAACCCATTTTTTTAAATCCCATGGGTACAAAGTCATTCCCACAGGCATTGATCATGGTACGGTAACGGTGTTGTGTGATGGGCATAGTTATGAGATCACCACATTGCGCCGAGATGTAGAAACCGATGGTCGTCACGCCGTTGTGGCGTACACATCGCGGTGGGAGGACGATGCCCAGCGCAGAGATTTTACCATGAATGCCTTGTACGTGGATCATTGCGGATGCTTGTACGATTATGTGGGCGGACAGAAAGACATTGAAAACCGATTGATTCGATTCATTGGGGATCCGGAACAGCGCATCGTCGAGGATTATTTGCGTATTGTGCGGTTTTTTAGGTTTTGGGCTCTGTACGGGCATACCCCTGATGGGGACAGTTTGGCAAAATGTGTGGCCTTGAAACACAATCTAAACCAGCTATCCAGCGAACGCATCACCAAGGAAATGATTAAAATGTTGGGTGCCAGCAATCCTTGGCTGGTGATGCATTGTTTGTATGACCATGGATTTGATCTCTTGCTGTGGGGGCATTCTGGTCAGATGAATGGCATTTCTGGTTTGGAAAGGGTTGAAAACATGTGGGGACAATCACCACTGTGGGTGCGTTTTGCCTTTTTAACAGGGATGATGCCACGGCGTTTGACCTTATCGAACGATCAGAAAAAACATCTGAATGTGTTGTGGAGCCCCCTGTTTTCCCATCAAGAAACCATGGGCTTGTTGAAACAATCATCGCAAAATTGGAAAGATCTTTGGTTGGCGACATTAAGCAGCGTGTACCAGTATGGTGTGCATTGCACCAAAGAGCGGGTATGGATGGCCGCATTGACGCTTATGAATTCTGTTGGTGCGGGATTTGCTGAGAATACAAGGGCCACAGAAGATTTTGTAACAGGGTTGAATGTGTGTAAAGACATTATGGCCGCGTTGGATGGTGCAGATTTCCCAGAGTTTTCTGTGTCGGGACGCGATGTGATGGCCTTTGGAATTTCTGGCCCAGACATTGGACGGGTGTTGAATCAAACCAAGGCATGGTGGATCCGTTGTGAAATGCGTCCTAGCCATGAAGAATGTTTGGATTACGGCAAGATGTTGGTTGATGCATCGGCGAGCAAAGAGGGTGGGCAGGGGCCGTTCAGTCAGGATGAGTAGGTTGGGCCACGGTATTCAAAAAAATAGATAAAATTTTATTTATTTTTTTGGCGTTCAGAGGAGCAGATGCATAGAATTGAGTCTAAATTTTAGGCCCGTTTTACCATCAATCATGAACAGATTCAAGAGCTGTTTCAGTACTGTGGATAAAACCCATGCATTGTTTCGATTTTTACATAAAAGTCTTGCAAAATAAGGGTTTTTTGGGTTTTATGCCTGTGGATAAGTGTGTGGATAAAAAGTGCTTTTTCCCTTGACTTTGCTGTTCAGTCCATGATAATTTTTTAATTGTATTTTGATGATTAAGTTTTTTCTGTTGGTCTCTTGCAAAGTGACATCAGGCGTGGCACAAAAACGTTTTATTTAGAGCCCGTTTCAATTCACAAGAGGTCGTCAGTGGTTTGTATGGTTTTAGTTTTTTTACTCTTTTTTATAATCGGTAAATAGAAAAATCATGATAGGATTGGGGGTGGAATGGGTGATGAATACGCTATCGAAACACATGTATCGTGTTTTAATCGTGAATTTGTGTGTTGGGCATACCATCATTTTTGGGTGCATTAATGCAGAAATACACAGGTGCAATTTTATTTAGCGCAGTCTCCGCGGTCTGAAAAGTTTGGTCATAAAGTCTGAAATACAGCAGAAAACTTTTTGAATCTGTGGGGAGAGTAAGCAATGACTGCGCATTGGCCAGTAATGTGTCAAGAAATCGTACAATTATTTTCAAATCAAACGGGGCCGTTGCACTTAGTCGATGCCACTTTTGGCAGAGGGGGGCATACCCAAGCTCTGTTGCA
Organism: Candidatus Finniella inopinata; assembly: GCA_945888455.1. Taxonomy (GTDB): domain Bacteria; phylum Pseudomonadota; class Alphaproteobacteria; order Holosporales; family Holosporaceae. The sequence goes on along the minus strand of CAMCZV010000001.1, from coordinate 98,605 downwards.
AGGCATTTCGGGCGCACGTGTGACCGCCATTGATCGAGATCCTGACGCCATTGCCTATGGTCACAGTCTGGTTTCGGTTTATGGGGATCGTTTACGGATGATTCAGTCTCGTTTTTCTGATTTACCGGCGTTGTTCCAAGAAGAACGTGTGGCGGGCGTATTGTTTGATTTTGGTGTTTCATCCCCACAATTGGATACACCCGAACGTGGTTTTTCTTTTATGCGCGATGGTCCTTTGGATATGCGCATGGAAAAAGCTGGGCCATCTGCAGCCGATGTGGTGAATGATTTGCCAGAACATGATTTGGCCGACTTGATTTTCAAATATGGTGAAGAGCGCGCCAGTCGTCGCATTGCCAAAGCCATTGTTCAATTCAGGTCCAAGACCCCTTTTCAAACCACAGAACAATTGAGCACCGTGATACAAAGTGTTTTGCCGCGCAGAGGAAAACAACATCCAGCGACCAAAACATTTCAAGCATTGCGCATTGCCGTTAATCAAGAAATTGATGAAATAGAGGTGGTTTTGCCCAGAGTTTTGCCCCTGTTACAACCAGGTGGGTGCATGATCGTCATGTCGTTTCATTCTCTAGAAGATCGTATTGTGAAAAATTTTTTCAAAACATCCGATGCCTTTTCTGAAAAAACAAAAAAACCCATCCGGGCGCAACGTGAAGAAGTGTGTGCCAATCCCCGATCTCGATCGGCCTGTTTGAGATACGGAGTACGCGCATCATGAGAGTGATTCTATTTTTTACCATTTTAATGACCATGATGACGGCCGCGTTTTTGTTTCGCGTCAAGCACGAAGTGATTGGTATAGAGCGTCGTGTGGTGCAGTTAACCAGCAATATTTCCTCTGTACAACGAGAAATGAATACGTTACGCAATGAATTGGCCCATTTGATTCAACCGGCGCGCATGGTGGCAGTGGTGGGGGAAAGCACCCCCATGTCCACCTTGAAAAGGAGTCAACTGGTATCACCCCAATACCCAAGCCAATAAGATGAAGGATTCAGGATTGACGCCGCATCAGGAAGAATGTGAAACCGCAGATATCATTGATTTTGAACATGGTTTTGTGGGGTTACCGAAATCACGAGTCCTGATCGTGGGGGCATTTTTTTTCTTTTTGTTGTTTTTGATTATGGTGCGTTTGTGCATTGTGTGCTTAACCCCAATGGACCCAACAGATCCAGGCGTAAAACAGATCGTGCGTGCGGCATTGGTGGACCGTAATGGGTACTTTTTAGCCAGCAGTCTGTATACGTTTTCCATTTATGCTCACCCTAATAAAGTGATGGATAAAGAAGAAGCCATCGCCGCATTGATGGGTATTTTTCCGAGCATTGATAAGGCGCGTCTGATTCGTGATATGTATTCTAAAAAATCCTTTGTGTGGATTTCTAGGCATGTGGCGCCCAATAAAAAGATGGCGGTCAAGGCATTGGGCATTTACGGGTTGGATGTGCTGAGCGATTCCAAGCGCATTTACCCCATGGATCGCATTTTTTGCCATGTATTAGGGACAACAGATTTGGATCAACAGGGGTTATCGGGCCTGGAAAAGAGTTTAAACCAGCGCTTGATGCAATCGAATGCACGTGTGCGAACATCCTTTGATTTACGGGTGCAAAATATTTTATATGATGTGTTATCTCATCAAATTGCAGAACACAGCGCCGTTGGTGGCAATGGCATTATTGTGGACTTGCAAACGGGAGAAATATTGGCCATGGTGTCTTTGCCTGATTTTTCCCCTTCCCAGCCCATTTGCCCTACAGATCCCAGCTATTTTAATCGAAATATGACAGGCGTGTATGAGTTTGGATCCATTATGAAAATTGCGAATACGGCTGTGCTGTTGGAAACTAAAAAGGGGACGTTACGATCGGTATTTGATGCGTCTAAACCCCTTCGTATTGGCCGCCATATAGTCAAAGATTTTCGTGGACAAAACCGCCCATTAACCGTAGAAGAAGCCTTTGTTTATTCATCGAATATTGCGCACGCCAAAATGGCAGCCACTATTGGTGGGGCAGCACAAAAACAATTTTTTGAAAAAATGGGGTTTTCTCGTCGCATAAAAACAGAGTTAGGTCTGTGTTCTCGTCCCCTGTTTCCCAGGGGAAATTGGCCTATAGGGCGCGTCATGACGGCTGGATATGGATACGGATTTGCCGTTACGCCGTTGCATGTGGCAGCCAGTTTGATTCCATTGGCCACGGGTATAGCCAAACCCGTTACCTTTTTGGCATCCCCAAAATCCCCAGGGGTACGTATTTTAAAACCGTCTACGGTCAAAGACGTTTTGTATTTAATGGGGCAAGCGGTGGAAAATGGTCAAGCCAAAAAAGCCGCAGCCATCAATTGTGTGGTGGGGGCAAAAACAGGAACGGCCAATGTTCGTGTGGGCGGTCGATATGTAGAAAAGCAGAACCTGACCTCGGCCGTGGCCGTTTTTCCTCTGGATTGTCCTCGGTACGGCATTGTGGTGTCTATTGATCGGGCCAAAGCCAGCGCAAAAACCTATGGTTATGCCACAGCTGGGTGGATGGCGGCACCCGTTATTTCTCGATTGGTGCAGGAATTGGCCCCGTTATTGGGTGTGATGACACCAGAATCCTGTGACCATGAGGTTCATTCGAAAAAAGGAAAAAGATAAAAGCATATTTTCAATAGAATTTTTGTTTAATCATCTTTCATAGCTGTCCTCGTATAATCAGAAAAATGATTGAATAGAGAGCGTAATGTGAATCAATTTTTTCGAATCGGTTTGGCCATGGCCATCACTGTCTGTATGATAGCGTGTGTACAAGGGGGGAAAGCTGGAAAAGCCGCTGGAGCAGCCTTTGCCCTAAAAGTTGCACAAATTGGCAATAGCGATCAACAACAAAGCACCAACCCACAAACAGTTACACCAACAACTGCTGCACCAACGTCTGCAGCACCGTCGGCACTTGCCTCAGGCCCTACGGGAATAGCAGCCATGCAAACAAGCGGTCAATTGATTGCCGTTCCTCTGACAAAAATGCAAATCATCATAAAAAATGTTACGTCGTGCAAATATCCTTATCGGTGTAGTGTTTTTGCAGGGGATTATTGTCAACGGCAATGCACAGTGATTTGTGCACCCCCTCTGTAAGCAGAATATTTCCCAATACCTGTCCCGTCAAACCAAAGCCCCAGTCTTGTCATGGCCAGAAAAATCCGTCATGATAAGGCTATGTTGTGCGCCTTTAGCTCAGCTGGATAGAGCATCGGCCTTCTAAGCCGGTTGTCGCAGGTTCGAATCCTGCAAGGCGTGCCAAAAATCAAAATTATTTCATGTATCCAAAATTTACCTCCATGATTTTGGAAAAGCACGCTCAAGAGTAAAGAATTCTAGGCTCCCCCTCTTTACAAACCATTTCCCAGGTGATGGAATACACAAAAGACCTTTGGGATGTCTGATTCACAGACACAAGGTTACAGGAGGAAGCCGTCGTGGAAATGCATACAGTATCAGCACAAGGATTGTCTTTTATCGGGTTGTTTCTGCAGGCTGATTGGATCGTTAAAGCGGTGATTATCATCTTGTTTTTGGCCTCTGCCATGTCTTGGGCAATCATTTTTTCTAAATGGCATATGTTGCGTCAATACAACAGAGAAGCCGATGAAACCAGTAGTACCTTTTCAGATGCCAGCATGGATAAAATCGATGGCCGTTTTAACCACGGTGGTTCCACCCAATATATGGTCAGCATTGCCGCCCAAGAATGGCGCCAGATGAAGCGATTTTCAGGTCTGGATCAACGACAACTGGGACTGCAACGATTGGAGCAATTACTGGCCATGCATATGGATCAAGAACGTGAACGCATGAGCACACAGATGAGTGTGTTGGCCTCTGTGGGGTCTATGGCGGCGTTTGTGGGTTTGTTTGGTACCGTTTGGGGAATTATGAACAGTTTTCAAGCCATTGCCACAAGCAAGAATACGTCTTTGGCGGTGGTGGCACCCGGTATTGCCGAGGCATTGTTTGCCACAGCCATTGGATTGCTGGTGGCCATCCCGGCCTCTGTGGGGTACAGTAAATTAACCAGTTCTATCAACAGTTATGCCATGAGAATGGAGATTTTTTCTCAAGAACTTTTGGCCTGGTGCATGAGGTTATAATTGATGAAACGTCGTCGCTCTTCTCGACCACACACACCGTTGCGTCATGAAATTAATGTGACGCCTTTTGTAGATGTGATGTTGGTTTTATTGATTATTTTTATGGTTTCTGCCCCCATGATGCAGGTCAGTGTACCCGTCAATTTGCCTCAGGGCGGATCAGGAACCAGTGCAGAGGTTGATGATCCCATTATTGTGACCATTGATGAGCAGGAAAAACTGTTTTTAAAGGATACCGCCATAGAGCAATCTCAATTGTTGACCCATTTGACATCCTTACCCAGTGGTTCTGCGTCCAAGATTTATTTGCGTGGGTCGCGGTCCATTCCCTATAACGCGGTCATCAAAGTCATGAATTTATTAAAAGCCGCGGGGTTTTCTCAAATTCATTTGGTGGTGGAACAATCAATCGAAGGTGAGAAAAAGTGAGAATATGGGCATTTTTAATCTCTTTGTTCCTGCATGCTGGGATCATTTCAGTGGTTTTTTTACAAAACATTTTGTTTTCTCCAAAAACACCCCCTGTTTTATCTGACATCAGTGCGTGTTCTATCCCCTTAGAAGTAACAGCCGTCAGTGAGATTTCTTGTGCGCCCATTTCTCGACCAAAATCAGAGGTTTCGGAACCAGAGCCAGAAAAAGAGGTTGTACAAAATGTGTTACCTGCGCCCACACCGGATCCTATTCTAGAACCTGCACCAGAGCCCACACCGGATCCTATTCCAGAACCTGCACCAGAGCCCACACCGGATCCTATTCCAGAACCTGCACCTGTAGTGGCGCCTATACCGAAAAAACAGCCTAAAAAAGAGGTTGCACAGCCCAAGACAAAGAAAGATTCCAAGAAAAAAGATCAGAAAAAGTCAAAATCACATCCGAAAAAGGAAAAAATCAAAGATGTGGACCCCATAGCCGAATTGTTAAAAAAGCACAGGGAATCTGTAAAAAAAAAGCCAAAGATTTCTGAATCTATTAACGTAAATCGGGACAAGGATTTGGTTCGCGGTTCAAGCGCAGAGACCCCCATTACGGATCCTAATTCCGATTCGGAATATGGTGCACCCGCCATTGGGGCGCAAATGAGCATGAGTGAAATGGATCGCATCCAGCGATTTTTTGAAGATGCGTGGATTATTCCGTTGCGTGCAAGCGAAGGTGGAAAGTTAGTCATTCAAGTCCACATCACCATGAATCGCGATGGCACAGTCAATCATGCCGAAATCCTGCATGATTCCAGCAGCAAAGATCATCCCGTTTATCCCATTGGTTGTGACAGCGTATTGCGTGCCGTTAATCAATTTCGTACAGAATCCTTGCCGCTGCGAAAAGAAACGTACGCCCAATGGCGTGACATCGTGATTACTTTTTCCCCAAAATAAAGGGTCTGGGCATAAGGGGTGTACGGCCCCAGGGGCCAGGCAACATAGAACAGTCCCTGCCAGAGAAGATTCTAAAGAGTCTGATGCAATGGCATTGCCAAAGCACGGGATGCCAACACAGGAATCCCCAGATTAACGATACCGCATGGTGCAACCAGACCGAGAAAACCATGTTTCTGTGGCATCAGAATCATGGTGCTGTGTCCACGAATAATCCAAAGCAGGATTATGGTTCTGCTGCACATGATGTAAGGATACGCCATTCAAGGTATCATCCAGAGCATCCAATACCTTTTGTTCTTGCTGTAGCAAGCGAAATTCATCCCAAAGCAAGTGGTCGTTGGTGTTTTCTGGGGTGTGATTGGAATGTTTGCATCGTTTGATCCATTGCTTTCTGCATTTTTCCCAATCGTTTTGCCAACGTTGAATCATTTTTCTGGCACGATTGATGATAAAATATCGGGCATTTTTTAAAATGGGCGTCACGCTGGAATCTTTTTCAGATATGGGATAATGCATTCATGAACCATTTGTTTAAAAGTTTAATTATTACCACAATACAGACAATTGATTAACTAAAGGTTAAAAATAGACCTATTTGCGAAACGTTTTACTTTTATTTTAAATGATTTTTTGTAAAAATTGAAAAATGGTAAATCATTTTTTGATGAAAAAAGAGCCCTGATTTTTGGGTTTTTTTAAAGCTTGTAGGGCTATGGTTTCAGAAAAGGTATATGTTATGGATCTGAAAATGGATAAATGCAAAATTCTGGTGGTGTGTGCCCTGTCTGTGGGGATAATGGGTCTGGTGGGTGCTGGGAACAACAATGGCTGTGAAGGAAATTGTCGACAAAATGCGGTCAATAGGGCTCAAAATTATGGCGATTTTTTATCTGCTGCTGCAAAATGCCAGGGGCCATCCAATAATGCCAGCTTTAATCCCCACGATCAATCGTCGCCATCCTCTGATTATGGCAACACGAGTGCCTTTAGCAGCCGTTGAGGCCCCCCCTAGGATAGGTTTCATGGTCATTCCCACGGGTTATGGCTCGGCGGGGTTTCTGGCATGGTTTCTGGTGCGTCACAGGATGGGCCCTTTAACCTGCCACCAATACGTCTGATGGGCTGTACCCAAATAATTCCAATAGGGGGGTAACGGCATGGGAATGATGGTTCAAGAGATGGTGTGCATCATCCATGGTGGATAGGGCCAGGTGGTCTAACCACGGGTCTTCCTTTTTGGAAAAACGCATCACACCATGGCCACTTTGTTCCGTGCCTAAAATGGTGCCGCTGCCTCTCCACACCCAATCTTGTTCTGCAATTTTAAATCCATCTTGGCATGTGCGCATGAATTGCAATCGTTGTCGGGCGCTGTTGCTTAATGGGGCAGAGTACAGGAAAAAGCAATGCCCAGGTGTTGCGTCCCTGCCCACACGACCGCGTAATTGGTGCAATTGGGATAGACCAAAACGTGTGCTTTCTTCGATAATCATGGTGGATGCCTGGGATACATGCACGCCGACCTCGATCACCGTTGTGGTGACCAAAAGGGGGTGTATGCCTGTGGAAAATGCATGGATGGCGGCCTGTTTTTCCTGTGCCGACAATCGGCCATGTAAGATGCCTACTTGACCAGGGAAAACATTCTGCAAATACGTGTAACGATGCTGCACACCTAAAACCTCATCATCGATTGAGGGACAGACCCAGTAAACACACTCTTTTCGATCCAGACATTTTTGAATCCAGGGGCGCAAGTCCTCTATTTTTTCGGCAGAAACCACATAACTGGTTAACGGTATGGCACTTGAACGTTTATCAATCACACTGACATCCATATCCCCGCAAATCAGGCGTTGAAACGTACGTGGAATGGGGGTTGCGCTTAGAAAAAGCACATGGGGATTGTGGCCTTTTTGGGAAAGGGTTAATCGCTGTTGCACACCAAAACGTTGTTGCTCGTCAATGACCACCAATGCTAAATTTTCGAACTGAACAGAATCGTACAACAGCGCATGAGTACCCAAAATAATGGGGGCATCAGGCGGGCCAATGCGAACCCGTTTTCCCAAAATTAACTGTACGGGAATAGGCTTTAACCAGCATTGTAAGGATGCAAAATGTTGTCGAATCAGGGTCTCTGTTGGCGCCATCAAGCAAGCTTGTTTTCCCGACACCGCCACTTGGATCATGGCCAAAAAAGCCACCAAGGTTTTTCCACTGCCCACATCGCCATTTAATAGGCGCAGCATGGGCTTTTCACTGCACAGCTCTTGACCAATGGTTTCCCAAGCCATCTGTTGGGTTTGGGTTAAATCATGGCCAAATTCGCCTAAAAAAGCATCTTGAATCGTGGTGTTTGAGGGGATGCACATGGGCGCTGGTCCCTGCAAGCGTTCTGCTTGATGCCACTGTGTGCTGGCCACATGCTTTGCAATCCATTCGGATCTGGCCAATGTGCTGCGCCATACGGTATGGTCTTGGGTCATGCCGCAATCGCCAGGAAAATGAGCATTCATAAAGCAGGCATGCCACGACAAGAAATGCTCCACCTGTCGTGCATTGTCTTGGGGCATGGGGATTGGGGACCAGGACTTATCGGGCCAATGGTTCAAAATATAGAGAATCCATTTGGAAAAACGAGCATTTTTAATGCCTTTTGGCAAAGCATATTCTGACACAATCATGCTCTGTTTATCCAATTCTGGCCAAGGATCTGCACGATCTGGATGCACGATTTGTGCTGATCCACTAGCCGAATGGGTGACATTGCCCTTGATCCACATGCGGGATCTGGGGGCCCAAAACGGTTTCGGATTTTGAAAAAAGACCAAAGATACGGCTGTTCCATCCCCCATGGTGCAGGGAATGATCCAGGGGTTACGTAGGCTTTTAACCCCCAGCGTTAATTCGATGTATACGGGGCCTTGGGACAAGACGTTTTTTTGATAAGACGTATACTGTTTTGGCAAGCAGGACAACAGGTCAAAAAATGTGGGCATTCCCGCATCGCTGAGGCGGCGTCCCAACAAGGGGCCAATGCCCGGAATCCATTGGACTTTGGTCTGTAAAAACGTCCAAACAGAGCCGTTCATCGCCTGCTTACATGTGTTTTAGGATATCCGTACATACTTTTTTCCCATCCCCAAAAACCATAAACGTGTTGGGCTCGTAAAACAATGGATTATCCAGTCCGGCATACCCTGCGGCCATAGAGCGTTTGATAAATAAAACCGTTTTGACTTTTTCCAAATTAAAAATGGGCATGCCGTAAATAGAGCTGCTGGGATCTTTGGACAAGGTGTTGACAATATCATTAGCCCCGATGATGAGCACAACATCACTTTGTGACAATTCCATGTTGCTCTCATCCAATTCCAACATGGATTCATAGGGCACTTTGGCCTCGGCCAACAACACATTCATATGTCCAGGCATGCGGCCTGCTACGGGGTGGATGGCGTAATGGACGACAGTACCGTTTTCGGACAGTTTTTCGTTCAATTCCTGTAAAACATGTTGGGCATGAGCTGCGGCCATACCGTATCCAGGGATGATGACCACACGAGAAGCCGAAGAAAGTACAAAAGCCGCATCTTCTGGCGACAAAGTTTGCACATGACCTGTATGGGCAAGGGGGGCCGAAATGTTTGCAGACAATGGGGTTGGAAAAACAACATCCTTCAGGGATCGATTCATGCCTTTGCACATAATCCAGCTGAGTACCGCGCCGGAAAAGCCCACAATACTGCCCACTACAATAAATAAAGGGTGTTCCAAGGAAAATCCAATACCCAATGTCGCCCAACCAGAACACGCATTCAGTAAAGAAATAACCACAGGCATATCCGCACCCCCAATGGGCAAGACTATGGCTGCTCCCCATAATCCGCTGATCAATAACAGGGCAAACATAGACCACATATTCGGCCAAACCACCATCATAAAGCCCACCAATAGGCTAGCAATGGTGACAAAAAGTAAGGAATGACGAGGCATCAGGGACGAAAAATCCTGCTTTAACCAGCCATGTAATTTTGCACCCGCAATCAAAGATCCTGTTAACGTAATGGCCGCCATAATGCCACCGATGGCCAGCTCCCATCGGGTTTGCATAGGAATATTGGTGCTGAACAACCCATGTAATGCCACCAAAACCAACCCAAGCAGTGCCGTGGCCATGCCCACCAAAGCATGAAAAAAGGCCATCAATTGTGGCAAATGAATCATGGAAACGCTGCGGGTAATGCCCCAACCCAATCCACCACCCAGCAGAATGGCCATAACCCATTCCCATTGGGCCAGAATCAGCGTATCTACAATGCTGCAGGCGGCACAAGAAAAGCTGAGTGTGCTGTAAAAAATGGTTTTTTGGGATTCTTTTAACGATACCAAGCTGGCAAAGGCCATGATGCAAAACGCCATGGATAATGCCGTGCTGATCACACGCACCATATCTGGCCATATCCAGTGCAGTCCCACAATGGTCGCGCACAAGCCCAAAGTTTGGGCGATTTTAGATCCTAAAACCATGGAAAGAATACCGGGAACATTTGGATATTTCATCATCACAAGGGGGCTCCTATGGTTGTGGGATTATAGGCTGGCACATTCTGAACGGGGTCGTGTTCGGCCAAAATTTGATCCACCAGTTCTGCCACCGTTGGGATGAATCCCTGGGCATAAAAAGGATCTTGGGCAAAACGATAGGCATTGTGACCCGCAAATAATAAATTATGATCAATAGAAGAACCGTGGGAAACGGCTTGCAGAGTCTTTTGAATGCAAAAAGAACGGGGGTCCGGTTTTTGTCCTGTGTTGCCTTGGGATTGGCTCCAGTTGCTGAAGGCACAGGCGCTGAGACAGCCCATACAGTCAATTTGATCTTGGCGAATTTGATTGGCTTCATCCAGCGTCACAAAAATCAAGGTGTTCGCAGGCGTTTTCATACCGTAATGGAATCCTTTGCCCATCCAAGTCTGGGCCTTTGCAAAATCGTCGGCACGAACATAAACGCTGCGACCCCGTTCGCCCAATGCCAATAATACGCACGAATCGGCTGAACTGGTTTCTGTATAGGGAATTTGTCGATCAGAACGTTCTTGTAAATTTTCTAAAAAAGCATTTTTAATGGCCGATGAATAAAACCCTGTTGGACTGAATCGATTCAAAAACACATCGCCCTGTTGCAATGTTAACAACTTGGCCTTCCATGCATTGGAAATGGGGCTTTCTTTGGTCAGCAAGGGGCGTGTTCCAAATTGAAAGGCAATGGGCCCCAATTCTTCATTATCAATCCAGTTGGACCAATCTTTTAATGACCATACACCGCCGGCCATAATGATGGGCGTACGGTACAGGCCAAATTCGCGCATGGTTTCTCTTAACGCCAGTACACGGGGATAGGGATCTTGGGGAACCAATGGATCTTCTGCATTGCTTAGACCATTATGTCCACCCGCACGCCAAGGATCTTCGTACACCACGCCAGACAAGCATTGGACACTATTTTTATATGACCGCTTCCACAGGGCGCTAAATGCTCTGGCCGAAGATACAATGGGCACATAAAATACTTTGAAATGTTCCGCAATATGGGCCAAGCGATAGGGCATTCCTGCCCCACAGGTAATGCCGTGAATCAAGGGGTGAACCTCTTTTAAAATGCCTTCCAGTATGGTTTCAACGGCCCCCATTTCCCACAACACGTTGATGTGAATGCGTCCCTTTCCCCCAGAAAGATCATGGGCAATTTTGGCTTGCGCAATGCCCCCCGCAATGGCATGGTCTATCAGCTCTTGATGGCGCTTGGCCCTTGTGCGTTCGGTATATAATATAGGGACCACATTCCCGTTTTCATCCGTATAATCGGCATTAACGCCTGAAAAGGTGCCGACCCCCCCGGTGGCAGCCCAAGAACCCGCGGTTAATCCATTGGAAATAGAAATGCCTTTTCCACCTTCGATCAATGGGAGAACGTCTTGGCCAGATATAAAAAGAGGGGTCAAGGATGCCATGTGTAATATTTAGTCAAAGATCTCTTGCATTCTAAAGGAACAGAGTGATAAAAAGCAATGCAATGGATAAAAAATCCTATATTCCAAGCATCACAATCCCGTGTTTCAATCAAAAATCCCCAGCTTACGATTGCATTGAATCGGATTTTTCGTCTATGATTGACATCAGTCTGTGGATTAAATTGGGTATTTAAATTCACAACCATCCGTAATTTATAAAATCAGCCAGCACTATCTTGTCAGAGGAATGACTCATGCATACTAAAAAAATTGCCATTTTTCGAGCCAGCTCTCGTCAAGAAAAACGGGTGCCTATGACACCAACCGTGGCTAAAAAACTTATGGATTTGGGGTGGACCATTGCGTTGCAATCTGGTGCAGGATCAGACAGTGGATTTTTGGATACAGATTATGGTGGTGTTCACATTCATGAGGATGAACGCGTCGTGGCCGATGGCGCATCGTGCGCCCTGTGTTTTGGTCCATTGACGCCGCAACAGTATTCCTTTTTACCAAAAACCTGCGCGGTGATTGGTCTGTTGGGCAGTGATCGCGCCCCTGAGCATGTCCATTCCCTTCCAGCTTATAGTTTAGAACGCTTGCCCAGAACGTCTGGGGCCCAAGTGATGGATGTATTAACGTCCCAGAGTAGCTTGTATGGATATTGGGCCGTTTTGCATGGTACAGGCCGATTGCCCCGTGTAATGCCCATGATGATGACGCCGTCGGGCCGTTTAAATCCAGCCCACGTTTTGGTTTTGGGTGCTGGTGTGGCGGGGTTACAAGCCATTGCTACGGCGCAACGGTTGGGTGCGGTGGTTTCGGCCTTTGATGTACGCGAATCGGCCAGAGGTGCGGTGGAAAGTTTAGGGGCAAAATTTTATCATTGTTCAGAGGAAACCGTGCGGGAAAAAATGCGGGATAAGACGGGCGAACGTATGCAAGGTCGGTCAGAATCATCCCCAGGCGAAGATCAGGGCGGATACGGCCAAAGGGTGGGGACAGATACGTTGTTGGCCCAACAGGCCCTTATTGGAACATTATTGCCGAAAACAGATTTGGTGATCGCCACAGCCATGGTTCCAGGTCAAGAACCCCCCATTTTAATCACCCATTCTATGGTGCAAAGCATGCCCACTGGATCCGTAATCATGGATTTGGCCACCGATCGCTTGGGGGCACCGTTGGGCAGTTCTGGCAATTGCGCCATCAGCCGTCGTGGTGAAGAAATCCAACTGTATGGCGTCACGATTGTCGGTACATCCTATGGCATGAGTCATATGGCTGTTGATGCCAGCGCCATGTACGCCAACAATCTGTTCGCCTTTATTCAATATGCTTGGGATGATCATATTGGCGGCATCAATGATGATTTGGATTGGGTCAAGCCGTTGAAATTATCGCTGGCTTGACCACCCTGTTGTATTGTTATGCGGGCTTTCTGGTCTGACCCGGGTTTTTACCTTATTGGCCTGAAGCAGCTTGCTTCCACGTTCCACGGCCATTGGCGCCCAACAGTGTTGAATTTTGGTCATCATTCTGATTGCTTCCACAGCTGCTGCCAGCAGAAATTTGGGTTGCAAAAGTAAAAACCAGCATTGTTAATATAATTGTTCATCTTTAATCCTTTTTTGTGTGTTTTTTTAATTTAAATTATTTGTGGTAAAAGCCTACTACCTTTTTCTCATCACAGAAAGCATAGGCATGGCCTTGGGTTTTGGTGTGCTCGTTGCCATTTTTGGTGCTGTCTTTGCCACTGTCTTTGCCACTGTCTTTGCCACTGTCTTTGCCGCAGTATTCAGCGTATTGGGGGACAAAGTGGCAGGTTTTGCGCCCAGAATAGATCCTGTTGGTGTACTCGTTACCATTTTTGATCCAGTGGATGGTTTTTTTATAGAGCTTGTTGCTTTTTTTGCTGCCGCTGTTGGCGCCGCTGTTGCCGTTTTAATGGGTGCACTGCGCATCATCATTGCCATGGATACAGGCAGGGCTGTGACATCAGTGGTGGCTGAATCGAATGCGGTGGGTGCCATATCCATTTTCTCCATTACAGGATCGATTTTGGTTGCATACAACATTGGCTCTGCGGTGGGTGCCATATCCATTTTCTCCATTACAGGATCGATTTTGGTTGCATACAACATTGGCTCTGCGGTGGGTGCTATATCTATTTTCTCCATTACAGGATCGATTTTGGTTGCATACAACATTGGCTCTGCGGTGGGTGCTATATCTATTACAGGATCGATTTTGGTTGTATACATCATTGGGTCTGCGGTGATTTCTCCAGTATCCAGCGCATTGGTGGGGGACCAAGTGGCAGGATTTGCGCCCATGATGGGGGAGGACTCTATGGCTATGGTGGCGCCTGAATCTGCGTATTGACACTGTGTGGCGAGCGCAAAGTAAAAAAGAATGGAATATTGAAATATTTTTCGCATTTGAATTGAATTTAAATTGTTATTCGCTCATTTTAAAATACTAATCATAATTTTATGTTAAAAAGCCAGGAATAGAGCAATATTTATTGATTTTGATTTTCGCTGTGATAGAATGATTAGAATAGATCAGAAAACAAACCATGTCATGGCAAAACTGACCATATTGCAAGAACCCGATCCCAGATTGCGCCTACCCACGGTGGACGTAGAGCAATTCGACCATCAGATCGCGCAACATTTGGAAGATATGTTGGAAACCATGTATGCCCATGATGGGGTGGGTTTGGCTGCGCCTCAGGTTAATTTGCGACAACGGTTGGTGGTGATGGATGTGGGTGATGGTCCCATTAAACTGGTTAATCCCACCATCATAGAGCAATCAGAGGACATTTCAGTCACCAAGGAAGGTTGTCTGTCGGTACCAGAATATCAAGCGCGCGTACGGCGATGTTCTGATGTGCGGGTGGGGTATTGTGACGAAACAGGGGAAAAACACGAACGCACCTTTTCTGGATTGGCGGCCACGTGCATTCAACATGAAATTGATCATTTGCATGGCATTTTATTCATTGATCATTTGTCGTCTTTTGAACGCAGTTTGGTTCGAAAAAAGTTGCAAAAAGTTGCAAAAAATGGGTGATGGGGTGCCCATGGCTCGAGTGGTATTTATGGGATCATGTCCCTTTGCATTGAGCATTTTACAAGCGCTGATCGGGAAATTTTCCGTCATTGGCGTATTTACGGCACAGCCAAAACCAAAGGGGCGCGGGCATACGATTCATCGAACGTGCGTGCATGATTATGCCGATTCTTTGGGCATCCCTGTATTAACCCCCAGTACGTTTCGCAATGACGATGCCGTCAATGATTTAAAATCCCTGAATCCAGATGTGGCGGTGGTGGCATCCTATGGGTTGTTGTTGCCCCAGCGGGTTCTGGATATTCCGGCCTTGGGTTGTGTCAATGTGCACCCATCGATTTTACCCCGTTGGCGGGGAGCTTCGCCGTTGGTACAACCCTTGTTGGCTGGCGATGATGAAACAGGGGTGGCCATTATGGTGATGGATGCCGGAATGGATACGGGGCCTGTTTTACACCAAACACGCATGCCCATAGCCCCGCGCACCACCCTTTCTGCATTAACGCAGATTTTGTCCCAGCAGGGGGCAGCGGTGTTGTGTCAGGTTTTACCTCAGTATTTATCCGGTCATTTGAAACCTGTGCCTCAATCGCCAGACGGGGCCACCTATGCCCCCAAAATAACCAAAGAGATGGGGCATTTGGATTGGTCGGATTCGGCCTGGAATATATTAAGGAAAATAGACGCATTACAGCCATGGCCAGGAACATTCGGGACAATCGGAGGGCAAACCATTGGATTTCTGCAGGCTGATGGGGGTGATGGAACCTCTGATCTTGGGCGAACGGCGCTGGATGCGTCTGTGCCCACAGGAACAATTGTGCCGTGGGGAAAATCTTGGGCCATTGTATGCGGTCAAAATACCCTGTTGATTCCCAAACAAATCCGCTCAACAAATGGAAAAACCATGGATGCAGCTGCCTTTTTGCGCGGCCATCGGGATGATTTGTTCCCGTAATGGGTGTTGGTTTTAGGGAAAAGGCTTGTGTTGGTGAAATAGCCAGACCCCAAGATGGGGCGCATTGGCGATTTTTTATTGCAGATCCCCATGGATGAGCATGGGGAAGCGCCTTTAGGATCACTCGTGAAGTGACCCAATCATTTTTTTTGAAAAAGTTTCAGTTACGACGTTTTATCTATTTATCTGAATCCTTTCCACCATGTCTTTCTTTCTTTTTATCCTCTGCTTTTTGATCCTACTTGCCATCTTTTGTTCTGGAATTTTCTATGTAATCAAGAATGATCTCAATACTGTCAAGGAGGTTTTTTTGCATAAAAGCTAATTCTTTGGGATTAGCATTGCGTAAATAAACAAAGTAATTAATAATGTTTTCGCGTTGGGTAGTTATCTTATCGATTTTTTCAAGGTATATAGATATTGATTTTAACAAAACCTTGAATCCATGTTCTTTTTTTATTAATTCATTACACTCTTCTGTTTCTTTTATTTCCGTTGTTTCTAATCTATCTCCACAGTTTTTATCATATTCGAGCTGATTTAGATATCCCCTTAATTTTTTTGACATTTCGTATGTATCCTGATCAAATGTTTTGTCATCTCTATCATACTTCGGATCAAACTTCTGAGGTTGGCTGTATTTATAGAGATTCGGATGAAACTCCTGAAGTTGGCTGTATTTTTGTACAAGTTTTTTGCATGGGATAATCTCATTTGTTAAAACATTAATTGATGACTTCATATCATCTATCAAAATATTAAAATCTGTATTCTCAGAGGATTGAATTATAGTTGAACCTATGCCTTTAGAGATTTTATTTACAGCATTTTGGATGTCCTGTAATTTTAAATAATTCTCGATTAAAGGTGCGTTCCGAAGCTGGATAAGATCGTCGCACCAAGAGTCTGGGGCAAATGTTGCATAAGTCTTAAAAAATTTTTCAATAACCGTTCCTGATTTTTGAGATTTGGAAGGGTTTCCATCAGCAATATGATCACTGAGTTGTAAAAGAATGTTTAAGCTGCAAACTAAATTTTTGGAAGAGATGTTACCCACCCCCTGTGGCTGATAATTGGTGTTGTTCTCCTCGCATTCTGTAATGCTCTGAATCTTTTCCTTTAATGTCTGAATCTTTTCCTGTAATGTCTGAATCTTTTCCTGTAATGTTCTCTTCTTCCCGATTTCGTGACCTGGCGTAACAGTCTTTGAAGACTCTGCGGACATCACAGCACTCGGGGCGATTAGGCCAACGAGCAGTAAAAATGTCAAATTTTTTGATTTCATTAGTTTTTTTTTTCAATGTTTCCATTACATGGAATAAACGCTTTCAAAACACAAGTCAATATATTTTTACAAAAAGACATGAACAGTCCTTAGTAAAATGGGAGCAATGCTGCCCACCTTGCCCCCATGCAGCCCCAAATGTTTGCGGTTTTGTGTTTGTTGTGAAATACTTTGGAAATAGGCCGCATATGGGAATTCATTCTATGATACAGGTAAAAAGCACATCGCAAGAACATAATGCTGCGATGCATCATGCCATGATTGACACAGAGATGGCTGGTTTTATCGCGGCGGAAAGCAAGCGTCAACAGGATCATATTGAACTGATTGCCTCTGAAAATTTTGTATCTCGCGATATTTTGACGGCATGCGGCAGCATCTTGACCAACAAATATGCCGAGGGGTATCCCGGAAAACGGTATTATGGTGGGTGTCAGTATGTGGATCAAATAGAGCAAATGGCCATTGATCGGGCAAAATCCTTGTTTGGGTGTGCTTTTGCCAATGTGCAACCGCACTCTGGGTCTCAGGCCAATCAGGCTGTGTTTTTGGCCCTGTTGGAACCCCGCGATACGATTTTGGGTATGAGTATGGATAGCGGTGGGCATTTAACCCATGGTGCGAAGGTCAGTTTGACGGGAAAATGGTTTAACATTGTGTCATATGGGGTAAACCCTGTCACTCATCGCGTGGATATGGATCAGGTGCGCGATTTGGCGAAAAAGCATCGACCAAAGTTAATGATTGTGGGGGCATCGTCCTATCCCCGTATTTTAAATTTCAAAGAATTTCGTGACATTGCGGACGAGGTGGGGGCATTTCTTTTGGCTGATGTGGCGCATATTTCCGGATTAATTGTAACGGGGCATCATCCCCATCCTTTTCCCCATGCCCATGTGCTTACCAGTACAACGCACAAAACATTGCGTGGCCCCAGAGGCGGCATTGTGTTGACCAACGAGGAGGAATTGGCCAAAAAGATCAATGGGGCCGTGTTTCCAGGTCTGCAAGGGGGGCCTTTGATGCATGTGATTGCGGCCAAGGGCATTTGTTTCCAAGAAGCCAGCACCCCCGCTTTTTCCCAATATATTGGTTCGGTTTGTGACAATGCGGCTGCTCTGGCGCAAGCATTAACCCAGCATGGGTATAATTTGGTATCGGGTGGAACGGACAATCATTTGCTGGTCATGGATTTTTCAGGATTGGATTTATCGGGGCATGCAGCCCAACATGCTCTGGAAGCTGTGGGTATTACGACCAATAAAAATGGGGTGCCCAACGATCGGTGTTCTTATGTCCAAACATCAGGATTGCGTTTGGGGACACCGGCCATTACCACGCGGGGTTTTATGGTTCCCGATATGGCAATCATTGCGCAATGCATCCATCAACGTCTAAGCAATCTGGATGGTCCAGTGGATGTTTTGGTGAATCAGGTGGAACAGTTGTGTCAAAAATATCCCTTGAATTGACGGGGGGCGTACAGGGGGTATGTTTTTCTGTACGCCAATAGCAAATTTTTTTTGGGTGCCCATCCGATGGCGCTTTGCGATGGAATCCCAGCAGATTGCCGTTGATCAGGATTTTTGACAGGTCAATATTTCAACAATCCAATAATTTTTAAAGCTGTCAGATTTTCATTCTTTTTTAAGAATTTCATTCCACAATGGTTAAAACCCTTGAAAAACAGAGGCATAGCCGGTCTGGGGTATGCTCTGCTATGCGCTGTTCAGGGGACTGTTTTTATGGGAACAGAACCGATTGTGGTGCACAAATGCAACAGGCGGGGGGATTTTAAAAAAATAGCTCAGATCTGGTTGTTCCCTTTTGCGAGATGCGGTAGTTTTTGAGAGTCAATCACTATAGAAAAGATTAGATATGAAAAAAGTATTTTTATTAGCATTAGCATTATGCGCCGGAGTAATATACGCAGACGATATGGCCATGAACTGCGGACAGCAGGGATTCCAGGTAGGCGTTGGTTTTGGTTACGGGATGACAACCCCAACCAACACCGTGTATGAGTTTGATGGTGGTTTGAACACACCTGGCGCCATATCAGACCAACTACAAGAAATCATTGATCCAAGTCAAGCCGTACAGGGAGGCGTTTTTGACAGTCTGGGTCCAATTGACGTCAGCGGAGGAGCATTGGATTATTCAAATCTATCGCCTTGGCAGAGCATGTCGTCTATTTTGGCCAGTTTCAACCTTGGTTACAAGACATTCTTTGATTGCAACAAGTACTCTGTCACGGGAACTGCGTTCAT
This sequence comes from Candidatus Finniella inopinata, assembly GCA_945888455.1. Taxonomy (GTDB): domain Bacteria; phylum Pseudomonadota; class Alphaproteobacteria; order Holosporales; family Holosporaceae. The sequence continues at coordinate 79,454 of CAMCZV010000001.1, read as the reverse complement.
TATGATGAATGGCACCTCCATGAGTTCTAGTTTGCAGGCAGAAAACGTCAATTTCCAATCACAGATTGTGGAAAAAACACCGGGTGATACTGAAAGTGTAGAAACACAATTGATTGGTAGCGTTAGCAGCAACTTCCAGGATGCTGGTAAGTTGAAATTAACAAGTGGTGCAGTATTTGGATTCAACGTCTTGTTGGCCAAGGAATTCAGTTGGGGTAATGCTGGCTTGCTCTTGGGTATGAAGTTTAATCCATTTAAATTGTCCTATCTGCAAACCGATCTGCAGGACGTTACTGGTGGTTATGTTTCAGAACCTGGATATGTTGACATGACAGGAGAGACGAATAACAATGTCGATTTGACCATTAAAAACTATGTATACTCTAAAACAAAAACACGGACTGCTACAGGGTTTACCGTTGGTTTTGCTACAAACTATTACATCTCTGATAATTTGTCTGCTGGATTAACGTTATTCTATGATATGTATACACCGATTACATTCAATCTAGAGGATCTCGACGTTTCTCCTTTCGTCTATGCAGATAATGAAACTCAAGTTACAGACAGCGGTAAAATCAAGTTCCAGAATAACACCATCGGTGTGATGATGAACTTGACATACTCTTTTGGTGCGAACTAATCCAAAATCGGTATGCAAATAGGGAGAAATAAATCATCGTGGGTCATGGTTTGAACCATTGATGGTGGTTTTCTCTGATTAAAAAGCCTCTTTCCTAGAAAATTATTCTAGGATTGGGGCTTTTTTGATTGTGCTGGGTCAGGGGTGGCGCTCTTTATGACGCTTCTTTTTAGATTGGACCGGTTTCTCTGTGTTCGGATTCTGTCCCCTTTGTTCGATCAGCCCATAGGGATCAACCTGGCGTATAAATAAGGGGCCAAACTGTATTCATGGCTCTGAGTTCCTCACCCCATCCTCATGCCTATGCTCTTCAATGATCACGACACCGTCTGCGGGTCAATATTTGACACTGAATCCTTTCTGAACAATACTGTGCAGGCACCAGGTTTTCCCGTTGACAAACTCTGTATTTACCATTATAATTTTTTAGCTATTGTAATATTTAAATTTCGGTGCGTTTTAGACCAAAAAAACATTGTTTTTTATCCTTAAAATCTGGGTATACCACTAGGATTACAATGTTTTTTCGTAAGTTTTGGAAAAACGAATCAGGACTTGGTTTAATAGAAATGGCCATCGTTTTGATCGTCATTGGCGTGTTTTTATCAGGCGTTGTTTCCAAAGGACGCAAAATCATTTCAGATGCCAAGGTGATTGCCACCGTGGGCGAAATTTCTCAGTATGCCACAGCCTTGTCTGATTTTATGAAAAACAAGGGGTTGTCCTCAACCGACCTTTCGACCAAGTGTACATGGGCAGAAATATTGGGCAAAGAAGTCAAAAAAAACGTGCCACAGGAGCATTCATCCATCAATCAAACCGAAGGAGAACAATATTCCCCAGCGCTTAGCAATGGTGGGTACTTATGTATCGATCAGAAAGAGGGCTTAAGTTACCTTTTTTTGAGTAAAAAAGGTAAAAAAGCCTTTATGACGTACCATGAGGCCAGCCTTTTAAAGGATAGATTGGGCGATGGTGTGGAAATTGTCACAGAGGATGGCAACGGTATCGATTCAAAATCGGATCAGGTGGGCGGGATGTTTTGTTTAAAAATCCCTGTGGATTAGGGTGACACCCGCTGGATAGGCGCCCTTTTCTTTTGTGGACTGATGATACTGATGTGGTCTGCTTTTGATTCTGTTCAACGTGCTCAATGGCCCCATCACACGATCAAAACTTTGCACCAAAATGATCCGCCCGTGAAAAATGCATGACAATAGGGTGATTCAAACAAATCAGGCTCGCCCACCAGTGATTATATCAACAGAGGTGCAGCGCCTATTTCAGGGTCGAATCAATAGATTTTTTGGGGGTACAGGGGGCAATTGGGCCAAGAATTGGACATGGTTTTGTCGTGCGGTGGTTAAGATGGCATCCTTGATATAAAACGCCAAATTTTTACGAGGACATTGGTCTTTCCATTGCCCAGAAATACAGATTTGATGGTTGACGGTTACGGTAATGGATTTAACCCAATCGTCATTTTCCATTACTTTGCAGCAAACCTGAAATCGTTCTCCAGCCTTTTTAGGCAAGGTAAACCAGGGCGTTATAATGGTTCCAGCCGTAAAATTTACATTTTCAAAGGAAAAACCCCGTAAAACTTGCAGGGATGCTTTCCAGATTGCTTTGTAAATGATTCCCAGAGGTTGTTCTTTTTTACCAGAAGATACCAAAGCAACATCACCAAATAATTTACCGACTGTATTAAATTTGTGGTCCCATCGGGTGCTGCCAATTCGAGGATTCATGGTTGAATCTTTCAATCCAGCCGGCCGCTTTAACCCTTGACATCCAGCGATTATGATCAGCAAAAAGCCTAAAAAAACCGGATAGAGCATGAAAAAGGGGATTTTTTATTTATAATACTCTGATTTTTAAAAAATCACTAGGGTGTACAAGGATGTTCAAAAATGATATATGTATAATTTTTACAGCATTAAAATATTAAAATATTGCCCATGGCACTAATGGTGTCCGTTTTTGGATTAGCCGTTTTCTCTTTATATAAAATAGAGGGGATACCCAAATTACATCAGGATAAGATCAAATCACAGCATGCCGTACAAGATTACGATACCATTAAAATGTCAATTTCCAGATTTAAAAGAACACTATCCTAACGGTCGACAATCACCCATACAGGGCATCATTTTGCATGCACCAACAGAGTCATCCGTATTTATAACCATTTCAGTTTTGCAAAATCGTTCTGTGGGGTGCCATTATATCATTCCAAATACCACATTGAGTGAATTGAAAAAAGAGGCCAAAGCCTTAGTGGCGCAGCAGGAATCCTTGCCCGAATCAGAAAAATTATCTCCTGTCGCCTTAAAAGCTTGTCACGTTGTATTGCGTTTCAAGGGCAGACGGGATCGCATTCCTGTGCTCCAATTGGCCGATGACCACACAGGGGTTAAACAGGCTGGTCTGGGGCGATGGAAGGATTGGACATGCGATGTGGATGGTAAGTTGAACTCTGCAACCATTGGAATAGAGTGCGCCAACTCCCCAAACTATAAAACCGGTACCCATGATTTATTTCGATATTCTGTGGGGCAGATGCAGGTTCTGATCCCTTTGTTACAAGGTTTGGTGAAAAAGCATAAATTGGTGGGTTCAGCCATCGTGGCCCACAGCGATATTGCCTGGGATCGTCCTGGTGATGTGCACAAAAAAGATCCTGGGCCATATTTTCCCTATGACGCATTGGCACGCTATGGGTTAGGGCTGGTGCCATTGGCAAAAGATTTCCCGCCCCTTCCAAAAGATCGAAACAATCAGAAGGACATGATTTCATGGATTCAAACCTGTTTTCACATCATGGGATATCGACCATGTCCTGTTACGGGGAAGATGGATACGGATACCTTAAAGATTATAAGGGCATATGCATTGCACTTTTTTCCAGAATGTCCAGCGTATAAAAAAGGATATGATTTTGGGCCATTGGTACACTCGTTGCTGCATCATCCATGGGCGCCGTATATCTTGACCCAACAGGACGGCAGTGTGTTGTCTAGCGGAATTGAAACCATACCGGCGGCTTGACCCAAAAGGACAATAGTGTGCTGTCTAGGGGAATTAAAACCATAGACTGAAATGGGGTGGGGGAGTTTCATAAGCCCTTGCATCTGAACCAGATATGACATAAGATTAAAAAATGATGGCCGAGTGGCAGAATGGTTATGCAGAGGACTGCAAATCCTTTGAAATCGGTTCAATTCCGGTCTCGGCCTCTTAAAAAAGCATTCGCTGAACATGTGTTGCGTTGGTATGATCAAAACCAGCGCACTTTTCCTTGGCGCATTTCACCAAACGATCATGAAACGGCGCCATCACCTTATCGCACTTGGATCAGTGAAATGATGTTGCAGCAAACGGGGGCATCCACCGTTGTGCCGTATTTTCATCGATTTATCCAAACATTTCCCACCCTGAATGATCTGGCTCAGGCTTCTATAGACCAGGTTTTGGTGTTGTGGCAAGGATTGGGATATTATCGCCGCGCCCATCATTTACACAGGGCCGCAAAAATCATGGCCCATCAGGGCATACCTCTATCTTATGACGGGTGGTTAGCATTACCTGGTATTGGCCCCTATACGGCTGCGGCCATTACGGCCATTGCTCAAAATCAACGGGCGGTGGCGGTGGATGGCAATATCCGTCGGGTATTCAGTCGATATTTTGGCATGGATGGACCGGATTGGGTTTCACACGTTTGGAAAAAAGCGGACGAGCAGTTGGCCGATACCCGTTGGGGAGATTATACCCAAGCCTTGATGGATTTGGGGGCAAGCGTCTGTAAAACCAAAAATCCGGCCTGTACGCAATGTCCATTGGTGGATCAGTGCCATGCATTTTCCACAGGAACACCCACAAAATGGCCCACAAAAATCGTTAAAAGTCAAAAGAAAAAGCAGTTCGGTCATGTTTATGTTGTTTTTGATGATCAAAAAGAGCATGTGTTTATGCACGCAACGCCAGAAGGGGGGGTACTGGGTGGATTGTGGCGTTTTCCTGGGTCATCTTGGGAATTACAGCCCCCACCTGACCCAACGGGATATGATTTTTCTGGAACGTTGGTGCATTTATTTACCCATATCACTCTGCATTTAAAGGTTTGGGTGGATTGGGGCGCTCGTGGAAAAAAGAATGGTTCACTCGATGATGAATACACAAATCCCAGTGATACCAGCATGCTGTTGTCGGATGAATACAAGAACCCCCTGAATGATTCCGGTATTCTGTTGCCCCATCCATTCAAGACCATGCATTCTGATGCACCGCCTAAAGAATTGCCCCATACTTCACAGCCCAAAGAAACGCCCCCCGTGGGGGTTCCCCAGCCCACCCCATCTCAAGATCATGACCATATTTTGGGACGCTGGATCCCTTTGAATCGTGTGCACGAATATCCACTGTCCCGATTGATGCAAAATGTTCTGAATCAAGCCCGTTCTTCTGTATCCAGTGGCACCATCGCAATGGCGCCTAGGCATACAGAGTGGGTCTAGGATCGTATGGGAATCCAATCGGCCATGCATTCGTCAACAATTTCTCGAATAGAGGCATAAGATGTAATCAGGGTAACTTGGTCCCCCTCGATTAACAAAATGCCACTGGCAATTTCAATGGATACGGCTTTTTCTCCATAAAAAATATGGACAATGCCAGGCAACACCGTACCTGTTAGGGACATATGCCCGGGTAAAATCCCCATTTTTCCAGACTCTGCAGGCACCAGCACTCCATGGGCTGGCCCTGTAAAAATAGGCGCACCATCTCCCCATATACGACATTGTAACATGGTTATACCTCTTGTCCGTTGCGCAGAGCAGTGGCTTTTTCTTGCACTTGGTCAAAAGACCCCACCATGTAAAATGCGGATTCTGGCCAATCATCGCATTCGCCACTGAGAATTTTCTCAAAACCTAACAGGGTTTCTTCTAGGGATACAAAAACCCCAGCTTTGCCTGTAAATACTTCTGCCACATGAAAGGGTTGGGATAAAAAGCGCTGAATGCGTCGGGCTCTGGCCACAATGTTTTTGTCCTCTGCTGACAGCTCATCAATCCCTAAAATCGCAATAATATCTTGTAAAGATTTGTATTTTTGCAGCACATTTTGAACGGACGTGGCAATGGTGTAATGGTGTACGCCAACAATTAATGGATCCAAAATACGGGATGTGGAATCCAATGGATCCACCGCTGGGTAAATGCCCAATTCGGCAATGGCTCGGCTGAGCACCGTTGTGGCATCAAGGTGGGTAAAGGATGTGGCGGGTGCAGGATCGGTCAAGTCATCGGCTGGAACGTAAATGGCTTGAACACTGGTGATGGATCCTTTGTGGGTACTGGTGATGCGTTCTTGTAAGGCCCCCATTTCTGTGGCCAGTGTGGGTTGATAACCTGCAGCCGATGGCATACGGCCTAATAGGGCTGAAACTTCTGCGCCAGCTTGGGTAAAACGAAAAATATTGTCAATAAACAGCAATACGTCTTGTCCTTGAACATCGCGAAAATATTCGGCCAATGTCAATCCTGACAAGGCGACGCGGGCACGGGCACCAGGAGGTTCATTCATCTGACCAAACACCAGGGCCGCCTTGGATTCCCCATCGGGGTTGATGACCTTGGATTGTAACATTTCCATGTACAAATCATTGCCTTCGCGACTGCGTTCCCCCACCCCAGTAAATACGGAAAAACCACCGTGCGCCTTTGCCACGTTATTGATTAATTCTGTAATTAACACGGTTTTTCCCACACCGGCACCCCCAAAAAGACCGATTTTTCCACCGCGGGCATAAGGCGCCAACAGGTCGATGACCTTGATGCCTGTGACCAAAATTTGTGTTTCAGCCGATTGCTCGATAAAGGCTGGGGCGCTGCGATGAATGGACCATTTTTCCTCTGTATACAATGGACCGCGTTGGTCAATGGGTTCACCCACCACATTAATAATGCGTCCCAAGGTTTCTGGTCCAACAGGAACGCGAATGGGGCTGCCTGTATCGCGCACATACAATCCACGCGTTAAATTATCGGTCGATGACATGGCAATGGTGCGTACGGTATCTTCTCCTAAATGTTGGGCGACTTCTAGAACCAAAACGCCATCCGGTAAAATAATTTCCAGTGCATTTAAAATAGGGGGCAGGGCTTGGGTAAAATGCACGTCAATCACGGCACCAATAATTTGCTTTATTCGCCCCAAAGCAGGGTCGGTTGCCAGCTCTTGGCCATTGGCGTCCAAGTGAAAGGGTTTGGGCATGGATGTGGTCATGGTAAAATCTTAACATCAGTTATTGGCCTATATTCTAGGACTTTTTTCGTTAAAAAACCAGATACGAAAGTGATATCATCGGGCAGAACGGTACAATTTTGATCCTGTGCAGATGGTGTGCGACTATAAAAACAGCCCACAAGTTATAGGGATTATAAGGGGGTTTTATAATGGTTCTGGTGTTAAAAGGGTACTTTTTGCCTTGTTTAAACGTTTTGGAAAAGGTCTAATTATAAAATAGTCAAATCCACAAAAACGCTGTATTTTTTGGTCATATGGTTGGGTTTTGCTTGTGAATGTCCAGGAATGGATCATGATTGGCAGAGGGTTTTTTATTGGGATATCGAAAACCTAGCGGAGGAGGGACTTGAACCCCCGACACGCGGATTATGATTCCGCTGCTCTAACCAACTGAGCTACTCCGCCTTGCCCCATTATTATGCCTCATACCGCACCCCCAATTCAAGGGGGGTGGGTCAACCCATCATGAATCAGGCAACGGCTGGGTCGGCATTTGGAATTGTTGGCCCAAGTACAGGGCGCGCACATCCATATTATTGGCCACATCGTTGGGTGTTCCGTAAAATAAAACCCGCCCCTCGTGCATGACATAGGCCATATCCACAATGGGCAACATATCCTTGACATTGTGATCGGTCACCAAAATGCCCAAGTTCTGTTGGGCCAAATGTCGAATCAATTGGGCCAATTCCCCAATGGATCTGGGATCAATGCCAGCCAATGGTTCATCCAACAGTAAAAACGAAGGATTTCCAATCAACGATCTCGCAATTTCAACCCGTCGGCGTTCACCCCCAGACAAGACACTCGCCCCAGAATGGGCAATGGCGGTCAGCCGGAATTCTTCCAATAAACGTTCCACAACCCGTTTTCGTACCGGTCTATCCACCAATACTTCTGCCACGGCCATTAAATTTTCAAAAACGCTCATGCCCCTAAAAATAGAGGGTTCTTGAGGCAAATAGCGCAAACCCAATCGTGCCCTGCGATACATGGGCCATTGCGTCACATCATAATCGCCCAAAATAATCTGACCTGAATCGGGTTTTAAAATGCCGGCCATCATTAAAAAGGATGTGGTCTTTCCAGCACCATTGGCACCAAACAGCCCAACAACTTGTCCCTTTTTAATATAAAAATCCACACCGTGAACCACCTGTTTCAGGCCAAAGGATTTGCAGATCTGACGACTGATTAATGGCATAATTATCCCTTTTTGCCAGAAAATGATGTGGGAATTAGGGCATAAACCCGTGATGGGTTGCAGATTTTTTGCCCCGTGTTGTCATTCCCATTTTGACCCCCGCTGTAGAGCCAGTTTTGCCCCATTGTGCCAGAGTTTTCCCCCATAATGCCTATGGTATGGGATGAAAAGTCCAGGGTTGCCTTGTTGGCACGAACGTATTGATCTTTGTGGCGAATATGGACATTTCCCCGCATTTCTCCCTTTTCATGAATGGCATTCCACAGGGCAGATTGGGCAACAGCGACGATCTGTTTTTCTTTGTCCCAAAAACGCACCCTGACATCACTGCGTGCCCAAATCAGTTGCAATGGCCTGTTTTCCCTATCCATGGAATCCTGAAAAGGATGCAATCCCTTGGAAAGGCGTGTTTTGTCCGGCGACATATTGGGCGAATGTGATTTTTCGGGCCCAAACAAGGCACATAACCGATCCGATTCCAGTCCTTTGTCTTGACTGACCAGCCTGACTTTTCCGTCTGCATGCATCATGCCTGTGGATTGGGTGTACGACAGTGATTTTGAACAGTTTAACACCCAAGGGCGTCTGGGTTTGCTTTCTTGAGGATTGTTTTGGCTTAATACAATGCCCGGCCCCAATGCATCCATACGTTCTGCTTTGAAATCATACCGTACCCATGGGGCGTATAGGGATAAAGAAGGATGATGAATGCGGACATTTCCTGTGGCCGTTACACAGCGCACTGGCCCAGATAAGATGGGTTGGAGCAAAGGAATTCCCGATTTTTCCATATTTTTTACATCTTTTTTGTGACCTAATGGTGAAGGGTCCGGTTGCTTTGGTTCAAATTCCAAATCGATACGATCGGCCTGGATCACCAGCGCTCCTTTTCTAAGGATCACCCGACCTGTGGCAATCCACAGGTTTCCTGGTTCATGGCAGATCACGCCGTTTTGTGCCTCTAGGGTCAGCTGATCTGGTCCATCAGGTGGGGCCGTGTATGCCCCATTTATACCACCAAATATGCACCATAATCCCAGCACAGAGCCTATAAGCTTTGGAATGCTGTGGCACCAGAATGCACGCCGAATCCAATGAATAGATGAAAAACGTGGCACCATCATCGAATTTTCAGGCACGACAGGGCAAAAATCCCTAATAAAATGGAAATGATCCAAAATCGAAAGACAACTGTGGATTCTGACCAGCCCTTTTTTTCAAAATGATGGTGGATGGGGGCCATTAAAAACACGCGCTTTCCCGTTCGTTTAAATACCAAAACTTGGATAATGACGGACAATGTTTCAATCACAAAAATGCCGCCCACAATGGCGAGTAAAAACTCTTGTTTGATCATCAGGGCCAGAATGCCTAAAAACCCTCCCAAAGCCAATGACCCCATGTCGCCCATCATAATCATGGCTGGTGGACAATTGTACCACAAAAAACCCAATCCTCCGCCGATTAAACTGGCACATAATACGCATAATTCCCCAGCCGATGGTATAAAAGGGGTGTGTAAATAATGGGCAAATTCGTGGTGACCTGCCAGATAGGCCATGATGGCGAATACACAGCACGCCATCATCACTGGGCCAATGGCAAGACCATCCAGGCCATCGGTTAAATTGACGGCATTGGATGCGCCAATGATGATGCCTGTTCCCCACAGGGCGAATAAAACAGGGCCAATGGTTAAAACAGCCTTTTTAAAAAATGGAAAATACAGGCTGTATTCGCAACCAGTCAGAATCATGAACATGGCCATGGCGCTGGATGCAACGCACAGTTGACCAACCAATTTTCGGCTTTCAGATAACCCTTTTGGATTGGCTCTGGTTACTTTTAATAGATCATCGCAGGCCCCCAATGCACCACATCCCATAAACACCCATGTGGCAATCCAAACATAGGCATTGTTCCAATCCACCCACAAAGCTAGGGTACTGATATAGGCCAACACGATCAAGGATCCGCCCATGGTGGGGGTTCCTTTTTTGGTTACAAGATGGGAGGGCGGGCCATCTTCGCGCAATGGCTGTACGCCTTTGGCTTTGATCCACTGAATAAAATAGGGCGCGATGAACCACACCAAGAAAAAGGATGTAAACAGGGCCCCCACACAGCGCAACGTGATGTATCGAAATAGATTAAAAAAGGTGTAATTGGCGAACAGGGCGCTTAGATAATACAGCATGGAAAAAAGCAGAAAAATACCATAAAAATTGTACGCTGTTCTGAAATCCCTATGCAAGGACACCATCCACGCATAAAGAAGGAATTTGAATCTGATAGATTGTTTTTTATAAAAAAATTTTATACCTTTATTATAGAACATTTTAGATTTTACCAAAATGGAGTTTTTTAAATTATCTCAAAAGATGGCGTGCGGTTTGATGGTTATGCTTGCATTGCCAGTCGTGGCTATGTCTGACTCAAGCAGAGGTTATGATAGTGAGGAGTGGTATCAAGTTGTATATTTTAACGATGAAAAAGAATATCAGGCCTCTCCGTTTGAGAAAAAACATCCCCAATATACCGAATTATATCGCTATATGTGTTCTTCTTTGGGAAATGCAAAAGACGCATTAATGAGTGATAAAACAAATCTAGAGGCTTTAGAAGAAAATTTAAAAGATTGCTTTTTTTCTGGTTTTAGATTTTATAAGAATGAAGAAAAAGAGGGTGAACTTTTGATTGATATTAAAGAATGCACGGATCGTTTTGTAAAATTGCTTAAGAGTAATGTCAATGTAAAAAACTTTAACAGTAAATACAAATACAAGGGTGTGTTTTTTAACAATTTTTATATGTTTTGTCAAACCCTTGAAAATATCAAAAAAAATAATCCGGATACACGATTTGGTTTGGTTAATATTGATGCCGTTTTAACAGATTGTGAAGCCATAAAAAACGAAATTACTCAATTTTCAGATCAACAGCTGTCGAAGGATTTTTCTTACCGTATTCGTGCGTTTGTTCAGAGCATGCAAGAAGTAATAAAGGATTTTAAAGCTAAAAAACATAAGGATTTGCAATCAAGCCTTCCGATCACTAAAAAATTCGATAAGTTTTTGGTTTGTTTGTCTGAAATATGGGATTATAAAAGCGAGGCTAAAATTAACCGTGTAAAGGACGTTTTACGGATGTTAAATGGGATGGCATGTCCTGATACAGGGATCCTCAAATGCAATATCTTTTATTCCAATACACCAATGATGCAATGGATATATGGCGCTTTTAACAATCTCGATAGAGACCTGTGTAAAAATTTTGCAACAGTATTGAAAGCGATTTACCAATCCGTATTTGAAAATGAATTTTTCAATTTTTCTTCGTTTACCAATTTGGAAAAAACGAACCTGAAGCCTGATGACAAAACCAATGATCTGATTTCTAAATTAATAAATGAGGGTATTCATGACAAATACGCTGAAGACCAGGAGCTTACGGCAAATTTTGGTGAACTTGATAAACATGAGGGTATTCATGACAAATACGCTGAAGACCAGGAGCTTACGGCAACTTTTGGTGAACGTAAACGCATCCGATCAGAATCATTGAACGCGAAAGAATTAAAAAAAAGACAAAAAAGATAGACCTAGTAAGTTCACTATGCCCTGATTTATCGGGGGATTAATCCAGCCCCCCCCATTTCGATCCTCGTTCATACAGGTGTTGGGGGGGATTGAATCGGACAGGTGGCTGGGATGAATCTGATCCAGCAGGGGTTAAATGATGTTCCCATGGGGAACCCCTGCCCAGTGGATCAGCGCTGTTCAGACGATGGAATCAGAATATCTTCTTGGGCCAATTGTTGCGCACGATCATCGGCCAATAGGGCTTGGATGACATCTTCCAGCCCCGAGCCACCCTCGACGATATGGGCCAATTTGTACAGCGTTAATTTAATGCGGTGATCGGTCAGACGCCCTTGGGGAAAATTATAGGTCCGAATGCGTTCTGATCGTTCTCCTCTTCCCACTTGACCGTGTCGAGAATCCGCCCGTTCTTGGTCTTGTTCGCTGCGTATTTTGTCGTACAAACGAGAACGCAATATTTTCAAGGCTTTGGCCTTATTTTTATGTTGGGATTTTTCATCTTGCTGTTGCACAACCAAGCCGGTGGGAATATGGGTAATGCGTACGGCACTGTCGGTGGTATTCACCGATTGTCCGCCTGGACCACTGGATCGAAACACATCAATGCGCAGATCTTTTTCCGCGATCTGAATATCGATGTCTTCGACTTCTGGTAACACAGCCACCGTGGCAGTGGAGGTGTGTAATCGACCGCTGGCTTCTGTTTCTGGAACGCGCTGAACCCGATGAACGCCCGCTTCGAATTTCAAATGGGCAAAAACATCGCGACCAGAAATGGATAGAGCCACCTCGCGGATACCCCCTTGGTCGCTCTCGCTCGTCGATAAAATCTCGCACGTCCACCCCTTGTGTTCCGTATAGCGTCGATACATGCGTAACAATGTTCCCACAAACAGAGCCGCCTCTTCGCCCCCAGTGCCCGCACGAATTTCCATCATGGCATTGCGGTCATCATCTTGATCTTTGGGCAGCAACAGACACCGTATGGTCCACTCTTGATCGCTGATGCGTTGGGTCAGTGGTGGGATTTCTTCTTGTGCCATGGCCTTAAACTCTGGATCATTTAACAAGTTTCGCAGATTGGACAGTTCTGTATCCAATACTTGCAAGGCTTCTATTTCCTGAACAAAGGGCGTTAATTGGGTGTGTTCTCGTAATATGTCTGCAAAATCAGGTCGACTGGGGGCATCGGGTAATGATGCTTGGGCTTCCAAATCGTAATACCGTTGTAAAATCAGAGGTAATTTTTTGCGAAACACAGTTAGACCTTAAAAACGTATTTTTTTATGATACGTTCAACAACCATCATCTAGCAACAGTGTCAGTATAAAAAAGCGAAAAAAAACAAGAGTGTTGCATTTATTTGATTTGCTTTAATCGTTCGTTATAAACTGATAATAAATAGCGTTGGTTTTTTAAAATGAATTATTACAAAGTTTTATCCAGTCGATTAAAACGATACACATCGGCTAAAAACCACGAATTTGATTGGGATGCCCATGCCCGAGATGGCCAAAAGGTTCCAAAGGGACCATGGCGCATTTGGTTGATTTTGGCAGGCAGAGGATTTGGAAAAACAAGAACAGGGGCAGAAACCATTCGAAAATGGGTACAGGAAAAATCGTGTCGACGCATTTGCTTGTTGGGAAATCATATGGACGAAGTCCGCAAAGTGATGATCGAGGGAAATAGCGGTCTGTTGGCCGTATCTGCACCTGAAGAAAAGGTGGTGTATGAACCGTCCAAAAGGCAATTAATCTGGCCCTGTGGTGCCATGGCTGTGGGGTACAGTGCGCACTCGCCTCAACGTTTAAGGGGACCGCAATTTGATGCCGCCTGGATCGATGAATTGGCGAAATTTGAATACGACCAACAGGCGTGGGATCAATTAATGATGGCGTTGCGCTTGGGGTCTAATCCTAGGGTAATCATCACCACCACACCGCGTCCCACCCCATTGATCAAGCAATTGCTGGAACGCAATGATGTGGTTATTACTCGCGGCACCACCTGGGATAATGCATCAAATTTGCCCACAACCTATTTAGAAATGTTGAAGGATCGTTATACAGGAACGGCCTTTGCGGCACAAGAGTTGCAGGGCTTGGTCATTGAAAATCAGGAAAAAGGATTGTGGAAAAGAGACATGGTTATTCATCAAACCAAGCCCAAATCATTGGCCCGAATTGTGGTGGCCATTGATCCAGCCGTCAGCGAACAGCACGATCGGGCAGAAACCGGTATCGTCGTGGCTGGAATGGATGATCAGGGCATGGGGTATGTTTTGGATGATTGCAGTGGTCACTTTTCCGCAACACAGTGGATTAAAACAGCTGTATCGGCCTATGAACATCATCGTGCCGATCGCATTATTGCTGAAATCAATAACGGCGGGGATATGGTGCAACATTTACTGCACTCTTTGTTTCCCAATGTGCCGTATCAGTCGGTATATGCCACACGCAGCAAGCGGGCTCGGGCGGAACCCATTGCCGCATTGTACGAGCAAAAACGCGTCGTCCATTGTGGGGTTTTTCACCAGCTGGAAGAACAAATGCTGGCCACTTCTGGCCCCCTGTCTGACCGTATGGATGCTCTGGTTTGGGCCCTGTACAGTCTGTTTTTTTCCAACCAAGCCACACCACGCATTATGGTGATTTAGGGGCCAGAGCGTGGCAAAAAACCAGACGGCCATGGCATGCCATGGACCATTAAAACACGGACCATCGAAATAAACGTGCCACAATATATCCGCTGATGGGGATGAGTATCGCACCCAACAGCATGGACCAATGGGTGGATGTAATGGTCCAGAGGCAAAAAACCGCGCTGGTCATCACGGATATGATCAGTAAGGGCGACCAGGATATCAGATTTTTTCGAATAAAAGTCAATAATGCCCACAGGACCACCACATAGAGTAAAATTAAACCACTCAAGGATAGATTCACGAAGGTGTCGATTTGCTGAGAAAATGATTGGCTGTAACAGGCCAACAGCGAAACAGAGGCACACGACAGGGCCAAACACAGCGTTGTGATTTTAACACCCATAACAGGACTGTTTTTTCCGTTGATTTGATTGAAAAAGGGTGGAAATAATCCTGAATTTGCTGCCGTTAATGCCACCTGACCAGAAGATAATATCCAAGAGTTCAAGGATCCAAAACACATGGTGCACACCAAAACTTGGATTGCTTTGTCCCACCCATTGCCCCAAGTGTGATGAAACAATGCCGCATAAGCATTCTCACTGGCGCATAAAATGGATCTAGGCACAATGCCAAAAATACTGATGGTGTTCATCAAATATAATATCGCCACCAACAAGGTGCCCCAAAACAAGGCTCTAGGAATGGTTTTTTTTGGATTTTTGACACAATCGCTCACTGTTGTTCCGGCTTCTAGCCCCACAAACCCCCAAAAGGTCATTAGACTGGCCGCACCAAGGGCAGAAAAAGCAGACATCTCAACGGGTTGGGTCAAGGTTTCCATGTTAAAATGACGCAATCCCAGAAAAGGGATGATCACCAATGGGGATATCTTTAAAATGGAAAAAATGATTTCGCCTAAACTGAATAATTTTGCACCCCGAATATTCAGACTCATCAGGGCCCACAACAGGCCCACTTGAAACATCAATCGGCCATATAATCCAAAATCGCCCATGATGCTCTCTAGGGCTTTGGTTCCCAATAAAATCAGGGGTATCGAACTGATCCAAGCCACCACCCAATAGGTCCATCCGGCGTAAAAACCCCAACGTTTGCCAAAAGCTTGATCAATATACACATGTGGCCCTCCCTCCATAGGGTGATGATGGGATAGAGCGGAAAAAATATGGCTTAAAGAGAGCGCACCAAAGCCACTGATGATCCAGCTGAGTGCCCCCCAAAGACCATAGGCAGAAAGGGATCGCGGCAATAAAAACATGGCTGAACCAAGCTGTAAATTCACCACCAAGGCAAAAACAGCCCAAAAGCCCATTTCGCGACGTTGTGTAGCAGACATTATCGTGTTCCTTTTTTTAAAACAATCATTGAAAACAAATGGCGTTCAGGTGACGGTGTTTAAAGGATTCATGCTGCAAACAGAATACAGTCTTGATCTTGAAATGTCTATTTTTTCATGACAGCCGATGGGCCATCACCACCAATGATCCCCAGCCAATCATCGCACTGGCCAGCGGAAAAAACGGGCGAAACCATATCCTATAAGGGGAATACAAAGGGAAAAAACCAGGCAAGTCCAATCCAAAGAGGTCACAATCCACAGGCAAAATAATCCGCTTAGTCCAATAGACCCCATCAGTAAAAGCGTGTTGGGAACGCGATTGGTACGGATCAAGTGCACCAATGCCGCCACAGACAACAGATAAATGGCCATGTACAAGGCTGTCGACAGGCTAATGATCCGTTCAATTTTATTGTACAGCGTTTGATTATGCATCACCATCACACAGGACAACAGGCATAAAGTGGTCAATTTAATGCCGATGGCGGGGCTGTTGTATCGGTTCATTTGACCGAAAAAAGATGGAAAAATATGGTTTTTTGCTCCACTGGCGATGACCGATCCACCAGCCAGAATCCATGAATTTAACGATCCAATGCATACGATGAACATGGTCAGGTCAATCAGTTTTCCCCATCCAGATCCACAACACCGATCCAGCAATGCCCCATAACTGTTGGGTGTTTTCATTAACACGTCTCTGGGGACAACGGCCAAAATACTGGTGGTATTCATAATATACACCGCCAGCACCAACACCGTTCCCCAAAACAGAGCTTTGGGAATAATTTTTTTCGGGTCTTTGACCGAATCGGCAATGGTTGTTCCAGCTTCTAGGCCCACAAAGCCCCAAAATGTCAATAAACTGGCGCCATTTACAGCCACCAACGGCGTATCCGTTATGGGGGCAGTCAACAGGTCGGTACTCCAAAACGGGATGCTGATCAGGGGTAAAATGATCAATGGTAATATTTTTAATACGCCGAATAGACGTTCCCCTAGGCCAGACAATTGACTGCCCCGAATGTTCAGCATCATCAAGGCCCACAATAAAATCATTTGAAACCCAATCCTGGATATCAATCCAAACACAACCCAAGGATGCAACAGATTTTCCAAAGAATGCAGCGCCATCATCACCAATGGGGCAGAGGCCAACCAGCCCAAAACCCAATAGGTCCAACCCACATAAAATGCCCAGCGCTTACCAAAAGCAGCCCCAATATACATGTGAGGTCCACCCACCATGGGGTGTGCTTGGGATAGGGCAGAAAAAACATGACACAACACCATGGCACCCACGCCAGAAATGAGCCAACTGGAAATGCCTAAAAACCCATAGGGCGCCAACAGGCTGGGCAAAAGAAACATGCCAAAACCCAGTTGCAAACTGACCACCATGGCGATGACGGAAAATAAACCTAAGGAGCGTGATGTGCTGAGCATAGATAAAACCTTAACAGAAAAGAGAAAAAAGCATGCACATTATCGCCACTGTTGAATGCTATCGGCCAAATGAGGGACGTTTTGCCGACCCGTAAACGCACTGATCAGCGTGCCTTGATCCATATAGTCAAATTCACCACCGACAGGCATGCCCTTGGCCAGACCAGAAATTCGGATATGCGGCGCCCATTGATGGATGCTGGACGTGATGTAATTTAATGTGGTTTGTCCTTCCAGCGTACCATCCATGGCTAAAATGACTTCTTTAACCACATTTGACAGGCGGTTTTTCAGCGATGCCAGGTTTAAATCTTCTGGACGCTTTCCGTGAAATGCAGAGATCATGCCGCCTAAAACATGGTATTGCCCTTTAAAGAAACACGCCTTTTCAAAGGCCCAGACATCGCCTGTATCCGCCACAATGCATAAAACAGATGGATCGCGTTGCGCAGAGGTGCAAAAAAAGCATGGATTACGCGCATCAATATAACCACAGACCGTACATTCGTGATGATGATCGGCCACTTTTTGCAAGGTTTCCTTTAACTGAGTCACGATAGGATGTTTGTTTTTTAATAAATGCAGCACCACACGCCGGGCGGAGCGGGGGCCAATGCCTGGCAATTTGCAAAACGTTTGGATTAATTGTTGCAAATCATCGCTAAGGAACATCAATGCTATGGGCTAGAAGAATCTTTCCCAGTATAAGGAATATTTCATTTTTTGCCAGTCTCTATCCGATGGTCTCTGGGATTTTTAGGGGATGCGGCCAGGCCATGGTGGACAAATTTCAGGCATTAATTGATCTAGAAAATCCTGTGATTCCCCTTTTTTTTCTGCCAATTTTGCCATGCCATTGTGTGCCATCAGGCGTGCACTGTTTGGATCGTTCAGAAAACGATTCACCACAGAAGCCAAATCAACAGCAGGTATTTGAACAATGGCACCAACGGGTAAAAAATCATCCACCAAATGTTGGCTGACCGGCATAAATGGACCAACGATGGGCAGGCATCCTTGGGCAATGGGTTCCAAAATATTATGTCCCGCACCCTTTTTGGTAAAGGAATTTCCCATAATCACAAAGGGCGCTTGGCTGTAAAATAAATCCAATTCTCCCAGCGTGTCCACAAGGTATAGGGTGCAGGTTTTGTTTATTTCTGGATGTTTTGATCGGAATGAGTACCGTTGGCCGCTGTGATGCAACAGGCGCAGAAAGGCAGGGCTGGCAGGATTGCGCAATGCCCAGATTAATAATAAATCGGGATGGCTTTTTTGCAATTGTTTGTGCGTGTTTAAAATCAGGGATTCTTCTGCCGTTGTCGTACAGGAAACCAGCCAAAATAGTCTTTGGGATACATCGGGTAAAACAGAGCATTGTTGTTTTGAAAAGGGTGTAAACCCATATTTTAACGAGGGCATTAATTGGGGTCTTATCCATCCATTTTGTACCCCAGATCGGTATACCTTGTCTGCACACGACATCCAAATGCCAGACGATCTTGACAGCAAGCTGGGGAAAAATGATCCCAACATGCTGTAATGACCCAGTGATTTGGCATCGGTAAAAAAGTTGATGTTAAAAAATGGAATCTGGTTTTTGTTCAAATTTTCCAGTAAGCATGGCCACAATTCGCATTCCAAAAAACAGACGGCATTGGGTTTCCAGTGGTCTAGAAATCGCTTTACAAACAAAGGTGAATCCAATGGCCATAAGAAAACAAAGGATCCTTTTGGGACATGGGGACTTATGGTGCGTATGGCGGGGCTGTTGCACCCTGTGATCAATAAATGAACATCAGGATTGTATGCCTTTAAATGCCGCATCAAGGGCAAAGCAGAGCGTAACTCACCCAAACTGGCCCCATGAATCCAGATGACTGTTCCAGCAGGACGGGCCATGGTGTGCTGACCTATAAATTCCAACCATGCAGGGTCTTTTTTGCCTAAAATCCTGAAAATCAATATTAAAATGGGGGTGATTAACCACCAAGCTCCACAATATATGGCCATAATAAAACGAACGTGCCTGGGGAAGGGGATCCCAGAATCATTCTTGTGGAATGCGCGAGGCATAATTGGAATCCTTGGCCAGATTAGAAAACTTGGTGCGTTGGGCGTCGAAATGCAATGGAACCGTGGCAATGGGGCCGTGACGCTGTTTGGCGATGATGATTTCCGCCACATTATAAATATCGGACATGGTTTTTTGCCAAGCGGCCATTTTTTCCGACCCTTCGGTGGGTTTTTTACGCGATTCGTAATATTCTTCTCTGTACACAAACATGACCACATCGGCGTCTTGTTCAATGGTGCCGGATTCGCGTAAATCTGATAATTGAGGGCGCTTGTCGTCGCGTTGTTCCACAGCACGTGACAATTGGGACAGTGCAATCACGGGAACCTGTAATTCCTTGGCCAATGCCTTTAACCCGCGGGTAATTTCTGACAATTCTTGCACTCGATTTTCTCCACCCGATCGTCCGGATGACAACAATTGCAAATAATCGATCAATACCAGGCCAATGTTTTCTTTACGCTTTAATCGCCGACATCGGGTCAGCAATCCTGCAATGGTCAGGGCGGGCGTATCGTCAATAAACAAGGGCAATCCATGTAATTTTCGGGATACTTCTACAAAGGCTGGAAAATGACTTTGTTCGATGGCGCCACGGCGAATGCGATCGGATGAAATGCCCGTTTCTTGTCCCAACAATCGCATAGCCAATTGATTTGCAGACATTTCCAGTGAAAAAAAGGCCACCGCCGCCCCGTCACCGTCTGGCGATTTTAATTGGGCTGCAGCCGCACTGAAGGCCATATTGGTGGCCAATGCCGTTTTACCCATGGATGGGCGTCCTGCAATAATAATCAGATCCGAAGGGTGCAGTCCGCCCAACAACTTATCCATATCTGTAAACCCCGTGGATACCCCGACAATGCGGCTGTCTCTCTTATACGCCGTTTCCGCCATGGAAATGGCTTGATCCAGCGCATGACCAAAAGGCATCGGTCCGCGATCGGTCCCCCATTGGGTCAAGGAAAACAATTTGTGCTCTAGGGACTCGATGTGTTCTGTGGGGGTGGGGCCATCAAGGGTAATTTTTTGCACATCTTCCACCAGCACTTGGCCCAGTTCAATTAATTGTCGGCGCAAATACATATCAAAAATATGTTGGGCATAATCGCGGGTATTGCGTGATGGCAACAATAATCCTGCCAATTCCGTTAAATAGGCCGCCTCTTGGCCTGTGGATTCAGATTTTTTAAAGTATTGGGCCAGCGTCAGAGGATTGGCCACATTGCCCCGTTGAACCAAAGTGACAATGGCCGTATAAATGCGCTGGTGCAGGGGTTCATAGAAAAAATGGCCCGCAAATAATTCTGGTAATTGCTCTGTAGCCTGATTGTTTCGCAATAAAATACCCAACAGGGCTTGCTCTACTTCTTGGCTATAGGGCACAGACACAGGTCAATTCTCTGATGATGGGGGTACATCATTAATATAGCATAAAACCATGGCGCCAGCCACGATGATTTCCCATGGGAATGATTTTTTGTTACCATGCCAGCATATGGTTTTGCTCTTACCGGTTTTGTTTGATGCTCTTTTTATACAACAGCCTTTCTGGGCATAAAACAGAATTTTTGCCCCTTGTGCCCGATCATATAGGCATGTATGTGTGCGGCCCCACCGTTTACGATCGCATTCACCTGGGCAATGCCCGTTGTATGTTGGCTTTTGATATGCTGTATCGCGTTTTAGGTTTGATGTATCCATCCGTGAATTATGTGCGAAATATTACGGATGTAGATGATAAAATTAATGCAGCGGCAAAACAGAATGGGGTCACCATTGGACAATGGACAGAAAAAACCATCGCTTGGTTTCATCAAGATGTTGCGGATTTGGGATTATTGCCACCAACCCATGAACCCAAAGCCACGGATTGGATTTTATCCATGATTGATATGATTGGGGAAATGCTTGGCAAGCAAATGGCTTATGTCAGCCAGGATCACGTATTATTTGATGTATCAGAATCTCCCCATTATGGACAATTGTCTAAAATGCCTTTGGATCAAATGAAAATTGGCGCCAGAGTCGAATCGGCCGATTACAAGAAGGATCCTCTGGATTTTGTTTTGTGGAAACCGTCTGCCGATGATGAGCCCGGTTGGGCCAGTCCCTGGGGCAGGGGGCGACCTGGTTGGCACATCGAATGTTCTGCCATGAGCACCCATTATTTGGGAGACATGATGGATATTCATGGGGGAGGGCGAGATTTAATGTTTCCCCATCATGAAAACGAGCGGGCTCAGACGTGTGCATGTTCTGATGAACTGGATTGTGCCCAATTTTGGATGCACACAGGGATGTTGGTGGTCGATGGTCAAAAAATGTCGAAATCGTTGGGCAATTTTATTACACTGCACGATGCCTTAAAGGTTCAACCCGCCCAAGTTTTGCGTTGGGCCTTGTTAACCAGTCATTACCGTCATGCTCTGGATTGGACCCAACAGGTTTTGGATCAAGCACGCACATCTGTGGACAGCATTTATCGGGCACTGGATCGTTCGGGCCATGCCACAGGTGTGGATTATGCCGCTGAGTATGGGGCGGGGATCAGCAAAGAGGCCTTGGACAGTCGGTTTTTTTCCGCTCTATGCGATGATCTAAATACACCCTTTGCCCTGAATCGGTTACAGCAAATGGCGCGATTGTTGCACAAAAATCCATGTGATCAAGATTTGGCCCAACGTTTGTACAACAGTGCTCTGTTTTTTGGTCTGATTGATGCCCATATTGCGGCCTGGTTTCAACCCAAAGATTTGCCTTTGTCCAAAGAGGATATCGAAGCCCTTATTGTGCAACGTCAACAGGCCAGAGCATCCAAAGATTATGCGGGGGCCGATATCATACGCGCCCAATTGTTTGAAAAAGGCATCATTCTGGAAGACACGGGCGTACACACATCCTGGCGCATGGTATGAAATGGATATGGCCGTGCGCCATATCTTTAATTTGATTGATGGTCGTTTTACAATTTGATATGACTCGTGTAATATAGTCATGTTAAACATTTTATGTATAAGGTTAAAAATATGAAAACAAAAATATGGGCCAGAATCTTATTTGGCTTTTTTACCTGTGTGACGATGGTCAGTGCAAAGGTTGAGGATCATGCCGAAAAGCTAAAAAATAATTGGCCTTGGAAAAAGTGGGCTTTTTACGTCGATCCAGATACAAACAAATCTATATCCCAGCAAGAAGCAGTAAAGTTAGGGGCAAAACGTGTACGTGAGTTAAAACTCACAGATAATGAATATTACGATTTACTTAAATACATAACGAATAGGGATGGTTTTCTTGATAATGGAATGTTTTCTTCTATACAGGAAGCAATAAAACACACGAAAACAACGGAAGGTAATACCCCAGCCACCCACACAAACGTATCTCAGATCGTGCAGCCACAAGATTTTCCGACCGTACAGCCACAAGATTTTCCGACCGTACAGCCACAAGATTTTCCGCCACAAGGAATTATTCCGACCGTACAGCCACAAAGGATTCAACCTAAAATAAAGTTGTTTGGTGACGTGATTAAAGATAAAAACCATCATGATCTTTGGGCTAACAAAATGGGCAACGGGTCCCTTACATACATACCGACTCTATTTCTTTATCAGATGTTGGAAACGATTGGTTTCGATCCTCGGTACATTCAAGAATCCATTGATCTTGATGATTTAAAGAAACGATTAATCAATCATTATGGCTTGCACGATATCCGCAAGGTTTTAAGTGATGTACAAAATGCAGGGTATACTGCACATGACGATGGTTGTGAAGTTGTTTTTGGGTTGATACACTTGCTAGAAGAAACAGTGAAAATGTATGAAAATTCTTTAGTTCAAAATATTAATAAAAAAGAAAATGATGTGGAACATAAAGATGATTCACTCATGAGTATACCAGAGCATACTGCAAAGAAGGTTTTGACAGCAGAGGATGCTGCGTATCTGAGAAAAAATATTTTTGTCACAAAACTTCTAGGGAAAGACAGAAGAGATTTTCAGAAGAAAGTAAGGGCGACTGCCAAGAAAAATGGAGTGAAAGAGAAGCTCGTTCTAAACGCGTATAGCGTTCTGATGAATCCAAAGGCAAAAGATACTGCCATTGAGAAACTTGACTCTGATGCAGTGCAAGTTCTGATCGAAAGTTATAGTCTTTTTTTATTGGATAAAAAAGGCGCAAACGTCAAAGAAGCATTAAAAGATACAAGAATAGGTAAAAAAGAGTTGGAAAAACTTACCGATTCTGTGGAAAGAAAAATGAGTATAGTGCAAAATGCTGTGGATTATGGCGTTGAAATTAACGAGGATACCACATATGCCATGATGTCTATGTTTGGTCTTGGAGACACAAAAGCTGATAGAGATATCAGAGAAGCGGTATCAAAGTCTATAGACAGCAATTCTTTGACTGAAACAGCTAAAAACGATGATGATAAGAATTTTATCACTACATACCTTTCAAATATTCAAGAACAATTAGAAGGTTTGTCGGGCAAAAAAGTAAGGGACCTCATGGAAATTATTGATGCCGCAATAAAAGAAATTGCAGCAAAATAAAGCCGTAAAGGGTTAAAAAACCAGTCTGATTGATGGTGGGGGAAAGTGGATGAAGATCTGCTTTCCTCTTTTTTTGTATAGCAGATCCCCAGAAGCCCCCCCTATAGAGGCGCCATGATCAATGGAGCAGGTAAAAATCCACTTATACCTAGAGAGTCAGGTCTTTTTTTCCATTTGATTGTACAAAGATGTTACCCACAAGAGGTCGCCACGAGGCAACAAAAAGATAGGATTGTATCCCCCCAAGGTGCGCCCCCCGTCGATGTTACCCACAGAGACGCCCACACCCACAAGACCCAAGGGTATGTGATCTGGGCACCTGAGGCCTATGCTTTATGAAGGGGCGGGCGCACCCTGTACAAACTGAACCTTATGAAACGGGAGTGAACTTTTCTGGATGATCTTTGT
This sequence comes from Candidatus Finniella inopinata, assembly GCA_945888455.1. Classification (GTDB taxonomy): domain Bacteria; phylum Pseudomonadota; class Alphaproteobacteria; order Holosporales; family Holosporaceae. Next base: position 55,184 of record CAMCZV010000001.1, on the reverse strand, counting down.
AATGGGCGTAATGGGGATTGTCCGTATTCACAGTGACGCTGGTTAAAAAGACACCATTCGTATAACAGCCGCGAAGATTACGCTTTTCCTGACACATTTTAGTAAAACCATCGTGGGATATTTCCCACAAATCCAAAAGAGCAAAAATAGATTCTTGCACATCAATCAGCTCTGACAATGATTTGGCATGGGTTTTGGCAGAGGACACCTCTTGGGCTTCTCCTATCAGTTTTTTCTTGATCCAAATCTCTTTTTGATCGGGCGATATCGGATGTGTTTCAGCCATAATCTGATGTTGATGCATAAAGGCGGCATCCTTGCTGCGAATCATTTTGTGACAGGCAAATATTTTTTGTGTACTCATTGTTTTTTGCGTAAAATTTTCTATGCTAGAATAGGTTTAAATGCTTTAAAAACCATGAAGGGGGTGGGGAGAAGGTCTGACTCACCAATGTTTTATTCATTTGATAAAAGCGATTTCTTGACTGAATGATCTGACTGCCCATCCTTGCGGTTTCAGCAAAGGGTTGCTTGTTTTAATAAGGAAATGGTGACACAGGCTCCAACGCCGTTGGTGTTCGGCTGAATGGCGAACAGCCCCCCATGATCGTCAATGATTTTTTGCACAATGGCCAGACCTAACCCCATGCCTTGTTCTTTGGTGGTTTGATAGGGCTCGCACAAGACCAATGCTTTGTCCGATGACAAACCAACGCCATTATCATGAATGGATAAAATAAACCAATCGGGATTATTTTCCGTTATAACGGTGATGCGGCCATCGTGACGTTTGGTTTCCTCTATGGATTCAATGGCATTTTTAAACACGTTGTTCAATACTTGTTCTATTTGTTGGGCATCACAGTACACCTGAATGCTCTGCGGGTTGTATTCAAAATTAATATTGGAATAGGCCTGTTGTAATAAAACAATCATTTGAATCAAAACAATGTTCAAATCCGTATCCACCAATTGAGGAGCAGGCAAGCGTGCAAAATCAGAAAATTCTGAAATCAGATTGCCAATATGATTGACTTGTCGAATGATGGTCTCGATACAGTCTTCGAAAATTTCTGGTTCTGTCTGAATTTCCTTGATGTATCGACGACGCAAGCGCTCAGCCGACAAGGTAATGGGCGTTAGGGGGTTTTTAACCTCATGGGCGATACGACAGGCCACATCCGACCAGGCGCTTTTCTTTTGTGCAGAAATCAGCGTGCTGATATCGTCCATGGTCACCACAACGGTCTCCGTCAGCATCAGACATTGAATATGCAAACGAAAGGTGCGCATGTGGTTTTCCCGAACCAGAGCCACTGGATCGCTGTGAATAATGGTGGTGTTGCGTAATGCCTGTTGAAACAAGGGATAAAATTCAGGGGCCAGAGTCATCAAGTTTTTCCCTTGTAAGGGGCTTGCTTGGGTAAACAACGTCTCGGCATGAGAGTTTGCAAATAAAATGGTACCAGAATGATCCAAGCTCATAACCCCAGAAGAAATACCCTCTAGCACGCTCTCGATGAATAAATTGCGATTGTGCAAATGGATGTTCGCTGTATTTAGGGCTTTGGTCTTGGAACTGACCTCGGAGGACATGGTGTTAAATACTTGAATCAAATAGCTCAATTCCGTGGTGGCTGGCAAGTTTTTGGTTTGTATTAATGGGGCTTGACCTTGTCTGACTTGCTCTGAGGCTTGGATCAATGCACTGATGGGTCCAATGGTTTGTTGGGCAAAAGACAACCCCCCAATCATGGCGACCAGAATCAAGATGATGGTAAAAATGATAAAAATAAGGATGACCGTGGAAATCCATGACTTTTTGTTTTCAAGGTAATCTTGATACGTGTGTGCGGCCGTATGGGTTTCCGAAACGCGCTCTAGGATCATAGGATCTGTGGGGCGAGAGATGACCACAAAGGTGTTTGTATGGGCACCGAGCGGAGCAATTTCTAAAAGATGTTTGAAGTCTTGGGTACAGCGAATATAGCCCCCGTATCCTTTGGCATTTCGAATGTCACTGTTGGTCAGACGTAATGTGGTCAGCCAATGGCCATTGGTGGACAGCGCTTTGGGCAGTATGGTCATCACAGAGGTTTTATTGGATAGGCTCATCAGAGGGCACGAAAAAATCATAGAATGAATGCCCTGCAATGCCTCGTGTCGATTCAAAATGGTTAACCATTTTGTGGTGACCAGCGGGCTGCTCTGGCCGGATCCATAGATCAACGGGTTTGGGTACAGAAATTGATGGGGGGAAACCTGGTGTAAATCATCGATCAGGGTACGACTCTGAAATTCGATCAATCGTTTTTGTTCTTGCAAATAATGTTGGGAAATGGCATCCGAACCGCTGATGGCCGTTTGAACCAGTCGGTTAAACCATGTGTGCATTCCAATATGCAAAAAGAAGATAGAAAAGGATGCCAAAACAAAACAGGGAATAATCACAAACAGAGCAAAAGCTCTGGCCATTTTGATTTGAAAACTGGATTTTCTGTCCGCTGTGGTTCGTGCCGGCCATAATTGGCGCAATTTTTTGACGATCCACATCATTAATCCCATGCTGCATATCAATAATACTGCCAAATTCAGGCTGCGGATATTTAAAACCCCATCCAGCATCATGAACAGGCCGCCAGAGCTGTATCCTGCAAAATTTCCTTGGCATCAGAATCAACAAGATAGGATTCTATGGCCCCATCATACAATCGATTGATGTGATCCAGGATGGCTGTGGGCTCGGATTCCTGAAAAACCTGCATGCGAAAATCTGATGCGCCGGGCAGCCCCTTGCTGTACCACGATAAATGTTTGCGCGCAATGAGCAGACCTTGTTGGGTGCCGTAATAGGTCAAAAGATTTTGAAAATGATCGGATGTGATGGTCTTTTGTTCCGACAAAGAGGGAGCGGCTTTGTGTTGCCCTGTGTCTAGAAAATGTCGAATTTGTCCCAATAACCAGGGTTTTCCGTAACTGCCTCGCCCAATCATAACCCCCGATGTGCGTGCAATGACTCTGGCCGCATCTTCTGGTGTGACAATATCTCCATTGGCAATAATGGGAAAATCCACGGCATCTTGTAATGCATCGATAAAATCCCAGTCGGCCCTGCCAGAAAACAATTGGGTGCGCGTGCGTCCATGCACGGTGACATAGGCCAAGCCTTCTTGTTGGGCAATATGCACCATGTCTAGGGCATTTTGGTGCTGATCATCCCAGCCTTTACGTATTTTTACAGTAACCGGAACGGGCACAGCCTTGACAATGGCCCTGAAAATTTTGGCGGCCAAGGGTAAATCTTTCATCAAGGCGGAACCCGCATAACTGTTAATGGCGATTTTCTTTACAGGGCAGCCCATATTAATGTCAATCAAACAAGCGCCCTTGTCCACGCTGAGACGGGCGGCTTCGGCCATAATTTCGGGGTCATTTCCAGCCAATTGAACGGCAATGTTTTCACCTTCTTGGCAATGACGCAACATGGTTTTTTTGATCTGTCTGACCATGGATTGGCTGGCAATCATTTCAGATACGACCATGCTGGGGGCGCTGTACCGTTGCACCAGTTGACGAAAAACCCAATCCGTAACGCCTGCCATGGGGGCCAACATGATAATGGGCTGGGGGAGGGATGCCAAAACACCAGGCAATGGGGGCCGCATAAAACAGATCAGATTAAAATTCCATATACCTCTATTAAAAAGGCTATTTCCTTCTTTGGCAAGAAAGGATAATCAGAAAATATCGCAGCTAATGGCTAACGATCATTGCATTATTTTGATATTCTGTTGATTCATAAATGAAAAAAGATACGATCCATGAATGACTTTTTAAATCATTTTGTAAAATGTATTCCGTCTTCTCCCACGCTTGCAATGTCGGAACAAGCCAATCACTTGGCCAAACAAGGTATAGAGGTCATTAATCTCAGTGTTGGCGAACCCGATTTACCCGTTCCAGAATGGGTGCGTACAGCCGCCATGGATGCCATTATCCGCGGAGAACATGAGTATACGCCCATTGCGGGGTTGCCTGAATTAAGGCAGGCGGTGGTGGATAAATTGGTCCGAGAAAATCATCTATTGGGATACCAGCCCAGCCAGGTCATTGTTGGAAATGGAGCAAAGCAAGTATTGTTTAATTCCTGCATGGTTTTGTTCCAGTCGGGCAATGAGGTCATCGTGCCGGCCCCCTATTGGGTATCGTACCCCACCATGGTGGAAATGTCTGGCGCAACCCCTGTGATTGTGGGATGTCCAGAGCACGATGGATTTAAGCTGTCGGCTGAACGATTGCGTGCCAACATTGGTCCCAAAACCAGGGGAATTTTCTTGAATTCTCCCAGTAATCCCACAGGTGCGGTGTATACACCAACGGAATGGCGTGATTTGGCCGATGTGTTACTGGAACATCCAGACCTATTCATTATTTGTGATGATATTTACGAACATTTGGTCTATGATCCGTATCATTTTACGACCCTGTTGGAAATAGAACCCACCCTAAAAGATCGGACGTTGGTGGTCAATGGATTATCCAAATCCTTTTCCATGACGGGATGGCGTGTGGGGTATGGGGTTGGTCCTGCAGCCATTATTTCAGGTATGACCCGCTTGCAGTCTCACAGTACGTCTGGGGCAAGCTGTATCGCCCAGTGGGCAGCCATAGAAGCCCTGAACAATCCACAATCCCAAAGTTTTTTACAACAGCGAAAAGAGATTTTTGAAAAAAGACGGGATATTTTGGTCCAAGGTTTACAAGACATCATGCCGGTACAATCCCCTGCTGGGGCATTTTATGTGTATGCCAATGTTTTGGATATGATGAAACAAAAAGGGGTACAATCGGATTTAGACTTGGGCCAAGCAATGTTAAAACACGCTCATGTCAGTGGTGTGCCAGGAACAGAATTTGGTTTGCCGGGATATATGCGTTTTTCTTATGCCACCAGTGAAGATCGTTTGCATAAAGCCACAGAGCGTTTACAAAACTGGGCCACACAAACGCCATCTTCTTAATGCAAGAAATCATCCTGGGGACCAAAATCCCCCAGTTCTTGTTTTTCAGCCGAGAGTCCAGCCCTGGTGTGTTCATATTCGGAAATCAAGGTTTTTTCTAAACTTTTTTGACACTTGGAGCAGGCATAAGGGCTGGTCCGCAGAGGGATATATTTGTTTTTAACAAGATGATGTTTTCCCCGCCATTGACTGCCCAGTTGACAGGCAGACAGGCCTAGGGTCATCAGCATCATCAGGCCCCTTGAAACAAGATTTTGCACAGAGTTGGCCTGGTTCATTGGATTAAAATAGTCCGGCTGGATCTGTGCTTTTTAATTGTCGTACGGCCAACAATCCCGCCACAGCACACATGGTAAAAATCAGACACCAGACCGAAATAATGGTGTGCAAGGGTAACAGCATGGGTAATTTTGTCACCGATACCGTTAAACAATACAATCCTTTGGCGGCCAAAACCCCAGGTATAAAACCCAAAATGGCCAACCAGAGGGCTGATGAAATCACCACATAACCCAGGTACCGTTGTGAATAGCCCATGGCACGCAAGGTCGCGTATTCGGCAATGCGATTTTTGACATCGGTGAAGAGAATTTGGTACACAATGACCATGCCGACAATCAATCCAATGGCGACCCCCATACCAAAGGTAAAGCCAATGGATGTGCGTTTTCTCCAATAATTTTCCTCGTGCTCGATCAATTGATCATACTGTAAAATCCGAATCATGGGGGAAAGCAGCTGGGTTAATTCTTTTTGTGTTTGGGCAATATCAGCCCCCTTTTTCACCGTTAATACCCCGATGTGCGCAATGGTTTTAGATGTGCCGGGAAATAGATTGTAAAAGGTTGAATGGCTGACGATGCTGTTACCCGTTGCGGCAAAGGATGCTCCCATTTTAAAGGTGCCGATGGCTCTGGCATGAACCTGGTTAATTTCTATGTCCAATGGGCCATTTTTCTCCAGTAGATCAGAAACAGGACCAAATTCAGGTTTGGATAATGCATCAAAAATCAAGGTATTCCTCATGTTTAACAGTCCAACGGATGGGGATTGTTCCAGTCCAGCAATGACTGAATCCTTTGGATTAATGCCAACAATCAGAATGGTTGCAATCTCATTGGTCAGGGGGTTTTTCCATTTTCCAGAGGATAATAAGACGGGGGAAAACGTGGCCACGTTTGGATGTCCATACAATCGAGCCAAATAGGTTTTTTCAAAGGGGTGTCCTTGCAATATGGCATTGGTTTGATTGTGCATCACGAATAAATCGCCTTGAAGGCATCGGGGCAAATTGGCAGCACTGCGGAATAGAGAGTCTCTAAATCCCAACTGCATAAAAACCAGTACGCAAGCAAACATGACGCCGAACAAGGCCGTTAGCGTTTTTGAACGCTCGTAAAACAATTGGCGATAAGCCAATCGGCATGCAAAGTAAAAAGACATAGGATATGAGATTGCGCTTGGGGTGAGAAACCTTTTTTAAGGCTTTTTTCCCTAAAAAAACCTATGCTTTCAGTGTAAGGGCAAACGAATGCTTTGTCCATCTGAAAAGGGCGCTAGCCAAACTTTTTAAAATGTGATAAATAGTAGGGACATCTAAACATAATGAATCATAAAAATGAGTTCTGTTCAAAGTACGTCCGAGCGCGTCAAAAAAATCGTAATGGAAAATTTGCGTGTTTCGGAGGAAAAAGTGGTTGATGAGGCCCGGTTTGCAGAAGATTTAGAGGCAGACAGTCTGGATATCGTAGAACTTATCATGGCATTGGAAGAAGAATTTAAGTGCGAAATCCCAGATTCAGAAGCTGAAAAAATTCGTACCGTTGGGGATGCCGTCAATCATTTACAGGCGCACGTTGATCGCACATTGGCTCATTCAAACACAGCTGTATAATGACAAATCACGCTCATATTCCTCAAGATTCTTGGTCTTTGCATCCTGGGATGCTTGAAAGCCCGTTTCTCCCCGCACGTCGCCGTATTGTGGTCACGGGTATGGGTTTGGTGACACCTTTGGGATGTGGCGTTAACACGGTTTGGGATCGGATTATTGCTGGACAAAGCGGCATTCGTCCCATTGCCCTGTATGATAAGAGAGAACAGTTTAAGTCTCAGATTGCGGGTGAAATACCCGAAGGGTCTTATCAGCCATCAGACTATTTGCAAAAGAATATACGCAAAATGGGCCGCTTTATTCGATGGGCCCTGGTGGCCGCAGGAGAAGCGCTGGAAGATGCCGGTTGGGATCCAAGTGAAAGTATAGAAAAAAGCGTGCGTACCGGTGTAATTTTAGGTTCTGGAATCGGTGGATTGCCTGAAATCGAGGCAGAAGCGGATCGGTTTACGGCCGGTTCTCGCATCAGTCCGTTTTTCGTACCATCGGCTTTGATTAATTTATCCGCCGGACATGTATCCATTGCCCATGGCATCCGTGGGCCCAATATTTCTGTGGTAACGGCGTGTTCTTCTGGATCTCATGCCATAGGCGAATCCATCAACGCCTTGCGCTGTGGTAAAGCAGACGTGATGGTAACAGGGGGGTGTGAAGCTGCCATTTGTCCTCTGGCCGTTGGTGGTTTTGATGCCATGCAGGCTTTATCCAGAAAACGAAACGATTGCCCAGAGCAAGCCTCTCGCCCTTGGGACAAGGATCGTGATGGTTTTGTCATTGGTGAGGGCGCAGGTGTACTGATTTTAGAAACACTGGAGCATGCGCTCTCAAGAAATGCTAAAATTTATGGCGAAATTTTGGGCTATGGCTTGTCGGCCGATGCCTTTCATATGGCTTCACCCCCAGAGGGTGGCGATGGTGCATTTTCAGCCATCACCATGGCATTAAACGATGCAGGATGTCGTCCAGAAGATATTGGATACATTAATGCCCATGCCACATCAACGCCACCAGGAGATTTGGCAGAATTGCGTGCCATGGAGCGCATTTTCCCCAGTGGAACAAAAATTTCATCGACAAAATCAGCCATTGGTCATTTGTTGGGTGCCGCAGGCGCTGTAGAGGCTATTTTTACGCTAAAGGCCCTGCAGGATCAGATTTTGCCTCCCACTTTAAATTTACACAATCCAGAATCCACATTTTTGCATTTGGTGGGGCCAGAGGCAGAATCGGTCAAAGGTTTAAAATATGCCGTATCCAATTCCTTTGGATTTGGTGGCACAAACGCCAGTTTGGTCTTTTCCAGTTTTTTGGATTAATCGGGTTTGAGTTCATGTTTTATGGTGCTGTAAAACACACGGTGATCCGTGCCTGCTAACCAGTGGGGCAAGGCAGAAAGCAGGGGCAAGGGGCGCAGATCCATGGCCTGCAGACGGGCAAGGGGCATCCATTGAAATGCAACGTGTTCCTCTTTTTGAGGGATCATATCCCCAAAAGACAGACTTGTCATACAGATTTTGAAAATCATATTTATTTCATGGGTATGACAACAGATCTCATCGCCTGGAAAAGACCACGCATGCTCGATGATTCCCAAGAATTGTTCGATTTCTGCGTCCAATCCTGTCTCTTCTTTGATCTCGCGAATCAGGGCATTTTCCGCAGATTCTTGAAATTCGATATGCCCACCAGGAAGGTCATAAAAATGACGATTTAATTCATAATAATGAAAGGGATGAGGCCTTGGATCATAGGCGAGCAGAATATGCCCTTGATCCACGATGACGCCTCTGCTGAGCACATGAATGCCCTTCTTATTCATGGTTTTTTCCTTGTTTATGTGTTCCGTTGCGATGTTGCGTGGGCGCCCCTTTAATCAAACCATCAAAACCCCAAGAGACCTTAAGGATTGTGGTGCAGGATTGGCATTCACGAATTGGAGTATCCAACGGGCCGCTGTAACAGGACAAACGACCGTTGTATCCACCGTAAAGTCATAAGCACCCAAAACCCCGCGATGGACACGATCCATTTGATCGTTGGATAACCCAATACAGCGATCACCTCTTAACCTCTCGCGCTCTTGCATCACAGCCAGATCGCAAAAAATGCCGATGTAATACACGGTATAAGACCGCAAATGCTGGGCATAGCCTTTTAAGGCTTTTTGGTCCAACAATACCTCGTCAATGATCACATTGTTTCCGTGTGATGCCAGCATTTCCGCAAATTGTGGCATACCTCTAAACAGCTTTCCACCCTCTGGACCCGATGCCACATGCATGGTGGGGCCGCGTTCGTTTGCCCCAGGAATCATTGTAAAACAAGCATCTTGTCTGTCCGCTGGAATCATATCAATGAATGTATCAATACCGAATGTCAGCCAAAGGTCTGGGCTGACATGCTGAATGGCCTTTGCGATAGACGTTTTTCCGCTAGAACCACATCCATTCAATAGAATAATCGTGCTCATGGGGTGTGCATTGTTGGGGTGCCTTATCAGGATGATACAGAATCTGTTTGTAGCGTGACATAGCGTGGTTTACCAAAATGAACACATAAAACATCTTTTTTGGTGACAAAATGACTGTGACCATAAACAACCAGAACTTTTTTGTGTGTTTTCATGGCCTTCAGGATGACAGAAAGGATATGTTGATCGCGGATTACACTGACTGTACTGGCCAATTGCTGTAACGGCGTTCCATGTCTAAGGGGTGCGCAATGATTGGGATCCATTAGGGTGTGATAGGACAGTGTCGTGCCCAATCCTTGTTCATACCACTGTTTAAAACCGGTCAAGCGTAGTCCTGGTTTTTTCAGATCTTGTACGCACAAAGCAAACACGGTGGGCAGATCATTCAGCGATTTGAATCGGCTGCAACATCGATAATAATATCCAACTTGTTGAACAACATACAGGAAATCAAGGTCTTTTTTGGTGTATTTTGTGGCCAAAAGTGCATTCAAAACGGCATCTTCGGTTGGTTCCGCGCCCATAAACGGCACCTGATTTTTGATGGCACAGCGCGCGGCATAAAGATTTTCAGGGCATGCTGATGGGGACAGATTTTGGATATACGCCATCAATGTTTTGGGTGATTCTGCGCCCGCCATGCCTTCGATGATGACAAAGTCTGGTTGATATTGGGCAAACGCCCGATTAATCCACCCATAGGTTTCAGATTTTGGATCGCTTGTATGATTGGCGGCGATATACAGCAATGGATGGCCTGACGCAGAAAATAACGCTCCATAGGGTGAATTTAACCCATTTTGTTCCAGAAAATCCGATTCTAATTCATCAGAGTACACCTGCAGCTGGGGGTAGAGAGCCTGTTGTGCGCCTGTCTTGGGCAATCCTGATGGACCTGTTTTTTGAGTTTTGGCGGGGAGCACAAGGGAGCCTGGGCGTTGTGCGCAACCGGATGCGGCAAGCATCAATATCAGATGCATTATGGCATGCATGCATCTGCCTGGGTTACACGAGCCAGTAAGCATATATTCTTCCCTGTACGGATTAGCCCATCTTATACAGACGTGTCGGATGCGCCGTAAAAATCCAATGCTGCTGATGCGGCCAGTTGCTCTGCTTCACGTTTGGATTGCCCTGTGCCCGTAAAGGACTGGGTTTTGTTGATGTCCAGGCGGATGTGAAAAACGGGACTGTGGCTGGGCCCAGATTGAGACATTAAATGATAATGGGGCAGGGGATGTTTCAGGCCTTGCAGATATTCTTGTAATGCCGATTTGGCGTCGGTTGCGGGCGACGTGGCATGGTCATCCAACAGCGGGGTCCATATTCTGCGAATCAGGGTTTGGGCTGCTTGCAACCCTGCATCCAAATAAATCGCCCCCAATAATGCCTCGCAACAATCGGCCATCACGCGGCTGTGGTACATCATTTCCGTATCCGACAGGATATAAAAGGATAAGTTTAACGATTGGGCCACTCTGTTTAATGCCGTTCGATTCACCATGTTGGCCAGGCGTTTGGTTAAATTCCCCTCGAAATCATCGGGAAATAATTCATACAACCAGTGGGCAATGACGAGGCCTAAAACACGATCGCCTAAAAATTCCAAGCGTTGAAATCGTAACCCACCAGCACTGGGGTGGGTTAATGCTTTTTCCAATAATGTCTGATCTTGAAAGGTATAAGACAAAACCTGTTCCAATGAGTCAATGGATCGTCTGGCCTGGAACGCTGCGCCATCGGAAACGCGTTTGGATATTCGAGTTCGCATCAGGTTTTGGGTTCAGAGGGCTGTTTTAACGCGTGATTCGATTGATCGGATGCATCAGGGGCAGGGGCGGGATTTTCAGATTCTGTGGGGGCAGGGGTGAATACAGGTTGAATGCGTTGGTAACCACAACGACTCAGACGAATCTTGAATGGCAACAAGAGCCATGTCCACGGTTTTGACCAATAGATGTCTTCGTGATTGATGGAAAGATAGGTAAACAATGGACGACCCAACAAATAATCTTTGTGGATAAACCCAAGACGCCACATTTCTCGACTGTCCCCGGAACCATCTGGATTATCCCCAATGACAAAAAAGTGGTCAGGCGGAATTTGGTATTCTGGACCGTTGTCTAAATCGGGCTGGCCAAATTCGTGTTGTTTAAAAATATCGTACTGGACGGTGCCTCCTTCGGTCGGCAATGTGGCGCTGTAAATGTCGCCTCTGACCGTGTGCTTGCCATCATATTGGGTTACATCAGATTCTTTAAGCTTTAACTGTAAGGGCTTGCCATTAAGATGAAATATGCCTTTGATCATTTGCACGCGATCACCAGGTAATCCCACCACACGTTTGATGAAATCCTGAGTTGTATCATATGGACAGGTAAACACCACCACATCGCCACGTTTGGGCATGTTTTTTCCACCAATTTTTCCGGAAAAATAGTTGATGTATCCCCCACCTAAAAAGCTGTATCTGGACCAGCCATACGTTGTTTTCCATAAAATGGGAAAATCACCCACTTGCAATGTGGGCAACATGGATCCCGATGGTACACGACAAGGGGTAATCAGCAGACAGCGAACGATTAATGCAATCAGACAAAACAGGGCAAATTGACGCCATTCCCGAAGGATTTTTTGTCGATCTGTTTCTGGAAAAGCCTTGAAATCACCATGTTTGGAATGTTCGGATGGTTTGGGTCTGTTCATAAGGGCAAAATATTCAACGGTATATCATGGTTTGATCATAATCGAGCATGTGCGAAAAATCTACTTCTTTGAAAAGCGGTGTGTGGAATAGGGGTATTATAGATGACACTGCGCAATGATTTTTGCTGTGAACAACAGGATGCATGCTGAAAAAATGTGCCGCTGGAGAGAATCGGACTCTCGACCTCACCCTTACCAAGGGTACGCTCTACCACTGAGCTACAACGGCTTTACAGTTCCACTATACTCTGTTCTTTGTAAAATGCAAAGCGTTAACACATCGTGTTCCTTTGATCCATTTTCACAGCCAATGATTAGGCGGCCTGCTTCAGAAATGCCTTGGCAAAGCCCCTGTACAGATCCCGATGCTGTGGTGCACAAAACTTCTTGACCACATTCGCGCAAACGGCGATTAATGGCATTACATAGGTTTGAACCCAGAAAACCACCATTTTGGATGATGGTGCAGTATCGTTTGTATAATTGATCATGGATGCGGAACAATAGGGCGGATAAATCTAAACTTGATCCTGTTGTATTCATCCAGCTGGATATGGTCCGTTGCTGTGGCGTGTGCGTATCCGAGGTGTTGATATTAAGGCCAAAACTGATGATACATGTGTGTAGGGGCGTGTTCCAGTGACGATCAATTAGGATACCACCCAGTTTGTTCTCACCCAGAAAAATATCGTTCACCCATTTCAATTGGCACTGTTCTGACAAACTTTCAGCAATGGCAAGAGCCGTAATAAGGGCCAGAGGAGGCACAGCGGGCAGATTGGGCCAAAAACAAATCAGGCTGGCATACAGACCGCCAGGTGGGCAAAAAAAGGTATTTTTCCCTTGGCCTCTGCCCTCTGTTTGCTGATTGGCACGCAACCAAACCCACGTATCGGGCCGTAACGTTTCAACAGAAAAGGGGATCAAGGGGATTGTTTTGCCCTCGATCCACTGTTGGGCCAGTGTGTGGCTAGAACATAACGTTGATGCGTGAAAAACATGTCGGGTGGTGGCGCCAAACGGTTCTGACCACCAAGGCATTATGGGGGAATGGTGGGGCACTGTCATCCTTACTTTTGGTGGCAGTGTGCCTGAAAATAGAGGCCAAAAAAAGGGGCTTTGGGGTGTAAAAAGATACAAAAAATTTAATGGCTCACCCTTTCTTGTGATCGGATGTAAAACCAAGGTATACTGAAAATTAAAGATAAATAAAGGACGTCCCTATGGTGATGGAACGCGAAAAATCTCATTCTAAGTATGGTCAATGGATAATCGGCATTATGCTGTTGGCCTATCTCTCTACCTCTTTTGATTTGAGGTTTTTTTCCTTTCGATCGCCTCTGATTACGGTTGGAAACGTAAAGTTTCAAGAAAATACGTTAAGAGAGAGCATCAGAACGGCCAAAGCCCATGGTCAATTAATGTTGGTATCCGCCCCCGATGGTGATCGGTACTGGTTGCGCAAAGTATTAAATGATGCCATGTGGGACCAAGAGGTCAAGGAAAAACGCATCCAGGTTTCGGAAACCCAAGCCAAAAAATCTTTGCGTGAAAAAATGTGCTTTTTGGATGAATCTGGGCGGGTTAATTTACCTAGATTAAAGGCATTTTACCAAAAAAATCCGATTTTCTTGGACTCTGATATGAAATCATCAGAAGATTTTACCCTGACAAATCAAAGCGCAGGTCACGTGTTATTTCGAGGCAATGCCAGTTTGTTAGGCCCAGAAGATCGCTTTGATCAAGCCAAAATGGACGCCTTTTTACGCAACAATGGGGTGACCTTATTGCAAATGATTGCCGCAGAGCAACGCGCTCTGGGTCGCATGATGTTAAGACGGTCTCTGGCTAAAAATGTATTTCTGCCCTCTTTTTATACCGAATTCGTAGAAAAAGGTATGAGCCAAACGCGATCCTGGAGGTCCAAGGTTTTTGCCTTTGATTATTCTGGTATATCCGATATACACATTACCAAAAAAGAGACAGACGCCTTGGTTGAAAACGCACCCAAGTGGATGCATTCTGCCCCAGAAATGCGTACTTTTGTTGTGATGATGACCCCGAACTTTGCCACCACATCGCCCACAGCCAAAAAATACACAGACGAAGAGTTAAAGGTATTGATTCAAGATTCTAGTGGGGCAGGTCAAGGGATTCAAGATGTGGCCAAAGAAAAAGGATGGCCTGTTGGGATAATCACCTGCAGTGTTTCCGCAAAAGGTTTGGATTTTGCACCGATTTCTTGGCGCCGTTCTGATGGGACAGAATGGCCATTGCCAGAAGACGTTCGGTCTAAAATTATAGAGGATGTTTTTTCTGGTAAAGAGGGAGATATTTTTAATCTGTCCGTTATGATGGGTGGAATGGCGTGGATTCAGATACAGCGCATTCAAGGTGAACGTCCTTTGAGTCAGAAAGAGCGGTTTGCAGCCGCCCAATATCACCTGAAAATAGAAAAAGTCAAAGAGTTAACCAAGGAAAAAGCGCAAAAATTTGAAATAAATATCAATAAAAAAGAGATGACGTCACATACTATCGGTCTGCGCGATAAAATCTCCAATGATATTTCCCCAGAAATGGCCCTGTATGTGTTGCAAATGACTCCGCCACCCGTCACATCTGTTTTCAAGACCAATGACGGATATGCCGTCATCGATTTAACGGACATCACCACAGAAAAATCTGCAGATTCTGATGAAAAGTCGGCAAAATCCAAAGTATTGGATCGAGAATGGAAAGAGCGTTTTCTCAATGCGTATGAGCAAAAGTTGCAGGAAAAACACCGCATTATTTTCAGCGAAAAAGCATCGGATAATCCTTATTTGTTGGCCATGTTGGGCCGTGGAACAGAGCAGGGCAATTCTGGGGATGATGAGGACCAATGGGTTGATGATTAATCCCCAGAATCTTCTGAATCAGGTTGAAACCTGAGAATCGGTATGGTCATCGGTCCAAAAACACCGGACCCGGTTATGCAATCCTGTTAAAAGGGCATGACTGTGTTCTTGGGTAAAGGAGGCGATGGTTTCTATGGGTAAGTTTTCCCCCCACAGGGTTGCGCTGTCCCCAACCTTTGCCCTGGGGCAGGGCCGTAAATCAACGGCCAGCATATCCATGGCCACGCGCCCAATCAGAGGGCATATGGTGCCATTAACAAGAATAGGTGTGCCATTGCGTGCCGTCAGAGGATACCCATCGCCATATCCAATGGCGATAATGCCGATGGGCATCGATTCAGGACAGGAATAGGTCTCGTTATACCCCACCGTATCCTGGGATTTGACTGTATAGACCGATATCAACTGGGATTTCAAGGTCATCACAGGGCGCAGGCCAAAATCTTGGCCCATGGCGTAATGGTAAGGATGGACACCATACATCAATAATCCGGGGCGAACATAATCGTACAAATCGTTCTCTCGATTCACAATGCCACCAGAGTTGCATAAACTGACGGGGCCAGAAAAATTGGGTATAGAGCCCACAATATCTTTAAATGCGGCTGCTTGTTGTGTGGTTTTTACAGAGTACGGCTGTTCGCTGGATGCAAAATGAGACATCAGTCCGATGTCGCCCTGAATGCGTGGATTATGACGCAACAGAGCGTATACTTTGGGGATATCATGGGGAAAAAAACCCAAACGATTCATGCCGGTATTGATTTTCAGCCAAATGCGCACTTTTTGATGGGGTTCCAGGGCATCCAACCATTGAATTTGGGTTTGATGGTGAATCACAACGTCGCAATGATGGTGTGCAGCAACGGCCCATTCCTCTGGTTCAAAAACCCCTTCGGCCAACATAATGGGGTTGGTTAATCCAATGCTCCGTAAGATCAAGGCTTCGTCCAGCGATGCCACACCAAACATATGAATGACGGGGGCGATGCGTTTGCTGACAGAGCGAATGCCGTGACCATAGGCATTGGCCTTGACCATGGCGATGATGCGCGTACCCCCGATCTTGTTCTGGATTAATGCAATATTATGCAGTAAATGATCGCGGGATAATAAAACATTCGTGGGCCGAGCCATGGGCGAACGCCTTTCTTGTACTTTATTCTTTACAGTATAAAGCAGCAGGGTCCAGAAGAGTCAATCCAGCTAGGCGCCCCCAAGAGCGCGCGTTTTCTTCATCCAGAGATGGCGTCCCCTGAACGCCCATCCCCAGAACATTTGTATATCGTGATTATTTCCGTGTTTCTTGCATTTGCGCAATGTCTTGCTTGGAATAAATCAACTGGGGGCGCTTGGTCACAATGCGGTCTAGCCATTGGGCGAGAGCGCCGTCTCCCAAGACATTTCCCGCGGTTAAAACAGGGTCAAACAACACATACAGGGCATAAATTAATGAAAACATGGCGTCTGTAAAGGCAAAATAGGTCAGCAGTAAAGATTTGATGACCAATATTCCGCCACCAGGAACGCCTGCGCAGGCAAAACGTGCCACAAAAAACCAAACAGAAAACATCAAATAATTTGGCCAAGATGGATCGGCCACCCCATAGGTTTTCAAAACCGCATAGGCCAAAATGACGTCCGTAAAGCATTCACCAATCATGTGGATGTTGACCAAAACAGGGATGGTAACCTTTGCCAATTGCTTGTGGGTGGTGTTTTTTTCAACCCCCTCGATCAACAAGGGCATACTGGCCGCACTGGACATGCTGGTAAACCCACTGATGGTGGCGGGCAGCATATTTTGAATCAATCCCCACATTTTTGAAAAAGACCCCTTGGCCAGCGCCCAATACAGTAAAAAAATGTACGAAAATTGGGCCACAGCAATGCATGCAAACACCACAGAATAATTTTTCAATATGGTGACGAAGACCCCTTCATGTTGTAATTTAATGACAAAACCCACCACAAAAATGGGAATCACCAAGGTTAATGCTTTTAAAATGATGCCGACCACTTGGTCTAAAAATCTAGACACCATCAGGGCACGCTCTGGCATGAAAAAGGCGCCCATTAATCCAGAAAAAACAGCACTCATCATGACTATGCTGTTGGAAACCCAAGCATCCAGCTCCCAATTCCACAGGGGAATCAACGGGGTTATTACGGGGGGCAGGCTCATGGATAAATCCATGTTATACAAGCCAAGGCCGACAAATCGGGCCAAAAAAACAGCCACAAAGGTGGATAAACAGACCGTTCCCAAAATCAGACCAACGATCCAGGTGGCTTTTTTCGCCATCAAAACAGCGGCACTGAATAATAGGCCAAAAATAATGATGGGTAAAACCCCAACAATCAGGCCTTTTATGGACATACTGGTGGCATATAAACCAGATTTTAATCCGATGGGTAAGAGATGCCCACAGACAAGAATGCTGGCAATCAGGCCAAACAAAATTAAAGGCATTTTATTGGACAACGTTTTAAACAAAGACATGGCGATTTTTGCAGGGGGACTGTATAGAAACAACGTACTCTTTTTTTAGGATAAAGATAATCCCTTGCATCCGATGTTTTAAAAAATTTTAAACACAAGGCGGCTTTTCAATCAGATTGTTTTCATGTGTGACTATGGTTGCCACCAAGAAACATGCTATTTTAATGTATGAACTAGGGTGGGTAAAAATCAAAAAAAGGATTCCGTGCGTGGACAACAAACAATTTTGGAACAATGGTTTTTTTATGCTCTGCTTTGGGCTGGTTTTATCTGGTTGTGCCTCTAAAAGCCCAATTTATCAAGAAAAACCAATCAAGGATTTGTACCAAACAGCA
The DNA here is from genome assembly GCA_945888455.1 of Candidatus Finniella inopinata. Classification (GTDB taxonomy): domain Bacteria; phylum Pseudomonadota; class Alphaproteobacteria; order Holosporales; family Holosporaceae. Next base: position 37,355 of record CAMCZV010000001.1, on the reverse strand, counting down.
AAAGGGTTGATGGATAAAAAGAGCTATGAGCAGGCGGCCAATGCCTTTGATGAGGTCGAGCGCCAGCATCCTTACTCTGATTGCACCAGTCAGGCCCAGTTGCTGTCGGCCTATTGTGCGTTCAAAGCGCAAAAATTCTCCAGAGCCATTGCCACTTTGGATGTGTTTATTGAGCTGCACCCAGGATCGGCCAGCATTCCTTATGCCTATTACCTTCGTGCATTGTCTTATTACAACGATATGTTGGGTCTGACCAAGGACAAGCAGCTGGCAGAATCGGCTCTAGAGGCCTTTAAAGAGGTGTTGCGACGTTTTCCCACCAGTGAATATGCCCATGATGCCAAAATCAAGCAAGAGTTTATATCCGAACATTTGGCCTGTCACAGCATGTTGGTGGCCAAATCGTCCTTGTTTGACCAGCGGCATGTGGCGGCGTGGATTCAGTTTTCACGATTAATGGAGCAATGGCCACGCAGCATCCTGATGCCAGAGGTTTTATACCGTTTGATCGAGATCCAGCTGGCCTTGGGCATGATGCCGGCAACAGATAAAACGTACGCCATGTTGACCTATAATTTTCCAAAAAATGTCTGGACCCAGCGGGCGGATCAATTGATTAAAATGATAAAATCGGGTGCTTCTACCCCAAGCACTTGTGCAACGCCTGTAAGAAAAGAATAGCGTGCGGGTTGCGTCCACAGGGGTTCTGGGCGTAATCTGGGGCAAAACAACACAGGAGGGGCACATTGAGAATAAGAGAGTTGCCAGACGTTCGTGGACCAAAAGGCATGATGAAAAAGCCTTTGGATGTGCGTTTATATGCCGATGATTTACCCCACAACGTGGTTTTCGAGCGATCTGTTGCCATTGATACCGAAACCATGGGGCTAGAGTCAGGACGCGATCGTTTGTGCTTGGTGCAATTATGCCAAGGAGACGGCATTTGTCATTTGGTTCAAATCGCAAAAAAAAAACTGCCCGCCCCTCGGTTAAAGGCCATGTTGACCAATCCCAATGTCGAGAAGATTTTTCATTTTGCCCGTTTTGACATCAGAGCCCTGTATGTAGGGTTGGATGCATTATGTGCTGGCCCTATTTATTGTACCAAAATTGCATCTCGCCTGGTCAGAACGTATACCCAGTATCATGGTTTGGCATCCTTGTGTCGCGAATTGTTGGGTACAGATTTGTCAAAATCAGAGCAATGTTCGGATTGGGGGACGGAAACGTTGACAGAATCTCAGAAACATTATGCTGCATCAGATGTGCTGTATCTGCATGCTTTGAAATCCCAATTGGATGTTCGTTTGAACAGAGAAGGTCGACAAGACCTATTCAAAGCCATTTGTCGATTTTTACCAACCAGAGTGGTGGCGGATGTGGCGGGTTTTCCTGATGATTTGTTTTCACACTAAGGGTGTGTCCTAGGGCAGGGCTGTGGCTTAGGGTCAGAGCCCTAGGCGGTTGCCCCAGAGCGCGTTATGATGGGATAAAAATGTGACGGCAGAAGACAAATGAGTTGGTTAACGCACTTTATTCCACCAAAAATCCGATCGTTAGGCAAGAAACGAGATGTTCCAGAATCTCTGTGGTCATCTTGCTTGGGGTGTGAAAAAATGATTTTTCAAAAACACCTGGAAGACAATTTATTTATGTGTACCCATTGTGGGCATCACGCCATGTGGCCTGTGGCGGCTCGATTGGCCCACTTATTCGACGATGGGTATTATCAAGTTTTGCCTTTGCCTACGGTTCCTCTGGATCCTTTGGGTTTTCGAGATCAAAAAAAGTACACGGATCGATTAAAAGATGCCCGTCAAAAGACCAAAGAAATCGATGCGGTGACTTTGGCCATGGGCAAGGTGGGGACCAATCCTGTGGTGGTGGCTTGCTTTAATTTTGCATTTATTGGGGGCTCTATGGGGATGGCTGCAGGCGAAGCCTTGATTAAGGGGGCGAGAATGGCCGTGGATAAAAAGGCATGCTTTTTGATGGTGTCGTCCTCTGGTGGGGCACGCATGCAAGAAGGGATTTTATCGTTGATGCAAATGCCGCGCAGCACCATCGCCGTACAAATGGTCAAAGAGGCCCGGTTGCCGGTTGTTATGCTTATGGCGCACCCCACCACAGGCGGTGTGGCGGCATCCTTTGCCGCATTGGGGGATGTTACCTTTGCAGAGCCCGGCGCCATTATTGGATTTACGGGCGCGCGCGTGATCCAAGAAACATTACGCCAACCGTTACCAGAGGGTTTTCAGACCGCAGAATTTCAAAAAAAACATGGATTTGTGGATCTGATTACATCACGCAGCGTGTTCAGAGAAACGTTTTCCAATCTGTTGCAGACGTTACAGCACAGCATGGCTGGGTAAATGGGGGGTGGTTTTGGATAAATTGACAAGATGGCCCGAAATCATGTATAAAAAGGGATTGCCACAAGATATGAGTGACATATGGGGTCAAAATGGTTAAAGTCTTCACGCTTGTTTTTTGATCAAGTGATGCAAGAAGCCAGGCGAATTGTTTGGCCAACGCAGCGAGACGTGGTGTTTACCAGCATTATAGTCTTTATTATTGCGGCCATGTTTGCCATTTTCCTATTTTTTGTGGATCAAGTGGTGATGGGTAGTCTTCGGCTCGTATTATAGGATAGCTTATGTCAGATTTTAAATGGTATGTCATTCATGTTGCCGCTGGCAGTGAAAACAGGGTTGCGTCCGATCTGTCGGTGCAGTTCTCTAAGGCAGGCATAGCCGAGCTGTTAGAAGATGTTTTGGTTTTAAAGAAAATGGTACACGCCACGCGTCGCGGCAATGCGGTGCAGCAAGAGGAGCGTATTTTGCCTGGGTATGTTTTGGTGCGTATGATTTCTACGCCAGATGCGTTAAACACCATTCGGCGAGCGCCCAGGGTTATTGGTATGTTGGGGGCAGATTTACGCAGTGATCCAAAGCCCTTGTCGGATGCGGATATGGAAAATTTGTTGAATCAGATTGATGATTCCCATGGGGTGGGCGCTGTTTCTGGCGTGTCTTTTGAGCCTGGTGAAATTGTTCGTGTAACGGACGGTTTGTTTTCTGGTTTAGAGGGCGTAGTCGAAGAGGTGGATGGTTTACGCATGCGGTTAAAGGTTTCCATTTCTATTTTTGGGCGACCCACGCCTGTGGATCTGGATTTTGGGCATGTCGAGAAAATTTAGGAGCAAGTGTCTAGAGGGTGGTGTTCAGGGGGGTGAAAAAAGGGTATTTTAAAGGAAACTAGGGTTTATCAAAGGGGATAGTAATGGCGAAAAAAATTATAGGAACAATCAAGTTGCAAATTATGGCGGGAAAAGCTACTCCAGCTCCGCCCGTTGGTCCTGCTTTGGGTCAAAAAGGTTTGAATATTATGGAGTTTTGCAAGGCGTTTAATGCGCAGACCGCTGGCATGCCGTCAGATGCGCGTATCCCTGTGGTGATCACAGCGTTTGCCGACAAAACATTTACATTTTTTCTGACCAAGCCGCCTGCATCGTATTATTTGCAAAAAGCTGCGGCCATTACAAAGGGCAGTGTGGCGCCAGGGCGTACCATTAATGGCAAGATCACCCGCGATCAGCTGCTTGAAATTGCCAAGGAAAAAATGCAGGATATGAATGCTTATACACCAGAAGCGGCTGTCTCTATGCTAGAGGGCACGGCACGTTCTATGGGAATTGAGGTTACAGAATGATAAAAATCGAAAAAATGAGCAAGCGCATTCGTGCGCGCGACGTCAACATTGACTTTTCAAAGCATTACGCCATTGATGAGGCGCTGGTTCTGATCAAAGATCGTGCCAATGCAAAGTTTGACGAAACCGTGGAAGTTGTTTTTGCGTGCAGCATTGATCCCAAAAAAGGCGATCAAAACATTCGCGGCATGGTGGAATTGCCTGCAGGTACAGGACGCAGTGTGCGCATCGCTGTTTTTGCCCAAGGTGAGCAGGCACAGCAAGCCCGAGATGCAGGGGCCGAGGTCGTGGGTGATTTGGATTTAATTGATGAAGTTCAAAAAGGGCGCATTGATTTTGATCTGTGTATTGCTACGCCGTCCATGATGGTGCATCTAAGCAAATTGGGTAAAATTTTGGGTCCAAAGCAATTAATGCCTAATCCAAAATTGGGTACGGTCACCATGAATGTGGTGGGTGCCATTCAGTCTGCTAAAAAGGGGCAAGTTTCTTTGCGTGCTGAAAAGCAGGGGATTGTTCATGCCATTTTGGGCAAGGCCAGCTTTGCTGTAGAGGCATTAGAGCAAAACTTTGCAGCTGTTCAAGCGGCTTTGCTAGAGATGAAACCAGATGGTGTGAAGGGGCATTTGATTAAAAAAGCTTTTTTGTCGTCTACTATGGGGTTTTCTTTGACATTGGATCTGAATAGAGGCTTGTCATAAGGATAGAAGTGTGGTGTAATTTAAGGATGATTTTTAATTAAGGAGGGCGTGCGAGTGACTCGTTCAGAAAAAAAGCTTTTTGTCGAAAAGTTTTCGGAATCCTGCGGTTCCTATCCTTGCATGATCGTTGTTCGTCAAGTGGGGCTTTCGGCCGAGCCATTCAGCCTGTTGCGTAGAAATGTACGATCTGCAGGGGCTCATTTTCAGGTTGTTAAGAACAACTTGGCAAAGAGGGTGTTTGATGACGGCGGTGTTCAAGAGTGGTTCAAGGGCCCGTTGGGGATTATTTTTTCTCAGGACCCTGTTTCCGCATCAAAAGTTATTGAAGAGTTTTCCAAGAAAAGAGAGGCCAATTTTCACCCCATCGGTGGAATTTTAAACGGCAAGAATCTTTCTAAGGAAGACATTAAAAAGTTGGCAACATTGCCGACACTAGACCAGTTGCGTGGTCAGATTGTGGGTCTCATCAGTTCTCCGGCATCCATGCTGTTGAGAACCATCAAAGAGCCAAGTCGTGGGTTTGTCGGTACTTTGGGGGCTTATATTAAAAAACAACAAGGAGAATAAAAATGTCTAAGACGACACTAGAAAATATCGTTGAAAGTTTGAGCAGTTTAACCGTTTTAGAAGCTGCTGAGTTGACGAAGCTGTTAGAGGAAAAGTGGGGTGTTTCTGCGGCTGCTCCTATGATGATGGGTCCTGCTGGTGCCGGTGCTGCTCCTGCTGCTGATGCTGCTGATGAGCAATCCGAGTTCAGCGTGATATTGATCGAAGCTGGCGATAAAAAGATTGACGTGATTAAAGAGTTGCGTGTTTTGACTGGTTTGGGTCTGAAAGAAGCCAAAGACATGGCGGAAAAGGCAGATGCAATGGTCAAAGAAGGTCTCTCTAAAAAAGATGCCGAAGATATGAAGAAAAAACTAGAGGCTGTGGGTGCGAAAGTTAAGTTGGCTTAATTTTCTGATGATATGCCTTATGAATTTTTTGGTTTAAGGTTGGAAAGAAGGGTGCTTGTGTTCTGCAGTGGTTCACGGGTGCCTTTCTTTTTGTGCTTTTGAGAAAGATTAAAAAAGTGTTTTTTCTGCTGTGGCGATTTCGTGATACTGCTCCTTTTTGGGGTTTTGTGGTCTCTGGGGCGTGGTGATCTGGCGAGGAAGCTGCGGAGGTGTTTTTGGTTTTCATCTGGCGAGGCCACTCGTGAAGGTGTAAAAACCTGAAAAAATGAGGCTGCAAGAACGGAGCTCTTGCAGAAAAATAGGAATCGGTGGTTCGGGCATCTTGGTGGGGTTCTGGGTCCTAAAAAATAGACATGTGATTTTTTGTGGGGCAAGAGTGATTTAGGTGGTCGAGTTTTTGCAAAGTCAATCAATCAACAAGGAGGTTGAAATGAGCGAGAGTTGTGATTTTTATCGACGGGTTCGGTATAATTTTTCTCGAGTACCCGAGGCCATGTCCATTCCTAGCCTGATAGAGTTGCAGCGCAGGTCTTATGAGGAGTTTTTGCAAAAAGACGTTCCGCCAGCAGATCGTCGGGTGGTTGGCCTTCAGTCATCGTTGATGGCGTTATTCCCAGTCCAAGATTTTTCCGGACGCGTTCAGTTAGAATTTGTCGAATATGCTTTGGAAGATCAAAAATGTGATCTGGTGGAGGCTAGACAAAAGGGGTTGACCTATGCCGCGCCATTGCGTGCAAAATTGCGTCTCATTGGGTGGGAAGAAGACAGGGCTGTGAAGTTTATGAAAGAGCAGGATGTTTATTTAGGCGATATTCCTTTGATGACGCAAGAAGGTACTTTTGTGATCAATGGTGTCGAGCGTGTTGTTGTTTCCCAGATGCACCGATCTCCGGGGGTCTTTTTTGATCATGATCGTGGCCATTATTCGTCGGGTAAGTTTCTTTTTCTGGCTCGAGTGATCCCAGCCCAGGGTTCGTGGATTGATTTTGAGTTTGATATTAAGGATGTGTTGTGCATGCGCATCGACCGCAAGCGTAAAATGCCAGTCAGTACACTGTTGATGGCTCTGGAATCGGACCATCAAGTCGACCCGTTGGCCGCGCCGAGCAAGCGTTTGGGCATGAGTCGTCAAGAAATTTTAAGTCTATTTTATGACCAGAGGGTTTACGATTATCGCGATGGGTTTTGGCGCATTGCGTTTTCAGAAACCATGTGGAAAAATGTGCGCCTAGAGGAAGATTTGTTGGATGCGAAAACCGGAGAGGTTTTGTCTGAAAAGGGGGTTAAATTACAATCCCGTATGATTCGCCAATGGATTGCCCAAGGGGTTACTCATGTTTTGGTTCCGTATAATCATATTTTAGGTCGATACAGTGCACAGGAGTTGTCGGACCCTGCAACGGGTGAAGTTTTTCTGGAAGTTGGCGCAGAGATTGCCGAAGAAAAGATTGATTTTCTGGTAAAAAGAGGGGTTCATGAAATCCCCGTTCTTGATATTGATGGCGTCAATACTGGGCCCTATTTACGCAACACTTTGATGTCGGATAAAAACACGAATCGATCAGAGGCGTTGTTTGATATTTATCGCGTATTGAGACCGGGTGAGTCTCCGACTCTAGAAGCAGCATACACTTTATTTCATAACTTATTCTTTAATTCAGAAAAATATGATTTGTCTGATGTGGGAAGATTAAAATTGAATTCACGCTTGGGGCTAAATGCGCCAATTACAGAGCGTGTTTTGCGCAAGGAAGACTTTATCGCCGTTGTGCGATATTTGTTGGATTTGAAGCAGGGCAAAGGCCATATTGACGACATTGACAGCTTGACGAATCGTCGTGTGCGCTCTGTCGGAGAATTGCTGGAGGTGCAGTATCGGTCTGGTTTAATGCGGATGCAGAGGGTGATCAGAGAGCGAATGACGGCGGTAGATCTGGAAACGGCTATGCCCAATGATTTGTTGAATGCACGCCCCTTGTCGTCCATTATTCGAGAGTTTTTCGGCACGTCGCAATTATCCCAATTCATGGATCAGACCAATCCATTGTCCGAGGTGAATCACAAACGCCGTCTTTCTGCATTGGGGCCAGGTGGTTTAACACGAGATCGTGCAGGAATCGAGGTTCGCGATGTGCATCCGACCCATTATGGGCGAATTTGTCCTGTGGAAACTCCGGAAGGGGCCAACATTGGTTTGATTAACTCTATGGCCATTTATGCCAGAATTAACCCTTATGGGTTTTTGGAAACGCCGTATCGTAAGATTGTTAATGGACGGTTGACCCAAGAAGTGGTGTATGTATCGGCTATGGAAGAAGAAGGATTTACCATTGCTCAGGCCGATGTGGCTGTCGATGGCGAGGGACGTTTGACCGATGCTTTGGTGGGTTGCCGTCGTTCGGGCGATTATGTTTTGGTTCCGCCTGCAGAAATTGATTTTGCGGATATTTCTCCAAAGCAAATTTTATCTGTGGCATCGGCGTTGATTCCCTTTGTGGAAAATGATGATGCCAATCGTGCCTTAATGGGATCAAACATGCAACGCCAGGCGGTTCCGTTGATGCGGGCGCGGGCGCCACTGATTGGTACGGGTGTAGAAGGCCTGGTGATTCGTGATTCTGGCGTCATTGTCAGAACGCGCAGAGATGGCGTGGTCAGCCAAGTGGATGCCAGTCGAATTGTGGTTCGACCTAGGGAATTTTCTGCTCAAGGGTCTGTGGTTGATATTTATAATTTAGATAAATTCAGAAAGTCCAATGCGGGAACGTGTATCCACCAAAAGCCTTTGGTCAAGGTTGGGCAGTTGCTTAAAGCTGGTGACATTATTGCTGATGGTGCGGCCACAGATCGTGGGGAATTGGCGCTAGGTCACAATGCATTGGTTGCCTTTATGCCCTTTGATGGCTGTGGATTTGAAGACTCTATTGTATTGTCGCAACGCCTGGTGGACGAGGATGCCTATACATCCATTCATATTGACGAACTGGAAACCTCTGTTCGGGATATGAAATTGGGTTATGAAGAAATCACACGGGATGTGCCCGGTGCCAGCGAAGAAGTTTTGCGTCATTTGGACGAAGCGGGTGTGGTGTATATTGGGGCCGATGTGGCGCCTGGAGATATTTTGGTCGGTAAGGTCAGTCCAAAAGCAGAGGTTCCTTTGACCCCAGAAGAAAAACTGTTGCGTGCCATCTTTTCAGACAAAGCGGCCGATATGAAAGACAGTTCGTTGCGTGTGCCTGCTGGAATGAGTGGGACTGTGGTGGATGTGCGTATCTTTTCAAGACGTGGGGTGGAACGCGATGAGCGCTCTCTGGCCATTGAGCGTGAAGTCGTTGCCAAGATGGCTCAGGAAAAAGAGGTAGAGCGTCGCATTTTAGAGCAAGGATTTTCCCAAGCCATGAAAGGTTTGTTGATGGGAGAAACCTTGGCTCAGAATTTTGATCAATGGGTGTCTGGAACCGTGATTACCGAGGAAATTTATACAGAAATCCCAAAAACACGGAACAAGAAAATCCCGATTCAGAACAAAAATGCCATGGCTCGTGTGGTGTCGTTGTACCAACAGCATGATGCCGCTGTGGATGAATTAGAAAAACGGTTCAAGCAAAAATGGGATAAATTAAGCCGAGGCGATGACTTGCCCACAGGGGTTTTGAAAACCGTTAAGGTGTTTTTGGCCATCAAGCGTAAAATTCAACCTGGAGACAAGATGGCGGGTCGACACGGAAACAAGGGTGTTGTTTCGGTCATTATGCCCCAAGAAGATATGCCTTATTTGGCTGATGGAACCCCTGTTGATGTGGTGTTAAACCCATTGGGATTGCCATCGCGTATGAACGTAGGGCAAATTTTAGAAACCCATTTGGGCTGGGTTTCGTTGCAAAAAGGTAAAAAAGCAGCTGAAATCTTGCGTCAAGCGGCTCTGGCTGAAACAGGCGGCGAGCAGTTTTTGCGTGATGGTCTAAAAGATTTATACAAAAAGCCAGAGATTTCAGAGTGGATCGAGCAATTATCGCCCGAGGCATTGCTAACCATGGTTAAGGATATTGTGGATGGGTTACCCATGGCGACCCCTGTGTTTGAGGGAGCTAAGGTGGATGAAATAGAGCGCCTATTTAGAGAGGTTGGTGTTGATCCTTCTGGCCAAGAAGTCTTGTACGATGGTCGAACGGGCGAGCGCTTTGATCGGCCTGTCACGGTGGGTGTTCTGTATATGTTGAAATTGCACCACTTGGTCGATGAAAAGATCCATGCCCGATCCATTGGACCGTACAGTTTGGTCACCCAGCAACCTTTGGGTGGAAAGTCTCAGTTTGGTGGACAGAGATTTGGAGAAATGGAAGTTTGGGCTTTGCAAGCCTATGGTGCGGCCAGAACATTGTTGGAAATGCTGACGGTAAAATCCGATGATTTGCAAGGTCGTATGGAGGTGTACAAAGCCATTATCAAGGGGCAAGAAAACTTTAAATCCGATGTTCCAGAATCCTTTAACGTTTTGATTAAAGAGCTGAAAACTTTGGGTATGAATATCGAATGCCGACAGGAATCACCAATGCAAGGGTAAGTGGGGCTTGTTGCGGGTGGGGGGGTGAAAACTCTCTTGTCTGGGGGTGCGCTCTTTTATAAAAAAGTCATTACGATTATGAAAAAAGGGAGGTTTTTGTGTTAGATCATCATAAAAAAGAGGTTCCTAATCCTCGATTATTGTTGCCATCACCGGATTCAGTGGTTCAAAATTTTGACAGTGTACGTATTTCGGTGGCCAGCCCAGATCAAATTCGGGCATGGTCCTTTGGTGAGGTAAAAAAACCAGAAACCATCAATTATCGTACATTTAAACCAGAAAGAGATGGCCTGTTTTGTTCGCGTATTTTTGGTCCCATCAAGGATTATGAATGTTTGTGCGGAAAATATAAACGTATGAAGTATCGTGGGGTGGTGTGTGAGCGCTGTGGCGTCGAGGTAACGTTGGCCAAGGTCCGACGTGAACGTATGGGGCATATCGAGTTGGCATCCCCTGTGGCCCATATTTGGTTTTCGCGATCCCTGCCCAGTCGTATTGGAAATTTGCTGGACATCAGCAATAAAACCCTGGATCGTATTTTGTATTTTGATGGCTATGTCGTCGTGGATCCGGGCATGAGCCCCCTGCAACAATGCCAAGTGTTAAGCGAAGAAGAATATACCAGAGCCAGACAAGATTACGGGCGTGATTCTTTTAGGGTCAGTTCTGGCGCAGAGGCATTGAAAGAGCTGTTGTCTGGTTTAAATTTGGACGAATTGCGTCAACAATTGCGCCAAGATTTGTCAGAGAATCCTTCAGAATTACGTCGTAAAAAAGTCATCAAGCGATTAAAATTGGTGGAGTCTTTTTTGGCGTCTCAAACGCGACCAGAGTGGATGATTTTGGATGTGGTTCCCGTGATGCCTCCAGATTTGCGCCCGCTCGTTCCACTGGACGGTGGACGTTTTGCCACATCGGATTTGAATGATTTGTACCGGCGTTTGATCAACCGTAACAATCGTCTGCGCCGATTGATGGAATTGCAGGCGCCAGAAATGATTGTGCGTAACGAAAAACGAATGTTACAAGAAATTGTGGATGCGTTTTTTGACAATGGCCGCAGAGGGCGCCCCATTACAGGCAGCAACAAGAGACCTCTGAAATCATTGTCGGATATGTTAAAGGGTAAACAGGGGCGTTTTCGTTTGAATTTGTTGGGAAAACGTGTGGATTATTCTGGTCGCTCTGTGATCGTGGTGGGACCAAAGTTAAAGTTAAATCAATGCGGGTTGCCTAAAAAAATGGCGCTGGAGCTGTTTAAACCCTTTGTCTATTCCCGATTAGAGCGGTATGGTTTTGCCACAACCGTTAAGGCTGCCAAGCGTATGGTCGAACGTGAACGTCCAGAGGTCTGGGATATTCTAGAAGACGTGATTCGTGAGCGTACAGTCTTGTTAAATCGTGCACCAACGTTGCACCGTTTAAGTATTCAGGCCTTTGAGCCCATGTTGGTCGAGGGAAAAGCCATTCAGTTGCACCCGCTGGTATGTGCAGCCTATAACGCGGACTTTGACGGGGACCAAATGGCTGTGCATGTGCCCTTGTCTTTGGAAGCACAAATCGAATCGCGTGTTTTGATGATGGCCACGAATAATATTCTCAGCCCATCCAATGGCGAGCCCGTTATTGTGCCATCAAAAGACATCGTTTTGGGGTTGTATTATCTGACCTTGTCTAGAGCTGGTGAATGTGGGGAAGGCCGAATGTTCAGCGATTTAAATGAAATTTTGTATGCCTTGCAAGAAAAAACCATTTCGTTGCATGCCAAAATCATTACACGTTATGCGGATGTGGATGCCGATGGTCATACCCGTATGGTGCGATGCGAAACATCGGCTGGACGCATGATTTTATGGGATTCAGTGCCCAGACATCCGCAAATATCCTTTGATTCGGTGAATAAGACATTTACATCCAAGGATGTGACTCAATTGGTCAGTGCCGTACACCGGTATTGTGGATCAACAAAAACCGTGGAATTTGCGGATAAATTGGTGCAAATTGGTTTTCGTCATGCCACATCAGCGGGAATTTCTTTTGGAAAAGACGACTTGATTGTGCCCCAGAAAAAGGCTGAATTTGTCAAAGAAACATTGGATTCCGTCAACGAATACCAGCAGCAATATTTGGATGGTTTAATCACACCGGGTGAGCGATATAACAAAGTCACCGACGCCTGGACCAAATGTACAGAGCGCGTGGCCGAAGCCATGATGGTGGAAATTTCCAAAGATATTCCTGGTAAGCCGTTGAACTCGGTGTATATGATGGCGCACTCTGGTGCCAGAGGTTCGGCTGCTCAGATGAAACAGTTGGCCGCCATGAGGGGGTTGATTGCCCGACACGATGGAACCATCATCGAGCATCCGATTATATCGAACTTTAAAGAAGGGTTAAAAGCATTTGAGTACTTTAACTCGACCCATGGTTCACGTAAAGGTTTGTCTGATACGGCGTTGAAAACAGCCAATGCTGGATATTTAACCCGTCGATTGGTGGATGTGGCCCAAGATTGTGTGATTTATAGTCATGATTGCGGTACCAAAGAAGGGGTTGTCATGCAGGCCATTATTGAGGGCGGTGGTGTGATTGCCTCTTTAGGGGATCGTATTTTGGGTCGTGTTTTGGCCGAGGATGTGGTCAAGGGAACGGATGTTTTGGTCAAGGCTGGAACGCTCATTCATGAAAATGATGCCGAATACATCCAAAATGAGGGTGTGGTCAAGGTTGTCGTCCGGTCTGTATTAATGTGTCAGGCATCCGATGGGGCATGTGCCATGTGCTATGGCCGAGATTTGGGTCGTGGAAAATTGGTGGCAGTGGGCGAAGCGGTCGGTGTGATTGCGGCCCAATCCATTGGGGAACCGGGTACACAGTTGACATTGCGTACGTTCCACTCTGGTGGTGCATCACAACGTGGGGCGGAAATTTCCTTTATCGAAACCATGAAAGACGGCCACGTGCATTTCCGCAATGGGTACACCATTAAGAATGGCGCAGGACAACAGTTGGTCATGGGGCGCAATATGGAATTGGTCTTGATTGATGCCTTTGATCAAGAGCTGGCGGTATACAAGGTGCCGTACGGTGCGGTGTTGTTGATTTCGGATAAAGATACGGTTTTGGCGGGTCAAAAATTGGCCGAATGGGATCCATACACAGTGCCAATTATTGCAGAAAGCGATGGTACGGTGCATTATTTGGATCTGTTAGACGGCATTTCTTTACGCGAAGTGGTGGATGAATTAACAGGCATTACCAAACAAATCGTGACCGATTGGCGCCAGGGTACACGCAGAGAGGATTTGCGACCATCCATTACATTGCGTAATGCGCTAGGACAACCGGTTAAATTGGAAAGCGGAGGCGATGCGTGGTATGACCTAATGGTGGATACCGTGGTGTTGGTATCCGATGGAAAGGCTGTCAAAAAAGGTGACATCATTGCGCGTTTGGCCAAAGAAGTCTTTAAATCTCGAGACATTACGGGGGGGTTGCCCAGAATTGCAGAGCTGTTCGAGGCGCGTCGTCCAAAAGATCCGGCCATGATTAGTGAGTGCGATGGTGTGATTGAATTTGGAAAGGATTACAAAACTCGGCGCCGTTTGGTCATCATGCCAAAAGATGTTGGGGTTAAGCCTGTGGAATATTTGATCAGTAAAGGTCGACATATTCTGGTTCAAGATGGTGAACATGTCAGTAAAGGAACGGTTTTGGTGGATGGGAGCCCCGTGCCTCATGACATCTTGAATGTTTTGGGGGTTGAAGCCATGGCGCACTATTTGATCAAAGAAATCCAAGGGGTGTATCGTTTGCAAGGTGTACGCATCAATGACAAGCACATCGAGGTGATTTTACGTCAGATGTTGCGCAAAGTTGAAATTGTGGATCCAGGGGAAACCTTGTTCCTAGAAGGAGACCAAGTATCGGTCGAAGAGGTGTGGGCCGCAAATAAAGAAGTGATACGTCATGGTGGGGTTCCGGCACGATCTATGCGTGTGTTACAGGGGATTACAAAGGCTTCGTTGAAGACGGAATCCTTTATTTCCGCGGCATCGTTCCAAGAAACCACGCGGGTATTGATCGAAGCCGCCATTCAGGGTAAAGAAGATCACCTGATTGGATTAAAGGAAAACGTCATTGCAGGGCGATTGATTCCTGCAGGTACTGGTGTGATTTTGGGTCAATTAAAGCGTCAGGCCCGTGAACGGGATTTGGCCAATTTGAATAAAGCTCGAGCCTAAAGCGAGCGGGGAGGGAGGCTGTTTTTGTGTCCTCCCTCCTGTTCTTGGTAAATTCATGATGGGGGGATTCAGCTGCGGTGCAAAAGAACTGTTTTGGTCGCGGTTTTCTATTTTAAGGTATGGGTTGGGAGGACTATTGTTGTGTCCTCCCTCCATGTAGTGATTAGGGGTATGGGCCGTTCCAGTTCAATGTAACGTTGCTTCACCCTTCTTTAATCCATTACGACGTCCCCTATCAATATTATAATTTGATCTAAATGCTTATCCCATTTTTCGTTTTTTATCATATATGTTTTGATTTTTTTGATAATTTCATCTAATTCTTTCTTTGTTTTTTCGTCCAGTTTGATGTTGGGTTGATTTGAGCATTCTGAATCCAGAAGAGCGTCTATTATAAAGCGTTTAATGGTCTCTGAATTATTTGTCCATCTTTTATTTTTCTTTTTGATTGTTTTGATTTTTTCAACAATGTCCTTCACTTGTGCCCGTGTTTTACCATTGGATAGTTCACCCAGTTTTTCCTCATATTCCCTATCATTATGGGTGGATGCATTGTTAGACCGATTGAAAGACACGGGTTCCAATTCTAAACGTCCGATTTCTTGACATTTATCATCAGAGATGATCAGTTTGTTGCGTTCTATTCTGTATGTGATTCCAACTTGTTTGCCATTTTTGATGTATTGAAAGCGTGACATTCTGTTCTGTCCCGTTGGACGATCAGAGCGCTTTCCGATTAAACCTCTTCCTACTTGCCCAGGTCCTTTTTCCGTTGCGTATAGATTTCCGCCATATGGATAGAGTGAATCTTCAACATTAGAGCGGCCTTGTTTCTTTTCGGCATAAAGACCATTAACGATATGAATAAGATCCTTGAAATTATTGCAAATAATGTGCTGCCAACCGTCTCTTTTTAATTCCATAACAAAACGAATATCTGTTTTTCCTTTGTTTTTAACTTCGAACACATGTGCGGTTTTTTCAGAAAAATGTTCTTTCAAGTATTCTTCCAAGAATTCCTCTTTTTCTTGATCTTTTTTCCATCCTAATTTTTTTGAATACTCTTTTCTCCAAGAACGAAGGTCATTAAAGCCGTTTTTTCCTCTAGAATATGATTCTGTTTTTACGCCTAAAAAGAGAGCAATCATAATCGCACAAAGTCGGTATCTGTGATTTTTATTCATGATTTATTAGAAAAAATGTGTATTGATTTGATTTAATCACTCTAAACGAATACAAGTCATGATGCAAGGCGTGGCCAGTTAATCGTTGAAACCATTCTATGCTTTTTGTGCGCAGATGGGGGAAGCTGTGCTGTCTAGGGGCTAATCAGCGCCCCCCCCTGCTGTTTATTTGCCTGTTGTATCCATGCAAATATTTTGGACGAATTGAGGGCAATAATGGGTTATTTATTGTTTTGCAGCTTATTGAACTTCAATATCAATAAGAATATATATATTTTTCATCTATTTTGCCATCTATTTTATCTATTCTTTTGTTTATAGCGTTCGATTCCTTTTTGAAATCTATTGGATCCATATCAACTTTTGCTCACCTTAAGTAATCCAATTTTTCGTCAATTTAATTCAACTTTTATTCTGTGGTCATCTTCGACTGTGATTTCTGTAATTTCCAACCACAATTTTTCATATTCTCCATTATATATCTCCTTTATAATATTTCTTATCCTACAAATTCGTACTCACCCCAAAAACCACCGATATTGCGGTACTGAATAGCATGGTGATGGACAGAGCCGGGGCATAGTGGAGACATGTGCGTTGTTTTGTCATGATTTTTCTTTTGTTTTTGATTTTTTTTTGAATATAAAATCAACTTTAACTATTTTAGTTTAAACTGCAAGGGGGGCTGTTCCTGTTTGGTATTTGGGCAGTGTTGTGCCCATGGCACTTTCATGCTGTTAAGATGTTTAATCCAGTGCGTGTTCCAGGAAAAGCTTTTCCTCCAGGGTTGATTCCTCGTCATGGTTGATTTAGAATGAATGTATGGATTTTTAGATCACTTACACCTTATGCCCAACCATGCATCGGCCAAAAAACGCCTTCGTCGCGACAGCAAAAAAAGAGTTGCCAATAAATCGGCCATCAGTGCGTTGAGAACATTCTTAAAGAAGATTAAAAAGGGCGAATGTACGCCGGAAAATATTCAGAGCGCTCAAAAAGCCTTGGATACAGCGGCATCCAAAGGGGTGATTCATCGCAATTCTGCAGCGCGTCAAACCAGTATTTTGATGAAATCTGTGGCTGGATCGGCGTCCAAGGTTTAAACCTTTGTCTGATCAGGTCAGGTAACATCGTCATTTTTGCTGGGGGGAGCACCTCCATGGAGGATATTTGCTGTGGGAAATGCTCTTGCGCCAACACCAGAAAAACGATCATGGAAAGCGGTTTTAACCGAACATTTTGGACAAACCGTATACCATGATTGGTTCCGCCAACTGGAAAATACAGCCTTTGATGATGGTGTTTTTGTCATATCTACCCAATCTCGATTTGTCAAAGATTGGATAGAATGCCATTATTTGGATACCATCAAAACAGTATTGTGCCGAGAAATTTCTGGGTGCCAAGATGTGGTTTTGTTCCAGGTTTTGAATCCTTTGGTAACAGATGTAGAAAAAGAGCTGGATTGTTCACCAGAGTTTCCCCATACCACCCCGATGGATGATGAAAACGATATTCCTACGGCTCCATTAGATCCACGGTTTACTTTTGATCAATTTGTGGTGGGAAAGCCCAATGAATTTGCCTATTCTGCGGCACGCTGTGTGGCTGAATCGGATGAAACCAAGTATAATCCATTGTTTTTATATGGACCTGTGGGGCATGGAAAAACCCATTTAATGCACGCCATTGCCCACACCATTGTGCAACGTTCTCAGGGACGAAAAAAGGTGTTGTATTTGTCGGCTGAAAAATTCATGTATTATTTTATTCGGGCGTTGCGATTCAAAAATATTATGGCGTTTAAAGAACGGTTTCGATCTGTGCATGTGTTGATGATTGATGATGTGCAATTTATCAGCGGCAAGGAGTCCACTCAGGAAGAGTTTTTCCATACGTTTAATGCTTTGGTAGATGCCCAACGACAGGTGGTGATTTCGGCTGATAAATCGCCATCAGATATTGAGGGATTACCAGAACGGATTAAATCGCGATTGGGATGGGGATTGGCCGCAGATTTGCATCCCACCAATTATGAATTGCGTTTGGGTATTTTACAGAGCAAAGCGGCCTTGCAGCCCATCGATTTTCCCCTAGAAATATTAGAGTTTTTAGCCGAAAATATTTCCTCCAGTGTGCGAGAGCTGGAAGGCGCATTAACCCGTGTCATGGCACACAGTACGTTGGTCGGGCGCAGTCTGTCTTTGGATTTGGTGCAGAATGTATTAAAGGATGTGCTGCGTCCACCGTTAAAGAGTGTCAACATTCAAGACATTGAAAAACGGGTGTGTGAATATTTCCACATTCGATTAACGGATTTACATTCGGCCAAACGGTCTCGATCCGTAACCCGACCCAGACAAATTGCCATGTTTTTGATTAAATCCATGACCACCATTTCACTGCCTGCCATTGGTCGACATTTTGGAGGGCGTGACCACACCACCGTAATGCATGCCATTTCCACAATCGAGGATTTGTTGGAAAAAGATCCTGCCGTGGCAGAAGATGTGGGTCTGTTGCGTAATTTTTTGGAGAACAGATCTGTATAAAATTGGCCAATCCTTTTCCGCTTGCTTTATGATCTGTAAAATAGATAAAATGACCATGTTGTTTTTATCATTTTTTATTTTGTAACCCTTTTTAGGAACACACCCTATGGACTCCCCTTTGAATACATCGATGATTGCGCACAGAAATTCTGAACCATCAGGATTGGAAAATACAGCTGGTTTTTCGGACTATCTTGATCCAGAAAGGGGGGGCTCTGTTGATCAACCCGTTAATCACGGGGCAATCATGCATGTTTGTGTTGAAAAAAGTCGTTTTCTAAAAGTATTGGGTCACCAGCAAAGTGTCATCGAACGCCGCGGGAGTACCCCCATTTTAACCCATGTTTTGCTGGAAGCTGTGGGTGACAGCCTATCCTTGATGGGGACGGATTTGGAAATGAGTTTGGTGGAAGTCATTCCTGCCACAGTGCATCAGTCAGGGGTTATTACGGTTCCTGTCCATTTGTTACACGATATTGTTCGAAAATTACCCGAAGGACAAATTGTTCTGAATACGTTGCCCGATGGGGTTATTCGTGTGGCCAGTGGAACCATCGAATTTAATGTTCCCACATTA
Source organism: Candidatus Finniella inopinata (assembly GCA_945888455.1). Taxonomy (GTDB): domain Bacteria; phylum Pseudomonadota; class Alphaproteobacteria; order Holosporales; family Holosporaceae. Next base: position 18,863 of record CAMCZV010000001.1, on the reverse strand, counting down.
AGTGCCATAGATTTTCCTCAAATTCATCCTAAAACCTTGCCTTTTTCCTTAAAAATACAGGCCAGCAGTTTCAAGAAAATCATTGATGATACACGCTTTGCCATGTCGAACGAAGAAGCACGCTATTCATTAAACGGGATTTATTTTCATCCCTGTGGGGACACCTGGCGTGCGGTGGCTACCGATGCCCATCGATTGGCACTAGGGTGTTTACCCATTCCAGCGGCGGATTTAATAGGAGCACCCAATGTAATTGTGGGGCGTAAAGCCATTTCTGAACTGTGTAAATTGTTGACCGAATCGGCTGCTGAAATAGACGTGTCCTTTTCCAATCAGCAAATGATGGTTTCTTTTGCCCATGGTCATTTTTCATCACGATTGCTAGAGGGCCAATTTCCAGACTATCAGCAAGCCATCCCAGAGGGGCACCCGCATCGCATTGAAATGGAAGTCAAAGATTTAGAGCATGCCATGGCGCGTGTGGGGATGGTGAGTTCAGAACGACAACGGGTCATCAAGTTGGTTTTTTCTGACAATACCTTGACCTTGTCCGCCCACAGCCAACAGTATGGCTCTGCCCAGGAAACCCTGTCCGTGGCGTATTCTGGTGCAGAATTGATTTTGGGATTAAACCCGAAATATGTTTTGGATATTTGCCAGCACATCAAAGGAGAAAACATTGTGATGTTGTTCAAGGATGGGCTTTCCCCTGCGTTGTTCCAAGATCCATCTGATCTCACGGTCAATTATGTCTTGATGCCCACACGTATTTAAGGCCAGTCTTTAATGGGGGATTCAAAACCGGATAATGTGACCCCATGCCATGCTACCCCCCTATAGAAACGTTTCAAGGGTAGATTTTAAGTGCAAAACATCGGAACCGGCATCAACAATGGCATAAAAGGAAATCATCAACCCTGTTTCTGATAATTCCAAGATGGGGCCGGCACCAAAATCATGGACGTGGACAACCTGGCCCATGGGGGTGCCATGACAATCCACCACTGCTTTTCCTTCTAAATCTTTGTAATAAATTTCTCCTTCCACATCTGGCAATTGAGATCGATCAATGATGATGTGGGCGTGACGAAAGGTTTCAGCCTGATTCAGGCTTATAATATTGGCCAAGCTGGCCAAGAAAACACCAGGTTTTCCAATGGGTTTAAAGTGACTCCATTGCGTAAAATGCTGATTATTGATCCAAAAAGGACTGGTGTTTCCCAAATCCCATGGATTTTGCATAAAACTGTGAACCTTGATCTGGCCACGTACACCATGGGTGGTTAGCACTTTTCCCACAATCATAGGTTGACTAGGGGGGGTGGCTTCGGAAAATCCGGGGTGTAAAGGGGTCAGCATGTGGCGATATCCTCTATGATCAGCATGGCGCGTTGATACCCCCATCGGTATTCCGATTGGATGGTTAATAAGCAATCCACCCGGTGAGAAGGTTTAGACAGTAACCATTGACCAATTTCTTTTTCGGCTTGACGAAAAAAGACCATGGCGTGCGATTGTCCGTTGGGTTGAATGCCGTACATGCGTAAATGATTATAACCAAATGGTTTTACGTGCTCTAAGAGTAAATTAGAGGCCAAAAATTTGGGTTGAGGATAGTCGGCACCAAAGGGACCAACATAATCCAGCGCATTGAAAAATTCTGGTGCACGCAGTTGTTCAAAAGTAATGGCCATATCAATGGGGATGGTTGGTGATTCTGGAGCGCTCTCGCATTCTTGAAAAAACTGATCAATAAAAGCCAGTAATTCATCTAATTTTTCTCGCTCTACCGTTAACCCCCCAGCCATGGGGTGACCACCACCTGTCACCAACAGATTGTTTTGGCAGGCCCGATGAATTAAATCGGCAATATCCACACCTGGAATGGATCGAACCGACCCTTTTAACCAGGATCCTTTTGCCGTAAGTACAAAAGATGGCTTAAAGAATGCCTCTTTGACATGGCTGGCCATAATACCCAAAACCCCTTCGTGCCAATGATCGCCGAACACAAAAATATAGGGCTTATCCGTTTGCATTTGCGCCTGTTGCATCGCTTGTTCCAAGGTGGTGCGTTCAATGGCTTGGCGCTCTTGGTTCAGTTGGTTTAGCTCTTGTGCCATTTGAATGGCCGCTGGTTTATCTTCGCACGATAATAAACGTACCCCCAAAGAGGCATCACCAATGCGACCACCGGCATTAATACGTGGGCCAATGGTATAACCCAAATGAATGGGGCTGGGCACACCCTTGATCCGAGAAGCATCCATTAAACAGGTCAGACCCACATTGTGGCGTTTTCGCATCACTTTTAAGCCCTGTTTCACAAAAGCACGATTGATGTGACGCAACGGCATCATATCGCAAATGGTGCTTAGTGCCACAAGATCTAAAAAACCGTACAAATCGGGCTCGCTGATGCCATTTTGATCGAAATAATTTTGATCGCGTAAATAACGGCTTAGGCCCACCAGAAATAAAAACACCAGACCACCGGCACACAATTGCTGTAACAACAATGGGCCTGTATAATCCGCGCGTTTTGGATTAATCAGGGCATGACAGACGGGGCGTTCTGGGGCCACACGATGGTGGTCGATGATGATGACGGTTAGGCCATATTCTTTTGCTGCCGCCAGCGGCTGGAACGCCGTGGTGCCACAATCCACAATAAATACCGTATCGATATCTTGATCCTTCATGGATAATAATCCAGCCGCATTGGGGCCGTATCCTTCTTGAAATCGATCGGGTATATAGGGTGAAACGGGAATATCCAGTGCCCGAAAATATTTCACCAATAATGCCGCAGAGCACGCCCCATCCACATCATAATCGCCCCAAACCCCTACGGGTTTTTTATCCAACAGGCTGGCAAAAGTATGTTCAAAGGCCAGCTCTGCATCCGGTAAAAAAGACGGATCAGGCAATTGATTGCGCAAATAGGGCGAAAATATTTCGTCGGCTTCGTCCAAGGAATTCAAACGGTGATAGGCTAAACGTGCCGCCATATCAGAAATATCGTACTTTTGTTTCAAAAAGAGGATGGTTCGTTCGCAATCTTGGGGATGGATCCAGACTTTTCCTGTTCGAGATTGGATGGCCGATACAGACGATGCAGAGGGATGGGGTCCAGAAAGCGACATGAAAAATGCGATATAAATAAAGCAAATTATACATCAAAATGACCCTTTTTACCAGGACAATAGGTCGCAAGAAACAAAAGATTAGGTGTGTCCAGGCGGACATATCATTGTGCCTGATGCATCAATGGGGAATCATCTGTTCCAAGGGTTATGATTGATATTGATCAGCATCGTATTCATACTTATTGTACTTTTTTGGAACAGGTGTACGCCATGATTTCAGCAACAGAACTGTGTATTTTGGGGTGCGGATCATCGGCTGGCGTACCCTTGGTGGGCCATCAGTGGGGGGACTGTGATCCAGAGTGCCATAAAAACAGACGCACACGCTGTGGCGCCTTGGTGCGATTTGGTCAAGAAAATTGGCTGATTGATGTGACGCCAGATTTTCGACAACAGGCTTTACGAGAAAAAATTGATCGTATTGATGGTGTGATTTTAACCCATGCCCATTTTGATCACATTGGTGGATTGGATGATTTAAAGCCTTTTGCCGTAGCCCAAGACCGTCCCATTCCAGTGTTGATGGATCAAACCACGTGGGATATTATTCATATTCGTTATCCTTATGCCTGTGATTCGGGGGAAAACCTTCCGTATGCGCCATTTTTATCCCCACGATTAATCACAGATTCATTTTTTGCAGCCAATGCCCATGTCAAACCTTTTGCACAAGATCACGGGTACAGCACCAGTTTGGGGTTTCGTTTTTCCAATTGGGCCTATTCTACGGATGCAAAAGCGCTCGATGATTATGCCATGGCGTGTTTATCCGATTTGGACGTGTGGTTTGTCGATTGCATGGGGATGCATCCAAAAGGTACCCACGCCCATTGGGACATTACCATGGATTGGATTGATCGTTTAAAACCCAAAAAAGCCGTCCTGATTCATATGGGCACAGAGATGGATTACGACACATTGTGTGCAAAATTACCCCAGCATATTATTCCAGCCTATGACGGCATGCGTATCCTTTTATGATGGGGGCAGGGTGGGTATCACACAGCGTTTAAACCAGCGATTTCCCCACAGGGATAACAGGCACAACAAGGAACCATACACACCAGCTGTACCGGCATAAGGGAATAGAGCGTATAATTTAAAGCTGATCATGCAGTTGCTGTGGCCCAAAAAAATGGTGCCGATCAATTGGGCCAGCGGTATAAATAAATAGGGTTTAGAGCTGGATGCAATGGCTTGTCGCAACAAAACAAACAGGCACAATGCGTACGGCACACCAAGAGTAATTAAAACGCATCGAAAAAATCCAACATAAAACAGATTGTGATACAGGGATAGGGCAGAAAACATGGGGATTAAAATGCTGATGCCAATGACGCCTATTCCCGACATGATGGACAGCAACCGGTGTGCCGTCAGATCAAAGCGCTTTAAAGTAAAGTAAGAGGCAAAAAGGACTCCAATATCTAATGGTGACAGATACATTTTTTGGCCCGCCAAAGAGGCAAAGGGCAGGGATGTCACCATGGGCACAAAATCTGTCATCAGATAAAAACAGAGATCGTAAAATAAATAAGAAGGCCCTGTCATGCAGGCCAAAGCCGCAAACCATTTCCAAGATGGGCGTTGGTCCATGAGCAAGGTCAAGGTCGGGGTGAGAGGGGGGCTGGCATTGGTTTTTTCTGTATTTTTGCATCGAAAATAGGCGCAAAAACAACCCACAATTCCGGCAACAATAAAAGGAATTCGCCATAAAAACACATCATTTGCGATCAGCAAGGCGTACGCAATCATTTGTGCCACCCATTGTCCAGAAATTAAAACCACATCGTAAATCACTGCCCGATCCAGAGCTGTGGCATTGGGGGTGTGCGCCATTAAATAAATGGGGCCGATGGTGCGATCGCCGCGGGCAAAAAAACATTGTAAAAAACGACATGCCGCCATCAGGTACAGCCCAAAAAAGGGCCATGGTGCCGGAATCAGCCCCATAGCCATGGTGCAAAGGGAAAATCCCCATACCGACCAACGCAATGCCGTAACCGGAGACTTTATCTGAGCAATGCTGGAAAATACAAAGGCGCCCAGAGGATAAACCAGGACCGATATTAAAAACTTAAAACTGTGAAACCATTGGGTTTTTTCTGCAAGCGTCCAGGACTCTGGAAACAAAATGATGTACCACAGGGGGGATAGGGACATAAAAAGGGCCAGATCCACATGGTCTAAAAAATCCGTTAACCACAGTGTCATGGGTGAAATAGCCGGTTTTTCCAGCTTTTTTTCGGGGAACAATGGAGATTTGGCCATAATCTGAAATTGTCGAGAAAAATCCTTAACATCATATCACAAATGGATTTCTGGTGCGATATTATTTGTAATGATGCCTAGATATGCAGATTTAACACCTATTCTGTATGCAGCGGGTTAAAATTGTCTTGACGGTTGTGAAAAACCACAGCACACTGTAATCAGGGGGTGATTAGCTCAGCGGCAGAGCACTGCTTTCACACGGCAGGGGTCACTGGTTCAATCCCAGTATCACCCACCATACCTATAAAAAATACCTTTTAATCCCCATCCCACGGTTCTCTTTTTCGAGAATCGGATCAGGTGCAGCAAGAACCCATCTAGGATCCGTCCAGGTTGTATGGTATGAATAAACCCAGTTCATACAGCAGGTTCAGGTATGCTGGCTTTAATCAAATATGTTGCAAAAATTTTGGCCTTGGGTGTGGAGCAATTTAAAAGAATCAAAGCCATCGGCGATATGGTGCCCTTGGCTTTTGATGTCATGAGGCTGGGTTCCCCTGTGGGGTGGATTTTATTGGTTATCCCTGGATACTGGGGGTTTCTTTGGTGTGGGGGGCCTTATTCTGTGGCGTTGTGGATCACCGCTGGTGCCATATGGGCGCGCAGTTTGGGTTGTTTTTATAATGATTGGATTGATCGATCCTTGGATGCAAAGGTGGTGCGAACAAAAAAACGCCCATTGGTTGCCCAACCACCATCGTGGACCATGCTGGCCATTGTGACCGTATTTTTCATCACAGGGGTCGGGGTTTTTTCATATTTTTTGCCCTTTTCCTGTGTGCTGATTTCCGGATTGGGTTTGATGGGGACACTGATTTACCCGTGGTGTAAACGCTTTACGTATTATCCCCAAATTCTGCTGGGTCTGATTTTCAATTTGGCCGTGTGGATGCCTGCGTGCATCACAGGTCAGGCGTTTTCCCCAGGGTTGTGGGTTTTGTATGCCTATGGCGTTATTTGGACTGTGTCGTATGATACCCTTTATGCCTTTCAAGATATTGAGGATGATGGCCCAGCAGGCATCCATTCCTTGGCATTAAAAATGGGGCCAAAACAAGGATACAAAGTATTGGGACTGTTGATGGGGGTGCGATTTGCCTTGCTGCTGGTTTTGTTGTTGTGGGCAGGTTCCAGTTCCTTTGGGGGGAGGCCAGCAGAATGGTTGGCCTATGTCGTGGTGCTATTTATGATTTTTTCTCAATGGAGCATGTGGAGAGCATGGGATTTGTCTGTTCCCGAAAAATGTGCCAATTATTTCAAATATTCCATCATAGAAGGGGCCCAATTATGCCTGGTTTTAACCATGCTGGGAAAAGTAGAATTGAAATGGTATGTTTGGGTTTTAGACCTGATCAGTTAGGTCGCGAACCCATAAAAATGTATGGGGAAATGGAGCACAGCCAGATGTTTTTCAGGATGGGCAAAGGAAATGTTGCCCCATCCTGTATCAGATTTATGCTTTGGATTCGCTGTTTTGCGCAACGGTAAATTTGCCCATTTGAAAGCGCTGATTAAAGCGTGCCAAGCGACCTTTTTCTACAAAGTGTTGCTCTTTTGTCCAGGCAATGTGACAGGTTGGGTCAACTTCCAGTTGCAATCTGTCGCCTGGTTTTCCCCAAGTAGAGCGCGTTTGAAATGTTGAGCCATTGGTCATCACAACAGTAATCTGGTGATAGTTCGGGTGAATGCCTTTTTTCATAAAAAATACCTATGCGATTCTTGTTTTAAAAGGATACCATAATAGACAAAGAAAATCTATAGGATTCCCCCATGCAGTCCTTGTGCGTGCATGAAAGCGATATTTCTCGCTGTGCTGAACACGTCGCCAAAGCCATTCGCCCAGGGTGTCCTGTGTTGCTGTTTGGCCCTATGGGGGTGGGAAAGAGCACCTTTGCCAGAGCCCTGTTGCGCATTTTGATTCCGAATGTGGTCCATATTCCCAGCCCATCTTTTCCCATTATGATTGCGTACTCGGGCATCCAAGGAACCATTTGGCATGTGGATTTGTATCGCATAGAGGTGTTTTCAGATATGGCACCCCTTGGGTTGAACGAAACCATCAGGACCGATGTCTGTATCATAGAATGGCCAGATCGTTTGGGGCCATGGATGCCAGAACAGTATATTTCCGTATCTTTGGATTTTATCAGTATAAACCAGCAAGACGATGCAGGGCTGTGTGATCAGACGTTGTGGAGAGAAATGATGATCCACAGGGTGGGGGGATGAAATTGAAAAAACTTTACAACAATGCATGCTTGGGATAATCTTGTAAAAAAGCCAAGGGCTAAGTATGCTGCGTAATTTTCTGTTGGTTTTTCATTTATTAGTCACTTTGGTTTTGATTGGTGTCATTTTGATCCAGCGCGGAGAAGATGCTGGCGCAGGTGGAGGAAGTGGTGGGTTGCCAGGGGCACGCAGTGGAAAAAACCCTTTGACTCGGGTGACGGCTGTTTTGGCGGCCATTTTCTTTGCCGACTGTCTGGGTATGGCCATTTTGATCAAAGAAGACTCAAAAATTGAGTCAGAAGCCATCGGTAAAAGCGAAGCAGCCCCAACCAAGCCATCGGATGCATTACCCGTTGTGGAGGAAAAACCAGTCCCCGTGGCGGCAAATGAGCAGAAAAATGATCAACAATCCAAATCAGAACAAGGATCTTCTGTGGATCTTGCTGGCAAGACAGCATCTGGTGTAAACAGCGTTGCGGTTTCCCCTGCTGTACCCTTGAAATCAGGTTCCGTTGCAGAATCCAAAAAGAAGCCATTGAAAAGTGGGCCAAAGCAGAGTGCGAAAACAAAGAAAAAGGGCAAAGATCGCGTGAAAAAAGCGTCCTAACGCATCGTACGAATGGTGAGGATTTAATCGTAAACGTAAAAATCCGTTTTTAACCATCTGAAATCATAGGAGGTGTCATGTCAGTCGTATTAAAAAGTGGCCTTGTTGTTCGCAATGTTTCTGTTTCGCCATCGGTGGTATTTGGAAACCACTTGCCCTTGGGGGTCATGGCGGGCCCGTGTTCCATAGAAAGTCGAGATATGGCCATGCACATTGCCCATACCATGGTTTCAGAGTGTGGAAAGTTGGGCATACCGTATGTATTCAAAGCCTCTTTTGACAAGGCCAATCGCACCAGCATCCATGGGGTTCGTGGCATCGGGTGGGAGGCCGCACGGGCCATTTTCCTGGAAATCAAGGAAACCTATGGCTGTCCAGTCATTACGGATGTGCACACCCCCGAGCAGTGTGCGGCGGTGGCCGAAGTGGCGGATATTTTGCAAATTCCTGCTTTTTTATGCCGACAAACGGACTTGATTGTGGCTGCTGCAAAAACGGGAAAGACGTTGAACATCAAAAAAGGTCAATTTCTGTCCCCAGAGGAAATGCACACCGTGGTGGAAAAAGCCGTATCCGCAGGGAATAGCAAAGTTATGATGTGCGAACGTGGCACCACATTTGGGTATCATTTGCTGGTCAACGATATGCGTGGCTTGGCCATCATGGGTAAAAATGGGTATCCCGTTATTTTTGATGCCACCCATTCGGTCCAAAGGCCTGGAGGAAAAGGAATCAGCAGCGGCGGTGACAGAGAGTGTGTAGAGCTGTTGGCTCGGGCAGCCACAGCCGTTGGCATTGCAGGATTGTTTTTGGAAACCCATCCCAATCCAGATGCCGCGCCCAGTGATGGTCCCAATATGGTACCATTGGCCCATGTGGGGAAAATGTTGGCGGCGTTGTCTGAAATCGATCGCGTTACGAAATCCTTATCCTATCAAGATTTTTCATTGTCGGCCCTGCCTAATCGGTCCTGAGGTCAGGATTTCTATGGTGTGCAGGCTATTGGTCCTGATGTCAGGTGAGCATGCATACGCCAGGTCAGATCTAATCAATCAGATGGATTTGTTTGGAAATAAAAGGTATTCACAGCCCATCATGGGGTATAGTATATTTTAATGTAATATAAACCATACAGATGCCTTTATGATGCCCCCTATTCGTCCGATTATCATGATTCCATCGCGCATGAATTCTGTTCGTTTGCCAAACAAACCCATGGCCATGATTGGTACAGAACCCATGATCGTTCATGTGTGGAGGCGAGCATGCGCTGCCCATGTGGCCCCTGTGGTGGTGGTCTGCGATCATGAAGACATTGCCTACACCATTACATCGGTGGGCGGGCATGCCGTGATGACTCAAAATCATGCCACTGGATCAGACCGTTTGGCCCAAGGCATCGATCTTTTTGATCCCCAAGGGCAATACACCCACGTGATCAATGTTCAGGGCGATTTACCCCATTTTCCATCATCGGTTTTGGGTTCGATTTTACATCCTTTTTCCATGCCTTGTGTGGATATGACCACCTTTATTCAACCAAAAGACCCCAGTGTGGCAGGGGCCGTCCATGTGCGTGCTCAGACGATGCTGGATCAAGATGGGCAATCCTGGATGCAGTGCATTGATTTTACACGCCATGATTGGGAATCGGATTATACCCATTTAGGGGTATATGCTTTTCGGCGGTCTGTATTAAAACAATTTTCGCAATGGCCACAAACCCAAAGAGAGCAGAGCGAGTCCTTGGAGCAATTGCGGATGATGGATCGCAACATCTTTATCGCAGGGGTTTTATTGGGGAAAGAGACGTTTATCAGTGTGGATACGCCAGCAGATTTACAGCGTGCCAGAGCGTATGGTGTGTAAGCTTTTAATCATCGTCAATTCGGAAAAAGGATTGCATAAACCGCGTTCCCGCAGAGGCATGAAACAGTTGCGGTGATGCTGTTGCAACAGGGCGCAGTGCTGGGAAAAGGACAAAGTTTCTGTGGGAATTCCGATGCCTTTGTGGGTGTTTTGAATCCAATGATGGGCCACATGACGTTCATTAATGGGACACAACCCCATGGATAGAATCCCCATCATCCCCAATAGGGTTAAATAGAATGGTTTGCATTGGATCAGCGGTCCGATGTTTGGGCGCAAAACGATTTTGAAAAAACTGGAAATTGTTGCAAGTGTTTTGAATAAAATGTCTGTCATGATTGATTTTACAACAATAAATTATGCTCTATTGTGCCAAAAAAAAGCTAAAAAATGGTTGATTCTATTTGGTTTTTTTCTTGTGAATGCAGGGCAGGCATTTCGTAATGGCGCCTTTTTCTGGCAGGGGTTTTTGGCATTGTGGTGACGGGCTGCGGTATGATCAGGGGGTTTCTTGTGGGCCATGGATGATGATCTGCATGTGTCGAATGAGGAGGCGATTGCCGTTAGGGCAAGGATGGTTCGGGATGAGAAGAGGGATACGCACACGTTGTTATTAGAAAAATACATTAAGCAGAATCGCATTTTTAGTAAAAAGATTAAGGAAATAGAAAAAGAAATCAAGCAAAATGGCGAGAATATCGAGAATCCTGGTTTATCCATTGCAACAAAAGAGCAGGCGCACTGGCAGGCGCAATGTTTATTTAATCAAAAATTGATAGAAGAAGTGGTGGCTTGTGGACCGAGTGCTGTGAAAAAGTTCACTAGAGGGTTAGAGAAGTATGTAAAGAGACCACAATTAAGAAAAGCGAAAAATAAACTGAGAAAATCGCGCAAGGAAGATAAAGTGGGGAAGAATGTACGGTCAGTGCGATAAGGGAGATGGGTAAAACTGCCCTGACACACCAACTGGTCCGCCCTATCAGAGGGTCAATTTTCACACAGGTTAACGATGAGTTCAATGGTTTTGTGGTACAATAAAAATACAACAATCTATGGATTCCAGCCCCGCAATGAAATTTTCTGATGCCTTTATTGCCACACTGCGCCAACGGGTTTCGTTAACTGACGTGGTCAGCAAGCACGTGCGTTTGTTGCGAAAAGGACAGATGATGATGGGGTTGTGTCCGTTCCATGGGGAAAAGACGCCCTCGTTCAGCATTAATCCATCGCGAGGCACGTACCATTGTTTTGGGTGTGGGGCACGTGGCGATGTCATTGATTTTATTCGTCAACATACGCGCGCATCTTTTACCGATGCCGTCATCAGCTTGGCTGGTTCTATTGGCATGGAATTGCCCAAAGAAACCAACGAGAGCACGATACAAGATTATGCCGTAAAGGAAATGTGGCGGGCTATGGAAATGGCGTGTCAATGGTTTCAAGATCAGTTGAACAGCAACCAAACGGCGCTGGATTATTTGAACAAAAGGGGCATCACCCCAGAGGAAATTCGACGATTTCGCATTGGGTGGGCCCCCGCATACGGATTGATGAGTCATGGCCATCATTTGGGCTTTTCTTCGCCGTGCATGGAAAAAGCAGGCTTGATTATGCAGCGTTCAGAAACGGGCGATTGTTTCGATCGATTTCGCAATCGGGTTATGTTTCCCATTATCACTGCAGCGGGCAAAGTCATGGCTTTTGGAGGCAGGGCATTGGGCAATGAGCAGCCAAAATATATGAACTCGCCAGAAACGCCCCTGTTTATCAAGGGACAATGTTTGTATCGATCCTTGGTGATCCCTGTGGGACGCCCCGTATTGGTGGTGGAGGGGTATTTGGATGTCATTGCGGCTGCACGATTTTATGGTGCCGTCGCCCCGTTGGGTACGGCCTTAACCACAGCCCAACTGGCATTGGTCTGGAAACAGTGTCCAGAGCCCGTGGTGTGCTTTGATCCGGATGTGGCGGGGCAAAAAGCCGCATTAAAAATGGCCATCATGGCATTGCCCCTGATCAAGCCTGGATTTAGTTTAAAATTTGCCACCATGCCGCCAGAATTGGATCCTCACGCGTTGATTCAAACCCATGGTCAAGGAGCATTAGAAAAAGTGGTGAATCAGGCCGTGCCGTTGAGTCAATTTTTATGGTCTCATTTATTTTCAAAGCCCATGACGCCAGAGCGCAAAGCAGAGGCTGTGGAGCAGTGGGAAGGGTGGGTTGCCAGCATCGAGCATTTGTATATTCGACGTTTGTACAAGGATTTCTTTTATCAAAATCGTAAACAGTCCCCACATTCTGTTGTTCCCGTGGCACCGGGGGTGGTTTTGCATCAAAAAATCTTGTTGGGATTATTGGTGTTAAAGCCTTTTTTGATTGATCGTGTCAGAGAATCATTATCGGCCATGGCCTTTCCTGGGGAAAGTGCGTGGTTACATGTACGCAATTATTTGGTATCATGGGAGGAAGGGGCTTGTTTTTCACCATTACAAGAATTTCTTGGTCCAGATTGGCAGAAACAAATTTCAGCGGTTTCTTTGCATATTCCAGGAGATACGGCGTGTTTTGAAACCTATTGGCAAGATCTTTTTAATCGCTATCAAACCCAATTGTATCAAAATTCAGAATTGGTCGCATTGAAAAAAGAATTGATGCAGGTGCCAGGCACATGGGAACGTTTGAAAAATCTCAGAGAATTTTAGGAGGTTACATGACAAAAGCAACAGATTTGATAGAACGGGAAGAGGATGAAGGGCTTTCGGATGCGGGATCAAGGAAAAACTGGGCCGATGACGATGATTTTCAAAATCATAAATTCGTTAAAAAAGCCATGGCGCGTTTGATTGAAAAGGGAAAAGAACAAGGGTTTGTGACCCACAACAATGTGTGCAGAGCCTTTGCGATTCGTCACATCAATCAAGATGTTTTGGACTTTGTCACGGATTCTTTGTCGGATGCGGGCATTTCTCTGGTCGAGGATGATATTCCCGACTCTGATGGTCAAGGCTTTTTTTCCATTGATCCCGCTGACTCTCAGGAAGAGTCTATGGAAGAAGAATGGTCACGCATTGACGATCCTGTGCGATTGTATTTAAAGGAAATCGGAACCATTTCTCTGTTGTCAAGAAACGGAGAAATTCAGATTGCGCAACGCATTGAGAGGGGGCGGGAAAAAATCATTGTGGCGCTGTGTTGTTGTCCCTTAACGTTTGAAAAATTGGGCCAATGGCGTGATGACGTTACGGCGGGCAGCATGCTGTTAAAAGCATTGTTTGATTTGGAAGAAGATAAAGGGTTTTCCGAAAAATATGACGAGGCTGGTTTGGTGGATTTGGAAAAAGAGCCCCCGCTTACCGATATGCCCTCTGCCGGTTCCGATGCATCAGAAGAAGAGATTATGGAAGAAGTGGTTAACCCTGATGTATTTATAGAGCGCCTGGATGCTTTTTTAGCATTGGGCAGAGAATTAAACGATGATAATCGCCAAGAATTGTTTCATTTGTTCAAGGAATTGCGCCTGCAACCCCAGCGGGTCAAGGAATTGATCGCGCGAATATGCTCTTTCCAAAAAGATTTGTTAAAGCTGGATTCGCAAATGTTAAAGCTGGCAGAATCCTGTGGTGTGCGACGTAAAGACTTTTTGGATCGCTATACGCCCAGCAATCCCATTAAGTGGTTGGAAACCCTAAGTAAAGACACCTCATTGTCGGCCAGTTGGAAGACCTTTTTTGAACGGCACCATGATACTTTGTCAGCGGTGTCCATTGAAATTCAGCATATTTCCGATACGGTTTCCATGCCATTGGATCAGTTGCGTAAAGTCATTCGCGATGTTCAGATCGGAGAAGAAGAGGCCGAGCATGCAAAAAAAGAAATGATCGGTGCCAATTTACGTCTGGTTATTTCCATTGCAAAGAAATACACCAACAGAGGATTGCAGTTTCTGGACTTGATTCAGGAAGGCAATATCGGATTGATGAAGGCGGTGGATAAGTTTGAGTATCAACGCGGATACAAATTTTCTACCTATGCCACATGGTGGATTCGTCAAGCCATTACGCGATCCATTGCGGATCAGGGGCGAACCATTCGCATTCCTGTGCACATGATTGAAACCATCAATAAATTGGTGCGTGTGTCTCGACAATTGGTTCATGAAACGGGTCAAGAGCCCACACCAGAAGAATTGTCTGTTAAAATGGGTATACCGGCAGAAAAAATCAAAAAGATTTTGAAAATTGCCAAAGAGCCCATCAGCTTGGCCACCCCTGTGGGTGATGAGGATGACAGCCATATCGTGGACTTTTTAAAAGATGAAAATGCTGTTTCGCCCATTAATGCCGCCATATTGAGCGATTTAAAAGGGGTGGTAACCGAGGTCTTATCCTCGTTAACCGCGCGTGAAGAGCGGGTGTTGCGCATGCGATTTGGGATCGGTACACGCAGTGAAAATACGCTGGAAGAGGTCGGAAAGAGTTTTCAGGTGACGAGAGAGCGTATTCGACAAATCGAGTCCAAAGCATTGCGAAAATTAAAACATCCTGTGAGATCGAAAAAGTTACGCAGCTTTTTAGATGTGGAATGATGACGGGGGAGGTGGGTGTACCCCCACCATTTTTTTGAATGGGATCATGCTGTTGGGGGTGCCACATTGACCGATGATGCTGTTTTCTGAGATCATGGTTTTACGAACTTTATGATGCCATAACAGGATCATTCTTCATGACACACGGTCACACCAACCATGCACCATCACCAGAACCACAGAGAGGCTGTGATCAGATCACGGCAGAGGCCCTTAATGGGGTGCATGTTTCTCAGCATACAGCCTATCGCACCCATCATTGTGGGGCATTACGCCTGAATCATTTAAATCAAGAAGTTAAAGTGTGCGGATGGGTGCACCGCAAGCGCGACCATGGGGGATTGATTTTTCTGGATATTCGCGATCATTACGGCATGATTCAGTGTGTGCTAGAGGAAGGCCACCCTCAGTGGAATCTGGCCGAATCATTAAGCGTGGAAACGGTGGTGCAGATGAGCGGTTCCGTCATGGCCAGATCAGAAAACACCCGCAATCCGGGATTGGATACGGGCGATATTGAGGTGGTGGTGCGTACCTTGACTGTATTATCACGGGCCAATGCCCTGCCGCTGCCTGTCAATACGGATGCGGATTATCCAGAAGACATTCGTTTAACCTATCGTTTTTTAGATTTGCGTCGTCCGGTCATGCATCAGGCCATGATCATGCGCAGTCAAATCATTGCCTTTATGCGTGCCATGATGGTTGCCCAGGGATTTTTAGAAATTCAAACGCCGATTTTAACGGCTCCCAGTCCAGAAGGCGCCCGCGATTATGTGGTGCCTAGTCGTTTGTATCCTGGTGAATTTTATGCACTGCCTCAGGCGCCCCAGCAATTTAAACAGCTGTTGATGGCCTCTGGTTTTGATAAATATTTTCAAATCGCACCGTGTTTCAGGGATGAATCATCGCGTGCCGATCGTTCGCCTGGTGAATTTTACCAGCTGGACTTGGAAATGGCTTTTGTCAGCCAAGAAGACATCTGGAATGCGGTCGAGCCAGTGCTGCAAAAAACCTTTGAACAGTTTGCGCCAACAGCATCCGTCACCAAGGGCCCATTTCCCCGAATTCCCTATGCCGATGCCATGGTGATGTATGGTACAGACAAGCCCGATTTACGCAACCCCCTGATCATTCGGGATATGACCCATCAGGTGCACATCAGCATTTTTCAATCGATGGTGGAAAAGGGCGGCGTGATTCGTGCCGTTGTGGTACCTGGTGCCATGCAGCAATCGCGAAAGTTCTTCAAGGATTTAGAAGGGTGGGTGATGGAAAAAGGGGCAAAAGGATTGGGGTACATCAGCCACGGTTCCGATGGGTTACAAGGGCCTTTGGTCAAGTTTTGTACGCCAGAAACCTGTGATGTGTTAAAAGCACACGTTCCCATGGATGGGGTGGTCTTTTTTGTGTGTGATATGCGGGATGCGGCCACGACCCTGTCTGGGCAATTACGCACCCATTTGGGCCAATTATTAGGATTAATCGATGAATCGGCCTTTGAATTGTGCTGGATTACAGATTTCCCCATGTACGAGCAAGATATTGCTACGGGACAAATTATTTTCTCTCACAATCCGTTTTCTATGCCACAAGGGGAAATGGATGCTTTGATGCATCAGGATCCGTTGCAAATCAAGGCATACCAATACGATATCGTATGCAATGGAATCGAGTTGTCCAGTGGAGCCATTCGAAATCATCGACCTGATGTGATGTATAAGGCTTTTGAAATTGCGGGGTACAGTAAGGAGCATGTGGATCAGCAATTTGGCGCCATGATCAAGGCTTTTCAATACGGTGTTCCACCCCATGGGGGCAGTGCGCCAGGCATTGACCGCATTGTTATGCTGTTGGCTGGTACGCCTAATATCAGAGAAGTCATTCCTTTTCCACTGAATCAGCAGGCGCGCGATTTAATGATGGGGGCGCCATCGCCACTGTCAGCAGAACGGTTAGAAGAATTGCATTTGCGCATCATCAGAGATTTAGGGAAAAAACCTGGGGTGAACAACCCAACTGTGGCCGTATAGAGTGGGTATGGAGGCGGGGGAAGGACATTAAGGTGCCACCTGTGCTCCAGCGGGAAAGCACCTAGGGTGATTCAGGTGGTTGGGGGTGGGTGATGGTTGGCTGATCAATGTCGCCTGACCCTTGTGGCGTTTGAATGGATCCAGAATCATGACCGTTTTCTTCCTCAGGTCATCTTTTCCATCCAGCATGAATTCCAGTAATCATTGCTGTGGAACAGCACGTTTCTGGCCATGGGGTGGCTTTTTCCATACTCAGGGTAAAATCATTCAAAATATTGGCGCCCCAGGATATCATGGATGCGTTTTGGCAAGTAGTATAAGATATCGCTAGAGCTGTTCTAGGAGACATCATGAAAAACCCAGACATTTTCAAGCAGTATCAGACTAAAAATATTTTTGCTCGTATTATACGGGGGCAAATGGAATGTCGTCTGATTCTGGAAACAGAGCATACCATGGCCTTTCATGATGTTTTTCCTGTGGCGCCGGTTCATGTTTTGATTATTCCAAAAGGAAAGTACATCGCAGCGGATGATTTTTTCTCTTGTGCCCCGGATGTTGAGATTCTGGATTGGCGATGTGTGGTGGCCAAAGTAATCGACATCATGGACATCAAAGAATCGGGATACCGTTTGGTTTGCAATTCACGGGTGGATGGCGGTCAGGTTATTCCACATTTTCATATGCACGTCTTGGGTAAAAAACAATTCGGGACTTTGCTTTGATCAGACAAAAAGGGGTGGGGCGGCATATCTCTTGCCAATAAATTGTTCCCGCAAGGATCATTGTGATATAAAATAGAAGCAAATTCCTGCTGGTCAATGGGCTATACAGTCCGCTATAATAACCCATCAACATACACGCGAGTGCTCTGTTTTGTCCAAGCTGTATTTTTACTTTTCCGCCATGAATGCTGGAAAAACAACGACTTTGTTGCAATCGGATTTCAATTATCGAGAACGCGGCATGCATACCGTGTGTTTTTTGCCGGCCGTGGTGGCTGAGCAATGGAATCCCGTGATTACGTCGCGTATTGGATTGTCTCGTGTGCCCATTGTTTTGAAAAATGATACGGATTTAATGGTCATTATGGTGGCGGAAATGGCAAAGCAGACCGTATCTTGTGTTTTTGTGGACGAGGCTCAGTTTTTATCTAAACGTCATGTCCGCCAATTATGCCGCATTGTGGATCGCTTGGATATTCCTGTATTGACGTACGGCTTGCGCACAGATTTTCAAGGAGAACTGTTCGAGGGCAGCCGTCATTTATTGGCTTGGGCTGATCATTTGCAAGAAATCAAAACCATTTGTTTTTGTGGCAAAAAAGCTATTATGACGGCGCGTTTTGATGGATTTGGAACCAAAGTCATTGATGGAGATCAGATTGATTGTGGTGACAACGATCGATACATTTCATTGTGCAGAAAACATTATGACAGTGTGGAAAACAATCATGATTTTATCAATCTTTCAGCTGAACACGGTGCTGCGCAACCAGGGCTTCAGAGTTGCAACAGTGCAGGTCAAGTTGCAGGTCAAGTCGATCTTCAATCGATTGCATCATAGGGGGTGGGGTAGGGGCGTTACGCGATCTTCTGCTTGGGGGAAACCCTGTGGACCAGTCGGTTTTGTACCTGCAGGGGGGAACCATGAGCTTGCATGGTTTAGAGAAGCCTGAGCAATGCAGCCCCCCACTGGGTGAAACACCCTCTCTCCCTACGGGCCAAAGGTCAATGTCTTTTTGTTCTGCCAAAGGTTTTTCCAACTCCACCATGAGCTTGCATGGTTTAGAAAAGCCTGAGCAATGCAGCCCCCCACTGGGGGGGAGGGTTGTTACGCCATCTTCTCCCCTGTGGGGGAACTTATCCTTGCATCGACAAGGTGTCTATTCTGCGTCTTCGGTTACGTCCCTTATTCTTCTCCTCTGCTTTTTTCGTCTTCTTTTTGGCCCGCAGCTCCTCCTGTTTGGCCAACTTTTTGGCGCGATTGGCCTTGATTATGGTCGTGTTCTGTTGATTCAAATCCTTTAACAGGGCAGAAAAGGCATTAATGATTGGTTTGCGTTGTGATAATGCCAAAGTAATCGGGCTGTCTGTTGGATGTATGGTCAATCCAAG